>NZ_JBHLXJ010000005.1:0-147894 GCF_042432465.1 Affinundibacterium danionis | reverse complement strand
TCGTGATTCATGATCAATTCTCCTCAAAATAGTGCCTTCACCGTTGAAGGCTTGAGATAGAATTGTAATTTTGAATTTCGGAGTTGGTATGCTTTGTTTTCTCCGCGTAGCGGCTTCGTCCAACAATACGTTTAAACGATCAGCATCTTGAATCCAGGCTGGCGCAGCAAGTTGGCGAGTCTCAAAATGGTTGTAAAACACGTTACCAGCTAAAGTAATCGTTGGTGTGATATCCCAATTAGCGTTCACCACGGCGCCGTAGCGAGTCATTGGCGCGACCAGATTACGGCCTTCTCCTGGGGCATAAAAACAGGCACTGCGGTTAGGCGCAGCAAACCATTCTGGCGCATCTGGATATGGCTTGACGTGATCTTTGGCGCATTCTGGATCTGGCATACGTTGTGAGCCACCCAAAGACAAGGTACCTGGGTCGGTACCCGTTGCGCCGTAAACACCACCTTGTATCAAACCACCGCGTCGATTGGTAAAGTCACCGTTTTGTGTCCATGCACGATCCACTGCGCGAATGGCCGTACGTTTTTCGGCACTAGCCGAATAAGTCACATTGAAATTTTGAGTAGCACGATCACCAAAGCCGCCAGCGATCGCTACTCTGGAAGTTTCTCCGTCACCTTTAGAGGTTTGGCCATAGCTTGCGTCAAGATTGAGACCTTGATAGTCTTTTTTCAAGATAAAGTTAACCACACCACCGATAGCATCAGTACCGTAAATAGCTGATGCACCATCTTTCAGAATATCGACGCGTTCTATCGCAGACAATGGAATGCTATTCAAATCAACTGAGGTAGAACCACTGTACTCGTCGGAACCAGACATAGGTAAGCGATTACCGTTCAATAAAACCAAAGTTGGCAGGCCACGAAGTTTGACTTCGGTCGCACCATTACGGAAGGAATTGCTACCTGCATATTCACCGCCATTGCCGCCAGCGGATGTCAAATTACGCATCACGTCTAATACCGAGGTTGCACCTGAACGGAGGATGTCCTCTTTGGTTAAGGTCGTTACAGGAGAAACACCCTCAATATTGATACGCTTAATATTTGAACCCGTAATGACTACACGTTGGGTTTGATTCGCATTTTGCTCTTCTTGCGCTTGCGCTGAAGAAACAAAAAGACTAGTTCCAGCTAATACGGTCAGCGCGACGCGAACTGCACGTACACCTATTTTTTCTTGAAATAACATCTAGATACTCCATAAAGGTTGACAACAAGTCACACATTTTAGAGATAATTAACATCTAGATGTGGCAAAATTAAATGTTTTTTAGAAAATTTTTATTTTTTATCAAATATCCGAATAATGATTGCTTATTGCCCGTCTTTACCGATTCTATAGCGACTTCAGATAAGCCAAGTGACGTAAAAAAACACGCTTGACACGCAATAAATTATCAACTACCTCAATTAGTAGCATTAAATAACATTGAAATCGCTCAAAACAACTTAGCGACAGGAAGCACAAAACCACTAAACAAAGAGTAATCCGGCGCTCCTTTACTCAAGCCTTTCACCACACCAAAATCTATCGTTAAACGATTATGCGGACTATAAGTTAAAGCCAGCAAAGTCTGTGCGCTGCTCGCAGCGCCTTTACGCACCGTGCCGCTCACTTCCCCCGTGACACCCCATTTGTCATTGATAGGCATAGAGAAAGAACTAGACCAAGCCTTTTGTAATGAGGCGCTACCAGTATCAACCGCGCCTAAGTGGGTCAGATTAAGGTTTAAATCCATATGTATCGCGCCCAGATCGCGGCTGTAAATTCCATTAAGAACGAAATCATTTTTACCGCTACCGATATTCGCTTTTGCAGTGGCGAACTTACTACCGAACTCGACACCAAAAGCGCTACCATTTTCATTCAAAAAAGCCCGCTTCAAAACCAAATTCAGGTCGCCAAAACCACGTTGCATTGCCGCATGATCTACACGATTCACGACTTGCGCCTCGCCCCCTAATAACACGCCCCACTCTTTACTGAATGCCAGTTTAAATAAATACGGCAAACTATCACGGCGCACATCGTCTTGCTTGAGACGCAGTAAGCCTAACTCAAATTCTAACTGCCCCTTTAAAGGTAGCAACGCTGGACTAGATACCGAAGGTCGATAAGGAGAAACCGCATCGTAGCTCTCTTGAGCTTGTGAAGATATGCTGAACAAAGAAACGAAAAACAATAATCCGGACTGACCAAATCTCTTATGAATTGACATTTTGCATTTCCTGATTTCCTAATTTCCTATCCAGTGCTCGATTTTTTATGTTCAATATTCTTCAATCTCAACTGATAGAAGAAAAATACATCAATTCAAGCTTACTCGATACCTAAGATACATGCACTATCTTCTCGCAGTAGAATTTTTGTATGTATCTTCATTAAGCGCTGTATTTTTAGATCGTCGACGGCAACCAAGTTGCTACCACAGAATACACCAAACCCTGAACAGGGTCTTGCAAACTACGTGTCGTGATATTCACAAAACCGACATCACTCAATAAATCCTCTACTTCACTTGCTTCATACAAAGTAAAACCGTGGACATGACCCGGCCAGTTTTGCATATCTTGTTTGGCGTTATAACAAAGCACTAGTTGTCCGCCATCGATTAATACGCGCGCGCATTCACGCAGTGCTTGTCTTGTATCTGACCAAAAATACAGCGTGTTCACACTCACCACTTTACTAAAGCTTGACGATGCAAATGGTATTTGCTCAATGCTGCCTTGAGCAAGCTGCAAAGTTTTTAATTGAATGTGTGCTGCCAAACGCTTATTCACAAAAGCAATCATCTCCTCAGACAATTCTAAGCCTGAGGCATGATGACACTTGCCTGTTTTTAAAATTGCTTCCAACAAAGAACCACTGCCAAAACCAATTTCCAATACGCTTTCAGCTCCCTGTAAATTCAAAGACTCCAAAGCGAAGACATTCATACGTACGTTGATTTTTTCTAACCAACGCGAAGTAAAAAAACGCCCAAACCAACCGGAAGGGCGTGCCAATTGTTGAGATAAAAATTTTTGTATCAATCTAAATCCTCATAAATATGGCACACAATTTTTGTGCCAACGATATTTAAAATCATATCGCCTTAATATCGCCTTGAAATGACTAATCAAAATCAAACAGCTCCGACAAGAAACCTTCCTTTTTCTTCTTATGATAAGGATGTGGCTGTTGCTGATACCCGTAGCTAAATTGATGTTTTTGTTGTTGTGGATACGACGGTGTTTGGTGCTGCGGATACGATTGCGGCTGTGCATGCACAGGATTTCTTTGCTCTGCATTAGGCGTAGAAGGCGTGGCCAATGAACGTTCGATAATCTTATCCAATTCACCGCGATCTAACCAAACACCTCGACATTGCGGACAATAATCAATTTCAATCCCCTGCCGCTCCGACATCATTAAATTTGCATTTTCACATAGTGGGCATTTCATAAATGATCCTCGTTCTTGAATACGTTGATAGATTAATTAAGTGCAGCTACCTAATTCGTCCTTCACCACTAGAAATAGGTGGATTTATGCACCCGCAGCATTCTATGCGTTTTGCATTCCAAAATTGGATCGCCTATATGGTAAAAATTTGGCGAATTTACCGAGCAAATGTCTCACTAGTAGGCCAAAAAAAGTATCGATATTTGGATCTAAATAGTGAAATACAAAAATCTCAAGCCACGCAAATCCTTATACCGGGTTGAACTCCGGCATAAGGTATCTAGCTGCTATCGCGTCAATCTCTAATAAAATATCAACAATAAGGTATCAAGACTAGCGCACTAACAATAACTCATCAACGTCACTGCCCCAATTTTTTAGGCATAGGCGGCGCAACACGTAGTTTGATGTCACGATAATTTTTTAGTCTTTCCGTCACATCTTTAATCGCCGCATCGAGTTGTGGGTCTCTGCCTTGATTAACTTCGAGTGGATCGAGATCAACATCCAGATCAGGCGCGACACCTTCGTTTTCTACCCGCCACTCATTGTCTGGCGTAAAGAAGCGGAAGAACGGTACGACCAGATTTCCACCATCAATTAGATATGGATTAGCAGAAATACCGATGAGACCACCCCAAGTGCGTTTGCCTATCAAGGTGCCCAATTTAAGGCGTTTAAACGAATAAGGTAAAAAGTCGCCGCCTGAGCCTGCATCCTGATCAATCAGCATCGCCTTGGGGCCGTAGATAGCAGCACCAGGCGTCTCATAAATCATGCCATCGCGATCTTTCCAACCCGCCAGATATTGGCGACTGAGTACATCAGTAATGTAGTTGGCAGCCTGCCCTCCACCGTTGCGACGCTCATCAACGATCAGGGCTGATTTGTCGGCTTGGGCGTAGAACATGCGATTAAAATATTGATAGCCTTCAGCGCCGGTGTTGGGCAAATAAACGTAGGCGACTTTGCCATCGGTTTTCTTTTGCACATACTCGCGATTTTTTTCTATCCAATGCCATTGGCGTAATTCGGCTTCGTTCGCAATCGGCTGTACGATCACTTGATGCGTTATTTTGCTAGTCAGATCACGCATAATCGTAAGACTAATTTGTTTGCCGACTTTATTTTCTAGCAAAGCATACAGATTATTTTTTGCATCGATATTCTTACCATCAATCGCAATCAAATAATCACCTTCCTTAACATCTAAGCCTGGTATCGCTAAAGGCGCGGGTAAGAACGGACTCCAGCGATCACCTTTAAAAATCGTCTTGATACGTGCATGGCCGTTTTCGAAACTAAAATCTGCGCCGAGCAAGCCAACCGGTACCGGAGTTTCGAGGTGAATATCGCCGCCACTCACACGATTATGACCCACTTGCAATTCACCTATCATCTCGACTAATAACTCATTCAAATCTTCACGTCGCTGCAGGTTTTTCAGTAAGCCGTGATAACGCTTATAAATGCCATCCCAATCTATGCCATGCAAATTCGCGTCGTAGAAAAACTCTTTTTGCATCCACCAAGTTTCATTAAATATTTGCTCCCACTCGGCACGTGGATCGACACGCATTTTGAGTCCCGCCAAGCTGATAGGTTTAGGATCAATTTTTTCCGCAGCATCTGCGATCTCTAATTTTGCACCTGTCGATTGCAGTAAGAGTTTTTTTCCATCGGCACTCAAGCTATATTCCGCGATACCCGCTTTAACTAACTTGGCCTTTTTCTCTTCAAGATTAAAGCGCATCAGGTTCGCATTATTACCACTGCGTTCGGCAGGAGGATCATTGCTAACACCGGGTTGCGGACGTTCAAGAAAGAACAAAGCACCGTCAGAAGCTACCGACAAAGCTGCATTATTACGCTCTGCAATTGGGAGTGGCACAATGCGCTGCTGTATTCCTGCGAGGTCGATCTTAACTGCCTTGGCAGATTTAGTCGCTTCATCTTTTTTAGCGTCAGCGAGCGTGGCCGCCTCTGGCTTTTTATCACCGTCGGGCTTACTGTCTTTCTTGTCGTCCTTCTTATCTTCTTTTTTGCTTTCTTCGTCACCCGATTTTGGCAATAGTGGCGACTTTCCATCGGCCGCTAGCACCACCGCATAAATACCATTACGCAGCGGCCGTTCTTGACTCGACATATCGAGTCCAACATGAGTAGGACCCGCATTGGTGGAGGCAGTAAAGTACAAATAATCGGTGGATGCGAATGCTGGATTGTCCGCATCACTTAACCCATCTGTAATAGCGGTACTTTTACCGCTATTGAAATCATATAGTTTCACTTGTGAGAAATGATTAGCACCGGTCACCGTGTAGGCTAACCAACGGCTATCGCTAGAAAAGGAAATAGCAAAATTCGAACGGCGTGCGCTTTCATCTATTTTGCTAATTTTTCCCGTTGCCAGATTCAAAGCGAAGAGCTGTAAATGATTATCCTGAAAAATAATCATCTGACTATTTGGCGACCATTCGAGCAAGCTGAAATAGCCAGTTTTACCGAGCGCTATCGTTTTACCAGCGTCACTCCCTGTCTGGTCACGGATAATAATCTTATGCGCTATACCTGCATCAGAAAGATAAGCGATGTGCTTTCCATCAGCGCTCCAGATCGCATCTTTTTCACGCACACCGTCAGTCTCCGTCAAATTACGAACAGAACCATCCTTCACTGGTACCGTAAATACCTCACCACGCGCCGTCACCACAACACGCTTACCTGTCGGTGATAAGTTAGCGGAAGTCACATTCGCCGTTGCATCTTTCCACTGCGGGCGTACTTGATTGGCTTGACCGGTTTGTGCGCTCAAATCCACTGATAAGACTTTAGTTTTTCCTGTCGCCGTATCAAATTCTTTCAAGACTCCACCAGCTTCATAGACTATCGTTTTATCGTAAGCACTCATGCTACGGATATCCCACACCGTTTCTTTACTTAACTGTTTCACCGCTTTGCTTTTACGGTTGTAGCTAAACAAATTGGCCGCACCATCATTTCTATCGGAGATGAAATACACCTCATCCCCTATCCACAACGGCGATTTATCCGTCGCATTTTCATGTGGAATTTTTTCTAGTTTTTTGCCGTTGATATCAATAATCCAAATTGGCGGCGTGGTACCACCGCGATGCTGACGCCAACCACTGCTACCCATGTAGGCCTGCGGAAATGGGCGATACGCTAATAATTTACCGTCGCCGGACCAATTACCTTCAAAAGCAATCGCGTCCATCACCTTATTTTCAAAGCCGCCTTCGACCGACACTTCATACAAATGCGTACTGCGGCTCACCGCAATTTCACGTCCCGAAGAAAACATCACGCGTTTACTATCAGCGCTCCACCCCACCACCACATCAGCACCCGGATGCCAGGTTAGACGCCTTGCTTCACCACCGCTGGCAGGCATCACATACACATCCGTATTGCGATCATACGACGCTGAAAATGCTAGCCATTTACCGTCAGGCGAAAACATAGGCGCAAACTCCGCCGCTGGATGTTGCGTCAGCCGTTGCGGATTTTTACCATCACGATCAGCCAACCAAATATCACCACCGTACACAAAAGCAAGATGATTACGTGACACTGTAGGCTGCCGTAACAGCTGGGTATCTGCATAAACGCTGGGGGCAGCGAAACAAGCACCTAGCAAAATACTCATGGTTGATTTTTTGATGAGGGAAGAAATTTGCACGGACGTCTCCTTGTAAGTAAATCAGAATGAATAGCGTTAGTTACTATCAAATAGGATGAAACGGATCGCTAAAATACTGTATCAAGCCTGATGGGCTGACGCCACTTTAGCAGAGATTATTCACGCTCAGAATATGATGCAAAGATAAAGTTCAAATACTAAAAAAAATAGACTCACTAAGCGCTATCTGCCATTTTGTCTATACAACTTCCGCAAAATTCATCTTCGTAGTATTAAACGAAAACCAACATAGCTACGTACGTTTTTTCGATTTTTAACGCTAGCAAAGAATGAACTTCATCACTCCATATGTGTCTAAGCAGTGCAAAAAAGCATCCCAGTAATCCCCCCTTACAATAGGACTAATAATGAAAATGAATTTGCGTATATTAAGCTTGGCCGCCAGTATTGCCAGCATAGGCATGAGCACGACTGCTTTGGCACAAGAAAACTTACCTTATCAAAAACCGCCACAATCTATTTTAGAATTAGCCGATGTCGTACGCGCGCCAGCCGTTAGCATGGATTCAAAAAAACAAATGATGTTGCTGACCTACCGCAATACATTCAAAACGCTCGCAGAATTAAATCAAGCAGAATTGCGTTTAGGCGGCCTGCGCATCAATCCGATTACAAACATCTCCAGCTCAACCAACTACATCAATAACCTAAAAGTTCGTAAAGTCAGTGGTGGCGAAGAACAACAAGTAAAAGGTTTGCCAAAAGATCCTTTAATCGCCAATATCAGTTGGTCGCCGAATGAAAAGAAAATCGCTTTCACCCACACAACAGATAAAGGTGTAGAGCTATGGGTAATTGACGTCGCAACTGCGCAGGCAAAGAAAATCAGTGGCGCGAATGTCAATGCCAACTTGGATAGCCCATTTATCTGGTTTAAAGACAGCGATAATCTCTTGGTGAAATTCTTACCAAAAAATCGTGCACCTCTGTTAGATGCGAGCAAAGACTTACCAACTGGCGCGATCATTTCCAATACCGATGGCAAAGCGGCGCAAAACCGTACTTATCCCGATTTGCTGAAAAACCGCAATGACGAAACCAATTTTGAGAATATCGCCAGTTCCGAATTGCATAAGGTCAATGTGAATGGCACCAGTAGCTTGTGGAAAAAAGCCGATATGTATGCAGGAGAGAGTTTTTCTCCAGATGGCAAACTCATCATGATCACCAGCATACAAAAACCTTTCTCCTATGTCGTTCCAGTCAGTCGCTTCCCTAGCAAAACTGTGGTCATGGATATGACTGGCAAAGTGATTAAAACGGTCAACGAAGTGCCTCTGACGGAGATTATTCCAAAAGGATTTAGCGCAGTACGGGAAGGAAAACGTAGTATGAACTGGCGTGCCGATAAGCCAGCCAGCTTGTCTTATGTGGTCGCTTTAGACGGTGGTGATCCTGCGAAAAAAGTCGATTTCCGTGATGAAGTATTTCAGTGGGATGCACCGTTTGATCAGGCTCCAAAATCATTGGTAAAAACAGCGCAACGTTTTGGCGGCATCATCTGGGGCAATGATAAATTGGCCGTGATTAGCGATAGCTGGTATGACACACGCAATGAAAAAACCTATTTCTTCAATCCATCCAACCCAGCAGAAGCACCGCGTTTAGTATTTGATCGCAATTCACAAGATTTGTATGCCAACCCTGGTCGCTTCGAAATGAAACGCAATCAATACGATCGCCGCGTATTGGCTATCGAAGACAATAAAGCCTATTTAATTGGCGCAGGCCATACCAAGAAAGGTCAGTTCCCATTTATCGATGCAATGAATGTCGATAGCTTGGAAAAAACTCGCGTTTACCAATCGACGTACACGGACAAAATCGAAAACATTCAATCGATAGAAGATTTTGCGAAAGGCGATGTACTGGTGCAGATTCAATCTAAAACGGATTACCCTAACTTCTACTTCCGCAATATCAAAGATGCTAAGTTGACGCCGATTACGCAATTTAAAAATCCGTATGAAGGTTTAAAAAACGTCTCCAAAGAAGTCATCAAATATCAGCGTAAAGATGGCGTGCAATTGTCAGGTACTTTGTATCTGCCAGCAGGATACGACAAAACCAAGAAAGAGAAATTACCACTCTTAATCTGGGCCTATCCAGCAGAATTTAAAGACAAAGATTCAGCGGGTCAAAGCACGCACAATCCGAATGCTTTTACCGCACCTAGCTATGGCTCTTTCATCTACTGGGCGACTCGCGGTTATGCGGTGTTAGACGATGCGGCCTTCCCTATCATCGGTGAAGGCAAAATCGAACCGAACGATAATTTTGTGCCGCAATTAGTCGATAATGCAGAAGCTGCCATCGACGCAGTTGATGCGCTCGGTTATATCGACAGAAAAAAAGTCGCTGTCGGCGGTCACTCCTACGGCGCATTTATGACGGCCAATTTGTTGACCCACTCTAAATTATTTGCCTGCGGTATCGCACGCAGCGGCGCGTATAACCGTACCTTGACACCGTTTGGTTTCCAAAGCGAGCAACGTAATTATTGGGAGACGCCTGAGGTCTACACCAAAATGTCACCGTTCATGAATGCTGACAAAATGAAAACGCCGATCTTGCTAGTACACGGTGAAGCCGACAACAATCCAGGTACATTCACACTGCAAACTGAACGCTACTTCCAAGCCTTAAAAGGCTTAGGCGCCCCAGCACGTATGGTGATCTTGCCAAAAGAAAGTCATGGTTATGCCGCACGTGAAAACATCTTGCATCTGCTGTGGGAACAAGATCAGTTCTTGGAAAAATGCTTGAAGAAGTAAGTGACAAACAAAACTCGTAACTGTTGAGAAAAATCCCGGTATATGTTTTGTACCGGGATTTTTTATGAGTAAAACGTGTCCATTACTTCGCTATGCGTATCCCTAGCTTCTCAGGCGTCATACCTATTATCGCCTCACATTGCCCAATCACCACATGGCGCGCGCCATCGCAAACAAAAACATGGTGCTGTCCATTGGGTGTGCGTTGCGGGTCACGGAAGATATAAATTTCTCCGTCACCGGTTCCCTTCTTATCGTCAAAAAT
The DNA here is from genome assembly GCF_042432465.1 of Affinundibacterium danionis. NCBI lineage: Bacteria > Pseudomonadati > Pseudomonadota > Betaproteobacteria > Burkholderiales > Oxalobacteraceae > Affinundibacterium > Affinundibacterium danionis. The sequence goes on along the minus strand of NZ_JBHLXJ010000005.1, from coordinate 137,663 downwards.
TCGATTGAGTAAATTGAGCGGCAATTTACTCAGACTCTTAGCACTCATCTTTTTATTTAGAGTCTCAGTTTTGCCGTAATTGACTTCGCGAGTTACATGGTTTCTAAAGGCGTGAATCATCAAGTAAGTCGGCGTATGATCATTGTTTTTTAACAGTGTACGGTTTTCGCCTAATAGAAAAGCCGCTGCACAAGCTGAGGCACAGTAACCACGCGCTTCCGTATTTAAATGATTTCGATTGATGAGCGCTTCGATCTGATCAACGATGATTCCAGCCGCGGCACCTGCGCCGGGTGAATCTTCAAACTGTAAGGTATTGAACTTCCCTTTATGTTCACGCAGCGCATTTTCTATCATCGTAACGCTGAGCAAATCTAGTTCACCACGTAGTAATAATCGAGTGTCATCGCTGACAAAGCGAAATGATTTAAACGCTAACAACAAGACTACCAACAGAATAAGTAGCAACTCGGCTTTGATAACTTGCCAAGGAATAGGGGTTTTCTGCAATTGAAATTCTCAACTTCAAATAGTAAATAAAAGATGCTCGCTACCTGATTCTGGTTTAATCAAAATTGGTAGTAAGAGACTGATACTTGCAAGGCATCAAGCGTCAAAGTCTATATTATGCGTTTTAATCATCGAATACTTAAGCCTTCTTAGATCCTTCCTCGTATTTTTTGAGCGGCAATGCGGTAAATATTCGAAAACCGTGTTGAAAAAATACACAATAATCAAAAAAACGATAATTTTTTCAAAAATTTTTTATCGCACCAATTCTGTTCAAGCGCACCAAACACCTATTCAATTTATATCAAATCAGCGTTTTTTTGCACCGTCGCGGTGATTCAATCAGGCAATTCCATCACTCTCGCGCACCAAGAAAATGCACGCTTTGCATTATATTTTTTGCGAATAATAGACATACGAAATCGCAATTTTGTGGCAGCACTTCGGCCACGTATATTTGAGCCCAGAGACAAAGGAAAACAGAGTTAGCAATTTCCAGAAAGAGGAAAACGCAACACCGCAGCTCTGCCCCAGTCAACAATTTTTCAATTTAATCGCAATTTACATGGAGGTTTTATGTACACCAACTCTCGCCTTATCGCCACGATCGTCGGCTCACTGTTATCACTCGCATGCTTATCCGCAAGCGCAGATGAAACCAGTAATGTTCTCAAAATGAATGCCTGCGAGATGCCTGAATACGATGCGCAAATGCTGCGCAAAGAAGAAAAAGGCCAAGTCAAATTACGCTTCTCGACCGATGCAAGCGGTAAAGTCACCGAAGCAAAAGTAGAAGAATCTAGCGGTTTCGCCAACCTCGACAAAGCCTCATTAAGTGCATTAAAGAACTGCCAATTCGATGCAAAAAAATCGGCGAATATCGTGAGTAAGCCATCACACTTGATTGCCTTCACTTGGGCGATTAAATAAGTCGCTAATAAATCACCGATAAATCACTGATCAATATCATGGATACATCGGTGTAAACAGATCGAACATATCAAATTAAAAATGGTGCGACAAAAAATTTGTCGCGCCATTTTTTTTCCCAAGCTTGCTGCCTAGTTTTTGAACGGCGAACGCCAGTTAGCAATCCATACCGACACCTCTGCGGCAGGCATAGGTCGTGCAATGCCATAACCTTGCGCCAGCTCGCATCCTATCGACAGCAGCATATCGCCATGCGCAACCGTCTCCACCCCTTCGGCGATCACCCTACGATGAAAGGCTTGTGCTAGACCAATGACACCTTTAATAATCGTCAAATCACCTTCGTCTTCCAACATATCACGCACAAAACTTTGATCGATCTTGAGCATCTCGGCGGGTAAGCGTTTCAAATAACGCAGAGAGGAATACCCCGTACCAAAATCATCCAAAGCAAAGCTTACGCCTAAGGCCTGACAGGCATGTATGACTTGCGAGATCTGTTCAATATCATCGAGGGCACTGGTCTCTAAAATTTCCAGTTCAAGCATAGAATAAATCGACTGCGGAAAATGCGAAATCCGCTGTTGCAAGCGTTGAGCAAAATCAACTTGCTGTAATTGTAAAGCGCCAACATTAACGCTTACAGGAATACGCAAACCAAACTGCTGCCACTGCGCCATTTGTTCTAACGCAGTGGTAATGACCCATTCACCGATTTCTATACTGAATAAATGATTTTCTACGGTTGGCAAAAAACACGCTGGTGCCAATAGGCCTTTGCTCGGATGCTGCCAACGAATCAGCGCTTCCGCACCAATCACTTGTCCCGTGCGCATATTCACTTTAGGCTGATAGAATAAAACAAACTCGCCATTCAATAACGCATGACGAATCTGGCTTAAGTCATCCCTTTGAATTTTGACTGCCGCGTCATGTGCCACATCAAATAAATGGAAACAGTTTTTACCAGCCTGTTTAGATAAGTACATCGCTTGATCGGCATGCCGCAATAATTGCTCTGCATCGACCCCATCTTGCGGATACAAAGTCACACCAATACTTGCGGAAACCTGCAGTCGTGCGCCATTTAAAAGTACAGGTTCGGAGGCGGCACCGAGGAGACGTGCCAATACAGGTTCGCAGTCCTTACTCTGATCAAGATCAGTCAATATCGCGACAAATTCATCGCCCCCTAAACGCGCCAAAGTATCACCTTCACGCAAAGAAATACGCAACCGTTCAGCGATCTCGATCAACAATTGATCACCCACACTGTGGCCATACACATCGTTAATCGATTTAAATCCATCGAGATCTAAAAACGCAACTGCAAGACTATTATTACGACGCTGACATTGCGCCATCGCTTGCTGCATACGATCCGCCAGTAGAACCCGATTAGGTAGGTGCGTCAAGGCATCGTAATGAGCGATATGTTCTAGCATACCATTTGATCGTTCCAACTCTGCATAAGCGTTGGCGAGTGCCAATTGCGCTGCTTTTTGCTGCGTAATATCTTGGAAAATGCCGGTCAATCGCACGGCCTTACCCTCGTGCAAAGTCACCTGACAGGTCGTTCGTATATCGATTTTTCGACCTTTTACTGTGTATTTCTGCAGCTCCAGATCGTAGCCCTGTCCACTTGCTATCGCGGTTTCCAACGCTTGACTAATAATCGCACGCGACTCCGGCAAAAAATAACTGAGACCAGCATCTACCGAAGGATCAAATTCTTCTGGATTAGTATCGTGAATACGATAGGTTTCATCAGTCCAAATAAGAGTCATATTCCTTAAATCGATTTCCCACCCACCTATCTGAGCGATAGACTGACACTGAGCTAATAATTGGCGCGAGGTTTCTAAATCCTGTTCAATTCGCTTGCGCTCGGTAATGTCCTGCGCAGTCCCACTTAAGGCGATTATTTCTCCTTGTCCGTTAAGAATAGCCTCGGTTTTGGACTCTATCCAAAGACATTTCCCACTCTCCAATGGGTAACGAAAATCAAGTTGAAACATACCTTTGACCGTCGTGTGTGTATCGAGATCATATATGGTATTGAATTTTTCTCGGTCTTCTGGATGAACGCGTGCGCACAAAGTATCCGAATCCGGTGGAGAACTATCGGGATCGAATCCAAAAATCCGGTACATCTCTACCGACCATACCGATTGATTACTCAACAAATCATGGCGCCAACTACCAATTTTTGCACGAGCTTGCGCAGCGGCTAGGTTTTTCTCACTTTCTATTAAAGCAAATTCATTTTGCTTGCTGCTAGATACATCGGTACTGCTGCCAAACCATTGCAAGATATCTCCGTGCTGATCCCTCACTGGCACAGCGAGACCTAGGTGCCAGCGATAGACTCCATCACCACGGCGCAACCGAAAATCGACTTCATACGGAGTACCCGTTTCAATAGAAGTACGCCAGCGTATTTCTGTCGCGGCTAAATCGTCAGGATGAACTAAATGCCGCCAAGAGGAGCCAAGTATCTGTTCTGCTGTCACGCCAAAATACTCGGTAGTACGATGATTGACAAAACTTAATTGTCCGTTGGGGTCTGCCGTCCAAATTTGTTGAGGAATGGTTTCTATGAGCGAGCGCATACGCTGCTCACTCTCAAAAAGTGCCCGTTCTATATTTTTTTTCTTAGTGATGTTTCTAGCGATTCCAAATAAGGCAATCACTTCACCTGTCTCAGAACGTACTGGATTTGCACGAAGATCAAGCCATAAAGACTGACCAGCCAATCCTAGTAGTTGACACTCAAGACTAGCCGATTGACCTTTAAACACTTGTTCACGCACAGCCAAAAACTCAGCACGATATTGATCCGCAAAAAACAAATCAAATGCTCGCATTTGCAGAGCCTGAATTTGATCCGCCCCCAATAAAGATAAGCCAGTTGCGTTCATGTGCAACAAACCGACTTTATCGCAAACCAGTTTGACGCATTCAGGAAAGTTATTATAAATATCGTGATCATCAACTAAATCAGCCAGCGACCGATTAGTTTGATTATCGCTAGTACGTGGGTTATGAAGTATATTCATCGGCTAGCAATTGTAAGATTTAAAACACGACGTCCGAGCAAGCTAAAACTTATAGCTATTCAGATATTATTGAACGTTGTTACTCATAGGCATCTCGCATGAACCTACTATACCAACACTCTAGCTCAGTTTCGACAGTTTTCTCATATATAAAAAAGCGTGTATCGGAATTTTTGTATTCACGATACACGCCCCAGGTCCTTCCAGCGGGATATTGCCTAAGTTTTACTTTAGGATGTCCCGCACTGACTTAATTTCTTACTTAATTTTTATTCAGTCCTTTACTGTTTCTTTTGCAAATACTTTTGCTGATATTTTTCAGTTAATCTCGATTGTTTGGTCGAGCTATCCACCATCCTGCCCTGAATATAAATTTGCTCTACTTTGCTCGTCGTTTCCAAGGGATCGCCATTAGTCACAAAGAAGTTCGCCAACTTACCTGCGTCAAGTGAGCCAAGGCGATCCGCCACACCTAAGATTTGCGCTGGATACAAGGTAATCGCCTTTAACGCTTCATTAGGATCTAAGCCAAAAGTGGCAGCAACGGCCGCTTCGTATGGCAAATTACGCTCATTCGGCGCGTCATCATCGGTACCAGCACGTGCGATACAAAATGGCACACCTGCTTGGGCTAATTTGGCTGCAACGCTGAAATAAGCATCATAGTCAGCGCCACGACGCATAGGCAATTTATGAATACCTGTCACTATCACTGGCACCTGACGTTGTTTCAAAACATCCGCCAAGACCGGTGCATCGGCACCGCCGACAATCACTAACTTCAATTGATAACGTTGTGCAAAATTCAAAGCAAAACGAATTTGATTCACATCTTGCGCGTGAATAAATACCGGGCGTTTTCCCGCCAAAGCAGGCAACATCGCTTCCCAACGCACATCAATCTGCGTCCCGTCATTTTGCGCGCGCGCATCACGATAAGCCAATGCTGCGTCGAAAGCGTCTTCCAACATTTTCAAACGTTGCGCACTGGATTTGCGAATCTCTTCGAGGCGTGTATCCAAAGGCGCTGGGAAGAGTTCTGGATTAAAACGCAGCATGGGCAAATTAATATGCAAACCCACCTCAGCTTGCACTGCCATGTCTTCCCAAGTCCAGCCGTCCATTTGTATCAATGCAGACGTGCCATTGATTAAACCGGCTGGTGAATTGGGAACGCTCAAAGTCGCCAAGACGCCATTAGCACGCGCGGTCGTGATTAATTCACTGTCTGGATTGACTGCCACCAAAGCACGGGCATTAGGATTGATCGCACCGGCTTCGGCATAATCCAAAGTAGCACGCACTGATTGCACTTCGGCTAAACCCATGACCGTGTTTGCAGCGATCATGCCCGGATAAATATGCTTGCCAGTGACATCAATTACCTGCGCATTGGCTGGCACATTGATCTGACTACCGAGCGCAACGATGCGCCCTTTGTCAACCAACATACTGCCATTGACGATGTTGTCACCTCTGACGGTATGTAAAGTCGCGCCCTTAAATACCAGAGGAATTTTCTGCGCTGCAGCTGGCACGTTATCTGACGCCATTGCGAAATCGACGAGACCCAGCGTGCCTGCGCTGGATAAGACGGCGATACCAAATAGTTTAGCTATCGTTGCTGGTAGCTTTGCGGTAGGCAAATTAGTTTTTTTATTCATCATAGAAAGCAAACTCTTTGTGAAAGGTGAGGAGTGTTTTGGGGATAATGGCGACATTATTCTTCTCCTGTACATTCATGTTCTTCTGCACCACTCCAGTAGCCAGTACGATGCTTGCTGACCATGTGCATCCAATGTTGCAATTCCAAATAAGCACGATTAGCTTCTAACATTTCAGCGGCAGATTTTGGTGTGTTAACTTTCTCAGTCTGTGCATCTTTGACCGCATCCTTAGCTCTTGGATTATTGGCGGCTGGTGCGCGACTAGCGATGACACTGGCAGCAATACGTTGACGCTCCTCTTGCGCTTCTTTACGCAAGCGTGCATCGCTGGCTACATCGAAATAACGTTGCCCTTCAATCCAAGTTTGTTCCGCACGACTGAAGGTCGATAAGGGACTAGTATTCCAAATCACAAAATCGGCATCTTTACCGACTTCCAAAGAACCAGTTCTATGATCAATGTGCAATTGCTTAGCGGGGTTTAAAGTGACAAATTTAAGTGCCTCAGTTTCAGACAAACCGCCGTATTTGACAGCCTTCGCTGCTTCTGTATTTAAGTGGCGTGCCAGTTCATCACTGTCGGAATTAAAGCTGGTAACGACACCGGCCTGATGCATCAATGCGCCGTTAAATGGGACTGAGTCGATCACCTCCATCTTGTAACCCCACCAGTCAGAAAACGTAGAACCACCCGCCCCTAAAGCCGCGATTTCATCTGCAACTTTGTAGCCTTCCATCACATGCTGGAAAGTACCTACCATCAAGTTGAATTCCTTTGCAAAACGAGCAAACATGAGAATTTCATCTTGACGATATGAATGAATATGGATCATGCGTTTGCGATCCAATAATTCAACCAAAGTATCTAATTGCAGATCGCGACGCGGCTCTATCATCGTCGTCGGCGCTTTACGCCATGCTTCACGTTCTTCTTTGTACGCACGTGCCGCGAGGAAGGCGCTACGCAATATTTGCTCTACCCCCATGCGCGTTTGTGGATAGCGACCGGTCGCTTCATTACCCCAATTAGATTGTTTGACATTCTCGCCTAAGGCAAATTTAATACCTGGAAAGGCGCCGTCTAATTTCAATCCTTCGGCATCAGAACCCCAACGCATTTTGATGACTTGATTTTGACCACCGATAGTATTGGCTGATCCATGTAAGACGTTCGCTGTCGTCACACCGCCCGCTAACTGGCGATAAATATTGATACTGCTGGCGTCAATGATGTCGCCAACACGGACCTCCGCGGTAATAGAACTCGTGCCTTCGTTAATACCTTGCATCATCGCGGTATGTGAATGAGCGTCAATGATACCTGGACTCACATGTTTACCGCTTGCGTCAATGATTTCGGCATTAGCGGGAACTTTTAAATTTTGACCAATCGCACTGATCTTGCCATCAATGACTAACATATCAGACTGTTCTAATTTACCTGCCTTCGCACTAGTCCAAATCGTCGCGTTCTTGACCAACAATGCGCCTGGTCGAGTAGTAAGCGCTGATGCATAAGGGCCAGCTGGATAGACATTCTTCCAGCTTGCAGGCATTTGCTCAGGCTTTGCTGGCGCATTATCAGCAAGCGCTGCTTTACTACGAGTGGCTGTCCACAATACCGCTTTGCCCTGCCCTTGTTGTATGGTGCCACTCAAGCTGTCACCACGACCATCGGCAATAATCACTGTATCGCCATAGCGGGCTAATAACTGATTATCCCGCAGACTCAATTCTGCGTTGACACCATCTACTGTCAATATAGGTTTTATAGCAGTACCTGTGATATTCCAAGTCTGTGTTTTGCCACCTGCATTCACCTCCCAGCTACCACGTAACTCGAAACGATTGTAGTTTTCAGTAACGAAGGGTTTGCCATCAACGAAGGTGATTTCAATATTCGCTTTATCGTCCTTGAACATATCACCACTGGCGATAACAATATTCGCCATATGACCCGGCGTTAAGGTGCCCAGACGTTTTTGTTCACCTAATAATTTTGCGGGTGTCGTGGTCAACCCAGCCAATGCCTGCTCAACCGGTAAACCACGACGTATCGCTTGACGTAAGCGCGCCCAGAAATCTTTTTTAGGATCTTTCAGACCCGCCGCTGTGATCGCAAATTCAACACCTGCTTTATCTAGCATCGCTAAATTCGACGGTGCTTGTTCCCAATGCTGCATCGCTTCCAAGGACGTATCCAATGCCATATCTGGATTCTCGACTTCCGGCGCGTTCGGGTACAACAAAGGCACAATCACAGGCATACCGCCTGCTTTCAGATGATTGGTGCGTCGATATTCAAAGCCATTACCTTGCAAAATCACACGCAATTTAAACTCATCACGTAGCTTGGCAACGCGTTGATACGCTTGCTCATTATCAGTCACATAAATGACTGGTTGACGCCCTGCCAAAACAGGTTTCAAAGCTTCTAAGGATTCATTCAGTTGAGGACGTTCTTGTTTTAATTTTGAATTTGTGGAGTCTGTGGCGCGTTGATACCATTGCGCATCATAAAAAGTCTGACGCACCTGCGCGATGACACCCATCAAAGAACTCGGATAACTACTGCCGCGCCCCATTTCTAATTCATTCGCCATATGCTGAGCAACGCGAGTATTCAAAACCAGTGACTTCGCATTGTCCGCACCATTCAAATTCAACAAGGCACTTTGACCGCGGAAGATGCCAGAAGACGGCGCCGCTAATACCGTGGTAAAACCTAAATCGCGCACAACTTTTGCATCATCCGCGCGTAATTCCAATTGATTGGCCACATCTTGCTCGGGACGAACGCGGGCATTGTCGCTGGCCAATGCGCGTCCATTCACGATACGTGGCGCAGTCACGCGTGCTGCCATACCTGGCAGTGCAGCGGGTGCCGCCGCTAAGCTGGCAGGTACACCCAAACTACTCGCCATGTCGATAAAGCCAGGATAGATCGTACGGCCATCCAATTTCCACACTTTAGCGCCGGCGGGTAGTGCGACATTCGCACCTGCGGCGACGATGACACCATCACGTATCACCACACTACCATTCTCAACCACTTTGCCTGGGGCGATCACCAAGCGAGCGCCAGTCAAAACATGCCAACGCGGGTTATTTTCACGCAAACCCTCCACGCGTGCCGTAGAAACCTGAGCCTGAGCGCAGGCAGAAGCGAGACTAATAGAACTGACGATGAACAGGGCAAAGGGCTTAAGACCCCAACGAACTTGCATAGATACTCCCCGAAGTAGGTTGAAAAATAGGTTGAAAATTAAAAATCCTATCGCGTTAATGGCAATAGGATTTGAATTGGGTGTTTCTAAATTGGACAAGTAAAAAGAAAATAAATTCAGTCGTCCCAGATAAACTTTAATCACTTCATGCAAATGAAAATCACAAATGAAGCGCACAAAAAAACACCGCTTAATTGTAAGCGGTGTCATCAAAACTCTAAGGCTTTTGCAGTATTTCAGATCAAATTTCAAATCAAAAAACAACAGGCGCAAAACAGTCGCGAGTATGAGTCATGAAATTTAAAATAAACCCTAACTCTAATTCTCTCTGATTATCTCTGATTATCTCTAAATCGGCACTGCGGGCTTTTTCTCAGTGTTCAGCAAGACTTCACGATATTCAGAGGGCGTCATACCTACCGTTGCTTTAAACATGCGAGAAAACGCACTGTGATCCTGATACCCACATGAAGCGGCAATGTCGGTAATACTGCGACTAGCGTCGGCCAACATCGTCGTGGCGGCATCGAGTTTTACCTTGATCATAAATTGGCGCGGCGTCAGAGAAAATATTTTTTGAAAATAACGCTCTATTTGTGCCACCGATAGATTCGTGATGTGCTCCAACTCGGCCATCTGCACATTTTCTGCGTAATGGGTATGAATATGTCGCACGGCTGCTGCGATGCGATGGTAAACAGGATGACGTTGATCCGGCATACCCAAATCGCGGGAGGTACCAGTCAAACCAATAATATGGTGGTCTTTATCGCGCAATGCGATCTTATTCGTCAAACACCAGCCGGGATCGCGATCAGGATACAGGTGCAATTCCAACTGATCTTTTACTTCATGACCATGCTGCAAAACCATCTGATCTTGTTCAGCATAAGTGTGCGCCAAGCTTGGTGGGAACACTTCTTCCGCACTCCGCCCTAGCAATTGATCTTTGTCTTTCAAGCCACAGCGCAATACCAGTGTTTTATTCACAACAACGTAATTGCCCTGCAAATCTTTTACAAAGAAAACCAAATCAGGCATGGCATCAAACAATGGTTCTGCAAAAAAGACATCATTAATGGATGCGGCCATCACTTGCTTCGAGGAATTGCCGATAACATTCATCTTCGCTAGCATAGAATTTTGTAACATTTTATCAACGCCTCAATAATTTAAATAAATGTAATCGCTGGCAAATAAAGTCTTGTACCAAATTGAATTTGGTTAGATGTTGAAATTTCAACAAAATATTATCTCAATTTAAACGCTTTGAAAATCAAATCAACACAAATAAAGTGAATCGTATTATTTTCCTTGAAATTTGTTGTTTAAATTACTATCGAGCGAAATAGCTTCTCTTTTTTATCAACACCTATTACAAATCGCTACTCTGATTACGGCTTCCATCCGCCAAAGGCTCACGTTAAAGGCAAAACGATCAGACAAAAGCGGACAAAAGTACAACTAAGCGACCCTACCAGTTAAGGCCTACCGCGCTTTTTGGATTGTCTTATTGAAGCCTAAACGTCAAGAATAGCTTGAACTATTTAAATGATTCAATCAAAAATACCGCACAAACACAAAAATATTTAAAAATCCACTTAAATATATTGAAAGTATATTTAAATGATATTACACTCATATCTGTGCAGTCTCTCCTACTTATTTTAATGAGGAGGCAAACATGAATCGCCCAAAATGGCGAGGTAGATTTTCTGCTGTAACTACTAAATTCAAAGAAAACGAAGATTAGCTGGATTAGTCGTTGCCTTTCCCAAAGAAACTGATGCACGGTATAACTCGATGACAACCGTTGGTAGGTGTAGACCGCAGACGCGTTAGCGCGATCGTGCGTAAAGCTTTGGATACACGCCCAGACTTTAGTGTTTGTCTGTAAATTTGATGTAAAAATTTACTCAATAAGATGAACTGTCGTTCCCGCGTAGGCGCTATGCGGGAACGACAAACTTCGAGCTTTTCCGCTTAACTGCACGCCATTAGCGTATTGCGGTGTTTTCATTTAAAACTCTATTCATCAATAAATAAGGAAATCTTATGTCTAGCCTTATGTCCACCTTCCCTCAATTTATCAACGGCGAATGGCTCGCATCCCAAAAAACTCGCGCTAACATTAACCCGTCCAATCCCAGCGAAATCGTTGGTGATTATGCAGAAGCCGATGCGGCAGATGTTAACTTAGCAGTGCAAGCAGCACAGGCAGCGTTGCCCACATGGAGCCGCTCAACGCCACAACAACGGTTCGATGTATTAGATTTTATTGGCAGTGAAATTTTGGCGCGCAAACAAGAGCTAGGCACTTTGCTCGCTCGCGAAGAAGGTAAAGTTTTACCAGAAGCGATAGGTGAAGTCGCCCGCGCTGGATATATTTTTAAATTCTTTGCCGGTGAAGCTTTGCGCATAGGTGGGCAAGCCATCGCCTCAGTTCGACCAAGTATGGAGGTCGTCACTTCACGTGAAGCGGTCGGCGTGGTCGGCTTGATTACACCTTGGAATTTCCCCATCGCGATACCCGCTTGGAAAAGCGCACCAGCACTCGCTTGCGGCAATACCGTCGTGATCAAACCCTCAGAAATCACACCAGGCTGCGCTTGGGCATTGGCTGAAATTATCTCGCGCTCTGGGCTGCCCAAAGGCGCATTTAATTTAGTGATGGGTGATGGCATCGCTGGTAAAACACTAGTCGAACATCCCTCTGTCGATGCAATTAGTTTTACCGGTTCGGTTGGCACTGGCAAATTAATTGCGCAACACTGTGCACTCAGTTTGAAAAAATTTCAGTTAGAAATGGGCGGCAAAAATCCTCTGGTTATATTAGATGATGCCGACTTAAACATCGCCGTCGAATGCGCGGTCAATGGCGCCTTCTATTCCACGGGTCAACGTTGTACTGCTTCGAGCAGAACTATCGTTACCGAGCAGATTTATCCAGCCTTTGCAGCGGCAATTATAGAAAGAACTAAGGCGCTTAAAGTCGGTGCAGCAATCGATCCTACTAGCCAAATTGGCCCGGTTGTCGATCAACGTCAACTCGATAAAAATATACACTACATTGCGATAGGAAAAGAAGAAGGTGGCACATTGTTGGCTGGCGGTGAACGCCTACCAGGCGAAGGATTTTTCTTTAGCCCAGCCCTAATAGAAAACCACAATCCACAAGCGCGCCTGAATCAAGAAGAAGTATTTGGCCCAGTTAGCACTTTGGTGAAAGTCAAAAATTTTGAAGAAGCCATGCAAGTCGCTAACGCCACACCTTACGGATTATCCGGCGGCATTTGCACCACTTCACTCAAATATGCGACCCAATTCAGACGCGAAATGCAAGCAGGCATGGTGATGGTCAACGCTCCCACCGCAGGGGTTGACTACCACGTACCATTCGGCGGCAGCAAAGCATCCAGCTTTGGGCCACGCGAACAAGGTGGCATGGCGCTGGAGTTTTATACTAAGGTGAAAACGCATTATTTGGCTTAGGAAACTACTCAACTATGATGAGTAGTGTTGTTTCTAGAACTCGGCAATGCCACGACTTTATGCCACGTTTTTTCCATGTTTGAGCTTGAAATCTGTTTCTTTTAGTACCAAGCCATCAAGATATATAGGTTTAATAGAGATTTCTGGTGAATTTATACGTTCTCGAATCGTTAGTATATAGCTCACTGCTTAGGTTTGATAATTATTTTAGGAATGACCACTTCATTGATACAATTATTAATATATAAACAATAAAATAAAATAACATTTAACATCTACAAATAATTTATATGCTATATTGCAATGCCAACCTGCATTAAGGCTGGCATATTTTAATTTCTTTGAAAGATATTATTTATGAAAAATAAATTAGCAACTACAATTTCCCTTTTTTGTGCAGCTTTTGCATCGTTTGGTGTTAACGCACAAGATAATCTAGGCGATCAAGTCTACCGTGTTTACTTATCTAAACATGTTGCTTTTGAAACCAATAACTTCCAAGAAGCACAGAATAATAGAATTTGGTCGGCAGCGCTCAATCTCGCCTGGCAATCAGTTGGGAAAAATAACAGTTCCGGTGGTGTTTTATCTGTTCCAGTTTATCGTTGTGTAATACTAAACTCATACAAAGGCCAGGAACACTTTGCTTCACGTGATTTCAACTGCGAAGGACAAACTCGCGAAGGTATATATGGATACGTCTATCCGGTGCAAGTATTAGGAACAGTACCTTTGTTCAGAGTGTATGCACACAACAACGAGTATGGTGTGAGTAGCCATGCCACTTTTGACTCCGAAGTTAAATTCACACAAAGTGCACTAAATTATGACCAAGCTTGGTATTCAAGAGAAGGCACAATTGGTTACGTTTATCCGAGTCCAGCATGGTAGAATGAAATAACTTATTTTAATATTATTTACATAAAAATAATCGCACAGTGGCAAACAGGACTTGTCATATTGACATAGTCTTGTTTGACATGATCTTAAGAATCACTGTTGATACCAATTGGAAATATGAATAATTTTAAGAGTCGAAGTGCGATTTTAATTTACCTGGTTATCCTAATCAGCGGGATTTTCTACGCTAACTCAGATCAACCTCTTGAAAGCTCTACCCAAAAAAGCAAAATACCATCAAGCATTGAAACATCACCTCAACAAATTAATGCATTAACGGCAAGACCGACATCTCCAGCTTGTTCCTCTGACATACTTATAGAATCAGAATCAAAAATGGATGCAAAGATAGTTCGAATATATGATGCAGGGCGCAGGATGCGCGAAATACAGTCTGAATTCAAAAATAGAGTCACAGAATTAAGAAGTCAAATAAACTTATTGGCAGGAAACCCTAAACAAGAGTTTTACGTACTGGCTTATTTTGCTAACGCAAAACAATGTTTTTATAAGTCAAAAAATAAGAAGTTATCCGAATTCAGCGATCAGGAGAGGGAAACATTCAATCAAGAATGTGGTCAGATTGAAAGTGATTATGTGAATACACCACTACTTATTTTTGACCGATTACTATTAGAAAAAACACCAACTGTAAGAACTTATATAGCAATGACTGCGATTGAGCTCTCCCGATTTTACAAATTAAGTGGAGAAGTTGAGCTCACGGAACATTCCAACGGTTTGCTTAAATTAGCAAAAAAAGAAGGTGAAGAGGCAGCACAGTCAGGAGTTGTTGATGCAAATTTGCTGATGGCAATGGCGTACGATGAGGGATTATTCGGTGAAAATGACCGCGTCAAATCTTTTGTGTACCTCCGCCGGGCAAATGCAATGCTGCCAAGCCAATCGGTTGAGAAAGTTATTATTGAGGTTAAAGGTCGCATGTCTTCAACAGAATTGAAAGTAGCAAATAACATTGAAAATACATGTTTTTCCAATTCCAGTAAATTTGCAAATCCGTTTGGGTAATTGGCAAATTGGGGTTGTAATACATAGGGCTGAAGTAAATACCCATTTAAGCAATTTAGCTTAGAGAAATATAAGCGACAAAGGACAAAAGAATATCCTTCTGTCGCTTTTTTTGTATGTTATTCACGCTAAATTTCAAAATAAAATTGAGCAAATTAAGGCGAATAACTTATAATCCAATGATAATTTTCATAATGTTTCCACAACCCTAGTGTATGCAAACAGCCAAAGTAACACCTCAAAGTAAAATGCGCGCTGCTGATGTCGCTTACGATGCGATAGAAAGCATGATTGTGACCTTGCAACTCAAGCCTGGCGCACCCATCGTTGAATCTGACTTGATCGAGATCACAGGCTTAGGGCGCACGCCTTTACGCGAAGCCTTAATGCGCATGTCGTCAAATGGCTTAATCGTACAATTGCCACGTCGCGGCCTGATCGTCAAAGATATTGAAGCCGCCGAGCACGTGACTTTGATTGAAACCCGTCGGGTTATCGAGAAACTCATCGCTAGTAGTGCAGCCCGTCGCGCCAGCCCACAGTTACGCCAAGACATTTTGGCTTGCGGCGAAAAGATGGTGAGCGCTGCGGCCAATGGCCAATTAGATGAATTTATGGCGGCGGATCAAGCCTTAGATCATGTAATTCACGAAGCCTGTCGCAATCCTTCCGCGGTTGCGGCGGTGATCCCACTGATTATTAAATGCCGTCGCTTTTGGTACGCCTATCAACATGAAGGCGATATGCATGAAGCAGCACGTTGCCACATGCTATTAGCGCAAGGTATCGCCGACGGCAATGAAGCGGCAGCGTCAACTGGTGCGGAGAATTTGATGGATTATTTGGAGTCATATACGCGTAAAGTCATCAACGGCTAAACGTAGAAGTTAAGCTCATTCCTATTGGTCGAATCCAAATAAAAAGCGGCTCGATTTTTCGATCGCGCCGCTTTATTATTTCTCAAATCTATCGCGTATTAAATTTATCTCTTTATTAATCCGTAAGGATCGCCTTTTTTCCAATGTGGCGTTTGCTTATCATTGGCAATTAGGTAGCCGAGATTCAAGGTAAACTGCGCTTGTTGTAGCATGCCGCTTAAATCCCAGCTTGGATCATAACGATCATTCACTGTGTGGTACGAAGTTTTAAAACCTTTCATTTTTTGCTCAGATGCATGCTCATGTTCTGAAAATTCAAAATGCCCGTCGCCAGAAAATACCGCAGATCCCACATTAAATGCGGGCACACCTGATCGCGCAAAATTAAAATGGTCGGCGCGGTAATATGCACCGCCCAAATCTGGCACGCTCTTAGCAATCTTTAAATTCATCTTCGTAGCAATCTGTTGGGCGCTCTCATACAAGCTAGAACGCTCACTGCCTGCGATGCCTATATCTTTGGTCTTACCGACAAAATTCATACTATCCAAATTTAAATCAGCAACCGTTTTTGCTAAAGGCCAAGCCGGATTACGCACGTAAGCGAGGCTGCCAATCAAGCCCTGCTCTTCCGCCGCAGGCCACAAAAAAATCTGACTACGTTTAGTCGGATGCTTCACTGCCACTTGCGCCATCGCCAACAAAGCCGCAGCACCCGTCGCATTATCAACCGCGCCATTCCATATTTGAGCTGGCTTGCCCGGCTCTTCTACTTTGCCTAAATGATCCCAATGCGCAGAATATACGACGGCTTCTTTTTTTAATTCTGGATCGGTGCCAGCTACTACACCGACTACATTGAACTGCTCAACTTGACGCACCTGACTGTGCAAACGCACTTTGGCCTGCACCGGTAATGGTATCGGCAAAAAATCTTTACGCTCGGCCTGGGCGCGCATCTCATTTAAATTCAAACCAGCTTCGGCAAACACACTTTGAATACTGGCCTCAGCCCACCACCCTTCCATAGGATTGCCACCACCGGCTAGGCTAAAGCGTTCATGACTAAAACTCGCTTGCGGCACATTCCAACCATAGGCGGCAGAGGCATTGGTATGTATCAACAACACGCCCGCTGCCCCACGGCGTGAGGCTTCTTCAAACTTGTATACCCAACGTCCATAGTAAGTCATGGCTTCGCCACCAAAACGTTTGGGCTCGGCTGCAGTTGGCTGAGGGTCATTCACCATCATGACCAAAATCTTGCCTTTCACGTCGATACCTTTGTAATCGTCCCACCCTTCTTCCGGTGCGATGATGCCATAACCAACGAATAGCAAAGGCGCTTCAAAAGCTACTTGCTCACGACCGTTGGAATTCGCAATCAAAATGTGCGCACCCGCTTGAGGCGCGAAGGTTTTACCTGCGCTTTGAAATTCAATATGACTATCTGGCAAAGTCAGAGAACCAACAATCTGTACCGGGTGGCGATACGGAAAAGCTTGATTCGGGAACAGCGATTGCAAACCAAGCAAAGCGGCCTGAGTCTCCAAATAACGCACTGTTAAATCACCACCGCGTTGTCCGGTGCCTCGACCTTCTAACAAATCATCTGATAGATAAGCTAAGTGAGGTCTTAAAATGGATTCTTGCACCGTAGGTACGAGCGACTTTCTGTTGGTGATTTTTTTCACCTTGGAGCTAGCGGGTGACTGGACCTGTGCGGGGACGGTAAAAGACAACATACACAAACTACTTGCAACAATAAGACTATGGATCAATCGCATTCAAAAACTCCCTGATTCTTCTATTATTTTTATGCACCATTATTCACAACAAACACATCAATTCGGCTCAACATACTCAATCAAACATACTCCATCAAACATGTTCAGTTAACTATGCTCAGTTAAGCATTATTAATTGCAGATTGCGGCAGCCGCTTGACGTTTGGTAAGGCGTTGGACAATAACCACTTTTTAAACCTGACCATCTTGTAACTGGTATGTCGGCTTTCTGTTCGGGATTTAAGCAATTGCAGCAGACCTTCTTCAGTTACCCCGTTTATTTTTTGCTCGGGAATGACGCCATAGGCATCACCCAATAAGCGTAATTCACGCTCACTAAACTCTGGCTCCAATAGCTTTCGAACATCACGAAGAGGAATCCATATTGTGTTCTCAATTAAGAAAAAACGTATCTGCTGCCCGTCAAAATTGTAATAGCTACCGTGCCATTGAAAGACGGCGGATTTTTTTGCGTGATATTTAATCCAAGAGAATAAATTGATGAAGTCTCGCGCGAATAACCGACCCCAGAAATAAGATGTAAACGCAATACCGATAGCGCCTTTACCAGACACAAAATAATCAACAGCGACATAACCTGCATAGGCTATCAAAACACTACAAATTATCTTGGCAAATAGTTTTCCCATTCGCTACCGTTCCCTTGAAATTACTTAGTCTGTGGCTTAATACGGGTCAACTTTATCGATACAACTAAATCTCGTCGTCCTGATCCAAAGCATCTTCCATCATGCCTGTATCAACGCTCTTACCCTGCCCCAGCAAAACAGGTGGAACATAGGTCGCCAGTAGATGTTCGCGGCTTTGTGGCGTTTCTAAACTCACTCGACCCAATGCACCACTGCGATAGTCGAGCAATAAAGTATGCGCCGCTTTTTCAAAATCCCAATCGCCACCTTTTAAACGGTAAGCACGTTTTTTGGCAACGCCTTCAATCACGCTGACCGCATCAATACCTTCTGTATTTAAACCGTAGCGGGTAGTCAAAAATTGCGGATAACGCTGCAATAAAAGTTCAGCCAAAAAGGTCGCGACCTCTTCTTCGATCAAAGCATTGACGCCAATCGCATGACTCGCCGCCAGCATTAAACCGTCAGTGGGATGTTGGATCTTAGGCCACAGCATACCCGGCGTGTCGGTCAAAATCATATTTTTACCGAGATACAAACGTTGCTGCACCTTGGTCACCGCTGGTTCATCACCAACATTGGCGACCCGTTTTTTCAACAATGCATTCATCAAAGTCGATTTACCGACATTGGGAATACCCATGATCATCATACGTAAAGGCTTAGTCGGCACCCCACGATGCGGTGCCATTTCTAAAGCGAATCCAGGAACCTTGGCGACATCTGCTGGCTTCTTACAACTCATCGCAACGGCTTTGACGCCTTTTTGCGCGTTATAAAATTCCAACCATGCTTTAGTTGCATGCGGATCGGCCAGATCGCTTTTATTTAAAATTTTCAGGCAAGGACGCTGACGAAACACGCGCAATTGCTCCACCATGGGATTGCAACTAGCTTGCGGAATGCGGGCATCGAGCACTTCTATCACCAGATCGGTGCTTTCCATGGTTTCGGCAGCTTTCTTGCGAGCTGCATTCATATGACCTGGGAACCATTGTATTGACATGCGTATTCTTCTTTGATGAATCAGAACGGAGATAGCGACACCTTGTACAGACATTCAACAGCACCACAATGACTATTGATTTCTTCTGTTTCGGTAGCAAGATCCGTTTTATGCGAGTTGATTGAGATCATTGAACAAAATTGGATAATTAAGCGCAAACCGACTTAATTTGCTTAAATTAGCTAATTTGACTCAATTAAGCTCAACTATGCTCAATTTAAATTAAGCCGCTATTTTACGGACTTGCGGCATCGACTAGGAAATTGTTTTACTCAGAAATCAAAAAACTACTCACAAACACGTCAAAAAACACTTCAAAAGAGTGACAAGGTCTTTACTATTTACTCATTTTGCATTTCGACACAAGCATTTCTCTTAGCATTCACGTAAGGATTCAAGCAGGCACTCAAGTAAACACTTAAATGAGCATTCATGTAAGTCAACAGAAAATCTAATTTCTGCTTACAATCCCTATTTACAGATACTCTAACGATACTATAGGAAAAACCTATGTTTTCAAAAGTCCATGCGGTAACCAAACAACTGAACCAAGTCATCATCGGCAAACCCAAGCAAATACAACAAGCGCTGGTTTGTCTGTTAGCTGGTGGACATTTACTAATCGAAGATGTGCCTGGTGTAGGAAAAACTACCTTAGCACACGCATTAGCGATTTCCTTGGGTTTGAAATTTAATCGCATGCAATTCACTTCTGATTTGTTACCGACCGATGTGATCGGCGTGTCTATTTTTGAACGTGAAAAAAGTCAGTTTGTTTTTCATCCCGGACCTATTTTTACTCAGGTATTATTGGCTGATGAAATTAATCGCGCTACGCCAAAAACCCAATCCGCGTTATTAGAAGCGATGGAAGAACAGCAGGTCAGCGCCGAAGGGCAAACGCGTCAACTACCCGCGCCATTTTTTGTAATCGCCACGCAAAATCCCACACATCAAGTCGGTACTTTTGCTTTACCAGAATCCCAGCTTGATCGCTTTTTAATGTGCGTGGCACTCGGCTATCCCGATCCACAAGCAGAACGTGCCTTGCTTTTGGGCGAAGATCGTCGCGCTTTACTCAAGCAACTCAACGCACTCATGCAGGCTGACGAGCTGCTAGAAGCGCAAGCGGCGGTAAGAAATATCCATGCCTCACCTGCCTTAGTAGACTATTTACAAAAACTTGCGCAAGCCACACGTGAATCCGGTTTATTCGCTGAAGGTATGAGCCCACGTGCCGCCATTGCGCTGTTACAGGCAGCGCGAGCCTGGGCCGCGGTAGAAGGACGCGATCACGTACTCCCTGAGGATATTCAAGCGGTATTGATCCCCGTGATCGCACATCGCCTACGACCAATTAAAGCCATGCATAACAAAGCCAGTGCAAGTGCCGATTTACTCACCCAATTGATGCAAAAAGTGCCGGTACAGTGATACGCTGCCCCATCATTTTTCTAATTCATCCATCACAAAAACAGCTCAAAAATCCAACTCATGAATTTGATTCATCGATTGAAGTTAAAGTGGCGCAGTGCAGTCTTCCTGGAAAAACGACCAGAAGCGGGTGAAGTTTTGCTCAAACAAAAGCGAGTTTTTACTTTGCCAAGTAAGGCAGGATTATTTTATTTAGCCATGCTCGTACTCTTATTTTTGGCATCGACCAATTACAACTTAAATCTGGGTTTTGGCATGACTTATTTATTGGGTGGATTAGCCGCAATCAACGCCCTATTTACCTTCAAAAACCTAGCCTATTTACGTCTAAATGCTGGCGTCTCTCAGCCAATTTTTGCTGGTGACATCGCGGAATTCCCCATACACATCAACAATACAAAAAACTTGGCACGTTATGCACTGCATTTCAATTTCGTGACCGACAACACGGTAGAACATATTGTTGATGTCAATCCACAAGCCAGTGTGATGCTGCGCCTGCAAGTACAAAGTACCCAACGTGGTTATCTGGCTATCCCAAGGATTCGCATTCAAACTTGGTTTCCATTAGGTTTATTAAGAGCTTGGAGCACTTGGCTACCCGATACAAAAGCCTTGGTCTATCCAACGCCAGAAACTGACCCACCGCCTCTACCTTTAAGCCCAAGTGCCGATGGTACAGGTTTACACAGTAATGGCGATGAAGATTTTGCCGGCGTTCGCAGCTATCAATCCGGAGACCCGCTCAAACATTTATCTTGGAAGCACATTGCGCGAGTTGATCCGGATGCAGGCGGCAATCTCGTGACTAAACTGTTCTCCGGTGGAGCGCAAGGTGAAGTGATGCTCGATTTTGCACAACTGAATCCACAACTCGATCTAGAACTTCGCCTTTCGCGCATGACCGCTTGGATTTTAGAAGCAGAACGAAACGGCCTTGCTTACGGATTTAAATTAGAGGGCATAGATCACCCACCCGCGCTGAATGAGGAGCACCGAACCGCTTGTTTACAAGCATTGGCTTTGTATAGAATTGACGCGACGAGTCATGCAATGAGCGACAACATAAGCGATGAAAGTGTCGCCAAGCACTTTAGAAAAATTGGCGAATAATGATGAGTGATTACATTCAACACGGCGGTAAAAACAATCGTTTTACCTCACTCTGGCGCAGATTAAGCCGCGAAAAAATTGACACGCTATTGTTAGTCTTTGCTTGCTTAATGGTGGTCACCAATCACCTGGAGTCAATTGCTTACTGGATCAGCACTAGCGCTATCAGCTTGATGATGTGGCGTGCTTGGTTGACTTTAAATGGCCGTGAATTACCGCCACGCTGGCTACTACTGCCAATTGCGAGCCTACTCATGGCTGCGATCTTCTGGAAATTTCGCAGTTTTTTTGGCATGGAAACTGGTGTCGCTATGCTGATTTTACTGCTCGCTTGCAAGATGCTAGAGATGCATGCGAAACGTGATTTATTCGTTGTCGTATTTCTCGGTTTTTTTATTCTACTAACCAGTTTTTTTAATTCGCAAAGTCTAGGCTCCGCCTTCCAAGTTTTATTCTCCGCATTTTGCTTATTACTCGCCCAGTTATCGTTTCAATTCTCAGAAAAAATCCCATCAGTATGGGCGCGCTGCAAAATCATTTTGAACATGTTATTGCTCGCAGCGCCATTAACATTAATCTGTTTCTTTTTATTTCCCAGAATTCAAGGTCCTTTATGGGGCTTGCCGAGCGATGCGAACATCGCGCGTAGCGGCTTATCAGATTCTATGTCGCCGGGAAATATCAGCAAATTGGCGATGTCTGAGGAGTTAGTTTTTCGCGTCAAATTTTTAGATGAAACGCCATCCAAATCAGCGATGTATTGGCGTGCCATTATTTTGTCGCAATACGATGGTCGCAGTTGGACGCCAGCAGCGCAAACTAACTCGCAAAGAGCGATAAAATTAGCCGTAAGTGGCAAGCCGCTCACCCAAGAAATCACCTTAGAGCCGGGCAATAATTATTACTTATTCGGACTTGATAATGTCCACGTCCCACCTGAAATCGATGGCACAAGCGCATATCTGAACGCCTTAGGAGAAATACGTAGCGTCGCCCCGATTAATAAACGTATTCGCTATCAAGTTAGCTCATATACAGACTATCGTCTTGATGCCGACAGCGACGGGCAGCAAATACAAAGCAACTTGTATTTACCTAGAAGCTCCAACCCAGAAACTAGACGTTTTGCACAACAGCTACAGCAAACCTATCCAGATCAAAAAAGCAGAATCGACGCTGTATTACGTCACTTTAGGCAAGAAAAATTCTTCTACACGCTAGAGCCGCCAGCATTAGGACGACACAGCATAGATGAATTTCTTTTTTCCACGCGAGCCGGATTTTGCGAGCATTACTCCAGCGCGTTCGTGTTCATGATGCGTGCGATGGGAATTCCAGCACGAGTCGTCACCGGCTACCAAGGTGGCCAGCGCAATACACAAGATGGCTACTACGAAATCAGGCAATCGGACGCACACGCCTGGGCCGAAGTGTGGATAGAACACAATGGCTGGATGCGAGTTGACCCAACGGCAGCTGTGGCACCAGACAGAATTTTAAAAAATCTGAATGCCACTCAAAAAAATACTGGGATAGCTGGTATGGTCAGTGAATTTATTACACAAAACTCTTGGGCGAATGAAATGCGCATGCGCTGGAGTGCCGTTAATAATGCATGGAACCAATGGATCTTAAACTACAATCAAACGAAACAAGAAAGCCTGTGGGAGAGCTTGGGATTTTCTACTATCAACTGGGAAAGAACGCTCATCGCTATTTTTGGTGTGGGCTTACTAGTACTCACGGTCTTTGCCATTCCTTTACTTTGGCACAGAACAAAGTTAAGTACTTACGACAAGCTGTATTTCAGCTTCTGTAAAAAAATGCGCCGTTACGGTTTAACTCCGGCAGTGCACGAAGCACCTGCAAGTTTTGCTTTACGCTTACGTGGCTTAGGTGACTTAAGTGGTTCGCCTACACAAATAACGTCATCACAAAGTCACATCATTGACCAATTTATCGCTATCTATCTACAAATAAAATACGGTAAACCGACAACGAATCGTGAAGAAAAAATTCAACAACTCAAATCCTTGCTGAAACAGCTAAAATAAGCGCTTTTATAACTAGATGGCTAGAATGTGCTGAGCTAAGCTCGCATGGTCATTAATGTCAAATTGAGACTGAAAATCCACGACTTCATGTTGGGATTAACGAAACCAACAGAACAAATAAAAGCCTATTATCTATCACCTTTACGAATTTCCTATTTTGAAAATCTCTTTGCTCAACCAGCGCCTACTGCGCAACATCAGTCTTAGCCTTGCTCTTACTTCGTTCTTTATTACGGGCGCAGCGATGAGCCCGATCGCCGATGCCAACCCAACTACACCTGTCAAGAAACAAAGCAGCTCGAAGAAGAAAACACATTCGGCAAAAAAAGCTGCTGTAAAAAACAAAGTTACCGCACCGAAGGCGCTCCAATCCGCTTCATCTGAAGATGTACACTATTTAGAGTGGAAAGAGGTGCAGGATTTTATCGAACAGATGCAGACTCAATATCAATTCGACAAAGCGCAGTTAAGCGCCATTTTTGCCAAAACACGCTATGTCGAATCGGTCGTTCAACTCATTAAACCTATGCCAGCAGGTAAACCTAAAAACTGGAAAGTCTATCGCGCGCGATTTGTGGAAAACGCGCGTATTGATGCGGGTGTCGCATTTTGGGAACGTAATGCAGAAACGCTCAACCGAGCAGAAACTTTGTATGGTGTTCCGGCAGAAATCATTGTCGGTTTAATCGGTGTAGAAACTATTTATGGCAAAAACACAGGTAATTTTCGAGCCATTGATGCCTTAACGACCTTGGCCTTTTCTTATCCAGAAACACCGACTAAAGAGGCGCGCATGGCCTTCTTCAGAAAAGAATTGAGTGAACTATTACTGTGGACTCGCGAATCCGCAATTGACGTTTTTAATGTCAAAGGTTCCTATGCAGGCGCACTAGGTTTGGCGCAATTTATGCCCAGCAGTTTGCGTCAATACGCAGTTGATTTCGATAATGATGGCAAAATCAATTTGAAAGAATCCGAAGCCGATGCAATAGGCAGTGTGGCACATTACTTAGTGACTCACGGTTGGAAAAAGGGTTTACCTTACGCATTTCCGGCGAGTTTAAGTAGTGAAAAAATCGACGAAAAGCATTTAAGCGCTGCCTTAAACCAAGGTTTGAAAGCAAGCTATACGCTTGATGAATTAAGGCCATTGGTCAGCACACCAGATGAAAATGCGCCTCGCAACATTAAATATGGCCTCATTGATTTGCAAAACGGAGAAAACCCAACGGAATATTGGCTGGGCACCGACAATTTTTTTGCGATCACGCAGTACAACCGCAGCTACTTTTATGCCATGTCGGTCATAGACTTGGGTAAAGTAATTAGCCTTGCTCGCAAAAAAAGTGAATAAGACGCTGAATTAGCCTATTGTTGGCCAAATAGCATCGTCTCATTTAAGAAATACGCAATAAAAAATATTGCAAATAAGAATTTTTTATACTAGAGTAATGTTATCTAATGATACATTTATATGATTTGCAGAAAGTGTCAATAGATTCAATGAATTTGCCACTTATTTTTCTTACTTATTTTATTTAAAAAGTAGATAAATTTGGTTTAAAGATATAGTATTACTGATTAAGTAATTTATTACTACACCCTGCTGCAACATCAATAAACAAATAATGAGGTAATGATGCCAAACTTGACTCAACTAGAATCGGATGAAATCGACTACGATCCAAATAATCTTTTGGATACCTTAATTAAGCAATTGCATTTGAAAAATGATGCGGCTCTATCCAGAGCATTAGAAGTTGCCCCACCAGTCATTAGTAAAATTCGTCACCGTCGCCTGCCAGTCGGTGCGTCTCTGTTAATCCGCATGCATGAAATCAGTGATGTCAGTATCAAAGATTTACGCGCTTTAATGGGTGATCGCCGCGCGAAATTCCGTATTAGCGATAAGCAATTCAAGCCAAAAGATACGGAAAACAACGGCTAATTCCTCATGGCTTTCCACAAAAAAAATCGAAGTCCAGTTTTTACTGACTTCGATTTTTTGTTATTTGAGCAACGATAAGATGAATAATTTGTTGCCTAAAAACAACAAACACTTTAGTTTTTGGTTTTATCTACGCAGGGAACACGCCGGTAGATAAATAACGATCCCCCCGGTCACACACAATAAATACAATCGTCGCATTTTCTACTGTTTCCGAAATTCGCAAGGCAACTTCGCAGGCGCCAGCAGCCGAAATACCGCAGAAAATCCCCTCTTCGACCGCCAAACGTCGCGCCATCAATTCCGCATTCGCCTGACTAACTGATTCCAACGCATCAACTTGGGCTTTATTGTAAATTTTCGGCAAATAGGCTTCAGGCCATTTTCGGATACCTGGAATCTGTGAACCGTCATCCGGTTGTACGCCAATAATTTGAACCGCAGCACTTTGTTCTTTCAAATACGCTGACACCCCCATGATAGTCCCCGTGGTTCCCATCGCGCTCACAAAATGACTGACCTGACCGCGGGTATCGCGCCAAATCTCGGGACCAGTACCCTCATAATGCGCCAATGGATTATCCGGATTAGCGAACTGATCCAAAATAAGGCCGCGGCCTTCTTTTTGCATTTGCTCTGCCAAATCGCGCGCTGTTTCCATACCACCAGCCTGTGGAGTCAAGATAATCTGCGCACCATAAGCGGCCATGCTTTGACGACGCTCAACACTCAAATGTTCGGGCATGAGCAAAACCATCTTATAACCACGCATAGCGGCGGCCATCGCCAAGGCAATCCCAGTATTCCCACTGGTCGCCTCTATCAAGGTGTCACCTGGCTTAATTTGCCCACGTTGCTCAGCCCGCTTAATCATAGAAAGCGCAGGCCTATCTTTGACTGAGCCAGCAGGATTATTTCCTTCTAACTTGCCTAAAATAATATTATTTCGGCGACGCGATTCTTCACTTGGCAAGCGTTGCAGGCGAACTAAAGGTGTGTTGCCTATGGTGTCTTCAATCGTTATATAACTCATAGTAATAAGGCGTAATAGAAATACAAAATCACATTCTAAACCTTGTACAATTATTCTGCTGAAAAGCAAAGAAAAATGTGAATATGCATCAAGTTACTTACACATTCATTTCTAATTTGGCCAAAAAAAATCCTCAAATAATGAGGATTTTCAAATTCATCGAGCCTAAGAACTACTGATCATTTATTAACTGCTTTTGAGTTAGCTTTTTCGCTTGCCTTATTTTCAGATTTAGATTTAGGTTCAGGCTTGGCATCCACTTTACCTACCTTAGCTTGCCCATTCACCGTCAAACCAGCATAAGACAATTTAATCGCGTTCTTCCCACCGATACCTTTCACACGACTCTCAAAATCAGCCCAATCTTTGAATTGACCACCTTTAGTTCGCTCAGCCAGAATAGCCTTCGACTTAGCCGGACCGATTCCTTTAACACCATCCAAGGCCGCCTGATCTGCCTTATTAACATCGACATCAGCAAACGCAAAACTGATTCCAGCAAACAAAGCAGCAAGCGCAAATATGATTTTTTTCAACATCACAAACTCCCAAAAAATGAATTTAATAAAATGTGACTTACTTACAATGCAAATAAAAATACAAATTTATCATTGCAAATATATACTACATTAAATTATTTTAAAATCTACACTTTTTGAAATAATTCTTCTCTGGTGACGGTCGCTGTTCCCAATTTACCAACAACAATGCCACCAGCTAGGTTCGCGATCAATACCGCATCATGCAAATTCTTACCTTCTGCCAACATTGCTGCCACAGTCGCGATCACCGTATCACCCGCACCAGAAACATCGAATACTTCTCGTGCCATGGTTGGGACATGTAAGATTTCTTCATCTGTGAATAAAGTCATGCCTTCTTCAGAACGAGTGAGTAACAACGCAGCGATATCTAGTTCTTTACGCAGCGTCTGCGCCTTTTGGGTTAAGTCTGCTTCGTCTTTCCAACTACCAATCACTTGACGCAATTCTGATTTATTGGGAGTTAACAGGCTGGCACCTTGGTAGATGGAATAATCACTCCCCTTAGGATCAACCAATACGTATTTCCCCAAGCTTTTTGCATGCGCAATCATGGTCGCTACATTCACCAAACTACCTTTCGCATAGTCAGATAAGACGATCACTTCATGCTCGGCAATCAAGCTGTTAAAACGTGATAATTTATCCTGCAAAATCTGCTCAGTCGGCTTCTCTTCGAAATCAATACGGATTAATTGTTGCTGACGACCTATCACGCGCAATTTGATAATTGTCGAGATACTAGGGTCATGATTCAGATAACTTCGAATCCCCACTTCACTCAGCAAAGCTTCGACATTGCGCCCAGCCTCATCCTCACCAATCACGCCTAACAAACTAGTGTCTATGCCTAGCGCCACTGCATTACGTGCCACGTTTGCAGCACCGCCAAGACGCTCTTCACGTCGTTCCACGCGTACGATAGGGACTGGTGCCTCAGGAGAAATACGATTGACTTCGCCGAACCAATAACGGTCCAACATCACGTCACCCGCCACCAAAATACGCTTTTGTGTAATCGTCATAATTCAATGATGACCTAGTTTTGTGTTAATACGGCACGACCAATCGCGTGATATTCAATACCCAAAGACTTAACTAACTGTGGATCATATAAATTACGTCCATCAAAAATAACTGCTTGCTTCAAGCAAGTTTTTATTTGATTAAGTTCTGCGGCACGGAAGATTTTCCACTCCGTGACGATCACCAAAGCATTAGCATCTGGCAAAACTGCCTGCTGATCTGCAGCAAAACTAAACTGTTTTAATAACTCAGGCGCATCCGCAAAATCCAAGGCCAGCACACGTTGCGCTTCGTCCATCGCGACCGGATCAAATGCCACAACATTCGCACCTGCACGCAATAACTCTTGTATCAACACACGTGAAGACGCAGCGCGCATATCGTCTGTGTCAGGTTTAAACGCTAAACCCCACAAAGCAAATCTCAAACCTTGCAAGTCCTTACCGTACTTCGCAAAAATTTTCGATCCCAAAACATGCTTTTGGTTTTCATTCACATCTTCAACTGCCTGCAGGATTTTCAGTTCATGACCGTACTCTTGCGAAGTGCGCACCAATGCTTGCACATCCTTGGGAAAACATGAGCCACCGTAGCCACAACCAGCCATCAAGAAGCCTGGACCAATACGCGGATCAGAACCGATACCCTGACGCACCGCATCAATATCTACACCAACTTTATCTGCTAAGTTCGCCAATTCATTCATGAATGAAATACGCGTGGCTAACATGGCGTTTGCAGCGTATTTGGTAAACTCCGCCGAGCGCACATCCATCCAATAAATTTTATGACCCGCAGCTTCAAAGCTTGCATATACCTCACACATCACTTGTTGCGCGCGTTGACCTTGAGCATCGCTTGAATGACCGATCACGAGGCGATCAGGCTGCATAAAATCAGCAACCGCCGCGCCCTCTTTCAAGAATTCAGGATTTGAAGTAACGGCATAATCTAAATCAGATTGACGCGCCTTTAACTCGTCAGCAATCGCAGCAGAGACACGATCCGCTGTACCAACTGGCACAGTAGATTTATCAACGATGACTTTAAAACTCGTCATGTGCTTACCAATATTTCGCGCAGCAGCCACCACATATTGCAAATCTGCAGAGCCATCTTCATCTGGTGGTGTACCCACCGCGATAAATTGCACATCACCGTGCGCCACACTCGCGGCAACATCAGTAGAAAAACGCAAACGCCCAGCCGCTACATTACGCGCAACCACCTCATCCAAACCTGGCTCATGAATCGGAATGCCGCCACCATTCAAAATATCGATCTTGCGCTGATCCACATCTAAACAAAACACATCGTGCCCAACTTCAGCCAAACATGCGCCAGTCACCAAACCAACGTAACCTGTACCAATAATTGTTATTTTCATTTTTGAAATTCCGTGCAAAAAACTTTTGAAAATCAACTTTAAAACCCCTCAACGCCGAAACCTAGAGGCGATGAGGGATAAGAATGAAGAAAGAAGAAGAAAACAGAACCATAAGAAGTATTTTGCTTTTCTCGGTGCCACTCTGCGTCTCGACGCCTAGAAGCCTCAGAGCTCAGGAGATACTGAATTTCTTAATTCATCACATTTAGTTCTTCAGTCCGACGCGGTGGATAGGTTTCCCACTTGCTGCACCCTGGACATTGCCAATAGAATTGACGCGCTTTAAAGCCGCAATGCGTGCATTGGTAACGGGTAAATTTTTGCGCATACCCGCTTACTAAATTCTTTACAATAGACAGTTCAGGTAGAACCTCCGGTGGAGCAGTCATCATGCGCGCATCAAGCAACTTATCAAGTCCCAACAGAGTAGGTGTACGGCGCAATTCACTACTAACTAGTTGATTAGCTTCTACCACAGTCTCTAATTCCAGAGTCGCTTTAAACACCACTTCCAACAAATCAATAGACGGTGTTTCAGCCATATAAGATTTCAACAACTTCAAACCTTCTTGTGGCCGCTCTAATTTACGGTATCCATCCATCAAGCGTTGTGCCACCAAAGCCACATGCGGAACGCTTTGCTGCTCCACTCTGCGCCAAGCCAATACCGCTTGCTCCACATCACCTCTGGCCAAATGTATATCACCGGTCAAAATCGCTGCTCGGACATTATGACGGTCAGTAGCGATCGCTTTGTCTAACATCTGCATCGCGGCTTCTGGATTGGTGTGAACCAAGTCATCTTGTGCAATTTCACAGTAGAACTGGGCAATTTCTTTTTGCCTTCCGCCGGCACCCGACTCTTGCAATGCATACGCCGCATCTATCGCGCGCAACCATTCTTTTTCACGCTGGTAAATCTCAAGCAAAGCTTTACGCGCTGGAATCGCATACTGCCCTGCGACTAGTTGATTGAACGTTTCTTCGGCGCGGTCAAGCAAACCAGCCTTCAAATAATCTTGACCCAATTCAAACATCGCTTGAGTTTGCTGCTCTATCGGCAAATCAGGACGAGATAACAAATTTTGGTGCACACGAATAGCGCGTTCAGTTTCACCACGGCGGCGAAATAAATTACCAAGTGCGAAATGTAATTCCACGGTCTCAGGATTAAGTTTTAGAATTTCGATAAAAGCGTCAATCGCTTTATCAGGCTGCTCGTTAAGCAGAAAATTTAGACCTTTAAAATAGCCTTTGGGCAAACTGCTTGATTCGGAAATCAATTGGCGGATATCAACCCGAGCAGCGATCCAACCTAAGCTAAAAAAGAAAGGAATACCTAGTAACCACCAGATTTCAAATTCCATAGTGACGGGTCTCAGTGGAGGAATTAAACATTAAAAATCAAGAATTGCAGATTGAGGATTGCTCAATAAGGATTGCTCATTATGGATTACGGATAACGTTAGGAATCGCGTCAGGCGTCGGTGCTTGATTCGCAGTTGCTTGTTCGAGCTGACGTTCTTTTTCGATTTCTGCGATCGTCTTTTTATGACGTGAAATATCTCGACGATGACGAAACACCATCGGTGCCATCGCCAACAAGCAAAACACGGCACCAGCAACAAAAAAACATAATAACAAGATCACCAAAGGTGCTGATTGTTGATAGCCCCAGAAATATTCTAGTGTCACGATTTTATCGTTTTTCAGCGCAAAGCCTAAAAATGCGATAAATACCAGTAACCAAATAAATTTAGAAATAATTTTCATAATTAACCTAATTTGCCAAAGTAGCGAATAGCAATCAAAGTGGTACATTTTTACAAATCAGTCAATCGACCACTACTGATTTATCAACATACTCAAGACAGTGATTCAACAAGTGAAATTGTACGTGAAAAAAAACGGCATATCGGGAAATCCCTTATGCCGTTTTGTTTTCTTAGTGCAAATTACTCACTTTTTTCCACACTATGCATACTAATCATGCAGTATGGGCTGGCCAACTGTCGCATCTACCCGTTCGCGCAATTCTTTACCTGGCTTGAAATGCGGTACCCGTTTTTCGGGCACCATCACTTTGTCGCCAGATTTAGGATTACGTCCGATACGTGGCGGGCGACTATTTAAAGCGAAACTACCAAAGCCGCGAATTTCTATACGCTGACCAGTGGCCAAGGCATCAGACATCGCGTCCAAAATAGTTTTCACCGCAATATCCACATCTTTCGCTACCAGTTGCGGATATCGCTCGGCCAGACGAGCAATTAGCTCTGACTTGGTCATAAATGAAGCCTTTGACTAGGTCGTTGCTTAGTTCTTGTTATCGAGCTTAGCTTTCAACAAAGCACCGAGGCTTGTTGTGCCAGAAGCAGCATTAGAGTCTGTCGACATTTTTGCCATTGCTTCTTGTGTATCCGCTGTATCTTTTGCCTTGATAGACAATTGAATACCACGTGCTTTACGGTCGATGTTCAATACCAATGCTTCAACTGTGTCGCCAACTTTCAAGTGTGTACCAGCATCTTCCACGCGATCGCGGGAGATTTCAGATGCACGCAAGTAGCCTTCAACTTCATCAGCTAATTGAATTACTGCGCCTTTAGCTTCAACAGATTTCACTGTACCAGTCACCAATGCGCCTTTGTCATTCATTGCGCAATAGTTGTTGAATGGGTCGCCTTCCAATTGTTTTACGCCGAGAGAAACGCGTTCACGTTCAACGTCGATCGCCAACACAACTGCTTCCAACTCGTCACCTTTCTTGAAGCGACGAACTGCTTCTTCGCCTGTTTCGTTCCAAGACAAATCAGACAAATGCACCAAACCGTCGATGTTGCCTGTCAAGCCAATGAACACGCCGAAGTCAGTAATAGACTTGATCGCGCCTTTAACTTTGTCGCCTTTTTTGAAGTTCAAGGAGAAGTCATCCCATGGATTTGCTTTGCACTGTTTCATGCCCAAGCTGATACGACGACGTTCTTCGTCGATTTCCAATACCATAACTTCAACTTCGTCACCCAACTGAACAACTTTGTTTGGCGCAACGTTTTTGTTTGTCCAATCCATTTCGGAAACGTGGACCAAACCTTCGATACCTTGTTCAACTTCAACGAATGCGCCGTAGTCTGTCAAGTTTGTTACTTTACCGAACAAACGTGTGTTTGCTGGGTAACGACGTGCCAAACCTGTCCAAGGATCGTCGCCCAATTGTTTAACGCCGAGAGAAACACGGTTTTTCTCTTGATCAAACTTGAGGATCTTCGCAGTGATTTCTTGACCCACTGTGAGAACTTCAGATGGGTGACGAACACGGCGCCATGCCAAGTCAGTGATGTGCAACAAACCATCGATGCCGCCCAAATCAACGAACGCACCGTAGTCAGTGATGTTTTTAACCAAGCCAGTAACCACTGTACCTTCTTTGAGGTTTTCCATCAGTTTCTGACGTTCTTCGCCCATCGATGCTTCAACAACAGCACGGCGAGACAACACAACGTTGTTACGCTTACGATCGAGCTTGATAACTTTGAATTCCATAGTCTTGCCTTCGTAAGGAGTTGTATCCTTCACTGGGCGTGTATCGACCAAAGAACCTGGCAAGAATGCGCGGATGCCGTTTGTCAAAACAGTCAAACCACCTTTAACTTTGCCATTTACTGTACCAACAACCATTTCGCCAGACTCGAGCGCTTTTTCGAGCGCGAGCCATGATGCCAAACGTTTTGCTTTGTCACGGGACAAAATTGTGTCACCGAAACCATTTTCCAATGATTCGATCGCTACGGATACGAAATCACCGACGTTAACTTCCAATTCACCTTGGTCGTTTTTGAATTCTTCAACAGGGATAAAGGCTTCAGATTTGAGGCCTGCGTTCACGATCACGAAGTTGTGGTCGATACGAACGACTTCGGCAGAAATCACTTCACCGGAACGCATATCTTGGCGTGACAAAGACTCTTCGAACAAAGCTGCGAAGCTATCTGCACCAGTTGCGAAATCTTGAGACATGTAGACTGTAGACATAATATTTACGAGTTAGCCGGAATAGGACAAAAGGTCTATTTACCGGGTTGAGTTAAACAAACTCATTCAGACTTTGCGCCTAAATGAGAACCTATCAACAAGCCCAGCAGACGATCTGAGCTTGGGGATTCTTACGCAAAAAAATAAGACGATTATTTTTTACTTCTTACCGCGTCAGTATAGAGACTGAGTATCTGATGCACTGCTTCGTTCGCTGTGATATGAGACGTATCTAAGATAAACGCGCCTGGTGCGGGTTTGAGAGGCGCTTCTGTGCGAGCCATGTCGCGAGCATCACGTTCTGCCAAATCTTTTACCAAGTCTTCCATATTAGCAGGAAAACCCTTTTCAATCAATTGCTTATAACGACGATTTGCACGTGCTCCCACACTTGCGGTCAAAAAGACCTTTTGGATTGCATCAGGGAAGATCACGGTGCCCATATCACGCCCATCTGCCACTAAACCGGGCAATTGACGAAATGACACTTGCAACTCGACCAAGGCTTTTCGAATCAATGGTAAAACAGCAATTTTCGAGGCAGCAACGCCAATTGCTTCTTGCCTTACCGCGTCCGTCACATCATCGTCAGCGAGAAATACATGGCCTTTTTCAAATCGACACGGCAATACACGTGCCAAATCAGCAATTTGTTGCTCTTCCCATAAATCGATCCCATGACGTATCGCGGACAAGGCAGTCAAACGATACAGCGCGCCCGAATCGAGGTAATGAAAACCCAACTGCTTCGCCACACGATGGGCGACCGTTCCTTTACCGGAAGCGGTAGGACCATCAATACTAATGACAGGAATATTGGTAGAACCGTTCAAAATAAATCCTCGTGTTTGATCTTCAAAAAAGCTTCGAAGAAGTCGGGAAAAGTTTTAGCAACGCACTTAGGATCGTTAATCCGCATCGCTGCACCTCGACGCGCAACACCATCTAAGGTCGCCAATGAAAAGCACATCGCCATTCTGTGATCATCATAGGTATCTATCGTCGCCGGCGCAAGTTCGGCTGGTGGCGTGACCGTCATAAAGTCTTGACCTTCCTCAACAATCGCGCCAAGTTTACGCAATTCTGTTGCCATTGCCACAATGCGATCTGTTTCTTTAACGCGCCAGCTTTCGATATTGCGCAAAGTGGTGGTACCGTTCGCATACAAAGCAGCGATCGCAATCGTCATCGCCGCATCGGGAATATGGTTAAAATCCATATCAATTGCTCGCAGTGGGCCTTGTGTTTCAGCCTCAATCCAATTATCCCCCATGGTGATTTTGGCACCCATTTTTTCTAGCGCTTCAGCAAAACGGACATCGCCTTGTATGCTATTTCTACCAACGCCTTCAACACGAATAGGTCCACCCGCAATCGCACCAGCCGCTAAGAAATACGATGCTGAAGAAGCATCTCCTTCCACATACACCACGCCAGGCGAGACATAATGCTGGCCTGCTTTGATCGTGAAACGCTGCCAACCATCGCGCACGACTTCGACACCAAAACGTGCCATCAAATTCAAAGTAATTTCGATGTAGGGTTTAGAAATTAAATCGCCCACCACTTCAATCACCACATCACTATGTTGTGCAGCAAGTGGCGAAGCCATCAACAAAGCAGTTAAGAATTGGCTAGAAACATTGCCCTTCACTTGCATCTTCTGCGCATGGATATGCCCGCGCTTAATGTGTAAAGGTGGATAGCCAGGATTGCCTGTGTAATCAATCTGCGCACCCACGGCGTTTAACGCATCGACCAAATCACCAATCGGACGCTCATGCATGCGCGCTACCCCGTGTACGGTGTAATCGCCACCTAGCACTGCAAGCGCAGCCACTAGCGGTCGAATTGCGGTACCCGCATTACCCATAAATAAATCCGCATGATGATTCGGAAAAACACCATTCGCACCGATCACCGTATAGTTGTGCGTGTTGCCTTCTTGGGTCCAATGTACGCCGAGTTTTTGCAGTGCATTCAACATCACCATCGTGTCGTCGGATGCGAGCAAATCATGGATCTGTGTTGTGCCTTTAGACAAGGCCGCCAACAACAAGATCCGATTCGAAATACTCTTAGAACCCGGCAAGCGGACTGTGCCCTGCACTTTCATCACGGGATGCAAGTCAAGATATGGTGGGTAATGTTTGCTGTGTTCTTTCATGCTTTTTCTCTATTTAAATACAACAGAATTTATTCGCGTAGTGTGGGCTGTACACACTTTTATTAACCAATCGCCTCAGTGCTCAGTGCGCACGGCGCAAGCTATTCATATCTACTTATACTTACTTATACCTACTTAATCGCCGCCATCTCTATTCTGTGCTTCTGCTGCCTCGATTGCTGTAATCCAATTCAGCCGCGCGGTTTGTGCACGACTGTAAATTGCTTCCAAAGCAGCGCTATCATTAGCCTCTAAACTTGCTCGCAATTGTTTTAGTTTGGCACTATATGAATCCAACTCCTCCAAAATCGCATGACGATTAGCCAGACTAATATCGCGCCACATCTCTGGCGAAGACCCTGCAATACGTGTGAAATCTCGAAAGCCACTTGCTGCATATTGAAATAGGCGATCAGCGTGCGGTTTTGCAGCGATATCATCTACTAAAGCATAGGCCAACAGATGCGGCAAATGACTCACTGACGCGAACACTTGATCGTGTTCTTTAGGACTTAAATAATGAATAATCGCGCCACATAAACGCCAAGTTTGCGCAAGCAACTCAACAGCTGAATCCACATTCTCCGTTAGGCGGGTAATCACCACTTTTTTGCCAACATACAAATCATCAATGGCTGCTTCAGGGCCATTTTTTTCACGCCCGGCAATCGGATGAGCTGGCACAAATTGCGCGATTTTTTCATGCAAGGCATTTCGTGCAGCGCGCACTACATCGGCTTTAGTGCTGCCAACGTCAGTGACTAAAGTGTTCGCACCCAAATACGGGTAAATCGCGCTGAGTATCTTTTCGGTTTGAGCAACTGGCGTCGCGATCACAATCAAATCCGCATTGACAACCGCTGATGCGATATCGTCGGTAAAGCTATCGATAATATTTAACTGCTTCGCTGCCTCCAAAGACGCTAAGTGGCGGTCCAAACCGACGACATGCGTTACTGCGCTCGCTTTTTTTAATGACAAAGCGAAGGAGGCGCCAATCAGGCCGACGCCGATCAAAACAACTTTATTAAAGAGTGGACGTGTAGACGTCTCATCATTCTTCATTTTTAAAATCACTATCAACAATTATTTTGTTAGAACACGTTTTGACTACTCCCTTCTCCCGCCAGCGGGAGAAGGGTTGGGGATGAGGGTGATTCAGATTCCAGAAAAACATTTAGAAACAGGAGAATCAAAAGCAGCGATATTCACACTCCTAAATTAGTCTCACAATTTCTGAACTACCCTCACCCTAGCCCTCTCCCGCGAGCGGGAGAGGGGATATTATTCGAACTTATTGGTTCAGGAGTTTCATCAATTTGACAGTGCGAGTACAACCGATACCGATTCAGACATCAAACAGTGCAAGGATACGACCCCAAAATTTTAAAGAAGGCCGCATCCTGATTCAATTCATCCATCGCTGCCTTGACCTTGGCATCCATTGCATGCCCCTCGACATCAACGTAGAAGTAATATTCCCAATTGCCGGTGCGTGCCGGACGTGATTCGAAGCGTGTCATTGATACACCGTGTTTAGACAGAGGCGCCAACAAATTGTAAACAGCACCTGCCTTGTTCGGCGTTGCTAACACGATAGAGGTTTGATCCTTGCCGCTAGGCGTCGTATTCAAACGCCCCACCACCGCGAAGCGCGTGCGGTTATGTGGATCGTCTTGAATATGCGCACTGACAATCCCTAGATTGTATTGATGGCCAGCGATTTCACTCGCAATCGCAGCCACGCTGTAATCGGCACTCGCCATGCGCGCAGCTTCTGCATTGGAGGCAACGGCTTGTCGCTCGACGTGCGGATAATGTTGATTAAGCCAAGCCTGACATTGCGCCAGTGCTTGCGAGTGCGCACAAATACGCGTCACACCTTCCATCGTACCGGACTTACTCATCAAGCTATGCTGCACAGGAATCGCGACTTCGCCACTAATCGCCAGACTCGTTTGCAATAGCAAATCGAGGGTGCGGTTAATAGCGCCCTCTGAAGAATTTTCGATCGGCACTACACCAAAATCAGCGGTACCTGCTTCGGTCGCACGGAATACTTCGTCGATAGAAATGCAAGGCAAAGCTTCGATCGCATGACCGAATTGCTTATACACCGCTTGCTCGCTAAAAGTACCAACGGGACCCAAGAATGCCACCACCACACGCCGCTCTAGCGCACGACAGGCGGACATCACTTCGCGGAAAATTAATTGAATATCTTCATTCAGCAAAGGGCCGGTATTTTTTGCAGCCATATTGCGCAAGACCTGTGCCTCACGCTCAGGTCGAAACACGGGGGCATTAGTCTCTGCTTTCACATGCCCAACTTCTTGCGCAACTTTGGCACGTTGATTTAGCAACTCTAAAATCGCTGCATCAATCGCATCGATTTTCTCTCTAAGAGGAAGTAATTTATTGTCGTTCATTTGAAAACCTAAAAACCGTTTTGGGTTCAAACGTGCCTAAAGCACGATTGAAAAAAATCTTATTTCTACTCAATCTAATTCAAGCTTTTGACTTGATTCATCAGCGCCACGGTTTCTAGGTGATGGTGGGTGCCATGCGAAGAAAGGGCTGATGATTTTGAATCTAATATTTAACGAATCTTACTTGCCGTTTGCGATCGCAAAATCCCGCATAAACGCCACCAACGCCTGCACGCCTTCAATCGGCATCGCGTTATAAATCGAGGCGCGCATGCCGCCGACTGATTTATGTCCTTTCAACTGCAACAAACCACGTTCTTTCGCCGCTGTCAAAAACGCAGCATTTAAGGATTCGTCTTTCAAATAGAACGGCACGTTCATGCGTGAACGGAATTCTTTCGCGACTTTCGTCACATAGAAGTCGGTACTATCCAAAAAGTCATACAGCAAATTGGCTTTCGCGATATTTTGACGCTCCATAGCCGCTACGCCGCCCTGCCGCTTCAACCATTGAAACACTAAGCTAGCGATATAAATGGAATAGGTCGGTGGCGTGTTATACATGGAATCATTGTCCGCCACATTTTTCCAATCAAAAGCCGACGGGCAAATGGATAAGGCAGAGCCTAATAAATCTTCTCGCACAATGACCAAGGTCAAACCTGCAGGGCCGATGTTCTTTTGCGCACCACCAAAAATCACGCCGTATTTAGTAACATCAATCTCGCGCGACAAAATATGCGAGGACATGTCGGCTACTAAAGGGGCATTATTGGTTTGCGCAGCGACGTCCGGGACAAAATGATATTCGACGCCGTCTATAGTCTCGTTGGTACACACATGCACGTAAGCAGGATCAGCACTTAGTTGCCAAGTGCTTGGGTTTGGAACCACGTCAAAACCCGTCGCTTGACTCGACGCTGCAACATTCACGTTTGCGTATTTTTGCGCTTCCTTAATTGATTTTCCACTCCAAGATCCGGTGTGAATAAAATCAATCGTCGCAGGCTGTACTTTACGCCCGACCAAATTCATAGGAATGATCGCGTTTTCGCCAAGGCCACCACCTTGCAAAAACAAGATTTTATAGTTGGAAGGTACGTTCAATAGCTCGCGCAAATCGGCTTGGGCTTGCGCCAAGATAGACATAAATTCTGGACCACGATGACTCATTTCCAGCACCGACATGCCACTGCCATGCCAATCTAACATTTCACTCGCTGCCTGTTGCAAGACTTCTTTCGGTAAGACGGCTGGGCCGGCTGAGAAATTGTAGATCGTCGTCATGGTTTTCAAACCGTAGTATTAAACGTAAGGTGGGCACGGCTTTGCACCCACGTGTCCGGCAAACGCCGGAGATTTATTTCAACATTTTCCGAAGTAATTTAAGCGTAACGCGTGGGCACATACACCGTGCCCACCCTACGATTATTCTTCGACAGCTGCGTCACCGCTTGCATCACCACCTTCAACTTCTGGATCAGCATCCGTCTCCACAATACGCTGCAAACCAGAAAGTTTCGTACCATCTTCCACCGCGATCAAAGT
The DNA here is from genome assembly GCF_042432465.1 of Affinundibacterium danionis. Taxonomy (NCBI): domain Bacteria; kingdom Pseudomonadati; phylum Pseudomonadota; class Betaproteobacteria; order Burkholderiales; family Oxalobacteraceae; genus Affinundibacterium; species Affinundibacterium danionis. The sequence continues at coordinate 97,815 of NZ_JBHLXJ010000005.1, read as the reverse complement.
CACGCCTTGTGTTGCGCGACCCATTTCACGAATTTCAGAAACACGGGTACGGATCAACACGCCACCGGTGGTAATCAACATGATTTCATCAGTTGGTTCGACCAAGGTCGCGGCAACGACTTTACCGTTACGTTCTGAAGTTTGGATGGCAATCATGCCTTTGGTGCCGCGGCCATGACGTGTGTATTCTGTAATTGGCGTGCGTTTGCCGAAGCCGTTCTCTGTCGCGGTCAAGACGGATTGCTGTTCATTTTCGGCGACCAACAAGGCGATGACTTGTTGACCTTCTTCCAGATTCATACCGCGCACACCGCGTGCTGTACGCCCCATAGGACGCACATCGTTCTCATCAAACCGCACTGCCTTGCCTGCATCAGAGAACAGCATCACGTCGTGCTTACCATCGGTCAAAGCAGCACCAATCAAGAAGTCACCTTCATCCAGATCAACAGCAATAATGCCCGCCTTACGAGGATTACTAAAATCAGTCAATGGCGTCTTCTTCACAGTACCAAGACTGGTCGACATGAAGACATAATGGTCTTCAGGGAAGCTGCGATTATCGCCAGACAATGGCAAGATCACCGTGATCTTTTCGCCCTCTTGCAATGGGAACATATTCACAATCGGCTTACCACGTGAATTACGTGAACCTTGCGGCACTTCATACACTTTCAACCAGTACATACGGCCACGGTTAGAGAAGCATAAGATGTAATCGTGGGTATTCGCGACGAAGAGTTGTTCGATCCAATCGTCGTCTTTTGTCGCTGCGGCTTGCTTACCGCGTCCACCGCGTTTTTGAGCACGGTATTCGGACAATGGTTGTGACTTCATATAGCCTGTGTGCGATAAGGTGACAACCATATCGACAGGGGTAATCAAATCTTCGGTTTCTAAATCAGTCGCATTCAAGACGATTTCGGAACGACGTGCATCTTTATTGCCAATGCCGTATTCGTTCATGCAGGCTGTCATTTCATCGGTAATGATGACAGTGACGCGTTCTGGTTTAGACAAAATATCCAAGAGATCAGCGATCTCTGCCATCACATCTTTATATTCATTAACGATCTTATCTTGTTCCAAACCGGTCAAGCGTTGCAAACGCATTTGCAAGATCTCTTGCGCTTGGTCGTCAGACAATTTGTACAAACCATCTGGCTGGATGCCATAGTGCTTAGGCAAACTCTCAGGGCGGAATGCTTCGATACCGCCAGGATTATCAGCCGCTGTGCGCGTCAACATTTCACGCACCATAGAGCTATCCCAAGCGCGCGTCATTAATTCTTGTTTTGCAATCGGTGGCGTTGGTGCTGCTTTAATAATCGCGATGAAATCATCGATATTTGCCAAGGCAACTGCCAAACCTTCCAACACATGACCACGATCACGCGCTTTGCGCAATTCAAATACGGTGCGGCGTGTGACCACTTCGCGACGATGCGACAAGAAGCATTCGAGCATTTGTTTCAAGTTCAACAACTTCGGTTGACCATTGACCAAGGCCACCATATTCATACCAAACGTATCTTGCAATTGCGTTTGTTTGTACAAGTTATTCAAGACGACTTCAGGAACTTCACCGCGCTTCAATTCGATCACAACGCGCATACCCGACTTATCGGATTCATCGCGAATATCAGAGATACCTTCGAGCTTTTTATCGCGAACGTTTTCAGCGATACGCTCCAACAAGGATTTTTTATTCACTTGGTACGGCAACTCATCAACGATGATTGCGGTACGACCTTCTTTACCAAATTCTTCAAAGTGCGTCTTGGCGCGCATCACCACACGACCACGGCCAGTACGGTAGCCATCACGCACACCGGATACGCCGTAAATCAAACCTGCAGTTGGAAAATCTGGTGCAGGAATAATTTCGATCAATTCATCAATCGTGCATTCTGGGTTACGCAATACATGCAAAGCGCCATTGATGATTTCTGTAATATTGTGTGGCGGAATATTGGTCGCCATACCAACCGCAATACCGGAAGAACCGTTGATCAACAGATTCGGAATACGGGTTGGCAAAACCGATGGTTCTTTTTCTTTACCGTCATAGTTAGGCACGAAATCGACTGTTTCTTTGTCGATGTCTGCCAAAATTTCATTTGCGATCTTGTCCAAGCGGCACTCGGTATAACGCATCGCCGCAGCGTTATCGCCATCGACCGAACCAAAGTTACCCTGACCATCAACCAGCGTGTAACGCAAGGAAAAGTCCTGCGCCATACGCACCAAGGTATCGTAAATAGAAGCATCGCCATGCGGGTGATACTTACCCATAACTTCACCGACCACACGCGCACATTTGACGAATGGGCGGTTGTAGACGTTATTCATTTCATGCATCGCGAACAAAACGCGTCTATGCACAGGCTTTAAACCATCACGCACATCCGGCAAAGCACGACCTACGATCACGCTCATGGCGTAATCAAGGTAGCTCTTGCGCATTTCTTCTTCAAGGGAAATCGGGAGTGTTTCTTTTGCGAATTGATCCATTGGCGGTCAGACTTGTCTAATTGCTTAAATATTTGCTTAAAAAATCAGCAGTAAGCTTGGTTAAAATAACAAGCCAGCACGAGGCTGGCGGAAGACCTACATCTATTAACATCGATAATCTATTAACTAAACTCACCATCAAAATAGTGACATCGCGACATCTCTATCTATTCAGCGATCACAACTACGGCAACATTTAGTATTCAACTGCTCATTTTAGCACGGCTCCCCTTCTCTACCATCGTTTTTATAAACTGCCACAATAGTGCATAAACTCACCCGAAACGAGATCTTTTAAAATCCGGAAATGCGCGACCAACAACTTTCACTTTATTTACTAAAAACACCACAAGCCTGAAAGATTCAAGAAAGATATTTATCTTGTTGCCAGAAAAAGACAAAAGAGATCAATACCGAGTTTGCACTCGAATTCATTTCAATGCTGCGAAGTCAACTTATGGCAGAATCAATTCACCGCATTGCACAAGACAATTGAAAAATTTCTTTACAGCACGGTGCTTGTCATAGTCATGTCATCGAGCACGTGTTAAAATTCTATTTTTATGTACTTTGCATTTGCACTTTTGCATCTTTTAACGCAGTTCTCTGCGAATATTCTCAACCGAGGGAAAAAATATGAAACTTTTAGTCAAGCTCGCCATCGCAGCTAGTGCTGTTGCCGCATTTTCGGCATCTGCTCAAACTATCACTGACATCAAAGCGAACACACCATACAGCGCCTACGTACAAGATGCGCGCGGTATCATCGTTCGTGACCCATTCGGTTTATGCTGGCGCACAGGGTATTACACCCCAGCTGATGCAGTAGCAGGTTGTGATTTACCGCTCGCGCCTCCAGCACCACCAGCGCCAGTTGCCCCACCAGCACCTGTTGCGCCACCACCGCCACCACCAGCTCCTGTACAAGCAGCGGCACCAGTTCCAACCTCTGAAAAAGTCACTTTTGCAGCCGATGCGTTCTTTGACTTTGACAAAGCAATCTTGAAACCAGAAGCTAAAGTTAAATTGGATGACATGACATCCAAATTAAAAGACGTGAATTTGGAAGTCATCGTTGCAGTAGGTCATACTGATTCTGTTGGTACCGACGAATACAATCAAAAATTGTCAGTACGCCGCTCTGAAGCCGTAAAAGCTTACATCATCAGCCGTGGCATCGATGCAAAACGTGTTTTCTCCGAAGGTAAAGGCGAAAAACAACCAGTTGCTGATAACAAAACTAAAGAAGGTCGCGCTAAAAACCGCCGCGTTGAAATCGAAGTGGTTGGTACACGCACTATCACTAAGTAATTTTTAAAATTACTGACAAAAAACCCGCTTCGGCGGGTTTTTTTATGGTCGATCAAGAAAGTTAAGATTTCTTTCATGCCCGGCACTGGTGGAGTTAATTTTCATCCCCATTTACTTTAAAATGACGTCTGTTTTTTAGATTCAGTCCAAGCCTCTCTATCACTTGTTTGCATATACTTTCTCAACATTTCCAATAAATATGTCTACTACCCTCCCCGACAATGCAAGCGCCAATGTTGATCCTTCCGAAATTCAAAAATTCAGCGATCTAGCACATCGGTGGTGGGATCCCAGCTCAGAATTTAAACCTCTACATGAGATCAACCCATTAAGGCTGGAGTGGATCAATAATGTAGCGTCACTGGCCGGCAAAAAGGTCATTGACATAGGCTGTGGCGGCGGCATTTTGGCTGAATCAATGGCGAAGAAAAAAGCTGATGTGACGGGCATTGACCTATCAGAAAAAGCATTAAAGGTAGCCGATTTACACAGCTTAGAATCCGGTGTGCAAGTTCGCTACGAGAATATCGCTGCCGAAAACATGGCAGAACGTGAGCCCGAGCAATATAACGTCGTAACTTGCATGGAAATGCTAGAACATGTTCCGAATCCAGCATCGGTGATCCGCGCTTGCACGAAATTGGTTAAACCCGGTGGAAAAGTGTTTTTCTCCACAATTAATCGCAATCCCAAAGCCTATCTGTTCGCCATCATTGGCGCTGAGTATTTACTACAGATGCTCCCCAAGGGAACCCATGATTACGAAAAATTCATCACGCCAGCCGAATTGACTCAGGACATCCGCAATGCTGGGCTGATCGTCGATGCCATGAAAGGCATGAGCTACAACCCAATCACAAAAATTTACTCGCTCAATCAAGATACGAGCGTCAATTATTTAGTCGCCTGTACTCGCCCACTATGATTACACCCAAAGCAGTCCTATTTGACTTAGATGGCACCCTTGCTGATACCGCGCCTGATTTAGCCGCCGCAGTCAATGTCATGCGCATCAAACGGGGCTTAGACGCCGCCCCCTATCTCAGCCTGCGGCCATTTGCCTCAGCTGGTGCACGCGGCCTGCTAGGTGCAGGGTTTCAAATTACACCGGAACACTCGGACTACGAAGCAATGCGTATCGAGTTTTTGGAAAATTATGAATCAGCGATTGCGGTACACAGCCAAATTTTTTCAGGTGTCAAAGAATTACTCAGAGGACTGGAAGCCTTAAACGTCACATGGGGCATCATTACCAATAAAGCCGAACGATTTACCAATCCTTTGATTCCACAACTCGAATTAGCCAATGCAGCCTGCGTTATTTCTGGCGATACGACACCTCATGCCAAACCACATCCAGAGCCACTCTTAGAAGCAGCGCGTAGAATTCAAGTTCTGCCATCTGAATGTTGGTATGTCGGCGATGATTTACGCGATATTCAAGCTGCCCAAGCGGCTGGGATGACCAGCATTGCTGCAGCTTGGGGTTATTGTGGAGCAACGGAGCCAACCCATTGGAAAGCCAATGCCGTACTTGATTCCCCCTTAGAATTACTAGAACTAGTGCGCGCCAAGGTATTGCAAACGCAAACGGCATAGTGAGGGCTTGAATTTATCTATCGAATTAGTACTTGAAACTTGGAGCACTCGCTTCATATAGAGTATACTTAGCATCGCTTTGGGGTCGACCTGGTTTCGACAGGGGTTGCAAAGCAGAGCAGGGCATACCGAGGCCTGACTACCTCGTAAATACAATCAGAACTATATAACTGCAAACGATAATTCGTACGCATTAGCAGCTTAATCGCTCGCTAACTCTTAACCACTTCTTCCCTAGGGTGGGCTGGCAACAGCATAGAGTCATTTATAGGGAATCGTCTTAAGTTGGGTTACTTAGCTTGAGACTAAATAATAGGTAACTCGTTTTGCCGCAGCGTGTGCGTCCGCGTCGTCAAGATTAAATTAAATGGCAGCACTAAGTATGTAGAACTGTCTGTAGAGTGCTTCTGGACGCGGGTTCGATTCCCGCCGACTCCACCAAAATACAAAAATCCATTCGATCATCTCGGATGGATTTTTTTTAGACTTATTCTATATTGCCCAAAGAAGCCTACAAATTTTTTATTGATCTTTCAACCCTTGTCTAGATCATCTTAAATATATACCCAATTGATGCAAGTCAATTGCTGCATCACCGGACTCATGCGATGCAATATCAGGCATAAATAAATTGATGATTTGTAGCAATCTTTATATTTTCAATCGATTCCTTTTATCAGATCTTAAATTTACAATAAATAAAAGTAGATTTCAAAGAACGTTTAAAAGGAGGCCGTCATGGACAAAACCACCTGCATAGTAGAAGTATCGCGCGAATTTAAGGCTTCTGCGGAAACAGTTTTTGATGCTTGGCTAGACCCACAAAAAGCAGGCAAATTTTTATTTGTAACGCCTACTGGCGTCATGAAAACAGTAGAAATTGACGCGCGTGTTGGCGGCAAATTTTGCATTATCGAAACGAGAGACGGGATAGATGCAGAACATCGTGGTGAGTATTTGACGATCGACCGACCGCGACAACTACGTTTTAGTTTTGGTGGGCATCCTTTTCTAGCCACCTATGTCACAGTTAACATCCAAAAGACTGAACTTGGCTGTGTTTTACATCTGACACACGAGGGTGTTTGGAGCGATTATGAAGCCAGTGTGATGCAAGGCTGGACGGGTATTTTAGACAAACTCGCCCAGCTTATTTAGATGAAGGCAGTACTTATGCTTACTAACCCAAACCACAGGCAAGTGCGATACGATAAGTGATAAAGGACGCCAAATAGGCTAGTGCAAATAAATAGCCCAACATGATCATAGGCATTTTCCAACCACCAGTCTCGCGCTTAACGGTCGCTATCGTCGACAGGCATTGCGGTGCAAATACATACCAAGCCAACAAAGATAGCGCGGTCGCAAGACTCCATTGTTGTGCAATCAAAGGTGCTAAGGCTTCGGCTGTGTCACTACCTGCTGCCGCTAAAGCGTACACCGTTCCTAATGAGCTAACTGCCACTTCACGTGCTGCCATACCAGGAACCAAGGCAACACTGATTTGCCAGTTAAAACCGATAGGCTCAAACACCACCGCCAGCGCTTTACCAATGTAACCGGCAAAACTATATTCAATCGGCATTCCGGTTGCACCAGCAGGTGCGCCAGGATAACTAGCAAGAAACCACAAAGCAATCGTCAACATCAAAATGATACCGCCGACACGGCTCATAAAGATCACCACCCGCTGCTTTAAACCTAGCAACACATTGCGAACCGTTGGCAGGTGATAACTCGGCAATTCCATCATCAAAGTACGAATTTGACTCTGCGCCGTAAAACGCTTCAAGACCCAAGCGACCGCCAATGCGCCGATAATGCCTGCGCCATATAACGCGAACAGCACCAAGCCTTGCAATTCAAAAATACCCCACACATCACGCTGAGGAATAAACGCACCGATCAATAAAGCATACACGGGCAAACGTGCAGAACAGGTCATCAAAGGCGCGATCATAATCGTCACCATACGATCGCGTGGATTGGCAATCGTGCGTGCCGCCATAATGCCGGGAATGGCACAGGCAAAACTGGATAACAAAGGAATGAAAGAACGCCCCGACAAGCCCACGCCTCCCATCAAGCGATCCAGCAAGAAAGCTGCGCGCGGCAAGTAACCGGACTCTTCCAATATCAAAATAAAAAAGAACAAAATCAAAATTTGTGGCAAGAACACGATCACACCACCCGCGCCAGCAATAATGCCATTCACGATCAAGCTTTGTAACCAACTTTCAGGCAGCAAATGAGAAACACTAGCGCCTAACCATTCGGTTCCTTCTTTAATCAAATCCATAGGCACGGTGGCCCACGAGAATACCGCCTGAAATACCAAAAACAAAATGATGGCTAACAGCGTAGGTCCCAACACAGGATGCAACACGACACGGTCGATCTTGTCGCTGGCATTATGTGGAACGATTTCATCCAGACCCAACTTACTTAGAATCTGACGCACGCGTTCGTGATCCAAGTCGGTATGTGATTGAATGGCCGGATCACTGTCATCCAAATGTACATGTTGATTCAAGGATTGAATATCATTCAACATGGTTTTTAAAGCGACATCACCGCCTTGTTTGATACCGACTGTGCGCACCACCGGAATACCCAATTCACGCGCCAATGCTTGCTCATCGATATGCAGGCCACGCTGTTCCGCCATGTCCGTCATATTCAGCGCAACCATACAAGGAATACCAAGGCGCTGCACCGCGATGACTAAGCGCAAACTGCGGCGCAGATTCGTTGCATCGACTACGCACACGACGTAGTCAGGCCGTTTTTCACCGACTGCATTACCGTATAAAACATCGTGAGTGACACGCTCGTCAGGAGAACGCGGGTGCAAACTGTAGGTGCCAGGCAAATCCAGCACACGCATAGTCTTACCCGCGCTGGTTTGAAAACGCCCTTCTTTACGCTCAACGGTCACGCCAGCGTAATTCGCAACTTTTTGTTTACTATCGGTGAGTAGATTAAATAAAGCTGTTTTCCCGCAATTTGGATTACCGACTAGGGCAATTAAGGGGCCACTCGCATGAAAATGTACGACTGCAGGTTTAACTTGTTTCATGCAGCAACCTTATTTTGTAAATCCTCGTCAACCACCTGCTTGGCAACGTCCACTAATACACAAGCCGCTTCGGCTTTGCGTAATGCAAAAGTTGACAGTCCGATTCGAACAACTAAAGGATCACCACCAAACGCGCCGCGCGCCATCAGTGTTACTGGCTCGCCAGCTATAAATCCTATGTCTTCTAGTTGGGTCAACCACTCAGGCACACTAGTCGATGCGAGCAGTTGGCGCACTACACACTTTTCTCCTATCGAAATATTGGCCAGCGTGCGCACCTCAAGGGATTGGCTCAAAGGCTGCGCTTGTCGTGATCCAACTGAGCTAGAAGATGAAACGGCCGAACTGGCATTTGCTGGTGTTGCCATATCAATATTTATGGAGTTCATAGTGCGAGTCAGAATCGAGATTAATAAAAACTAATAGAAACCAACAGGGGATAAAGAGAATAAAAAGTAACTTGTTTCAAGACAAAACTATAAACGAGAATCATTCTTAAGTAAATCAAAGTCAAGCAAGTTGCAGGGTCAAATTCTTTAACTTACATCAATCAATGGCGTAATCCAGCCCAAAGTATGGTTTCTGATCTTGATTTCATCTATCTATCGACATCTATTAGCTAACTTCATAGCTAATAGAGCCATCCAAAATAACACTCCAATAACACTCCAACAACACTCCAACAACACCAAATATATAGCCACAAAAAAAATGCTTCTTCAATTTATCGGTTCAAATCAGCATGATAATAGTTTGTCTAAATTTCATTAATTTCTAATTGAGAAGAGTCAAGGAAAAAGCTGTGCGGAGGGCTATAATGAATCATCATTTCTGCTGCAAAGCATCGTCCCTCACTTCCTACTACGAAAAAATTTAGCATGAATGCCAACGACAAAATCCTAGGATTAACCGATATGTCCCCCCAAGAAATTTCCCTAGACGTCCTTCTGGAAAAGTACGCAAAAGGCGAAGAAACAAGCATCCATGACGTCCAAGCACGTGTTGCCAAAGCCTTATCCAGCGTTGAGTCGCCCGATTTCCAAGCCTACTACGAAGAAAAATTTCTTTGGGCACAGAAGAACGGTTTTGTACCTGCGGGCAGAATTAATTCCGCCGCTGGTATGGATTTGCACGCTACCCTGATTAACTGTTTTGTACAGCCAGTTGGCGATTCAGTCTCTAGCACTACCGACGGCAAACCCGGCATCTATACAGCGCTGTCAGATGCAGCAGAAACCATGCGCCGTGGTGGTGGCGTTGGTTACGACTTTTCAACCATACGCCCGAAAGACGCCTTGGTGCGCGGCACCCGATCACGCGCTTCTGGCCCCGTCTCCTTCATGCAAGTATTTAATGCATCTTGCTCTACGGTCGAATCAGCTGGTGCTAGACGCGGTGCGCAGATGGGGGTATTGCGTTGCGATCACCCAGACATTCTCGAATTTATCCATGCCAAAGATCAAGGTGGACTCACAAATTTCAATATTTCCATTGGCGTCACTGATGCCTTTATGAACGCGGTTGCCAACGATGGCGACTTTGTATTAACTCACAAAGCCGAACCTAGCGACGACAAAAAACAAAACGGCGCGTATCAAAATGAGCAAGGCCTATGGGTATACCAAACCGTGAAGGCACGTGACTTGTGGGATGAAGTCATGAAATCCACTTATGATCACGCTGAACCGGGCATCTTATTTTTATCTCGCATTAATGCGGAAAATAATTTGTACTATTGCGAAACCATCGAGGCGACCAATCCCTGTGGTGAACAGCCCCTCCCCGACTATGGCTGCTGCTGCTTGGGTTCTATCAATTTAACGCGCTTTGCCAGAGCCTCATTTACAGAACAAGCCAGCTTTGATTTTGCCGCATTTCAAGAAGTAATTCAGGTCGCTACTCGCATGCTAGACAATGTCCTAGATGCGACCGCTTGGCCGCTGCCGCAACAACAAGATGAGGCGATGTCCAAACGTCGCGTGGGATTAGGTTTCTTAGGTTTGGGTAGCGTTTTAGTCATGTTGGGCTTACGTTACGACTCTGTGGAAGGACGTGCATTTGCGACTCAAGTTGCGGAGATCATGCGAGATACCTCGTATCAAGCCTCGGTTGAACTCGCCAAAGAAAAAGGCGCATTTCCCTTATTTGATAGTACGCAATATTTACAAGGCGCTTTTGCAAAACGTTTACCCGAAAATTTACGTCAGCAAATCGCGCAATATGGTTTGCGTAATTCTCACCTGCTCTCAATTGCACCGACTGGAACGATTACTTTAGCCTTTGCTGACAACGCTTCCAACGGCATCGAACCCGCTTTTTCCTGGGTTTACAATCGCAAAAAACGCATGGCAGTGGGCGATAGCAAAATCTATGAAGTGGCCGATCACGCATGGCGACTGTATCGACATTTAGGTAATGATGTATCAGACGATCATAAGTTACCACCCGCGTTCGTTACTGCGTTAAATATGTCGGCGAACGATCATATGCTGATGCTGCAAGCGGTACAGCCTTACGTCGACTCCGCCATTTCAAAAACGGTTAACGTGCCTGCTGACTATCCTTATGCTGATTTTCAAAATCTCTATATGGACGCCTGGCGTGCTGGCCTCAAAGGTCTAGCTACCTATCGCCCCAATAATATACTCGGTAGCGTCTTATCAGTCAGTACTGAAACCGTAGCACCGCTTGCAAAAGCAGTACCCGATGATGATCTACTACGAAAACAATTCGACGGACGTCCATTTGGCGACCTCGAATCGGTCACTTCAAAAGTCCAGTACATGACCTATGAAGGCAAGAAAACGGTCTATCTGACTGTTAGCTTCATTCACATCCAAGGCATGGTTGGCGGCGAACTGGCGACGATAGAAAGACCGTTTGAATTCTTCATGCCAGCGGGTCAAAAGAACGATGGTCAGCAATGGATTTCCGCCAGCATGCGTTTGCTGTCGATGGCGGCACGTTCAGGCGGCTCTATCGCCAAAGCCTTAGCCGATATGCGTGAAGTCGTATGGGACAAAGGCACGGTGCGCTGCGGCATGATCACCAAAGACGACGGCACGCAAGCACCGCTCTTTCATGAATCCGAAGTAGCAGCGATTGGCTATTCTTTACAACGCATACTGATGAAACGCGGCTTCTTAGATGCGGGCGGCAATCAAGTCCCTATCGTCGTATTAGCCGAAAAATTCAAAAACAAACAGCTTGCTTATGGCATGGATGATCTGGCCTATGAAGTCGAATCGGCACCCATGACTTACACAGCAACAGGAAAAAAATGCCCTGACTGCGGCGCTTACGCACTCCAAAAGATCGACGGCTGCTCGCGCTGCGTCTCTTGCGGATATGTGGGTGCTTGCGGATAGGCCATTCTGCCGGCAATAAAAAACCCGCTGTTAGCGGGTTTTTTATTGAACTCATATTAAAGCAATTTATTGCGTCAACAAGGCATTCACTTCAGCCAAATCAGCTTCTTTCAAAGTACCTGCCGCTGCTTTCAAACGCAGACCGCTCATGATCGAGTCATAACGTGCCTTAGCTAAACTTTGACGTGTGTTTGACAGTTTTTGTTGTGCATTCAAAACGTCGATGTTAATACGCACACCTACTTGATAGCCCAGTTTAGTTGAATCCAATGCAGATTGACTAGAGATTTCCGCGGCTTCAAATGCTTTGATCTGCGCTAATCCACTCACCACGCCGATGTAAGATTGGCGTGCTGCCTGCGCTGCATTACGACGTGCTGTTTCTAAGTCATTGCGCGCTTTGTCTTCTAAAGCAATGGACTCACGCACTTTACTGTCTGTGCCAAAACCTGCAAAGATCGGAATATTGACTGAAACACCGATGCTTGATGGTTTGGAGACACCTGAAGGTGTTGATCCGCCTAGGCTAGCAGTACTACGACCTGTACTTGCTGACAAATCTATGGTTGGTAAATGACCAGAACGACTCTTCTTAATTTCACGTTGAGCGACTTCCAATCCAACTTGAGAAGAGGTTACCGCGAAATTTTGTTTCTCCGCACTGTCTACCCAGTCAGTAATCTGAGCCGGCACTGGCGCGGTCAATTGCACACCATCCTTCAATTTCGCGAGATCGCCAGCATCTTTACCAATAATTTGGCGCAACGCGGCACGTTTTACATCTAGATCACCTTGACCAGCTAATTCTTGTGCCGTGATCAAATCATATTGAGACTGTGCTTCATGCGTATCGGTGATGGTTTGTGTACCGACTTCAAAATTACGCTTAGCAGAGGCCAATTGCTCAGCAACCGCGACCTTTTGCGCTTGCAGAGTTTTTAAAGTATTTTCCGCTGCCAAGACATCAAAATAAGCTTGGCTAACACGTAACATCAAGTCTTGTTGCGCGCCTGCAAATTGAATGTCGCTAGCGATCACTGACAATTTTGATTGCTCATAGCTTTCCCATGCGCCCAAGTTGAACAAAGGCTGACTCAAGGACAAAGTCATAGTATTGCCATTAGTCGTGCTCTTTACCGTCGCGCCTACATCTGGATCAAATTCAGAACGAGATTTACTGACTGAACCTGTCAGTCCCACGCGTGGCAATAAAGCTGAACGCCCTTGTACGGAACGCTCTTGCCCAGCCAATTTTGAAGCGCGTGCCGCACTAAATTGAGCATCATTCACTAAAGCTTCTTTGTAGATTTGCAGCAAATCGCTGGCGCCGGCGTTAAAGGAAAGAAACGCGGTCGCGATAACACTAGCGATAATAGATTTACGCATAAAATGCTCCGAAAAAAATTAAATATCACTTCAAATGATGTTCTACCTATCAGCAGATACCAACAAATGAAGTCAATACATCAAATGCGGGCGTCTTCAGCACCACTAAAGACTGCCCTAATATGTAGCCATCGAGGTATCAACCTGCAATGCCCACGCATGTACTCCACCGGTCAAATTAACAACTTGATCAAAGCCATTTCTCTCTAGGAAATGTGCTACTTGCATACTGCGACCACCATGATGACAAATACAAATAATCGTAGCTTCACGATCTAACTGCTCAAACTTCAAGGGCACTGTATGCATAGGTACGAGCTGCGACTCGGGAATATGACAAGTTTCATACTCCCAAGGTTCCCGGACATCCAGTAAAAATGGCGCTTTTTTTGAAGAATCGGCTAACCATTGTGCTAACTCGGGTGCAGTGATATGTTGCATAAGTATTTTTTCTACCGAAACGACGAACTTAATTCAAAGAAATTACAGGCTAAATGTCGATGCTGGCGCCACCTGAGATAAACGCGGAATCGACGTTTCGAATAATTTTTGTGTGTTAAAGAATAACTCAGACTCGCGAGTAATCAGCTGTGCCGTCATCACTGGCTCGCTACCAACGACGACAAATAAACGACCACCGACATTGAGTTGATCTTGCAGAGATTGCGGCACTGACTCTAATGAGCCTGTCACAACGATCACATCAAATGCAGCAAAACTACCTGCCTGCATCGCGTCGCCCCATTGCACATCAACATTACGAACGCCATTTTTCGTCATATTATTTTGTGCCAATTCACGAACTTCGGGTACTGCTTCCATCACCGTCACATGACGCGCCTGATAAGCCAACATGGCTGCCAAATAACCTGAATCAGCATCAATCACCAGCACCGAGTCGGTCTTTTTTGCAGCGACATCTTGCACAATCCGCGCTTCCAATTTTGGTGTCAAAGAAACGATTCCAGCAACCAAAGGTAAACTTGTATCGAAGAAAGCTAAACTTTTTTGTGCTGCAGGGAAGAAGTCTTCACGTTTTACAATACTGAGCAATTCCAACACTTCTGGCGAACTAACATTAGTTGGTCGAATTTGTTGCTCTATCATGTTAAAACGTGCATGTTCGATATTCATGGTCAATTTACTCATTTGCATTAGTTGTCAAAGGCGCTGCTGAATTTTTCTCGGGCATTGCTTCTACCATCAAATTATTCAAACTCAACCCTAAAAAGAAACTGCATTTTATCAAAGCACGCAATGAAAAGAAGCGTTTACATCAATATTTGCCAAAATCTGCTTACATTAGTTAGTTATTACCGAGTTTGAACAGCATAGTTGAGCAAAAACCTAGTCAATTCGCATTAATTCGCATTAAATAGCTCATCGCTGCAATTACCTAAGCCAAGCCTAGACTAAGACTATCCACTCAGGCGCTTGGCGCTTGTATCAAAATACTGCGCAAAGCCATGTCTATGTAATACTCCAGATAAGCAGGCAATTTAGCTTCTTCAATTTTACAGACACCACTGGAATGTTTCCACATCATCATCATAATCATAGGTGCGATAATCATTCTGGCTGCGATTTCTAAATCGAGTGAGCGAACTTCACCACGTGCAATACCGCGCTTCAATACCGTAATCACTAGATTCTCGCCCCGATCAACAACCTCTTCTTGATAAAAACGGGCAAGCTCGGGGAAATTACCCGCTTCAGCCATCATTAACTTGGGCAAACCTGAGAGCTTAGACGCGCCCATGTTTCCCCACCAGATTCTCATTAAATTACGAAACAAGTCTTCGCTGGTTCCAGTAAATTGCTCAATAGCGACTTCAGCCTCACCGAGCAAAGGCACGATCGATTCACGCACGACTGCTTTGAATAACTCCTCTTTACTACAGAAGTACAAGTACAAAGTACCTTTCGAAACACCGGCTGATTTCGCCACATCATCTAAGCGTGTCGCGGCAAATCCGCGGGCTACAAAATGATCAAGCGCCGCATCCAACAACTCCTGCGGACGCGCATCTTTGCGTCGCTCCCAGCGCGGCTTAAAAGGGCATGACATCATATAAAAAAAGCACCAAAAAATTAACTTACTCTAGAGTCATTAATGTAAGCGCTCTGTTCCTTTTGGTCAAGACAAGTCCATAAATCGCGCTCACAAAGCGCTACTTCTTCTCTAAAAATATAAAATTACCATTCCTTTTTCAACAATTTCTAGCGAAACAAAAACGCCTGCGAAAAGTGCTTCGGTTTACAACTCAGTTTACAATACGGGAATGAAAATCAAAGAATGTCGCCCATTGTGTGCAGCCTGTTGTATCGCTCCCTCTATCTCCAGTCCAATTCCCGGTATGCCTGAAGGCAAACCAGCCGGCGTTCCTTGTATTCAGCTAACGCCAGATCTAAGATGCGCTATTTTTGGGCAAGCTGAACGTCCAGCTTGCTGCTCTGGCTTACAAGCATCTCAAGAGATGTGTGGCGACACGCGAGAACAAGCCTTATTTTGGCTGCAAACATTAGAACAAGCGACCGCTCCTTAACTTGTTTAATAGAAGCTCATAAGACAGCTCATAAGGGTGTTAAGCAATCCACCAGCGACTTAAATTCAGCGCAGCTATTTCACTGACTTATTCCGCCCACTTTCTCTTCGAATTTAGCTTCAAAATTAGCCTGTCATGATAAGCTTCGTGCCTTTCCGACGTTTTCACATTTAGAGTTCTTCAGTACGCTATGGAATTATTACTCGCAGTCAAAATCATTATCATGGGCATCGTAGAGGGGCTCACTGAATTCTTACCGATTTCCTCCACTGGTCATTTAATACTTGCGGGTAGTCTGTTAAATTTCACTGGTGAAAAAGTCAAAGTATTTGAAATCGTCATACAAGCAGGCGCGATCTTTGCGGTGTGCTGGGAATACCGTCAACGCATTATTAATGTAGTGACAGGACTGCCTCGCGACAAAAAAGCACAAAGCTTTGCGCTCAATGTCATCATCGCCTTCTTACCGGCGGCAATTCTTGGCCTGTTATTTAGCAAACAAATCAAGGCCTACCTTTTTAAACCGGTGCCAGTCGCACTTGCCTTCATTCTAGGTGGCATTTTCATTCTCTGGACCGAACGTCGTCATCAAGCAAATAGTCTGCAGCAAAGCGCCAAAATTGAAAACGTTGACGATATGAATAGCCTTGACGCATTAAAAATTGGGCTGGCACAAGCGTTTGCGCTGATACCAGGCACTAGTCGCTCTGGCGCCTCCATTATCGGCGGCATGTGGTTTGGTATGTCACGTAAAGCAGCAACTGAATTTTCTTTCTTTCTGGCGATTCCAACTTTGCTAGGTGCGACGGTTTATTCCTTATATAAAGCCCGTCACGAATTATCCAGCGCCGACATTCCTATGTTTAGTCTAGGGACGGTAGCTGCATTTATTTCAGCCTTCTTTTGTGTACGCTGGTTACTACGTTACGTCAGCACCCATAATTTCAATGTCTTTGCTTGGTACCGTATCGCCTTCGGCTGCATGATTTTAATAACCGCCTACACCGGCGTCATTCATTGGGCGGAATAGGTTCAAAGTCTTTATGCAACACGTTACCACGCCAGAACAAGATCAGGCTCTACACCTGTTACAGACGGTTTTTGGCTATCCCGCTTTTCGTTCTCAACAAGGACAGATCGTTGATCACGTGGTCAACGGCGGCGACGCCTTAGTGTTGATGCCAACTGGTGGCGGCAAGTCTTTGTGCTATCAGATTCCTGCATTGATACGGCACGGCGTTGGAATTGTGGTTTCTCCCTTAATCGCTTTGATGCAAGATCAGGTTGATGCCTTGGCCGAAGTTGGCGTGCGTGCAGCCTTTCTCAATTCCACGCAGAGTTTTGAAGAAGCCATGCGCATAGAACGCATGATGCGTGAAGGCGAACTCGATATGGTGTACATCGCACCAGAACGCTTGATGACGCAACGTTGTTTAGAATTACTGAGCGTCACACCACTGGCGCTGTTTGCAATTGATGAAGCGCACTGCGTATCGCAATGGGGACATGATTTCCGTCCCGAATACATCAAGCTATCGGTATTACATGAACGCTTTCCTGAAGTTCCAAGAATAGCGCTGACGGCAACGGCAGATCAACAAACGCGCGATGAAATCATCCATAGACTGCAGCTAGAAAATGCCATGCAGTTTGTCTCCTCATTTGATAGACCCAACATCCGCTATCAAATCGTAGAAAAAGCCAATGGGCGCAAACAATTACTCGATTTCATCAACGCCCAACACAGCGGCGATGCGGGTATCGTATATTGCCTGTCGCGTAAAAAAGTAGAAGAAACAGCCGAATTTCTCAATGAAAACGGCATTACTGCCCTACCCTATCATGCGGGCATGGAGCAATCTGAACGCTACCGCAATCAGGCGCGTTTTCTACGCGAAGATGGCATTGTCATGACCGCCACCATTGCCTTTGGCATGGGCATAGACAAACCCGATGTGCGCTTTGTCGCCCATTTAGATTTACCTAAAAGTATCGAAGGTTATTATCAAGAAACTGGACGGGCTGGCCGTGATGGCGCCAGCGCCAATGCTTGGATGGCCTACGGCTTGCAGGACGTGGTGCAACAGCGTCGCATGATCGATGAATCCGAAGCAAATGAGACTTTCAAACGAGTCCAAGGTATAAAACTCGATGCCATGTTGGGCTTATGCGAAACGCTCAACTGTCGTCGCGTCCACATCCTCGATTACTTTGGCCAAGCGTCTGAGCCTTGCGGCAATTGCGATACCTGCCTATTACCTCCTAGCTCATTCGATGGCACGGTCGCAGCGCAAAAAATTCTCTCCACGATCTACCGCGTCGATCAACGCTTCGCCGCAGGCCATGTCATCGACGTGATACGCGGCATTGATACCGAGCGAGTCAAACAATGGCGGCACGATCAGCTCTCGACCTATGGCATTGGCTCAGACAAAAGCGAAGCCGAATGGCGCGCATTATTGCGTCAAATGATCGCGCTAGGCTTAGTCGCCGTTGACTACGAAAATTACAGCTCGCTGAAATTAACGGAGGAATCACGTGCGGTCTTGCGTGGCGAAACCAAAATACAATTACGCCAATATAAGAAAGCAGAAAAAGCCGTCAAACATAAACGTCAATCTGCCAAAGACTTCTCGGAAACCAATCTGTCAGAAAGTGAACAAGCGATCTTCGAACGCTTACGTTGGTGGCGCGTAGAAACGGCCAAAGCGCACAATACTGCCGCCTTCATTATTTTCCACGACACGACCTTACGTGAGATTGCGAAAGCCAAGCCACGTTCGCTTGACGATCTGCGCGGCGTGACCGGTGTTGGCGCAAAAAAACTAGAGAGTTACGGCGACGAACTGGTCAAATTGATCGCCGAGTTTTTATAGATACTACAATCTCAAAATTGACTTCATTTACCGTAATATCGGAATGAATAAACTAAGTCCGCTCATCTCGTAAGCTAACTAAGCAGCTCGTCCAACTGGAAAAATCGTACAAGATAATTGCTTACCTCGATATCGTACCAATAGCATCAATGTGACTACAACAATCAAAGCACAAAAAATCATCGTCACATTCAAGGGCATATTAAAAATCATCAGCAGTCCAAGCGTAAAAAGCAAAGCGCAAACAATAACCAATTTTAAAAGCGGATGATGCGCGACACTCGTCATTCGTGCGTACTGAGTGGTAACCCCCAAAATCATAGGAAAAAAGCTACTCAACAAAAGCACTATGCCAACGATAAATTTTTCGCTACTTTCATGATTTGTGATGATCCAGTAACTAATCAGCATACCGAAAAAAATACCGCAGCCATATAAAATCGAAAATTGTCGCAAAAGATAATTGGATATTGCTCTATCTCGATAATCTTGAGAACCACTACCAGGTGACAAGCACATCAAAGCCTGCTCTACCCGCGTCTGAAATAAAGTCGAAAACAACACGCCACTAAACATGAAAGGCAAAATCACCAAACTCAATCCCGCCATCGTAACCGACAAGACCATCAGAAAATCTTTATTCTTTTCTGACATTAACAAGCTCACCAGCATCAAGGACAAAATACAAAACAGAATGATGGTGATCATCTGTACTATAGATGAAGTCCAATGCAAACGCGGCCCTAAAGCAAAGGGAGCTAACTTAAATCGCGACGCTCTATGTTTGATACGGCGTTCAACACAGTGACGCATCCATATCAAAAATACTGCCGCAAATCCTATTGAAATTTTATTCTCATCTATCTTCTTACCGCTGACCACATCCCTCAGCATACGACTACGTGCTTGCAACTCAAATAGTGCATCGCCGTGCATGCTAAATGTCCACTTCAAGGTCGCCCATAGGATGAATATTGACGACAGGAATAAGGCGCTTTCAGATAGAAAACCTAGGTTATCGGAAAAAAGTTTATCTACATGTTTTACGCCCGAACTCTCTAAGATAGCAGGCACCTGAAAGGAAAAAATAAAGGGGATGACACCCCACGAACTACGAAAAATCAATACCAAAAAACTCAAAACAAAAATACTAATAAATGCAGGAAAAAAAGAAAAATGATGCGTTGTCAACCACATAAAGCCAGATGCCAAAAGAGCGATCAACACAATCGGAATACTCAGCGCTCGTTTTAAAATCGCAGGCAAATCAGGTATCAAACGTGCATTAGACGGCGAGTATTGCATTGCAATATTTTGCACAAGCATAGAAAACCAAGCGATAAACAATATCGCTAATATGCTTGCAGAACTAAGCAATAATGCCGTCAAAAAAATTGTCTTACTAACTTTATCTGGGCGCGAAAAAAACATGAGTCCTGCGATTATCTGACCTGCTACCGGAAAAATAGCCAGCAAAAAATACAGAAATTTCTTACTCTCCATATTCAAGCGCGCATGCACCGGCTGCATCCATATACTCAGAATTTTTTTCATTTTCTTATCGTCATAGAAAAAACAAAATCAAGCGGCACGCCCCACTGGGAACATAGTTGTACGCCTTCTTGATTGCAAAGACTTGATCAACAACACCAAGCTAACGATAAAGATACTTGCGCAGTACAACCAAATTAATTGCAGTGGTAATAGAAGCAAGGCGAAGAAAAATACGCCGAAAACTGCAATGCAAATTAACAGTATTTTTAGTAGCGAGTGATCCGACGCTGAACGCATTTTTGCATGATCGCGAGTAATCACTAAAACCATAGGGAAAATGGTGCTGACAAATAACATCATGGCGGCACTTTTCAATTCAAAAGGAAAAACCAGCCAGCAAATCAACACCGAAACAGACAAGCTGATACCGTAGAGTATAAAAAACTGTCTGAATAAATACTGCTGCAATATGCGGTCTTGTTGCATGCTGCTTTGAACAACAGGTGTCAAGCTAATCAAAGCTTGCTCGACCCGCGTCTGATACAGAGAGTAGAATAGTTGCAGCCCCATGAGCAAAGGTTGGGCGATTAAAACAATCGCGCCAAATCCCAATCCAAATCCATGCACAAAGTCATCGTTCTGTTTGCTCGACAATCGTGTTATCACAAATACTGAAAACAATCCCCATATCAACATCGCCAATAATTGCGTAGAAATAGTCAGCCAATGCAGGCGTGGCCCCAAACTAAAACTAATAAGCTGTTGTCTCGTGTGCTCGGCAACACCGGCCTGCAAAGCACGACGCACGCGAAAATTCATCCACGTAAAAAAGGGGCTAGAAAAGGCATGCATGAATTTTGTTTCATAAGCTTTATCACCATTCATATTGCGACGAAAGCTCACTGTACGTTTATGCATATTGAATAAATCTTCATCCTTGGTTGAGAATACCCAACGGATACTTGCCACCAGAATAATCAAGGACAAAAAGAACAAAAGAAAATTTAAGGATATGCCCAGCGTTTGCTCAATCTGCTGCTCCATATTCTGAACGCCCATGCGCTTCAATATCACCGGAAGTTGAAAGCTAATCACCATAGGAATGACAGCCCATTGGCTACGAACGATCAGCATAAAAAATACGGTAACGACCACACAGACAAAGCCTGGAAGCATAGAAAATTGCTTCGTAATAGCCCAAGCAATCAAAGTCGCAATCAAGGCACAGAGTACGATAGGCAAAGCAATGGCCATCTGCATGATGGCTTTTATCCGAGGCAATAACGCAGCATTGGCCGGTGAATATTGCATACCAATATTTTGTATCAGCATCACAAACCAAACGTAAAAAACTATCACCAGCAGTGCCAACAAACTAATTCCCAATGCCAGCGCAAATACTTTTAGATGAAATCCCTCGCCTTTATTCCACTCTAAGATCAATGCTAAAACTTGAGATAGCAAAGGAAACATCGCCAGCACCAATAACAGTGTTTTGACGCCTTCAGTATTCAGTCGGGCATAGATGGGTTGCATCCAAATAGACACCATATTTTTCATGTAATACGCTCCACGCACTTCTAAGTTGCCTTGATAAGCAAATCTCTGTCTACTCTCCAACCACTCTCTCTGCACTCTCTCAGCACCATGCCATCAACTACTTCGTCATCTCAATAAACAAATCTTCCAAACTGAGGCGCTCAACTTTGAGATCGCTACGTGCCATGAGTTGCGCACATTGCACTTCATTCCACTGACCGAGTAAGCGCGTATTACCATCGTTGAGCATCGTGTTTTGCAAAGTCTTTTTCGGACCAAGTTGTGCAACCAAGGCGGTCGGCCCAGTCACCAACAAACTCACTTCCATCAAGTCATCTAGCATCTGTTGATGCACGATGCGTCCGTTGTATAAGAACGCAACTTTCATCGCGACTCGTTCCAGATCAGACAGAATGTGGGTAGAAAATACGATGGTGGTATTCTGATCCATCACGCTATCGACAATTTCACGTAAAAAATCGCGCCGACCTGCTGGATCTAGACTGGCCACGGGCTCGTCCAAAATTAATAATTCTGGATCATGTGCCAAGGCTCTAATAATGGACAGGCGTTGTTTCTGTCCGCCAGAAAATTTACTGATCACTTTATCGTAAGGTAAATCCCAACGCTGCATTAAGGTATCTACCTTAGCGTCATTCCAATGCGGATATAAGGCTTTGAAGTAGGCCAACATCTGGCGCGGTGTCAGCCATTCAAATAAATCACTGGTCTGTGGCACGTAACCAATTTTTGCCTTAGTCGCTTCAGACAAATGGCGCACATCATCACCAAATATTCGCACTTCACTCTCAGATTCGGCATCACGCAATCCTAATAGGCATTCAATCAAAGTCGATTTGCCTGCACCGTTGCGCCCCAACAAGCCAACAATACTGCCTGCCTCTACTTCCCAATCCAGATTTTTCAAAACTCTTTGTGGTTTGAATTGTTTACTCAAGCCTTTAATACTTATCGGAGCGTGCATACGATGTCCCAAATTTTTTAATGAAGTTTAGCCAAACAGCATCGAATAGCATGTTTTATTTTTGACTTTATTTCTGTCAGTTAGCAGATTCAAATTAACGTATCTGTTTGACTTCTAGACCTTGCTTCTGCAACAGATCAACCACACTTTTTTCACCGGCTAGATGACCAGCACCGACCACCACAAACAGTTTTTTACCACTCGCCATCATGTCGTTAATCTTAGCCACCATGCCTTCGTTACGGTCATCCATCAACATCTTCATCACCTTCTTTGAGGCCGCATCTTTATTCGCCGCATCCACAAATAATTTAGCGATAGCGTTCGCATCAGCTGCTTTCCACGCTGTCTCTATACTGGTAAGGTCTTTAAACATTTCACGATTTTTTAAAGACTCTATAGTTGCAGCAAGTAAAGCATCTCCCTCTTCATCAGATAAGCCACCTAATATTCCTGCTTGAAACTCAACGCTTTCTAGTTCAACTAAAGATTTTTTATCGGTCTTTGCGCGGTTAATAAAATGCAGATCAATACCTTGTTTCGGGTCGTAGCCCATTTGCATACCGACTTGCATCGCTAAACCAGAAGTAACGACAAACGGTTTAAATCCCTGCATCTGCTCTATGGCGGGGCCAAATACACTCTTCATATTGCCCCAGGTTGCTGCTGTTACATGATTTTCTAACTTATCTGGCGCGGCATAACTTAGCTTAGACAACATGGCTTGCATCGCTTTGGTATCGGTCGTATCCGCCTCGATAGCAACGGTATCCGCTTGCAGGTAGGCCGCTTCAACTTTTGGTGACATAGGATAAAAATCCGCTTTGGCAATATGAATTGATCCAAATAGATACGCGGTATTTTTGCCAGATTTAATTTCAAATAACAGACCACGAGTCGCAGATGTGCTGCTGTCAGCGGAGGTCGCATCTTTCGCTGGCAAGGTACTTTCTGCTTGGGCCGTCGAAAAAAGAAAAGTGAATAAACCTAGAACACTCATCACTATAAATTTTGAAATAGTGAGGCTGATTTGCTGGAGAGTGGAGATCATAATTTCCCTATGAAGTTAACAAGTAAGGCAACGAATGAATGAACGAAGGAATGAATAAATAAACAAATAAGCGATTTAAGTAAAACAGCAGGTCTCAACGGCATTAAGAGGAATCGGTATCTTGCATCAGGATATCGGAAAACATTTGTAGTACATCTTCAGCGGGTAATTTCAATTGTTGTGATTCCAAGGCGACTCTTTCCAAACTGGGCCGGATTAATTCCAAACGAGATTCGGTTAAAGCAAAATGAGATTCACGCTCAGCGACCACCATCCCCAAACCACGACGACGTGCCAGCCAAGCATCGGATTCCAACAAACTATATGCTTTTGATACGGTCATAGGATTCACACCTAAGGCAGTCGCAACTTCCCGCACTGAAGGCATAGCATCGCCGGCGACAATCTGCCCACCAAGAATCTGGCGACGCAATTGCTCAACCATCTGCCGGTAAATAGGCTCGCTACTACCCGTCGCGATCTGAAAAATATCGGGCGGTAAATCTCGATTAATTGCCATAAGAAGTTCTTCTTGAATTCACTGTATGCATATACTAATACAGTATATTTGGAATTTCAAGAATTATTTTTAAGCAAGTTTTAAGGAATAAGGAAGATTGGAGGAAGGGTAAATAAG
Source organism: Affinundibacterium danionis (assembly GCF_042432465.1). Taxonomy (NCBI): domain Bacteria; kingdom Pseudomonadati; phylum Pseudomonadota; class Betaproteobacteria; order Burkholderiales; family Oxalobacteraceae; genus Affinundibacterium; species Affinundibacterium danionis. Next base: position 73,430 of record NZ_JBHLXJ010000005.1, on the reverse strand, counting down.
TCGGGTAAGAGGTCACATCCAACAAGCGAGCCCAAAGATACCGCATAGGTTCAGCATGAGTAAAGCAAAGATAAAAAACGATGAGCAGAAGAGCCAAGATAACATCCACACAAATTCATTTATGGACACTAACTCGCTTGGCCGAAACCCAAAGATGTAGTCGAAGACAAATCCGAAGACCTGAACGAATACCAAAACAAAACAACTGCCACCACAGAGAAAGTCCAATAATCCTTAGGTGCACCCCACCACCATTGCTTATGCCAAAAGGCGTCGAGAGCATTGAAGCGCTGCCAGCCAAAAGCTGGGTTCAAAATGAACCACAAAAAATCCTCAACAATCCAAAACAACATGATGCAAGCCAAAGCGCGTGCTTGCAGACGCCAATTCCAAGTGTGCAAAAAGAAAAAAGGCAAATGAAAAATCATTGCAACAAAGGGAAACATCCAAGCGTGGTAACCAGTCATCGCGCGCCCGCCCCAAAAAATATCAAGCAGCCAATGCTGTTCTAAGCGCCAGGTTGGCAAACTGGTTGCCCACCCCGCACCACCTTCAATTTGTATCTCGACCTGCGCGAAAAATACGGCCATCAGACTGACCCAAAATACTGTCAAGAACAATGCTTTCCAATTCATCGAGCTTATTCGCATAATGCTTTTCCTTATTGTGATGTCGGTGCAGTTCAGTCCGTCGATCTAGTTCAGTCAATGACTGGACAAGCTTGTGTCTTGGCGAGATCTTCGATCACACAGGCAAACACGGTTTGTGCCGCATAGGGTCGTCCTAGGCGTTGCGCCTGCGCTCGCATCGCCAATAGTTTTTCAGGATGAGAAATCAGCTCGCGCAATCTAAATTCCAAGGCGAGACTATCTACCGCTTTCAATGCGGCACCTTGTTCCATCACGTAATCCGCATTGCGCTCTTCTTGCCCTGGAATGGGAGCATTGACTATCATAGGCAAACCCAAAGCCAGACATTCTGAGGTGGTCAAACCGCCAGGTTTGGTAATAATCAAATCTGCGCACACCATCAATCGTTCGACCTGCGTGGTAAAACCACATGGGAATAATCGATGTGGATAATCTTTCGCCAAATGCTGCAATGCATGTAAAGATTGCGTGTTCTTGCCAGTTAATACGATCAATTGAAACTCTGCATCACGCTGACCACAGACGCCTTTCATGCGCAGCAAATGGGCAGCCAGCGCCTCCATATTGCCTAAACCAGCACCACCACCCATCAACATAAATGTCAATTTATTGGGATCTAATCCAAGCTCTTTAGCACACACTTCACGTGAAATATTTTGGGCAAATGCAGGCATGATAGGAATACCCGTCACATGAATTCGTTCAGCCGCTATGCCTTGCGCCCGCATACGAAACGCGACTTCTTCGTTGGCCGCAAAGTAGCCAGTCATGCCTTCATGTACCCACATTCTATGCAAATCAAAATCAGTCACCTGCACCCAGACTGGGCAAGACAATTCTCGTCTGGCGATCAGGCGCGCCAGCATTTCAGCGGGTAAAAAATGGGTGCAAATAATGGCATCAGGCTGAAAATCTGAAATAGCTTGCAACAAGCCTTTTGCATTCCAACGTTCTAGGCAACGACGCAGTTGCTCGATACTGCTATCGCGTTTTGCTTCATTAGTAAAGTTGTAGAGATAGCCCCACAAGGTGGGTGCTTTGTTGACCAGCTTGATGTAAAAATCGGTGTAGATTTTGCGAAACCCAGCCGTCGCATAGTCCATCACATCAAGGTGAACCACGGTGCTAGTAAGGTCATGCAGCGCGGCATGGGCGCGTATTGCCTCAGCGGCGCGCGCATGCCCGGCCCCGGCTGAGACGCTTAAGATAAGAATTTTTTTTCCGGAGGTTTCTAGAATATCTGTCATATGCGACGGATATTACAAAGACGATATGACACGCTTGTGACAGTAACAGCTGATGAAAATTATTCACCAGCTGTTTATTCAAACAGAAGGCTAGAGGGTAACTATTGAGTAGCTATGAAGTCCCTCGAAAGTGTCTATAAGCTTACTTACTTCTTCTCAAACACCAAATCCCAGACACCATGACCCAGTTTCAAACCACGATTTTCAAACTTGGTCACGGGACGATAATCAGGACGTGGGGCATAGCCATCTGCGGTATTTTTTAAAGTCGGTTCGGCACTTAATACTTCTAACATCTGCACCGCATACTCTTCCCAATCTGTCGCGCAATGCAAATAACCACCCGGTTGTAGGCGCGATGCAAGCAAAGCGACCAAAGGGCCTTGTATCAAGCGGCGTTTATTGTGGCGAGCCTTATGCCAAGGATCGGGGAAAAACACATGCACACCAGCCAAAGATTGTGGCGCAATCATATTGGTCAGCACCTCATAAGCATCATGCTGAATAATGCGTTGATTTTGCAAATCCGCTGCGTCAGTCAATTTCAACAAACTACCAACGCCAGGCGTATGCACTTCCACCCCGATGAAATTTTTCTCTGGCATTAAGCCAGAAATTTTCGCACTGGTTTCTCCCATACCAAAGCCGATTTCAAATACCGTTGGTGCATGACGTCCAAATGCTGAATCGACATCCAACAATGCCTTTTGATAAGGGATCATGAACTTAGGACCCAGCGTTTCTATGGCTTTTGCCTGAGCATCGGACAGGCGACCTGCGCGCGTGACGAAACTACGAATACGATGCTCGGTCGGATCGTAAAAAAGCGCTTTGCGTGCTTCGTGTTCAACATTAGGTGCAGCGTCAGTCGCTTGCACGTCTGTTTGTGATTTATCTGTGGACATGATCGAATAGAAGGTAGATGAGTGAAGTAGATTGGCAATGACTGCTGCGCTTTTGGTCTGATCAAGCAATCAGAAATTAGCAATCAGTACGATTAGCTTAATTAAGCTCAACTAAGCTTATTTAAAACACAATCAAAGCTCAACTTAAGCGCACTTACTTCATAAAACCGCCATTTTACGTGGCTAGAGGTGTAATTGGCAAACCTTACGAATTACTAATGGACAATAAAAAAGGCCAATCTAGTTAAAGATTAGCCTATTTGAGCTCATTTAAGGTGGAAGCAAGCGATACTTACTTTGCTACGACCGCCTTCATATCTTTGGTGGGAAACACGCCCGCATTAGTTTGTTTTCTAAACCAGTCAGAAATCATTTTTTCTTCGAACTCAAAGCTGGTAGCCCCTACTAATGTCATACGAGTATTTGTTAAATATCCCATGTCACTCAACTGTTCATCGCCTGAACTAATCATCTCATTTTTATCATTACGCAACTCGTAATGAAATTTCATACGCGGCCAATAAATTGTAGTCATCAATCGTATCTGAGCGACAGATGACATGTTGGGACGCACATCGCCAGCCAAATCAACATCATTTACCATCACATCTAACTGATAGCCATCAGGTAACTTCTTCGCAAATTTCGAGAAGACTCGCCCAAAGTCTTTCACCATACGCTCCCGGAAGGGCTCCTTAAGTTCGTTACCAGGGTTTACATCTGTAAAATCATCCAAATTGCCCCATTTCAACGTAACGTCTCCAGCATGAGCCTGCCCAGAAAATGCGCTTAATAGCAAACAAGTTGAAAAGCAAGTAAATACGAGTTTTTTCATGATGACACCTCACATTAAAAAATCAAACCAGTGCCTGCATTGTAGTTCAACCATTATTAGAAACAAGCGTTTTTACACTTTACTAACAAATTACCCGCATTTTCCCAACAATTCTTAACAAAAAAACTGCCTAGCAAATTTTGCATAGGCAGTTTTTTCAAACTTGTACAGACCAGCTTATGCTAAACGCATTGCTGTCTGACCAAATTTATTAGAACTTATGACGGATACCAACGTTAAACAAACGTGCTGTTGCGCCATTCACGTCGGCCAAAGTTTTAACTGATTTTTCATTTTTAACGTTTGCAATTGACGCGTACAAATTCGTGCGTTTAGACAAATCGTAGGTATAGCCTAAAGCAACACGGTTAGAATTAGCATTGACGCTCGTTTTAACATTGGAATCTGTGTAGCTGAGGATAAAGGTGCTTGCATCTGATTTGATAGAACCACCGACCATGTACAACTGCTCTTTGGTTTCTTTCAAGTTAGTCAAGCTAGTAGAACCTTTAATTTCTTCGTACATCGCATTTAATTTTACGCCGAAGAAATCTTTACCCAAATCATAAGAAGCACCCGCCAATAATTTTTCGCCACCAACCGCCAAATTACCGTTTGCATCTTTCAATTGGTCCCAAACGATGTTCGCGTTTAATGGACCATTGATGTAAGAAGCTGCAACGCTAGTTACTCGATTAGCAGTTGCGTCACCTGCTTTTTCACCGAAGCCGTATTGCGCAGCAACTGAGAAACCGCTGAAGCTATTGGATGTGTAAGTGATAGAGTTATCACGTACATTGTTAATCTTGAACATCAAATCTGTTTTACCTAACAAACCGTCCATGAATGGATCGATTTGCGCGCCGTAGATATAAGTCAAAGATTTATGACGACCAAAGTTCACAGAACCAAAATCATCACCAGACAAACCTACCCATGCGCCGCGTGCGAAAATGGCTGTGTCGTTCGCGCCAGTGTCTGATTTCAAACCCATTTCCAAATTGAAGTTGGCTTTCAAACCACCGCTCAAAGCTTCAGTACCTTTAAAACCCAAACGTGATGTGGAATTCAAACCGCTGTCCAAAGAAGTGAGCTTACCTGCACCTGCATCTTTGTAAGCAACGCCAGCATCAATAATGCCGTAGATAGTCACAGAAGATTGCGCCATAGCAGCACCAGAGAATGCACCCAACAGTGCCAGTGCAAGAATTGATTTTTTCATAGCTAAAGTTCCAGAAAATTAAAAAATTTGTTTTTTCACAGACTATCGAGATAGCACTGCAAAAAGCGGATTACAAGCCTAATTTAAAGCCTTGAACCAGTTCAGCGATCCAACGACAGGCGCCAGTATAGAGAGTAAAAATGACATGTATATGACACGATCGTGACGATTGTATGACATGACCGCAAAGGTAAATTACTAGGGTCTGTTAACATTTATTTTCATAAAAATGCATTCGGCAAATACTTTTGTAAAGCAATCGTCAATTGCGTTTTAACCTCTTGTGGCGCTAAGCTGATAATGGGATGTGTCAGTAAACGTCGTTCTTTCGACCTATAACAAAAATAGGGGTCAAATAGCACATCTCGCCTTTCAGTTAATTCCACTCGAGATCGCGCGGATAGCAATGCACTCTCCTCAAATTGACTTCTTGCGATACCAAAACGATTACCGATAGCAGAACGTAGGCGCTCCTCGTAACGTCGTAAGTTAGCTTGTCCCCCTTGTACAAAATGGCCTATTTCACCAGCGTAGGCAACTTGTGCTAAGCCCAATAATGCAGCAGGCTTCAATTCATCAGGTAACAGAGACGCGACCAACAAAGAATGCTGAGCAAATGAATAAAAAAACCTAGTTTGCCCTAAGAATTTGCACTGATGACTTAATCCTTGAATGATGTCTTCAATCCTGAAATCATTTTGCTTTGGCGTCTCTGGAAAAACTGGCAAATAATTTCCGGTATAGCTTAGTTGACGCGTTGTCTCCCATGCGGGGTCGTAGGGATGCGTATAGCGAAAACAGAACTGACGACTCGACAAATCAATTTTTTCGCATCCCTCAAATTGAAGGATAAAGTGAATATCACCTATGCGTAGAAGATCAACAATAGAAACGGGAAAACCTTGTTGAACAGGCGCATAGAGTTGATTAAACAGCCAACAATGCTGATCAAAACCAAATGTATCTACCGCGCCATCGGCAGCCCAGTCAAAGGCCTCTAACATTTGCGCTCCGAAAATTCCGGCGCGAAGCGCGATGACATGCTTGGCGCGATGATTGAATGCAAAGTCATCTTTTCGTAAAAAATAAGTGGCGGTGATGACTGCTTTAGAAAATTGTGCCTGTATGTCGATGCCCTCATATCGTCTAGCAGCTTTCGCTGTCAACACTTCCCACTGATGCTTCAAAATGATTTGAATATGCGTCAGAAGCTGATTCAGTTCTTTGAGCGCTTCGATCTCATCTAGCGTTAATTCACACATGGAGGTCTTATTCTTTCAATTACAGATCAAACGATGGGATTGTTGCGACACGGTTACAATAATTCTCCTTATTCATCGATGTCAGGTGATGGCATTCAAGGTCGCCCACAGCAGTTGCAATCCATCAAGCGCGCCTAACTGCAAGCCCACACTTTTCAGGTCGCGTACCCCATAGTCGAGCGGATTAATACGTATCATGGGAACTTGTTGCCGTTCGCCGAAATTACGTACCGTAGAGATGGCGACACCAGCACCGATTTCGAGCACAACGAGCTTCTTTTTTTGTTGCGAATTCATCTGTTGTAGCCACGCTTGTAGCTTCGTAATTTGTAAATCGGTTCTCGACGTCAGCCACGTAGAATCATTGAACTGCAAGATATTCGGACGCATTAGGCCACCACAATGTGGGCAGCGCGGGAGCGGCGAACGCAACAAGCAACGTTCATTATCGACATCAACAACCAGACTATCGCTAGAAACGATGGAATCATTACATGGTGTGCAGCATTGCAAGTGCCGTATAGAGCCGTGGCACTCGACAATCTCTGATGCCGAAAACCCCGCCTTTTGAAAATGTCCATCCACATTACTGGTAAAAACAAAAGCACCCTGTGGCATCCTATCTGCCAAGGCGAGCAAGATACCGAATCCCGCATGCGGAACGACATCACGATACTTTTGCAAGCGATGTCCATAAAATCCCCACGCCAATTCGGGCATCGATTCAAATGCACTAGGCGTTGCGATTTGCGTGAACGACAATTGGGCTTGCTTCAAAGCCGGATAGGCTTGCCACATCCCTTCATTTCCACGAAAATCCGGCAAGCCAGAATCAACACCCATTCCTGCACCAGCAGTAATTAACACGCCATCTGCATCTCTCAATAAATACGCTGCTTTTCGTAACTTATCCTGCAACTCGGAGTCTGAATTCGCCATTGTTTCTTCCCTTACTTGTCATCTGCGGCACGAAGCACTTCTCTACTTCCGTTCGATCGTAATTCAGACACAATGCCATTTCTTTCCATTTGTTCCAAATGGCGTTGTGCTTTGTTGTAGCCGATATTCAAATGCCGACTGATTAATGCACCCGAAGCACGTTGATAGTATTTAACCAAATCAACTGCTTGCTTGTACTCTCGAACAAAACGAGAATCCGCATGCCAAAATTCGATTTTCCAGACAAATTCCTGGCTACATGCACGGACAGCCTTATCATCAATCGCTTCAATATCGATCACAAACGCTTCGAGCTCTAATAGGTAGCGCAGCCGTTCTTCAATATGCGTTTTTTCTAATTTTCCCCAAGTGGCCCATGCCTTATTTTGTGTAGAGACGCCGACATAACGGATCTGTGATTCTTCGCGTGGGATATTGTGGGGAAATACATCACTGCGATCGATACCACGATCGTTCGATGAAAATATACGCTGGGACAATTCATCGTAGACATTAATGGTGCTGAGCGACGGCCAAGCATAATTGTCTTCATAGGGTGCAGGTGTATCAAGCAACACTGATGGAAAATCGGCTCGTGCAATCGACCTCGTTTCTACCATGTGACCTTGTTTATCGTTATAAACGTGTAATCTGGAACCTCTGATATCACAAACTGTGAGGGAATTAGATTGATCTGCATTACCAGAAAATAGCGCCTCTATACTTGCACTATCAAGCATGCACATCGTTCTGACGCCACAAACTAAAACAATAAAAAATAAGCGCTGAGTTTGATTAGGTCGGGCGTTTGCAATTTCATTGGGATGGAATTTGAACGTCCATTCGCGTCCTTGTCCTGCAGAATACTTAATCAGGATATGACGATCATCATTAATGACATACTGCCCTCTTACGCCTTCGACTTTTGCTAAGCTGGTCGTCGTCGCGTAGTCGATTATTTTGGCGAGTACCGCGCCGTAGTAAAAATCACGTTCACTGATTTTCATTTTTCAGAGCCTCTTCAATGCGATGATGAAATTGATGCAGCATCATCGCATTGCGGTACGACGTTTCCTGTCGCAAGCAATCATACCTAGATTAAAATCTTCAAGTACCTATGAAAAAGCCATAAATTAATCTACTCACACGCTTACGGCATTTGCCTACGACACGAATTGTCGCGAGCTTTGAGTAGGATAGGAATTTAGGTTTAACGACATATTAAAATAGGAAGAGAACATGCCGCTCCTGATCAGAACACCAGACCAGATATTTCGTGAAGAAGCAAAAGACATTTACTTCATACGTTTTTTTGACATAAACAAGGAAAATGGTTTTGGTCATGGCATCGATGAGCAATCGCCAGCAAGTTCAGAGTTTCGTCAATGGCTGAAAACACACCTGCCACACGTCAAAGTGGAGAGAATGGCCCCCTCGGAAAGATCAGGTTGGATAGAAGGCTATTTCGGTGATATCCGTGTCGATTTCTCGGATGAAGATCTCGCCAAATTTTGTGCTCACTGGGAAGACGAAAAAGGCGAGAGCAATGACGCTCGCTTAAGGTGTTTTATCATGGGATATAAAGCCTGGTTTGCCGAGCACGGTAAATGCATTCCAACGCGCGAGCGCCCCACCAAACTCCGCACCACCACTTGGTGGGATACGCCCATAGGTTTTATTTACTACCAAAGTGAAGCCGACCATGCGCCAGCAGAACCTCGCGATGTATGGATGCACGCGCTAAAACTCTGGCCAGAACTAAGCTCATTAAAATTAGACGATCTATTAAACCCAGACAAACTAACACATGGCGTTATCTTCAAGGCTGAGAATGACAAATGGATGGCGATGTTTAGCGACGCGCCTTTTTCAGAATATCACTTCTCTCGAGAAAGCGATCTACGCGAATGGTTCATGCTTCCTGATGATGCAGAGGTGTATATGGATACATGGTAGTTTGACGACATACACTAAGCAGAATTGAAGCAAGGTCGCCACACCGATTTAAGATTGCAACATGAGTGCGACACCTCGCTCTGTCGCTTGGGTAGATCAGTGATGGTAAGTGTTTGCTAGATATTTTATGCAAATCATTGATTAGATATTGCCTTAGCACTACTTTGATTTTCGCTACTATAGTGGAAGTGCGAAGTTGATTATTTGGGGGCTGGTGGCAGACCATGGTAGGAGTCGCATTTGCTGATGTGCATTTTCTTGAGGTGCTTCAATGAGAGGATGAAATTGATGTTTCATCTTCTCATTGTGGTGCGTAATGCACAACAAACAGTCATACAATAAATCACTATTTTTTGGAATTTACCTTGGCTAAAATATTCCTGATGTGACTACTGTGCGATGAGTTATTTCCTGCTAGAAATTTAATCTAACCAATCGTCATTTTCCCAACCATTATTTTCTAAAAATTCTTCAAAAATTTTAGTCCATTCATCTGGGTCATTGATTGGATCAGTCACTTGCAATTTTCCCAAAATTATCTTCATGACTTTTGGCTTATTGCTCATTAGGCGTGCAGCTTGGTCAAGTGAATCGTAAAAACTCGTTCTAAAATCTTCATATGCCTGAGTATCATCCCAAATTTCAGGGATTTTTCCTGAAATGAAAGGCTCTGCAAGACGTTTTACTCGAGTTTCATCTTCAAGATAACCACGGACTCGAGCGAGAAATTTCGTGAAAATAGACTCATCAAATGGGTCACGCTTAAGGCTATTTAAGTACGTTTTTAATTTGGGAATTTTTTCAGATAACGTGTTACGAACTTCATCCAAATATGCTTGATACTTAGAAAGGAGAAGATCTTCGTCAGTATCTACAAGATCCTTATAAAATGCTCTTAGTTTTTGATGCTTATACGAGCCAGTTTTTTCTAATCTAGACCGCCATTCAGTATCAACTTGACTTGGAACCCAATAGCCAAAACACGTTTCCACTGACCATGGTTTAATGCTTGCTCTTGTTGTCTTTTCAAATTCAACGTTTGCTTCTTCTAAATTTTCATCCCAATCATTTGGACTTTCGTCACCTTGCACAGCTTGCTTCAAATTAAATGGACCAATCCCTGTTGCCTGATCTGCATAGGGTAATTTTATTCCACCTAGTAGAGCACGCTCATCATTTGTCATCAACTTTAGTAAGTCATGGAAAGGATTTAAAGTTGTAGAAAGCGTCGCAACAGGTTTAAAGTAAAGAATGCCTGTTCGGAAAAAATTAATCAAACTATACGCGGTCTGTTGTTGAAGATCCTCGATCGGTTTAGCTTCCTCCCACGCTAATGAAAAATACCCAGTTAATGCCTGAGCCTCAGGTAAGCATACTAATATTTCTTCATTTTTTTCGAAAGCAGCGCAAGTCGCATTCGCCGATCCTATTAATGCTTGAGTGACCCCATTTTCAGCTATTAGAAACAACTTTGAATGAAACAATCCAGGTGCAAATGCCAGACGAATTTCAACATTTTGTCCGACGCAAGAAAGTGTCTTTTTAAGTTTATTGAGTTCTTCGCATTGCTCAAAGCATCGTCTGCCACCGAGACCATTAAATATCAACCTAATGTTTGTCGCTTTACTATGCTCTAGTATGTATCTCAAAAATTTCACATCATAAAATCCTGCAATAATACCGATTTCATTGGCATCAACCATTTTTTGCTTCATCCAAGGAAGCGACATCTTCTCTATAGAATCTGCTTCTATTTTTGTTGACGCAATACTGATCGATGTAGATTTAACGTGCGGCATATGAATCCTATTTACCTCACGGTCGCGCATTTGCCTTACGAAAGTACCCAGCAGCATACGTCCATGTGTTTCGCCCAATGTCTTTGTGAGTACACTTTGCTCAATACCTAATTTTTCAGAAAGCGTTCGAATTGCTGTTTTATCTTCGCGAAGATCAACAATTGAGATGTCGCCATCCAATTCGTCAAATACCGGATCCAAACTTGCTTCGATCTCGTCGCAAAGTGATTCGAATGAATTTCTAGGTGCACCACCAAAATCAGCGACAATCTCATTCCATCTAGTTAATAAAAAGGGGCCTTTAGGAGAGACTAATAGTTGCAAGTTAGTTCCAACCTGATAAACAACTTGGCCGATCATTTGCTCTTTGCTCTTGCGAGCTTGTAATTCATAATAAGCGTTGATAAATTTGACGTCAGAAAATGACATTCTTCGTAATAGTCTTCTCGTGATCGATGCTCTTGCCATAGCTAATCCTTAAATTTCAGTTTTATTGGAATGGACGCCTTTTTTGAAAGGGGTTAAAAGGTGTCGAGTTAATGCTGGATTTATATTAACCCATAAAATCCTGCCAAAGAAAAATAACACTTCAAAATTTATTTTTAAAAAACAATTCTTTCAACTTCACGACGAACGAGATTGTTTGAGCGCTTTTTTGAATTCTCGAATTCAAAAAGCGTAAAAACTAAAACCCAATATCCCCCAAAGGACAATCCTTAGCCTCAACATACCCCCACGTCTTCGCATTAAACGCATATAGGCATTGGGCAGCACCGACATCGATACCGTCTTTTTTTCCAACCACCCGCATTGACAGTGGAAACACTTTTTCGCTCATTGCGGTGGTATCAATTACCAGCGTTCCGTCTAAATCGGTATGCGCATCATCATAGTGGTAGGAAGTCAGAATGCTTGCGAGATTTTTTATAGTTTTGCCATAAGGCGCGTATAGGTGATTAAAACCTGCACATGCACCTTGATGGCACTCGGCGCTGGCGATCTGCCATCCCCAGTAGTCGGATGGGCCTAATTTGACTAGCTTCATGTCGGATGGCGGCATACCAAAAGTGCCGTGTAATATCTGCGGACTACTAGCAATGCGCGTCGATTTTCCTGATTGATTTTCTAAGACAAATAGACCAACCATGCCAGGTGAAACGTGGCCATCAGCGATCTCGTCATCTTGATTCATTGCATTACTACTGAGGGTGACGTAGATACGCTCTCCGGTGGCAGTTTGTCGCTTGGTCGCTTCAAAAATTTCCATGCAATAGCGGTTGTTGTATTGGGTTTCCGAAGTTAAACTGCAATCACGCGTCGTATCGTAGTTCCCATAGATGTCTGTCATCGCTTGTTTTACGGAGGCTTTCACGGCTTCTGGCGTAGTCCAAAGAGGCACAATCGTCGCTGGTGCTGTGTATGACGGAACTTGACGTGTCATTGCAACTGGTGCGCTGTGATGGTTAAAATAATAGCCAACTGTACCTAACCCAACCACTACACACGCAATCAGAAAGTAGTACTTCTTTGGTTTCTCCTCATCGGTTGGTGATGGGCGCAATTCATTCAACGAGGTAAATTGACGCGTCTCTTTTGAATTTACTGATGTCGATGTGGCGGTGATGCTTTGGTCTTTTTTGATGGATGACAACACGGCATCAGGCGCGTTGTCTGGTGCAGAATTAGTCCTCGTTACACCTGCATTTTGGTGGCATTGGCAATAACGGCAAATGATCGCTTCTCTCTTGATGTATTCAGCGCATTGCGGACATTTTTTCATATCCCGTCGATCGTTTGATTCATCTACGCTTGTTTTGGATACCTGCATGCCCATGACCAAAGCGATTACATGCAAAATAGTGGGGACGAGTGGAATTAGGCTGAGAATTGGAATGACATCAAATAGACCTGCGCAAAGAGGCAACGCAAATAATGCGCTTTTACCATTTGTTCTACCTCGAAGATAAGCGACGAACACCAGAATGAGTAACGAGGCTAGGTGTACAGTGGTTAATATCCATAATTTATTCGCAGCGCCGCTAAGTGCGGCGTGGATAACAGACGAATTCGAACCTAAGTACGGAAGAAGATACGTCGGTAGCATAAATAAGAAATACAGAGAAAAATACAGAAAGCGGCCCATACAAAACTCCATGTGATTGTTGAAAATAGTGTGTCGAAACACCAGTGATAACCACAGCATACGCTTGGTATTTACGTTATCTTCTCGAAAAAAGAAAAATAAATCCCCTGCCAGCACAAAAGGTGCAAGCATGTTTAGTGGTCAAGTCCTTAAATTACTTTAGATGTTGCGAGATTTTTTGAGCCTTCAAGCGTTTTTGATCTAAAGATCAAATCCATCTATCTCAGTAATCGCATCACCAAAACCGAGTAGCCACCTACGTAGATGCCTAGTATCCACAACGGTGGCGCTGATGCGATAGGTGTCACCCTCTTCTTCCACTGTTTGGTCTTTCGATAAGGGCGTTTCCAGTAGATGTTCTCCCATGGCTTTATCGATTGTAAAAATAAGTTGAATGCGTTTGCCCTCACCAAAGCCAAATCGTCCGTCATTGGTATAGGTATCCAAATTAAATTCTACTGGTCGTTCAAAAGTGAGCGTTGACACCGTGGCTGACAGTAGTCTATGCATAGCAAGACTACGCTCATTAGTGTGCCCATCATATCGGCAGACCAAGTACAGGCGCGGCCCCTGTTGCGCTAAGCCTAGTGGCATGACCTTGTATTTTTTAAGTTTACCGTCTCGTTTATACGAGACATCTAACCAATGATTAGCGTATAAGGCCGAACTGACTGCCTCGAATACATTTGCCTTAACTTTAGGTGTAATGAGTGTTTGCGTTTCTGGAACGATTCTGACTTTTGATTGCCATTCACGTGATCGTGAGGCCTCCGTATATTTTTGGGGCTGCTCCAATGAATTCAAATTGAGTCGAGCTTGTTCGAAGAAGCCGCTCATTGAGTTCATCACGCTCACAGGCAATAAATTTTTCAAATGCTGTTCCGCTAAAGCGAGCAGCAGTGAGTCTTGTTCACTTAGGTAAAGTAAAGATAGGCCACCAGCATTTGCTTTCCATTTATAGCCATAAGGCTTACTGCGCTCATCGCGCTCAATATCAAACATATTGCTTAAGGTTTTCAACTGCCGCTGTATGCTTCTTTTGTCTCTGACAAAACCCGCGCTTTTTAGTTGTTGATGTAATGTGCTTGTTGAAATGAAGCCTTGTCTGGGAATGCGTTTAAGAATTTCCAAGACCATTTTTTTTGCATCTGATGCTTCGTATTCACCTGACATATTTCTACCTTTTCTTAAGTTATTACCCGCGAAAAAAATTCCCACATACGAACTATCGCGTACGTATCGAGTTTGCAGTCTTGGAGTAGGTGTCTTTAAATGGGCTTTTCTTTGCTTTTACCGCTATCGCTGCAAATAGTCATGGTGGCATCTTCTGTGGCTCTCACAAGCGCACGAATCTGAGGACGCATTGCTTCTGAACACGCAAACCGGAATCGTAAAAAACCTGTTTTTTCCTTGATCTGCGTCACGTAAAATTGATCTGATTCCGCATCACTTAAGCTTGCATTGATGACTTGACAGAGTTGATTAACAATCGAAAACCAGCCAGGTCCAAGATAAGAGTAGGGGTCTCGTACACTACCTTTAAAAAGCCGAGGATAGGCATCGATAAGTGCAGGTAAACGATCTTCGAATTCAGGTGGAGTTCTCATTGTTGGGACTTCATATAGTGAGGATACAGTGTCTTTGGGTAAGCAAAGAGATTATGTCACTACAGTGCGACGTTTTGTGTCGCAAGAAAATTTAAAATGAGAAGATCTGATTTAATATAGTTTGATCATCAATGCGAGTAATAGTAACAATTTTATGTATGTGGATCATTCTCCTTTTTGTGAGCGTGCATAACCCCGACCTGCATACCAAAGACATAATCCCATGGTGGCAAAAGCTAACTGCCCTAAAGCCAAAGACAACACAGAATGATCCAGTGCGGGTGCCATCACACCGGCCACAAATGCGCTTAACAAAGTAACGGAAGCTGACTGACAGGACGCGACGATACCGCGGATGTTTGGGAATAACTCCAACACCATCAGAGTCGCACCAGGAAATACAATCGACATACCAAAAGCGTAAAAAAACAAAGGTATCACCGACCACGGCAGCATAGGCGCAGAAAAGAAATGGAACAGAACATTCACTGTTGCAGCGCCCATCAAACACATGAAGCCAATCCCGATCTGTTTAGGAATTGTCAAACGTCCTGCTAAGCGATTAGCCGCCAATGAGCCAAGAAAAATTCCTCCCACCATAGGTACAAACTGCCAACCAAAACTTTGCGCATCCAGTTTCAAATGTTGTGTGATGAAGGCGGGAGCCGATGAGATAAATAAAAATATCCCAGCAAAATTACAAGCTATCGTGCCCGCCATAAAATGAAAACCGGGAGACTTAAATACATCGCCATAACTACGCCACAAAAATTCCACATTAAATGGCTGGCGCTTTTCAACCGGCAAAGACTCTGGCAAAAATTTATAACAACCAATAAATAAGACGACGGTATAGCCAAACAATAGCAAGAAAATGGTGCGCCAATCCGAATTCGACACCACCCAACCGCCAATAATCGGCGCAATTGCAGGCGCGATCGAAAAGATCATTGTTACCAAAGATAGCAAGCGTTCCGCAGGCGCACCGGAATACAGGTCACGCACAATCGCACGCCCAATCACCATCCCAGCACCAGCGGCAACACCTTGCATAATCCTAAAGCCCCACAAATAATGCACGCTATGCGCCGAGGCACAACCAAAAGACGCAATCGCAAAAACCACCAATGCTACTAAAACTACATTACGACGCCCAAAAGAATCTGACAAAGCGCCATGCCACAAGGTCATCACGGCGAACGACAACATATAGGCGGTTAAAGTTTGTTGCACCTCAATCGACGATGCATGCAAGCTAGCCTGTATCGAAGAAAACGCTGGCAAATAGGCATCTATCGAAAAAGGCCCCAGCATCGACAAGGCAGCGAGTAAAGTTGCCAGACCCGCGTTACTCAATTTAATTTTGGAATGCATCGCCTACTTTCTGTTCTTTTTTATTTTACGCAAAACAAATGCTGGTGAATTGCTAGTGTTTGCTAATGATTGCAGCTAATTGCTACTAATTGCCAATATTAATGATTACTGAAAATCGCTGACTCGCTGACTATTAGTTGCCAATCTCAGATCAACATTATTTGATTGTTATTGAAGCGCCTTCCCCTTCAAGGGGAAGGCTGGGATGGGGATGGGTTTCAAACGACTAAACCACTAAGTTCAACTATCTCGTAGGGCGGGTGCAACCCGCGCTGCATAGACACTCGGAGGGCTGGCGGCGCGGGTTGCACCCGCCCTACAATTTTACCTTCCTCAGGTAATGACAGCGATCCCTTATAGAAGAGAATTTAAAAAAATCACATCCCACCCAAACAAACATATTTCATTTCCAAATACTCATCCATCCCATATTTAGAACCCTCGCGTCCCAAGCCAGATTGTTTAACGCCACCAAACGGCGTCACTTCATTCGCGATCAATCCTGTATTGACACCGACCATACCGTACTCTAATTTTTCAGCAACGCGCCACACGCGGCCAATATCGCGAGCATAGAAATACGCCGCCAAGCCAAAATCCGTATCATTCGCAGCAGCGATCACTTCCTCTTCGCTACTAAAGCGCGTTACCGCTGCCAAAGGACCAAAGGTTTCTTCACGCATCACCAGCATCTGATGATTGACGTCAGCAATGATGGTTGGTTCAAAAAATAATCCACCTTTTTCATGCGACTTGCCGCCCGCCAAGACGCGAGCACCTTGTGCCACCGCATCAGCAACGTGCGCTTGTACTTTTTCCAAAGCTTGTTGATCAATCAATGGGCCTTGCTTCACGCCGATTTGCGTGCCATCGCCTACTACTACTTTCTTACTGGCGAGCGCAAACTTCGTTAAAAATTCTTCGTATAAAGATTCGTGTACATAAAAGCGATTGGTGCAGACACAAGTCTGTCCGGCATTGCGGAACTTCGATTGCAAGGCGCCTTCTACCGCAGCATCGACATCGGCATCCTCAAACACAATAAACGGCGCATGCCCGCCCAACTCCAAAGCCAGTTTCTTCAAAGTTGGCGCGCATTGCTGCATCAAAATACGACCGACTGGGGTCGAACCAGTGAACGATAAATGTCGTACCACCGAACTACCGCACAGCACGCGACCAATCGCGATCGATTGCTCCGCATCGGCGGTCAACACATTCAACACACCTGCCGGCATACCCGCCCGCAAAGCCAAATCCGCCAAAGCCAACGCACACAATGGCGTTTGCTCCGCAGGTTTAATCACGATCGTACAACCTGCTGCCAACGCGGGCGCTACCTTACGCGTAATCATCGCTAACGGAAAATTCCAAGGGGTAATCGCTGCACAAACCCCAATAGGTTGCTTCAATACCATCGTGCGTTTATCCGCCCAAGTCGATGCCAATACATCGCCTGATACCCGTTTCGCTTCTTCGGCAAACCATTCGACAAAACTCGCACCATACAAAACTTCGCCCTTCGCTTCCGCCAAAGGCTTACCCTGCTCCGCGGTCATGATGGCGGCCAAATCGTCGGCATTCGCCACGATCAAATCAAACCACTTACGCAAAATGTTCGCGCGTTCTTTACCGGTTAATCCTGACCAAGCTGGCAATGCTGTTTGCGCGGCGTGAATTGAGTCTTGCGCATGCGAGATATCGAGGTTCGCTACTTCGGCGATTAAGGCACCGGTTGCGGGGTTATGCACTGCGAATTTTGTTGGGGTTTCTATCCAGTTATTTTGGATGAAGGCATGGTCGTGGATGAGTGTATTGTCTTTGAGTTGGGGGCGTGTGTATGAAGTCATGACGTTCAGTAAATGAGGCTAGTTTCAAGATGATAGGCTAGCGCTACGATCAAAAAAACTACCTAAAAGTGCGCTATTTTCATCCAGTATGGAAGACCGTAAGGATACGCCAAAAGTAAGCAACATGCTCAGGCATGTATTACCTAGCGATACCATTTACATAAGCATGCCGTCGCTACTATCTATCATCTATTCAACAACTCAAAAAACTATCACAACCATATTTATATAAATTCAAATAAATTGTATAATTTGCCACTTATTTTTCATCAAAACATACGCTCATGAGCTTATTTCAGCACAATAGAATTTCCCTCTTCTGTATGTTGGTCTGCATTGCACTTTGCTCTACATCGACATCAGCATTGACACAAGCAGCGACCTCTTCGCCTACTAATGCCAGTAATGCGAATAATACGAATACGGATAAATTCAAAACATCGTCAACGTCGGAACAAAATACGCTTTTAAAAACTGACGCCACAGTCAAAATAGGCAAGCTGGCAAATGGATTGACGTATTACATCAAACCAAACGACCATCCCAAGCAAAAAGTTGAGCTCCGTCTAGTGATCAAAGCGGGTTCAATCGACGAAGATGATGATCAACAAGGAGTCGCCCATTTTGTTGAACATATGGCTTTCAATGGCAGCCGTCATTTCCCGGGTAATAGTCTAGTGGACGCACTGCGCTCAATCGGTTTGCAATTTGGCGCTGATTTAAATGCCACTACACAATTCGACAACACGAGTTATTTGCTCCCAGTACCTACCGATAAAAAAGACAACTTAAGGCTAGGTTTTACGGTACTACAAGACTGGGCCAGCGGTCTTGACATGCGCGACGAGGAAATAGAAAAGGAGCGGAAGATCATTCTGGAAGAAGCGCGCTTAAGAAAAGGCGCTATGGAAAGAATGATGACCGTGTTACGACCCGAACTCCTCAACCATTCAAAATACGCGATCAGAATTCCGATCGGATTAGAATCCACTATAGCGAATGCGGAACCTGAGACCATACGCCGTTACTATCGAGATTGGTATCGTCCTGACTTGATGGCAGTCATCGTCGTAGGAGATGTTTCCACAGCAACTGCTGAAGCATTGATACGCGAACACTTCGCTGGCTTGAAAAACCCTGATATGCCGCGTCAAAAAAAGAACGAAAGCATTCCAGCATTTACTGCTAGCAAACCGATTATTTTGACTGACAAAGAACAAACACAAAATATCTTGTTGTTCGCCTACTCACCCGAAACATATCGCAACGACACGACCATAGCGGACTATAAACGCTCCATAATCGAAGAATTATTGAGCAAGATAATAACCCGTCGCTTAACTGATGTGACTCAAAAACCGAATGCACCTTTCTCGGGTTTTGCTTTAAAAGATCTCGAACTGGTTGGCAGTCATAATTTTTCTTCGCTCATTGTTGGAATTGGTTCCGCAGGCCGCAAAGCGGCCATTGATGCGCTATTTGCAGAAATAAAACGCGTCCATGAATACGGAGTTAGTGACACAGAGTTCGATCAAGCGAAAAAGCAAATTGTGGCAGCAAAAGACACTCAATTAAAAGAAGCAAAAACCTACGAATCAAACAGCTATGTTACGGAATACATCAACCATTTTTTATATGGAACAAGCATCTTCAGCACAGAACAAGATGTGAATTACACCAAACAAGTATTGGTAAAAATCTCCCTTGAAAATGTCAATGCACATGCAAAAACGGTATATAAAAATACCGAACATAAACTCTTGGCATATCTGGGTAATAGCAAGGATAACCAACTCATCCCAACCGAGTCAGAGTTAGTCGATGAAGTCGTGAATGCCGAGAATGCGATAGTCACCGTACCAGTAACCCGTAGACAACTCACTCAGTTGATGGAGCACAAACCAATCCCAGGAAAAATATTGCACGAGACCTATGACAAGGCGCTCAACGTAAGCAACTTAATTTTATCGAATGGCATTAGGGTTTTACTAAAGCCTACACATTTCAAAAATGATGAAATCATATTCACCTTAGAAAAATCTGGTGGCACATCGCTATTTCCTGACAACGAAATAATGGCCGCAAATTTTTCCAATCATTTGGTAACTTCGATGGGTTTAGATCGGTTTACTCCCTCAGAACTAGGTGATCTTGGAACTGGCAAACGATACTCGCTAATCCAGAATATAGGCACATACTCGGACTCATTATATGGAAGCTCTACCACAAGGGATATTGAAAGCTTTTTACAAATATTATTCCTGAGAATCACAAGTCCAAGAAAAGATACTGAGCTTTTTGAATCGAGTAGAAAAAACTTCCAAGCCTCGCTAGTCCACGCAGCATCAAGCCCTGAAATTATCTATTTTAATCAACGTAGTTCCTTTATCTACGACCAACATCCTCGGGCACCGCGCCAATTATCGCCTAAGGATTTGGATCAACTCAATATGGAGAACGAGCTAGAAATTTATCAGCAAAGATATAACAACTTCAATGGCGCCACAGCGGTCATTGTGGGGAACTTTGACTTGAAAAAAATGCGCCAATTACTTAAGCAATATATAGCAACATTACCCAGTACAGACGAGCCAACACGCTATCGAGATATTGGCCTACAAGCACTATCAGGGAATATTAAAAAAGATTTTTTTGCCGGATCAGACAATAAAAGTATTGTGAATTTATTTTTCTCAGGTTCGATTGATTACGAAAGAGAAGAACGTGCACGCTTCTATACGCTGATGGAAGTGCTGCAAATAAAGTTGGAAAAAATTGTTCGAGAAAAACTGGGGTTAATATATACAGCAAGTATTGATAGTGACTATATGCGAGTGCCTCACCCTCAGTTCGAGATCACCTTTAACCTACCATGCGCGCCTGAAAATACTGACAAAGTGATCGCTGCCGTGTTCGAAGAAATTAAGGCGATTTCTGCAGGTGAAAATTTTGCAGAAGAACTCGCACAAGTAAAGAAAAATGCCATACTGAGCCACAAAGAAAATATGGTAAATAATATTGCGTGGCGTAACGCCATGTTAGAAGCTGGAAGGTACAACACTAGCCTAGATTTATTTATCAAAACACCAGAATGGATGTCAGCCATCACTGTAGAAGAAATTCAAAAAGCCGCAAAACGCTTTCTCAATGACGCCAATGTCATACAAACGGTTTTAAAGCCAAAAGCAAACGCGCCCTCTCCAACAGCAACTGAATAAACAGCAACTGAATAGCTTGACCTTCATTTGACCAAATATACAAAACACGATGTGCGCAGGCATCGCCAGGCCACGCCTAAGCACTCTTTTGCTGATGAAATCAGCTCAGTGCAAACGAAACAATTTACGCTAAAATATACTATTAAGAACTAATCAATCGGTACCATACTCTCCCGCACATCCAGCCTTCATCGGGCAGCTCTTAAACCACAGTTCACTTCAACATAGACTATCAATGCGACTACCAAGCAAAGCTGACTGGGCGGCGTTAGATCCAAACGATCTTGAGGCGCCCTACATACGTGAGCACTTTTTCGGAAAATCTTTTGAGGATGCTTTGGAGCTCTTTGAAAATAACGCCATTTTCTACGGAGAAGAATTATTGTCTATGCCTTATGGGCTTTTTAATTTCTATGCGCCTGCCCTAGTCGCCTACCTGTTATCTGAACGTGCTCGCGGTGACGCAGACGGTGCATCGTCATTCTTGATTCGTATGTCGTGGTTGTTGGACAAGATGCCAGAACTGATGTCGAGTGAAACGAAGAAACTACTACTCGATGCATCCGAAAAAATTGCGCACTCTCAGGATTTTTATGATGCATCTGTCGACATATACGGTAGCTTTCTCGAGCAATACACCAAGATTAAGTCCTATACGTAAACCCTTGTGTAGACAGAACTGTAGGACTACTGCAATGAATATCTAGTCAAAAAAATGAAAGCACACTACCTCAACTCATATCAACCGCTAAGCTTGGCTGCCTGTTATTTACCACTGATTTTTCTACTAATAACACTTATCACTGGCTGTTCAACAACAGCCGTCGATACACGAATTCACTATTGGGAAAAAGAAACCAGCGCCAACTTGCCAATTGGTTCGACTAAACTGCAAGCGCAAGATTTTTTTAGAGCGCGTGGTGCCGAACTAAAGTGCTGCGTGTCTGCGCCGCCTGGTCCTTCTTATCATTTAATGATAGAACGTAAAGTCGGACATCATTTTTTAATGGAATACGACGTTGTCGTGCTGGTGGAAATCTCAAGCGCGGAGAAAGTCACATCAATTAGCGTGCAACGGTGGGGCGTTGGATTATGAAATTCAAATCCCTATCCTCTGTTTTTAAAAAAACTGAGCTATCCACGCTAAGCGATTCATGCCAAACAAACCCCACGTACCCAACTTCATTCAAGACCATGAACACCCACCAGCTATCTGAACGCCTCGCTGAAGAAGGCTGCAACCCTCATCTATATGCCATCGGCACACGCGGAAATGCGTCCGATGCGTTCTGTCTGACACACAACGGAACTGAATGGCAGATTTACTATACCGAACGTGGCAGAGACGACGCACCGATCTATGTATCAAAAGAAGAGCCGCTAGCCTGTGAGTTCTTTTTCAAACACATCATGGAAATGCGCCACGATCACTGTGTGGGTATTTTTCGATCTCAAGAAGACGCGAATAGATTGACTGCCAAACTCAAGGAAGGCGACATCCAATCTTGGCAAGACAAGATACCTTATGGTGGAGCTAGGGCCCCACGTTTCCGTGTGTTCGTGGTGGGTAAAGCCATCTTTGCGGCTCAGGCGATCATTGAGGAATTGAGTTCTGGTAAGACCTAGATTGATGACTACAATTTGCAATGCACAATTGAAGTCCGGAAGGCTTTCAGACTCAAGGTTCTGCAATTGGACTACAGAAGAATCTTGGCAGTCCCAAACTTTCTGGAGACGTTGCAATTTCCTGTATACGTTTGATCAAATCGTCTGACACATTAAACCATTCCGAGCCTCGCGTATCTCTCGCAAAACGAGCATGAGACTGGAACTCATTATGAAGCTCGCGTTCCAGGGCTTCAGCTTGCCACATCGTATATCGATGCACACTTTTCTCGAAATAAATTAGACCAAACAATTGAACTGGCTCGTGATTGGAGGATTGGATTTGATCGAGCCTGCGCTTGACGGTAGATCGTAAGTCTTTAGTCCCGGTCTGCGCGGCGACCCCGATCTTTATAGCAATAAACGGATCACCAACTGCAAGAAAATAGACAATCCCAGCGCAGCTCCACCATTCGCGGGTGCTTAGAGATGATTGATCAGGGGGCGTTGGTGGCTTCATGGCTTCGTTTGTCTAACGAGTGCCAAACAAAGACTATTTATCCAACTCTCTGCAAACCCGCATGTGGTTGAGGTTTAAATATGAACAGGTTATAAAAAGTGTGTGTCGGCAAAGCGAAAAGAACGCTTGTTTACTTCACCCGCAACTTAGCGTCCACTCGAATGCTAACCATGCTCATACCTGGCTCAAAATCAGGCTCGACGATTTTGTCGCTACGAACGTTGCTAGCAGAGACGGTAACTACTCTACCGTAAGCACGATTAGGGCTGCGATCAATTTCACCACCTTCAAAATCGACCGAGTCAATTACAAAATCAGATGAATGGCGCCCCATCGCTTGTGCGATCATCGCTATTCTTTCATTGAGATTCTTATAGCCAGTTACGATGCGCTCGGCTTCAACTCGCTTGTTCGCTTCATCAGATAACTCAAATCGTACATTATTCAATGCCAAAGTTTTCTGTAAATAGGAGGCCATTGCTGGCAAGTTTTTTAAATCACGCGTTTTCAAATCTAAATACTGCCCGACGCGCCATCCATTTGCTTGCTGCTTCACAGTCGGCATACCATTCGCATTCTTGCTCGCGACCTCTTCATAAACTTGTGAAGAATGATAGTTACGCGTACTAAGCTCAATCTCTTTGTACTCCCGCTTAATAAACTCGATACCCGCTTTCATTTTTTGATTGACGCGGGTAGCGGCAAGCGTTTTGTCTTTATCGACTTCTTCCGCGTAAAAACTAATCACGGCCTGATCATTCACTACTTTAATATCCGCACGACCCGAGACTAGCACTTGGCTTCCGGCACTCATTTGTTGTGCATGTGCAGACGCAGTTAAGACGCAAAACAAAAATAGTCCTAAAATCTTTTTCACAAATTTCCCTCTTCAAAGACAAATCAAAAACAGATATAAAACGGCGGCATGACTTACGGAACTTTCGATGCGCGCATAGGTACGCATAGGTACGACTGCGCTACGCTATTCGTACCTAAAAAGCATCAACATTACTCAGCGTCTTTAGGCTTAGCTGCTTCTCGACGATTAAATCCCGCCACCATATCAAAGCGGAATAAACGACATTCCAAGGCACCGTTGAAGAATGGTGTTTTACGCGATTCTTTTAAGCGTAAAAGTTTTGGCAAACTCAAATCGGCAGTGAACAAGAACACACTCCAGCCAGCAAAGCGTTGCTTCAATGTGGCGCTGAACGCGGCGAAAAATTCACGTGCTAGATCGTCGGGTTCGAAGCTTTGATCACCGCGTACGCCGATACGTTCGCCGTACGGTGGGTTGGTTAACAAGATACCTGGCTGCTCAGTTGGTGCTTTGATTTCTTGCGCTTCGATTTGTTTGAGTGGTACTTCAAATTTGATACCCGCTTTGTTCAAATTATTGCGCGTCATGCTGACCATGTCGCCAGAAATATCGCTGCCGAAAATTGTTGGTTCGGTTGGTAATGGATTAGCGCGTATGCTTTTTTTGATGTCTTGCCATTCTTCTTCATTGAAAGCGGCAAATTTTTCAAAGGCAAATTCGCGGCGCATGCCAGGTGGAATGCCTGCGACCATTTGCGCTGCTTCAATCAAAATCGTGCCCGAACCGCACATAGGGTCAAACAAAGGTACGCCTGGTTTCCAGCCTGAAGTACGGAGCAAACCTGCTGCCAAATTTTCGCGCAAAGGCGCATCGCCTGTTTCTAAACGCCAGCCGCGTTTGAATAAGGCTTCACCTGAAGTATCGAGATAAACGGTGTAGTTGTGTGCATCTAAGAAACCGACGATGCGCATATCCGGTTGTTTGGTATCAACCGATGGGCGTTGCGTGAATTGATCGCGGAAACGATCGCAGATCGCATCCTTAATTTTAAGTGTGGTGAATTCTAAACTCTTGAGTGGCGACTTCACCGCAGTGACATCAACGCGTATCGTGTGGTGATAGCCAAACCAATCTTCCCACGGCTGTTCTAGCGTCAAATCGTAGATATCGTTTTCGTTGGTGTAACCACCGTGCGCCATCCGCAACAGGACGCGGGAAGCGATACGTGAATGCAAGTTGACGCGATACGCATCATTGAGTTCACCAGAGAAATGGACACCACCTGGCACTTGTGTGTGGACGTGTATCGTCTTAGGGGATTTGAGATCGGCGATCTCGTTGAGCTCTTCGGCTAAAGCCGTTTCCAAACCGCGTGGGCATGGGCAAAAATAAGAATAACGTGTTTTCATGGGGGACCTTTTTTCCGTCATGGTTTTAAAAACTCTGAACACGCTGCGTGATCAGAGGGCTTACTAAATCGTGCTGACTGCTTACTTCACAAAACCTCTCAACACGGAGGCACAGAGTAAAGGTGAAAAGCAGGAGTCAAGAAACTCTTTTTCTCTGTGTCTCTGTGCTGAGTGGCTTTAAATTTATTCATTTTTCTTCAAATGCGCGTTCAAGAAAATCTAATCTATCTTGTCCCCAAAAACCTTCGCCTTTGTACACATACCAAGGGGCGCCAAAAACATTGGCGGCAATCGCATCATTCGTATTGCGTTCATAGTCAGCTTGTACTGCTGCGGTTTCTGCTGACTTTACCAATTGCTTTCCATCTAAATCTGCATCACAGGCGAGACCAATTAGAGTTGCTTCGTCGGCGATATTTTTTTGTTCTGTCCACATGGCACGCATGATCGATGTTGATAAAGTCAATGCGACTTCATTACCATGCGCGATTTGTGCAGCGATGATTAATCGCGCTGCGGGATCGGGCGTAACCGGAAAAAACTGTGGTTGCACATGCATGGGGACTTGCAAAAAATCGCTCCAACGTTGTAACTCAATCAGACGATAAGCTTGTCGTTGCGGTGCGCGTTTGGCTAATGGCAAACCTCCCGACGCTGCAAAAACACGGCTTAAGTCACAAGGTTTTAAAGCGATTTTTACTTTATGTTTGCCTGCAATGTCGATAAAGCGTTGATGACCTAAATAAGACCAAGGTGAATGGGGTGCGAAATAGTAATCACAAACTTTGCTCATGCAAGACACTCCACAAATTAGTCAATCAATGCATCACTTACACCAAATACTATCGGCTAACAAACATCTTAGAATGGTTTCACCACCACCAAAATCACTGCCGCAATCATCATTAATACTGGTACTTCATTGAAAAAGCGGAACCACTTGTGGCTGCGTTTGTTTTGACCGCGTTCAAATTTTTTCAAGATACTGCCGCAAGCATGGTGATAGCCGATCAACAAAACTACAATCGCTAACTTCGCATGCATCCAGCCATTACCCGGCCCTTTGCCGATACCGTAGCCTAGCCATAACCAAAAGCCCAATACCAATGCAGGAATCATCAAGATGGTCATAAAGCGGTATAACTTACGTGCCATTAGCAGCAAGCGTTCAACGCTAGGTTGATGACTTTCCATCGCCAAATTGACAAAAATACGAGGCAAATAAAATAAGCCAGCGAACCAAGAGGCGATAAACACGATATGAAATGCTTTGACGTAGAGCATGGATGACCTTATTTTTGACTATATTTCTGTTATTGGCGAACTTCACCATGACCAAAGACCACGTATTTCAAAGAAGTCAATCCTTCCAAACCAACGGGTCCGCGCGCGTGCAGTTTATCATTAGAAATGCCAATTTCCGCACCCAGCCCATATTCAAATCCATCCGCAAATCTGG
The DNA here is from genome assembly GCF_042432465.1 of Affinundibacterium danionis. NCBI lineage: Bacteria > Pseudomonadati > Pseudomonadota > Betaproteobacteria > Burkholderiales > Oxalobacteraceae > Affinundibacterium > Affinundibacterium danionis. The sequence continues at coordinate 46,610 of NZ_JBHLXJ010000005.1, read as the reverse complement.
TCGATGCATTCACCATCACAGAAGCTGAATCGACTTCACGCAAAAATGCCATCGCGCGACTATAGTCTTCGGTGATGATGGATTCTGTGTGTTTGGACGAATATTGTGTGATGTGTGCGATCGCTTCCGCCATGTCCGCGACGACTTTAATTGCCAAAATCGGCGCTAAATATTCGGTGGACCAATCAGCTTCTTGTACTTGGGCTAGATGAGGATAAGCGTGTAGGATTTGTGCTGCTTGTGCATCACAACGCAATTCTACTTTTTCAGTCAAATAACGCTCGGCTAACAAGGGCAAAACCTTCGGTGCAATTGCTTCAGCCACCAATAGAGTTTCCATTGTATTGCACGTACCATAACGATGGCATTTTGCATTAAATCCTATATCGATCGCTTTTTGAATATCCGCTTTATCATCGATATAAACATGACAAATACCATCCAGATGCTTGATCATTGGCACAGTCGCTTCGCGCATCAAGCGTTCTATCAAACTCTTGCCACCACGCGGGACGATTACATCGACATATTCTGGCATGGTAATCAAGGCACCAACCGCTGCGCGGTCGGTGGTATCAACTACTTGCACCGCTTGTTCCGGCAAACCAGCCGCAGCTAAGCCTTCTTTCACCAGTAACGCTAATGCGCGATTGCAATGAATAGCTTCGGAGCCACCGCGCAAGATGGTCGCGTTACCACTCTTGATGCACAAGCCAGCGGCATCCACCGTCACGTTCGGACGAGCTTCATAAATGATGCCGATCACACCTAGCGGCACGCGCATTTGTCCAACTTGTATGCCAGATGGACGATATTTCATATTCGAGATTTCGCCGATGGGATCAGACAAACGCGCAATTTGCTCCAAGCCTTCTGCCATGGTGGCAATCGCTTTATCGCTCAAGGCAAGTCGATCTAACATCGCGGGATCCATTCCTGCAGTTTTTGCGGCTACTAGATCGAGTTCATTGGCGGCACGCAAAGAAGCGGCATCACGACGGATTGCTGTTGCGATTGCCAGCAAAGCTTTATTTTTAGTCGCGGTATCGGCTTTAGCCATCGCACGTGAAGCGGCGCGAGCCTGCTGACCCAATGTCTGCATGTAATCTTGGATATTGTAGGTATTGAGATCCGTACTCATTTTTGTTTAATCTAAACTCTATTAGTATCATTGATTGGTTGGCGCGAAGCATCGCAAATTCGCTTTTTGGGATACTTCGCTAGATGCTGAGCACGTGTTACAAGATCACCCTATATGCCGATATTGCGAGCATGAGCAACAACGCGATGCGGACAAATAATCGATTTGGCGAAGCGTTAACTTGCTTTTGCTACTCGCAAACCGAGATGTAACAAAGCATCCCAAGCATCACCAGCAAATTTTGGTGCACGTAAGCCCTTCACCATTTTGTCGATTTGCGCAGCGTCTTGTAATGCTGCTTGTAGGGTCGCCAAACTCACGCGACGTAGTGCGGGTTCCATGAGTTTTTCTCTTGGGCCCCAGATACGGTACTCTTTTAAGAGTGCCCCCAATGGGCGTCCTTGTGCGACGCCGGATTTTAATTTAAGTAAGGTGCGTAGCTCTTCTGCCATCGCCCACAAGACCAAAGGTAGCGCTTCGCCCTCACCTTTGAGTCCATCTAACATTCTGACCAAGCGTGCCACATCACCGACTAACATCGCTTCGTTTAATTTGAATACATCGTAACGAGCGACATTTAAAACGGCGTCATGGATCACGTCAAAACTCAATTTACCTTGTGGATGTAGCAAACCGAGTTTTTGAATTTCTTGATGCGCTGCGAGTAAGTTACCTTCCACCCTATCCGCAATAAACTCCAAGCTTTGACGATCAGCACTTTGGCCTTGTACAGCCAATCGTTGTCCTATCCAATTTGGCAAGGCAACACGTTCAATTAAAGGGATGTCGATATAGACGGCAACCTGCTGCAACGTCGTCACCCAAGCTGCTTTTTGCGTTGCCCAATCGAGTTTGGGCAAGGTAATTAAAGTGATATTATCGGGCGATAGATCTCGCACATATTCTTGTAAAGCCGCACCGCCGTCTTTGCCAGGTTTGCCAGTCGGAATACGCAAATCAATCAGTTTTTTATCGCCAAATAAGGATTGTGATTGGTTTGCAGCGAGCAGTTCGCCCCACTTGAAATAGCGTTCCACCGTGAGAATTTCACGCTCTAAAAAACCTTGTGCTATCGAGACTTTACGAATTTTGTCAGCGGTCTCTTGAACTAGCAAATGCTCATCGCTAGAGATGACGTACATCGCCGCCAAACCTTTGGCGAGATGGGAATCAATAGCGTCGTAGCGTAATTGCATATTCTGTTTTAACCTTAGCCTGCTTAGTCTGCTTTAGCAGGTGCGTCCATCTTCACAACGGCGAGACGACGCATAATTTGCTGTACTAATTCTGATTGCATGTCGCGATACAACAAAGCTTCCTCTGCTTCTTTCGCGAGGACTTCATTTTCTTTAAAACTGAGATTGCGCTTCAAGCTAATCGTGGTCGGTTCTAATACTTCACGTCCGGCCTTATCACGCAAACGAAATTTTAAGTTATACAGTAAATTGAATTCACGCACACGACCTTGGCTATTCAGTGACAAGATCGTCTTATCACGCGACTCACCTAACACATCCAAAATCACATCCGCCGAAGTCGCTTGAGTAGTGACTTCCGTTTTGCCATTCGCACGTAGATTGCGTTTGAGTTCACCGCCTAGAGCGGAACTATCTGGCAAGCCGACGTAAATGCTTTGGAACGGAAACGCGACTGCGCCGCGTAACGCGAAGCCGCAAGCGCTAAGACCCATGATGAAAACAATATAACTAACAATTTTTAGAGAACGCTTTATGCTCATGAGGCTTTCACTCTACTTAACAACTTGGAATTTCAAACTCCCTTCTCCCGCAAGCGGGAGAAGGGTCGGGGATGAGGGTGGTTCAACTTCGAATAAAATTATTGAAAACAAATGACAGGGGCTTTCCAAATTCATTTGCCTTCTTACGACTCTTTCACTGCTGAACGCCCCTCACCCTAACCCTCTCCCGCTTGCGGGAGAGGGAACTAATCTACAGGACATCCACTTACTTTGCGTCTGCAATACTATGCAAACTCAAACAACAATATTCACCAACTTACCCGGCACAACAATAATCTTCTTCGGTGCACCTTCGATAAAACGCGCCGCACTTTCATTCGCTACAGCTGCCGCTTCTATCGTCGCTTTGTCAGCATCTTTCGCGACCTTGATACTACCGCGCAATTTGCCATTCACTTGCACCATCAATTCGATTTCATCTTGCACCAATGCCGCAGCATCGACTTGTGGCCACGGTGCATCGATGATGCTGCCGAGGTCTTTCGCATAGCCAAGCTCATTCCACAAAGCATGCGTAATATGCGGACAAACAGGATACAAAGCGCGCAACAAAATGCCAAAGGCTTCACGCATTGCGGCGGCTGAACCTTCTGCTTCTGATTTGAACGATTCAATTGTATTCAACAATTTCATCGCACCAGAAACCACCGTGTTGTACTGCAAACGATCATAATCGCCATCGATCTGTTTTAAGGTGCTGTGTACTTCAAAACGCAAAGCCTTGACATCTGCTGCGTAGTTCGCAGCAGGGGTTGCGCCAGCGGCAATCGTTGCAGAGAATTTCAACGCCGTCGCCCACAGACGACGGAGATAACGTGATGCGCCTTCCACACCGCTGCTGCTCCATGCGGCACTTTGATCTGGTGGGCCTGCGAACATGGTGAACAAACGCGCCGTATCTGCACCAAATTGACTGATAATATCTTTTGGCTCAACCACATTGTTTTTGGACTTGGACATTTTCTCAATGCCACCCATTTGCACAGGCTGTCCATCGCTCTTCAAACTAGCGGAAATTGGACGACCTTTGTCATCATGCTGCACTTCCACTTCGTTCGGGTAGAACCATACTTTTTTGCCGCTTGCATCTTCACGGTAGTAAGACTCATTCAACAACATACCTTGCGTGAACAAGTTCTTGAATGGTTCGTCAATTTCCACCAAGCCCATATCACGCATGGCTTTCGTCCAGAAACGCGCATACAACAAATGCAAGACCGCGTGTTCGACACCGCCGATGTACTGATCCATCGCCATCCAGTAATCGTTACGCTCATCGACCATCGTTGTCGCATCAGGGCAGGTATAACGCATGAAGTACCAACTGGAATCGACGAAGGTATCCATGGTGTCGGTTTCACGATGCGCAGGTTTGCCGCACTTCGGACATGGCACGTTCAAGAAAGCTGCATGCGTTTTTAATGGATTACCTGAACCATCTGGAATACATTCGGTCGGCAACACCACTGGCAAATCTTCGTAAGGCACTGGCACATCACCACAGTCATCGCAATGAATGATAGGAATCGGTGTACCCCAATAACGCTGACGAGAAATGCCCCAATCACGCAAACGCCATGTGGTTTTCTTCTCGCCTACGCCTTTCTCAGCTAGATCAGCAGCAACTGCATCGAATGCTTCCTTGAATGTAAGATCATTGTATTTTCCACTGTTAATTGTGGACAAAGAGAGATCATATTTATCACCATACCAGTCATGCCAAACATTCGAGTCAAATTCGACAGTTGCATCTTCGACCGATTGTCCTTCGCCTCTGTTTTTATCTTTAATTACAACGCTACGATAGACTGGTTTAATCTCAATTTTATACTTATTCGCGAACGCGAAATCACGTTCATCATGCGCAGGAACGCCCATCACAGCGCCATCGCCATAGCTCATCAAGACGTAGTTACCCACCCAGACTTCCACCTGCTCGCCAGTCAATGGATGCGTCACAAATAAACCTGTTGGCAAACCTTCTTTTTCTTTGGTCGCCATTTCCGCTTCTGTGGTGCCACCCGCTTTGCATTCTTCGATGAATGCCGCTAGCTTCGCATTATTCTTCGCAGCGACAGTAGCGATGGGATGCTCTGCGGCAACGGCACAGAAAGTCACACCCATGATGGTGTCAGGACGTGTGGTGAAAACGTACATCTTGCCGTCTTGTACCAAAGCGCCAGTTTCATCTTTAATTTCGTGGCTGAACGCGAAACGCACACCTTCGCTCTTGCCAATCCAGTTGCGTTGCATGGTGCGAACTTGATCAGGCCAGCCATCGAGTTGATCAATACTGGACAACAGCTCTTCAGCGTATTGCGTAATACCGAAGTAGTAACCTGGAATCTCACGCTTTTCAACAATCGCACCAGAACGCCAGCCGCGACCATCAATCACCTGCTCGTTCGCCAATACAGTCTGATCGATCGGGTCCCAATTCACCACTTGGGTTTTTTTGTAAGCAATGCCTTTTTCCAACATCTTCAAAAACAACCATTGGTTCCAACGGTAGTAATCTGGATCGCAGGTCGCGACTTCTCGTGACCAATCAAATGCCAAGCCCAATGGCTGCATTTGCGATTTCATGTCTTCGATATTGGCGTAAGTCCATTCTGCTGGCGATTTTTTGTAAGCAATCGCCGCATTTTCCGCTGGCAAACCGAACGCATCCCAACCCATAGGCATCAAGACGTTATAGCCCTTCATACGTAATTGGCGCGCCAGCATGTCGTTAATCGTGTAGTTACGTACGTGACCCATGTGTAGCTTGCCAGATGGATATGGCAGCATCGAGCAAGCGTAGTACTTCCCTTTGGGGAAACGCGGATCGTTCTCTACCGTTTTAAACGCGTTTGTTTGGGTCCAATGCTGTTGGGCGGCTAATTCGACTTCTGCTGGGCTATATTTTTCTTGCATGACAATTCGATTGAAGAAATAAGTAAAATTGGTAAAAAGTGAAGGCTACATTAACCTTAGATTATAAGGCTAAAGCGCGAAGACATGAGGGAATCCGCTTAGAAAAAGCGCGCTTTTACTTAGTTTTTCGCAGCTTTTGCAGTATTCTTCGGGGATGTTTTTGCGGGCTGAGTGTTCGATTTTGCTTCGGTTGCAAAACTTATTTTATTCAATCCATTATTCTGCGCTGCAGCCATTACTTTGGCGATTAATTCATAGCGGGTCGCTTTATCCGCACGCAATAAAATTTCTGGTGGAGTTTTTTGCTTAGCGACCAACGTCAAACGTTTTTCCACTTCATCTAATTGCAGTAACTCAGCATCCCAAAATAATCCACCTTGTGCATCAAAGGATAGCGTCACGGTTTCGACGCTTTGAGGAACCGCTTGTGCCTGGGCTGATGGCAATTCAAGCCGCACGGCGTGATTCAACAAGGGTGCCGCAATAATAAAAATCACGAGCAATACCAACATGACATCAACCATGGGCGTGACATTAATATCCGACATGGCCGTCATCGGCTTGCCTGAATTACCACCCAAACTTTTGAATTGACCGAATCCCATATTGACTTAGTCGTGCTCAACTGAGCTTAGTGAAATAAGCATGCAAATCAAAGGCAAAACCATCTAATTCAGCAAAGGTAATGCGATTGATACGATTGAAGGCGTTATAAGCAAGTACCGCAGGAATCGCCACCATCAAACCAAGCCCCGTCATCACCAAGGCCTCACCCACCGGCCCCGCCACCAAATCAATTTGAATCGCCGATGAGCCAGAGACTGCCGTCAACGCGTGATAAATACCCCAAACCGTACCCAATAAGCCAACGAAAGGTGCGGTCGCACCGATTGATGCCAATAAGGTTAAACCAGATTCTAAACGCACAGTAACGCTCGTGAGCTCTTCGCGCAAAACACGCGTCATAACGTCAGCCGCATCTGTATTGGCCATCATGGACCTAGCACGAACTTGAGGATCGGACGCAGCAAGGCCTTGCTTAGCTAAAGGTGTATAGATATTCTCGACGTCAGATACCGCTAAAGAGTTCACGGCGTCTTGCATAGTGGGTGCCTGCCAGAAGAAATGCAAGGCAGAAGTACCACGACGTATGCGCCAAAATGACCAAGCTTTAGAAAAAATCGTGAACCAACTGACGAGGGACATTAGAATCAAAAGCAAGGCAACCGCGCGTCCCAGCGTATCGAGTTGCATCAAGTATTGGGTGATAGTAATAGGCATGATAAGTTCTTCCAGCGTTTTTTTCTAAACGTCGCCAAACCTAGTTCAGCCCTAAGACATCATACATATCATACAAACCGACTGTCTTATCAGCGAGAAAACGTGCGGCACGCAAACTGCCATGGGCATAAGTGACGCGACTCGACGACTTGTGGGTAATTTCTACACGCTCACCGATACCTGCAAACAAGACTGTGTGATCGCCAACGATATCGCCGCCGCGTATGGTCGCGAAGCCTATCGACGATGGATCACGTTCACCGGTTACACCCTCGCGCGAAAATACGCCAACTTCTTTTAGATCACGACCCAGCGTGTCGGCAATTACTTCACCCATTTTGAGCGCAGTGCCAGATGGCGCATCAACCTTGTGGCGGTGATGCGCTTCCACAATTTCGATATCGTAGCCGTGAGAAAAGCTCTTGGCGGCCATTTCCAATAATTTCAAGGTAACGTTCACACCAACACTCATGTTAGGTGCAAAAACAATCGCCGTTTTTTTGGCGGCTTCTGCGATAGCGGCCTTACCTGCATCATCAAAACCAGTGGTGCCGATAATCATTTTGATACCGTGTTCGGCGCAATATTTAAGGTGCTCTAAAGTACCTTCTGGGCGGGTAAAGTCGATCAAAAATTCAGCATCTGCCAAGCCTTTAGCGAATTCTGATTCAATCAACACACCTGTCGTCTTACCCAAAGACAAACCCGCATCGGTGCCTAATAAAGCAGATTGCGGCGTATCCAAAGCACCAACCAAGCTCGCGTCATCAGCTGCTGCGATGGTTTCAATCAACATCTTACCCATGCGGCCGGAAGCTCCGGCCACAGCGATTTTCATTCCAAACATAATTAACTCGGCTTATTTTTTCTTAGGTGTTTCAGAAGTTGGCATAGTCTCAATACGAGACGCGATAGCAGAATTAGTGATATGCGCCAAATACTCTTTCTCGGTCGGCAAATTGCCGCCTTCAAAACGCTCTACGGTATTGGATTTGAAGAAAATCGCTAGACGACTAGAAATCACTTCGCCATTCGGTTTCAACATACGGAAAGGATAATCCCAACGGTCTTCGTGAAACATATCAGTCAACAGTGCCGTACCGAGCAAGAAACGCACTTGTTCGCGAGTCATGCCTTCTTTTAATTGAGACACCATTTCTTGCGAAACAAAGTTGCCTTGCTGTACAGAAATTCGATAAGGGGAGATGAAACCAAATAATTTATCGAAACCAGTTGGCTTTACAATTTGCGTACCTTTTGTAGCATTCGCATCCGCTTCTGCCACCACCGCCTTTTGGCTAGCACAGCCAGTGAGCAAGGCAAAAAGGGAGACTGCACCAAATACTGCTAACTTGCGCTGGGATTTCTTAAATACGTTCAATGGCATAAACTACCTCAAATTTTCAAGCAAGAATGTCGAACTGGTAAAACTTCAGATAAGATATCAGAAATTTCTACCTAGCCCTAAAACCCTATATCATAAAGCACTTAGCCTTCTTTTGACTGAAAACATGACAAATAACACGCCCGACCTGAAAGCCAGCGGACTGAAAGCCACTTTGCCACGTCTCAAAATCCTAGAAATCTTCCAAAACAGCTCAGTGCGCCACTTAACGGCCGAGGATGTTTACAAGATACTCTTGACTGAAAATATGGATGTAGGCTTGGCGACGGTCTATCGTGTATTGACCCAATTCGAACAAGCGGGCTTATTGCACCGCAATCATTTTGAGTCTGGCAAAGCGATTTTCGAATTAAATGAAGGTTCGCATCACGATCATTTAGTCTGCTTAGATTGCGGACGAGTCGAAGAATTTTTTGATGAACAGATTGAAAAGCGCCAGCATGCAGTAGCGGAAGAGCGGGGTTTTGCGATCGCGGAACACTCTCTAGCGCTCTATGGAAACTGCACAAAAATCAATTGTGAAAATAAAAAATAATAAGCTCTAAAACACACAACAAAAAAGCAAGCCAAATCAGCTTGCTTTTTTACTTTACAGGTCATGCACTGAAATTTTAAACCGCTTTGCCGCTGCGAGACGCTCGCACTTTCAAGGCAACGACTTGTACTGTATCAAGCACTTTTTTAGCATTAAATGGTTTAATAATGTAGCCACTGATGCCGCTCTTTACGACTTCAGTCACGGTTTCCTGATCTTTGTTTGCAGTCACCATTAGCACCTGCACATCTTGCATCACCATCCTGATACTCTTCAACGCCTCGATCCCACTGACCTTGGGCATCACGACATCTAACAGGATAATGTCAGGATGCAGGCGGGTTGCCATTTCCAATGCACCGTCACCATCCATCGCTTCACCCACCACGTTATAACCATCGTGACGCAAAATCACACGTAAAGTTTCGCGTGTCATATCGTTGTCATCAACAATCAATACTGAGATGTCTTTATTGTCTGCCATTTTAATTACGTCGATTAGTTTTTTTAAAATTTAAGTTTTGAAGAAATTGCTCTGATTTTATATCGAATCACAGTCGAACTGGCTTAGGTTCGGAGTTAAATTCAGACTTAGGCTTAAAGTTTAATGATTCAAAGCATTTGATAATAACTTAGCAGTGATATCAACTATAGGAATTACCCGCTCATAAGCCATACGAGTCGGACCAATCACCCCCAAAGTACCCACTACCCGTCCATTAACCTCATATGGCGCGGTTACCACACTCATCTCTTCCATCGGCACTAGTTGTGATTCACCACCAATAAAAATTCTGACCCCAGACGCATTGCCAGACACATCCAATAGCTGCATTAAACCACTCTTTTGTTCAAACAAATCGAACAGCCTGCGCAAAGAGCTCATATTGGACGACAAATCACTGACGTTTAATAAATTACGCTCTCCAGAGATCACCATATCATCTGCGTCATCCGCCATAGCTTGACTGCCTGCTTCCAACGCCGTTTGCATCAAACGATTCATATCGCCTTGCAAGGCACGCAGCTCATGATTAATGCTTAGACGGGCTTGATCAAAACTCTGTCCAGAAAAATGTTGATTTAAATAATTAGCAGCCTGTACCAATTGCGCTGGCGTGTAGTCCACATCGGTTAGCAAAAGTCGATTATGTACCTCATCATTAGGGGCGACGATAACTAATAAAATACGTTTTTCTGATAAACGCAGGAATTCAACTTGTTTAAAAATAGACTCCTGCTTGGCAGTCATAACGACACCGGCAAATTGCGTCAAGGAGGACAGCACTTGAGCCGCATTCGAAATAATTTTTTGTGGCGATCCAGTAATTCCAGTGATAATGGACGACTGCAATTTCGTACCTAGTGCGGTTTCTAATACGGACTCATCAATATCTTGTACCGTTAATAATTGATCGACAAAGATACGGTATCCGCGCGGGGTTGGAATACGTCCAGAAGACGTATGTGGACTTGCGACAAAACCCATGTCCTCAAGATCAGACATCACATTGCGTATGGTTGCGGGCGATAGCTCCAAGCCAGAAATCTTTGAAAGCTCACGTGAGCCTACCGGCTGGCCGTCGGCAATATAACGTTCTACCAGTGCTTTTAATAAAGTTTGAGCGCGATTATCGAGTTGCATAGGTTTATTTTAGGCTAACTAAGGCGAAAACACATCGTTTTTGCACGAATCCATCAGTCTTATTTAATTCATTTGAGCTCTCGCAACAACTCTTGTAAATCTTTTACAATTAAATCAGGCTTTACATTAAGCCCAGTATTTTCAAGTGTGATTCCACGTCGATTAAGCCAAGTTGCGGACATACCCACTTGCTGCGCCCCTTGCACATCCAAACGTAAATCATCACCAATATACATGAGCTCACCGGGACTAAGTTTCAAGTAGTCAATCACAGCAAGAAAAATTTTAGGGTCTGGTTTTGCACAACCAAATTGATGCGCCGCCACAGATACGGAAAAATACTGGCTCAATCCTATCGCGGTAATATCGGCAAAACCATTAGAAATAGAACCTAATATATAACGTTGTTTCAACGCATCGAGCGCTGGCATTACATCGTCAAAAAAATTTACCCGATTGCGCGCCTCGGAGAAAATTTGCATAGCTTCATCAGCCAAACTGCCATCCACTCCGTGCTCACTAAATACTTGCTGTAGCAAAGTATGCCGCAGCGCCCACAAATCATAGCTAAAACGTGGATTCGTGGGAATTAGTGCCTGTCTGCGCTCACGCAAGGCATCGATTGAATACTGCGCCACGACTGACGGCACCTGTGTTGACATCCATGCGTGTAGGCTTGCTTCAGCCTGACTTATTACAGGAGCTACAGGCCATAAAGTGTCATCCAGATCAAAGATCAGCGCTTTAATTTTCATTTGTTTTGTACTTTTTGATTGTTTTACAAATCTGCAATCGCGGCCTTTGTATCGAAAATACCTTGCTTGGCACCACAAAGCGTCAATAGATACTGTCGATACATCATAGGTAAATGCCGTCCAGCGACAGTTCCTATATCACGCAGCCACCCAAGCGGATAATGAGATTGATACAAGGGTGTCATGATGCGACTCGCCATCTGGTAATACGCTATATGCTTACGACGTCTTTGCGAGTAACTAGCAAACGCTGACGCTAAAGAGGATTTATCTGGTGCACCTTGAGTATTGTGATTGTATCGTTCTATCTTTTCTGGTTCACTCGGTGCCACGCATTGAGCAACACCCTGCGCAACGCAGTCCGCCAATACCATCGCATCAATCAAAGCCATATTCGCGCCCTGTCCCAACTGCGGACTCATCGCATGTGCAGCATCTCCCAGTACCACCACATTCTGCTGATGATATCTGGACAGACGAATGTCCGCATATTCGGCAATCGCAATCGCCGTCTCGGGTGCAAGCGCTAGCCATTCCGCGACTTCCGGCCAAATCGTACGGATACTAGCAATTAATTGCGGCATACCCGCTTCTCGAAAATCAGCAAATGAGGTTTTGGGCAAACTCCAAAAGAGAGAATAGCAAATCTTACCGCTGGCAGGATTAATCCCTGTCGGTAGCACTCCCAGCATATGGTTCGCACCGCGATAACGCTGCATCAAGGTATGAGGAAATGGCCAATCTGCGCTATCCAAAACCGCCCAAAAAGCGCCCCAAGGATAAGGTTGGTGCGTTTGTGAAATATCCAATTGATCGCGTAATGAGGAACGAGTGCCATTGGCTATGATCAGCCCGTCCGCTTGCACTGTACCCTGTTGATGTTCGATTTTTACACCATGTGAAGTTTGGCTAAATTCTTTAATTCCATTTCCCAAATGAATGGCGACGCCTAAGCTTTGCGCACATTGCCACAAGATCTGATGCAAATTGGCTCTATGTATGCCTAAACCATGCCAATCGGCTTGTCCGAACTGGTAATGCAGATCTAAGGTTTTCCAATTCCCGGTATAACCTTCCAAACTATGCACTACAGCGGCTTTTTCTCGAACCGCCTCCAGTAATCCCATTTTGTGCAACATCGCCTGCCCGCTAGGCTGCAATAGTAAACCTGCACCCACCGGCGTAGGATCAGGGACTTGCTCATAAACGCTAACCTGATGTCCTTGGCGCGTCAGCCAAATAGCAGAAGCCAAACCAGCAATACCCGCACCTGCAATCACAAATTGAGTCATAAAGTTAACTAAAGTGAAAAATGAATTATACGTAAATCTTAAATCACGCTGGAGCAAACCTGCGTGTCCTCAAGCAAGCAAATACCGATTTATAATGTTCAACCAATGATTTAAAGCACAGCATCACGTTCAACGTGTGCTCACTAAAAACCGCACTCAACAAAGCACAATCACCACAAGATAAACGACCATGCCAAGCACCGTACGACAAGCCAGTATCAGTGACATTGACCTCATTGCCCCCTTATTCGATGCCTATCGTATGTTTTATCAACAGCCCAGTGATCTGCCGCTAGCCAAAACTTTTCTTAGAGAGCGATTGGAAAAACAAGAGTCCATCCTCTTTTTTGCGATAAATGAAAACAAGCAGTGTTTAGGTTTCGTTCAGCTTTATCCTAGTTTCTCGTCCGTCTCAGCAAAACGACTATAGATATTAAACGACTTGTTTGTTACCGAAGCGAGCAGGCGCACTGGCGTAGCGCGTCTACTAATGAATAGAGCTCGTCAATTTGCCATCGACACTCACGCGAAGGGCCTGTTCCTAGAAACAGCCCATGACAATATCAAAGGGCAAGCTTTATACGAATCTTTGGGGTATAAGAAAAATTCTGAGTTCTACTACTTTTTGGACTTACAAGATGTCACGCGGTAGAAATGACGAATGTGACGTAGAAAGAATCGGCTTAGAAAAAGACATAACGAACTCAAACAACAGCGCCAAGCTTTGACGGAATTCTTAAAAAACACCGGCATCTACAACAAAGCAGACGCTTTAGCCTATGCTTTAGCAATACGGGCTTATTCAATTCGCAAAGAATAGTGTAATCTAAAGCCTTCTCGAAAACTCGGCAGCTTCTCTATGACAACGACCAGCAAAACCGTCGCCTTGATTGGTAAATACAATGCATTGGGCATGGGAGAGTCGTTAAATGAATTAGCGCATTTTTTGGCTGAAGCTGGACATTCAGTATTGTTTGACACAGATTCTGCCCAAAATTTAGCGCTCAACGAATTTCCTGCCATGTCGGTCGCTGATATCGGACGCAATGCGGATGTCGCCATCGTCTTGGGCGGTGATGGCACTATGTTAGGCATTGCGCGACAACTTGCACCATATGACGTTCCCTTAATTGGCATTAATCAAGGCCGACTCGGTTTTATTACCGATATTCCACGCGACCAAATGATACTCGCAGTCGCCCAAATTTTGGATGGTAAGCATGTAGAAGAACAACGCTGCATGTTAGAGGCAATCGTAGTGCGCGAGGGTGAGCAGATATTTAGCGGTGTCGCGTTCAATGACATCGTCCTCTCGCGCGGCGCAGGCTCCGGCATGATCGAATTACGGGTCGAAGTGGACGAACATTTTATGTACAACCAACGCTCTGATGGATTGATCGTTTCAACACCGACTGGCTCGACTGCGTATGCCTTATCGGCCGGTGGCCCCATTCTTCATCCTAGCCTAGGCGGTATCGCCATGGTGCCGATCGCACCGCATGCTTTGTCGAATCGCCCGATTGTGCTTCCAGAAACGAGCGTCATCAGCGTAGAAATCGTGGCGGGTCGTGATGCTAGCGTGAATTTTGATATGCAATCATTTGCTAACTTAAATCACAAAGATAAAATCATCATCAGCCGTTCCACGCACCACATTACTTTTCTACATCCAGAAGGCTGGAACTATTACCACACCTTACGTGAAAAATTACACTGGAATGAATACCCTTCCGTAGAAGGCGCGCTTAATTAATTCTTGCCCCCTTGACCCGCAAAGAGCTGTGAATTAATACAGTAGTTTTCAGCACTCGATTGAGCGCGCTAAGGTAAAATAAAAGCCTCTTGTTTGCATTGCACGCCGCCCTCATTATTAATTACTGATTATTCATTGTCCTCCACTTTTAAATTAGAACCTATGCTGCGCACGCTTGCTATTCGTGATTTTGTTATCGTCGATACGATAGAACTAGAATTCTCTGCTGGCTTTACCGTCTTCACGGGTGAGACTGGCGCGGGTAAATCGATATTGATTGATGCCCTAGCCTTAACTTTGGGTGGTCGTGGTGATGCCAGCATGGTCAGAGAAGGCGCGCAAAAAGCGGATATCTCGGCTGAATTCTCCTGCAATGCAGAAACCATGACTTGGCTGACCGACAAAGATTTTGCTAACGAAGATGGACAACTCATCATACGACGTGTGGTCGACAATGCAGGTCGCTCGAAAGCCTACATCAATGGTATTACCGCAAACGCCACACAACTACGCGAATTGGGTGAGTTCTTAGTCGACATCCACGGACAACATGCTCATCAGTCATTGTTAAAGAGTGAAGCGCAACGTCATCTGCTCGATATGCAAGGTGGTTTACAGGCAGATACTGCCGAAGTTGGCCGCCTGTACAAACATTGGCGCAATCTCGCAAAACAACGTGAAGAATTTGAACAAAACGCAAAAAACATTTTGCAAGAACGTCAGCGCCTGGAGTGGCAAGTCGGTGAGTTAGATAAGTTAAAGCTAAAAAAAGGCGAATGGGATGCAATCAATCAAGAGCATAGTCGCCTGGCCCACGCCGCCAGTTTATTAGAAGCTGCACAAGAAGCAGCGGATCTGATTTCAGAATCTGAACATCCATTACTGTCGCAAGTCTCCGGGCTATTGCAAAGAATCAGCAAACTCGAAGAATTTGATAGTAAATTGAAGCCAGTCATTGAATCACTGGATTCGGCGCGAATTAATTTGCAAGAATGTTCGTATGCATTAAATGACTATCTCGGACGCATAGAGCTTGATCCTGCTCGCTTACGGGAAGTCGAAGCGCGCGTGGAAAGCCTGCATAGCACTGCACGCCGCTTCCACGTTGAGCCAGATAATTTGATCGACGAGTTACAACTATTGAATACACAGCTACAACAATTATCCGGTGCCTCCGATATTGAGTCGCTAAAAAAACAAGAAGAGCAAGCGCAACAAAACTATTTAAAAGTAGCAAAAAAACTTAGCGTAAAACGTCAGCAAGTCGCGCACGATTTGGGCAATGCCGTCACCACAGCGATGCAAGACCTGAGCATGTCGGGCGGACGATTCGCGATTGAATTAAGCGCTTGCGAACCAAGCGCGACTGGGTTAGAGCAAATAGAATTTATGGTCGCGGGGCATGCAGGGGTTCAACTGCGCCCTCTCGCTAAGGTAGCGTCGGGTGGTGAATTAGCAAGGATATCTTTAGCAATTTCAGTCATCACTTCCTGCGCAACAGCGACACCGACCTTGATCTTCGATGAAGTCGATAGCGGTATCGGTGGCGCTGTGGCTGAAGTCGTAGGACGCCTACTAAAGCGCTTAGGACAAGATCGACAAGTCTTATGCGTTACGCATTTGCCGCAAGTGGCGAGTCAGGGTAACCAACATTTTGAAGTCAGCAAAACGCAAGACGCTGGCAAGACTTATTCCCAAATCGCAGCACTAGATAATAAACAACGTGTAGAAGAAATTGCTCGCATGTTAGGCGGCCTAGAGATCACCGCAACCACGCGCAAACACGCGAGAGAGCTGCTCGCTTTATAAAGCCGCAATGCTAGAGACAGTGCGCTCACCTAATAGAAATATAAAAGTAAGGAAAAACAAAAATGGCTTTCTTAAAAGAACCCGATTATTCGCATGGCAAATTATCCAAAACAGCGGTCGTTCTAATTAACCTGGGCACACCTGATGCGCCGACTACAAGTGCCGTTAGACGCTATCTAAAACAATTCTTATGGGATCAACGCGTCGTAGAAATTCCACGCGCCATCTGGTGGCTGATTTTAAATCTCATCATCTTGCCTTTTCGCTCAAAAAAATCTGCCGAAAAATATGCCTCGATTTGGACCAATGATGGATCGCCATTATTAGTCCATACCCGCAAACAAGCTTTGCTACTCCAAGGTTACTTGGGGGAACGCGGTCATGATATTCATGTGGCATTTGCTATGCGTTATGGCGCACCGTCGATTCCAGACGTTTTATCAAAATTAAAAATTGACGGCTATGAGCGTATTTTAATTTTGCCCGCCTACCCCCAATATTCTGCGACGACTACCGCGTCTAATTTTGATGCGATAACTCAGCACTACCAACAAGTTCGCAACTTACCAGAATTACGTTTCATCAAAAATTATCACGACCATCCGGCCTACATACAAGCTCTCAAAAATTCCATTTTAAAATCCTGGGAAACAAATGGAAAACCAGAAAAACTCGTCATGAGTTTTCATGGCTTACCCAAAGCATTTTTACTGCGCGGTGACCCCTATCACTGTGAATGTTATAAAACTGCGCGTCTGTTGGCTGAGCAATTAGGCTTAAGCAAAGAAGACTACATCGTCACTTTTCAATCACGCCTAGGTCGCGCCGAATGGTTGCAACCTTACACAGAGCCAACGGTACAAGCTTTGGCGAAACAAGGTGTCAAACGTATCGATGTGGTGTGCCCAGGATTTTTGGCAGACTGTTTAGAAACTTTAGAAGAAATCGCGATGGAAGTGCGACAAGCTTTCTTAACGGCTGGCGGTCAAACTTTTAATTACATTCGCTGCTTAAACGAATCGCCCGATGGGCTACGCGCATTGGCCGAAATCAGCGAGCAACATTTAATCGGTTGGCCAACCATGATTACCGCCAGCATGCGTGAACAGGAAAAACAAGCTGCTTTAATCAGCCGCAGTGAAGCAAAACGTATTGGCGCAGATCACTAATGTCCACGACGACTATTGTCATCGGCGACGTACAAGGCTGTTACGATCAGTTAGTCGAATTGATCGCCAAGATCGACCACATCGATCCGCAAGCCCGCTTATTGTTCGCTGGTGATTTAATCAATCGCGGCCCAAATTCATTAGCCACTTTACGTCTGATAAAAAGTCTAGGCACGCGCGCAGAATCGGTATTGGGCAACCATGATTTACATCTACTAGCAGTCGCCTGCGGCGCACGTTCACTACACCGCAGCGATACTCTGAGTGACATTCTCGAAGCAGACGATAGAGAAGAATTACTACACTGGATACGCCATCGTCCCATGGCATTAGAAATGGAAAATCACCTGCTAGTTCACGCCGGTGTTTTCGCCAGTTGGGACAAAACAAAAACGTTGCAACTAGCACAAGAAATCGAAACCGAATTGCGTAGCGACCGATGGCAAGACCTAGTTCGCAATATGTATGGCAACACGCCCACACTCTGGCACGATCAACTACAAGGCACAGAACGCCAGCGCTGCATCATCAACGCCCTCACCCGCATGCGCTTTTGCCACGCTGACGGCAGCATGGATTTTGCGTTAAAAGAAGGCGCAGAAAAAGCCCCTAATCATCTAACACCGTGGTTCGATTTATCCAACCGACGAAGCCAAGATTGCACACTGATTTTCGGCCATTGGTCTAGCCTAGGATTAGTCTTGCGCGACAACTTAATCAGCCTCGATACGGGCTGTGTTTGGGGTGGCCAATTGACGGCGGTACGCTTGGAAGATCGTTTGGTTTTGCAGTGCGCGAATAGGAATGGTTTGCCGATTGAGTGACGGATAAAATATCCTTGCTTTTGAAATGGCTTTTGACTCTCATCCACTTCTCACACTGCACAATTGGGAAGCCGAAGGCCAGTGGCAGCGTGGTCGCCTTTCTTTGTTTACTTTCTTTGGCGAAGCAAAGAAAGTGAGTAGCTGTCGGTCTACCACCGACCTGTGAACGAAGGGAATGTTTGGCGGTAAATATGGAGGAAAAAAATGCGATACGTGGGGCGGGTGCAACCCGCGCCGCCAGAATTTGAAGAATACCGTAGCGTTAATTGAAACGATCAAAGAAGATTTTAACGACAAATCGAGAGTAAACATTGACAGCGCGGGTTTCACCCGCCCTACATAAATTTACCGTTGCGCTTATTGAATCAGCGCTTTCCTAAATCAAACATCCAACTACTCAAGCACCACACCCAAACCACCAGCCACCACAACCCGCGCCTGCTGGGCAACATCTCTACGATGCGCACCCTCGGTAGGAATATTCGGCAATTGAATCAACTCGGCAGTGAGTCCACCTGCTTGCAAAATCGCTTTCATACTCTCTGCAAAAGTCATCTCGCCGATAAAATCCGCTGCAGGATGAAGTTGTCCTTGCGCGTCAACATAACGCACCGCGAACGGCAACACCGGCACTTTGGCTTCAATCGCGGCTTCGAATAAATTCGCGTGAAATGGCAACAAGCCACCTTGCGCACCGGTGGTACCTTCTGGGAAAAAGGCGATGCGTTTGTTTTGCTCTAATTGGTGTACTAGGCCTTCGTAAATGCGGCGCACTTCGCGTTGTTTGCCGCGTGCTAAAAAGATGGTGCCTGCTTGTGCGCTAAGCCAGCCGGCGATGGGCCAACTGCGGATATCGGCTTTAGCGACAAAATGACATGCCTGCCAAGAATTGATGACAAAAATATCTAACCACGATACATGATTAGCGATAATCAAGGCATGGTCGGCGATTTGTCCGCCGCTTTGATCTATGAATTTAACACGGACTTTGCAGAGCGCTAGTAATTGAAATGACCAACGACGCACCAAGGCTTCGCGCTTAGGCGCCGCTATCCACGGAAAAATAAATGCGCAAGTGGCCACGCCACGCATAACATGCAAAAAAACACGGGCGAAACGCAGTTTATGCATGTATCACCAAATCAAAATTAATAAAAAAGAGTACCAAGCTATCTATTTAGCTCACTGAAAAATGGCATTCGCGAGCATCACAAAGCTTGGTAAGCAACACGTCCATGGACAATAGTCGCTTTCACCACACCCGGCAATTCGTAAGCAAGGAATGGCGTGTGTTTGCCCTGACTCACGAGCGCATCGGCTTTTACTTCCCAACGCGAAGTGGGATCAAAGACACAGATATCCGCCGCTGCACCGACCTTGATTTGTCCGCAAGCTAAACCGACCAAATTGGCAGGATCACGTGTGATTTTGGCGATGGCTTGTGGCAAACTGATGGCGCCACGACTATCGTCTGACCATTTAATGACCAACGATAAAAGCAGTTCTAGTCCTGTCGCCCCGGGCGAAGCTTCAGCAAACGGCAAGGCTTTTTCGTCGTCATCGACTGGCGTGTGGTCGGAGCAGATTGCGTCTATGGTGCCATCGATCAATGCGGCATGAATCGCATCGCGATCACGTTGGCTACGCAGAGGCGGTGTCAAACGTGCATTAGAATCGAAATAGCCAATATCAGTATCGGTCAAATGCACATGATGAATGCCGACGTCACAAGTCAATGGCAGACCTTCTTTTTTTGCTTGACGAATGAGCGCTAAGCCAGCCGCTGAAGAGATTCGGCATAAATGCACGCGCGCACCCGTGGCACGCATCAATTCAAACAAAGTATGTAAGGCGATAGTTTCTGCCATCACCGGCACGCCTGAAAGACCAAGACGTGATGCCAGCGGACCGCTGTGGGCAACTCCGCCTTTACCAACGAAAGCATCTTGCGGGCGCAACCAAACGGTGTAACCAAAAGTGGCGGCATACGATAAGGCGCGTTGCAACACATTGGTATCGACGATGGCTTCTTCTGCTTGCGAAAAACCAACACAGCCCGCTTCGGTTAAAGCGGCCATTTCGGTCAAGTTCTGACCTTTCAAACCAATCGTCAATGCGCCTAAAGGATAGACATTGGCCTTGTGCTGAAGCTTGGCTCTTTGCTTGAGCATTTCTACTAAACCGGCTTCATCGAGCACAGGATCGGTATCTGGTGGACAAACTAAACTAGTAATACCACCACGCACCGCTGCTTCTAATTCTGATTCTAATGTCGCTTTGTATTCAAAGCCGGGCTCGCGCAAACGTGCACTTAAATCGACCAAGCCAGGTGCCACGACTAGGCCACTGGCGTCTATGGTTTGTGCGGCGACGAAATCAACAGGCGCACTACCGAGTGCGGCGATTTTACCTGCACTGATAAAGATATCCTGCACGGCATCGACACCGCTGACGGGATCAATCACACGACCATTTTTAATATGAAGATTCATGTTCGTTCTTTCTGAAATTTCAACCATGACTACCCGACACAATACTCATCACCGCCATCCTTACCGCGATACCAAATGTCACTTGCGACAAAATGACCGCTTGTGAACCATCAGCCACCGCGGAATCAATCTCTACTCCGCGATTCATCGGTCCCGGATGCATCACGATGGCATCCGATTTAGCCAAGGCTAAACGCTCAGGAGTTAAACCGTATTGCTTAAAGTATTCTTGTGTCGAAGGTAGTAATGCGCCATTCATACGTTCGTTTTGCAAACGCAACATAATGACCACATCAACGCCTTTTAAGCCTTCGTTCATATTGGTGAATACGCGCACACCCATTTGCTCCAAACCACTTGGTATCAAGGTCTGCGGTCCAATCACGCGCACTTCGGCAGCGCCTAAGGTAGTTAAAGCATGAATATCCGAGCGGGCTACTCGACTGTGCAAGACATCGCCAACAATTGCGACAGTCAGATTGCTAAAATCTTTCTTGTAGTGACGTATGGTGTACATGTCCAACAAGCCTTGAGTTGGATGCTCGTGTCGACCATCACCGGCATTCACCACATGCACATGATGTTGCTTGGTATCGTTGAGGTGCTGCGCAATCAAAAATGGAGCACCCGAGGTGGCATGACGCACAACAAACATATCGGCATGCATCGCCGCTAAATTATCTATCGTATCAAGCAGTGACTCGCCCTTACTGGCACTCGATGCCGCAATATTCAAATTGATGACATCAGCGGATAAACGCTTAGCGGCGATTTCAAAGGTGGTGCGAGTGCGTGTTGAATTTTCAAAAAACAGATTGAATACACTCTTCCCGTGCATCAATGGCACCTTCTTTAGCTCACGCTCACCGATACTGACAAAGGATGAGGCCGTATCCAATATGTGATTGATGACAGATTTAGGCAAACCGTCAATCGCTAACAGATGTTGCAATTCGCCGTGTTTATTTAGCTGTGGATTTTTCATCGTTATTCATTCTTCGGTTGGATGATTCCAATTTGGTCTATCTGATATGGAATCGTATTGACCTCATCGTATTGAGATCATCGTATTGCCATCAATTTACTAACCTACTTGATCAAAATACTGCTGCAATATTAATGCTGCGGCCTGATCGTCGATGTGCTCGCCCTGCTTTGCTTTAAACATTGCAGAGGTATAACGCTCATCAACTAAGGCAATCTTTACCCCGTAACGTCCATGCAATTGGTTGGCGAATCGCTGGCAGCGCACGGTCATTTCATGCGCCGCGCCATCAGGATGCATAGGCAAGCCAACCACACATAATACGGGCTGCCATTCTTGGATCAAGTCGGCAATTGCGACAAACTTTGCATCGTTACTCGCCGCACGGATAATACTCAAAGCCTGAGCTTGCCTAAGCATGGTATTGCCGACTGCGACGCCGATACGCTTCAAGCCGAAATCGAAGGCCAATACGGTGCCATTGATTTGCGGTGTCTCAATCGATTGCATGCCATTCATCAAGCATGTCCTGCCACCGAGGCCAGCATCAAAGGATCAAATCCCAATAATTTCATCGCTGCGTCGAAACGCTCTTCAATAGGCAAATCAAACATGACACCTAAATCGGCAGGTGCAGTCAACCAGCCATTCGACAAAATCTCTTGCTCCAATTGGCCCGCTCCCCAGCCCGAATAGCCGATGCTCAACAGCAATCGTTGTGGTGCCTCCCCTGCCGCTAAAGATTCTAAAATATCTCTAGACGTGGTAAAACTGACTTCATCGCTGACTTTTAAAGTAGAGGAATATGAACCTGCTGGCGCATGCAAAATAAAGCCACGATCACTTTGCACCGGTCCACCAAACAGCACGGGATGCTGCCCCATAGGATGGGAATTAGGAATTATTTCGAGTTGTAGATCAATACGATCAAATAAATCTGCGACTGTCATATCGGTGGCGCGATTGATGACCACGCCCATGGCGCCACGCGCGTTATGTTCACAAATGTAAATGACGGTGCCACCAAAAATGGGGTCCATCATATTTGGCATAGCAATCAAAAAATGATTGCTTAAATCCAGTGATTGCGCTGCACGTTCGTCTTTACTAGCGCCGACTCTAAGCTTGATCATAGATTCCAATGTATCAGAGAAATCATAGCCAACTAACTCGATTTCTTCTCCCTCAAAGTCATCGACTAGGGAATTTAGGTTTTTTTGCTTCTTCATACACGTATTTTATCATTTTTAGCCGATTTTTTTTATCTGTGCTATGGTTCCGCGCGCAGCTTAATGACATTCTTCACGCTTCATTTTGAATGTTATGGCGAACTGCACAACCTCAGTAACACCCCTCACAAATTATTTATTTTACAAAATGACTTATACAAAAAGCTTAGTCTGGTTTCGCCGGGATCTGCGTAGTTTTGATCATGCCGCACTCTATCAAGCATTGAAACACGCCTCTGCTTGTTATTGCGTTTTTGTGTTCGATCACAACATCTTGAAGCATTTGCCCAAACGCGATAGACGTATGCAATTCATTTATCAAAGTATTCTTGAACTACGCCAAGAATTAGAAAAATTAGGTGGTGGCTTAATCGTTCGGTACGGCGATCCAGTAGAAGAAATTCCGCGTCTTGCGGCACAACTAGAAGTCAACGCAGTTTATGTCAATCGAGACTATGAACCAACGGCCAAAGCCCGCGATCAAGCTGTTAGTACAAGTCTAGCTAGTTTTAACTGCGACTTTATCTCTTGCAAGGATCAGGTGATTTTTGAAATGGATGAAGTGCTAAGTCTCGCTGAAAAGCCCTTCTCGGTATTCACCCCTTACAAAAATGCCTGGCTAAAGAAATTAGCCAGCGAGACCACAGGCGAACCGGATTTTTACTTCAAAGCTTATCCAGTAGAGAAATATGCAGCTCATTTTGCGCAACACACCGAGCTTAGCTTACCAAGTATGGCGGAAATGGGCTTTGAGACGCTCAGCGCAGAAGAACTCAAACTGCAAGGCGGAATGGCAGCTGGCGCAGAACTATTAGATGATTTTCTAGCACGTATAGACCAATATGGCGATGCACGTGACTTTCCTGCGGTTAAAGGCCCTTCATATTTATCGGTTCATTTGCGATTTGGCACGGTATCGATACGCTATTTAGTGAGCCAAGCAATACGCCATACGCGCACGGCCAACAGCTCACTTGGGGCTAGCGTGTGGCTATCAGAACTAATCTGGCGCGACTTCTATTTTATGATTTTGCATCATCACCCGCGCGTCGTCAGTCAATCTTTCAAACCAGAATACGATGCAATACAGTGGGAGAACGACGCCCATGCACAAGTATTATTTCAAGCGTGGTGCGATGGCAAAACAGGTTACCCGCTAGTCGACGCTGCGATGCTGCAATTGAATCAGACAGGTTATATGCACAATCGCTTACGCATGGTGGTCGCTAGTTTTTTGGTGAAAGATTTAGGCATAGACTGGCGCTGGGGTGAAGCGTATTTCGCCTTACATTTGAATGATTTTGATTTATCGGCTAACAACGGTGGCTGGCAATGGGCAGCGTCTACTGGTTGCGATGCTCAACCCTATTTCCGGATTTTCAACCCGATTACGCAATCGGAAAAGTTCGATAGTGAAGGCAAGTTTATCCGTCGTTATTTACCTCAATTATCTGGCTTAAATGCCCGTCACATTCATGCGCCATGGAAGCTCACACCCATCGAATTAAAAGGCGCTAACTTGGCACTTGGTATTGACTATCCTTATCCGATTATCGAACATGATGTGGCACGTAAAAAAACACTAGAACGTTACAGCGTGGTTAAGAAAGTTAGCGGAGAATAGCAAAACGCCTCGAGTACAACAAAACATTCGAGGCGTTTTTTTTCATACTACAAACTGACTATGACAGCACTTCCGCTGGTTTATTCACAAAACCACTGATCGCCGCTAACAAATCATCTTCGCGATACGGCTTACCGAAGTATTCATTTACACCTAACTCCGCCGCATAGTTACGATGCTTATCAGCAGTACGTGAGGTAATCATGATAATCGGAATATGCGTCGTTCTGGAGTCACTACGAACGTTACGGGTCAAGTCAAATCCATCCATGCGAGGCATTTCAATATCCACCAACATCACATCAGGTGTAATCGACTGTAACTGCTCAAGCGCATCAATACCGTCCTTCGCTAATACGACTTGATAACCTTCACGTACCAACAAACGTTGGGTAACACGACGTACCGTTAAAGAGTCATCGACCACCATAACGATATGATGAGAACGCAAGCCTTGAACTGGTGCCAACGTCGTCGGTACTTCCACTTTCTCTACCATTTCGGCTACAGCGCCCATCTCTGGCGTGCTATCTACGCTGGCATCAGGTAATTTTGCACGTTCGTACTCAAGTTTTTGCGCCAATGGGACTGGGTTCAAAATCAAAACAATATTACCTGAACCCAACACAGTCGCACCTGCAATACCGATCATACGAGCTAATTGCGGACCGACGTTTTTAACAACGACCTCGCGATTACCAATAATCTGATCCACATGAATCGCAACACGTTCGTTATCGCTCTTCATAATCAAAATCGGCGTGTATTGCTGAGTATCAGGCGTTGCATCACGTTCACCCAACATACTTGGCAAATAATGCAGTGACACGCGATTACCCTGCCACATAATCGCACCGTCATTGTAGGCATTAGCTAATGCGGCTGATTTCAATTGCTGCACTTGTTCCACTAACACAGAAGGTACAGCGAAAGTCTTACCACCTGCATTCAAAATGACCACTTGGGTCACCGCCAAGGTCAAAGGCAAATGAATCGTGAAATGCGCACCCTGTCCTTCAATTGAGGTCACAGAAACACGTCCACCTAAAGACGCCGCTTCTGAACGCACCACGTCCATACCAACGCCACGACCGGCTAACTCGGTCACTTC
This sequence comes from Affinundibacterium danionis, assembly GCF_042432465.1. Classification (NCBI taxonomy): domain Bacteria; kingdom Pseudomonadati; phylum Pseudomonadota; class Betaproteobacteria; order Burkholderiales; family Oxalobacteraceae; genus Affinundibacterium; species Affinundibacterium danionis. The sequence continues at coordinate 20,885 of NZ_JBHLXJ010000005.1, read as the reverse complement.
GCTAGCGGTAGAAAATCCTGGTTCAAAAATCAGATTTACGACATCCGATTCATTAATAAAAGACTCGTCGGTGAGTAAACCTACCGTCTTCGCTTTTTCACGAATACGATTAATATTTAAACCTTGTCCGTCATCGGTGAAGTGAATAACAACCTCATTACCCTCTTGGCGAATCTCAATCAATAACTCACCGACCTCGCTCTTACCACGACCAACGCGATCTTGACGTGACTCAATGCCATGCACAATGGCGTTACGCAACATGTGCTCGAACGGCGCAACCATTTTTTCCAAAACGCTGCGATCGATCTCTACTGAGGTACCACGGATATCCAGATTGACGCGTTTATCAACCTCTTTCGCTGTCTGGCGAGCGATCCTATATAAACGTTCCGATACGCTGGAGAACGGAATCATACGTACACGCATCAGATCTTGCTGTAATTCACGCGTTAAACGAGCTTGTACGTTCAAATCGGTGGTCGCGCCCTCAATCGTACGATTCAGCGCTGTCTGTACCGTGGCCACGTCGCTGACGCTTTCAGCCATCATACGAGTTAACTCTTGCAAACGGGTAAATCGGTCAAATTCCAAAGGATCAAATTCACGATCGCCCGAAAATGCCATGCGTGAGGTAATTTGCGTTTCCGCCTGGATCTCTACTTCACGCAACTGATCACGCAAACGGCTCACGTTTTCGGTCAATTCAGACAAAGATGCTTTCAAGGTATCCACTTCATTCTCTAATTTAGAACGAGAAATGGAGACTTCACCAGCCTGATTGACTAAGCGATCCAAAATATCGGCTCGAACCCGCACCAAAGGTACTGGCGCAGAAGCAGCAGAAACTGCCGCCTGCGGCGCTAACTGACGTGGCGCGCTTGAGATTTTGACTGGTCTAGCGACTGCAGTATTTGCTTGCTCAGGTGCTTTATTAGATTCTGCTGAGGTTTCCGATGCTACTAATGCAGCTGGGTCGGCTACTGGCGCCTGATTTGTTGCAAACTGATCCGTTGTATGTCCAGACTCAGAATCCGTGATGTTTAACTCGTTCGCCTCAGATAGATCAGACGATACTTCTTCAGCCGCTAGCTGCGGATCAAAACCAGATTGCAACGCGTCTTGAAATTGATTGATTTCCTGTGCAACGGTCAACTCAACCACTTGCTCAGACTCAAGCTCGACGCTAGCCAAATCAGGATTTTGCAAACGCTCAAATAAATGCATTGCATAATCTTGACGTGCAATCAGATCTTCCAATAAAGGCTGACGAATCGTACTACCGGTATGCATCAAGTTTTCAATACGGGTTTCCATATCATGCGTATGTTGACCCAATTGCATAGCGCCAGCCATACGAGCACTACCTTTAACCGTATGCATTAAACGCAAAATCGATTGTGGAATCGCATCGTCTTCCGGGCTTTGCTGCCATGAACGCAACAACTGACCGATCATAGGCAACAGATCATTACCTTCTTCCAAGAAGACAGGCAATAAGTCATGATCAATCTCATCGCGAACTTTTAATTCAATATCGGTAGAGCTACGATCCAGACTTGCTAGATTTTCTGTTTCAGCATTCGTTTCAGCCAATGGTGCTGGTGCTGGCGCCGTTGCGACAACAGGAATCACCGTGTCAAATCCAGATACATCAACACGATTGCTCTCATCGGAATTACTTAAAGTCGCAGAGAATTGCGGTGCTGAAGTATCTTCAACACTTAATTCCAACACGGCGGACTCAGGGACGGCCTCTACATCTTCTGTTGCTACAGGACTTGCATCGGCCAATGTCTCAGACTCAGGCAGATTTACCAATTCAGGCGCAGCATCTAAAACAGCATCGACAACTTCATCTGCAGTCACTTCTGCCAATGCATTTGATTCATCACTACTGTCAATATTCGCAATCGCAACGTCAGCCGAAGTAGCGCTAGTGTCCAACATCACCGCGTCTAAACGCTCGTTAGTAGAAGTAATAAATTCCTCATCATCACCTACGTTGGAACGAGTAATGATTACTTCCAATAATTGACTCAGTTTTTGATTCTCTGCAGGTACACGATCCGCCATTTCAGACAAGGCAAATTTTTGCAACATCGATTTCACGCATTCAACAGCGTGATCCAAAGTATCAAATTCAGCATTTTCTAAGTTGACTGGATGGCGCTCCAAACGCTGCAATACGTTCTCTAAACTATGCGCCAACTCCTGAACAGAAAATAATCCCACTGTGGCAGAACTTCCTGCTAAAGAATGGGCCGCATGTACAGCATGACGAGAGACTGGTCGTGCTGGCTCATGGCGCCATTCAGAGAAATCTTGCTGTAAGAAACGAACAATTTCGTCCGTCTCCGCCATATAAATCGTATGCAATGGCAGGCTGATTTCGATCTCACCAATACGCTTGGTGTTATCGTTTTCTTTCAAAACAGGCATAGAGAAATCTGGGAACTCTATGATCTGCGCCGTTTGTTGTTGTGCTTGTTGCGATGTCTGTTGCAGAGTTTCCGCCGGTGAAGCCGCAAGCTCCTCGACTTCCGACTCAAGCATATTCGGTGACGTTAAATCGTCTGCAACCACCGCCTCTGAAATTGATTCTGGTGTTTGTACAAGACTGTCGGTATCGATAGCGATCAATGAGGACGCTGCTGGTACTTCTGCGTCTGCTTCTACCTCCGCATCCACCTCATGCTCAACGGATGTAGCAGTTAACTCACTAGCTTCTAACATCAAATCATTTAAAACATCCGATATCTTCGGCAATTCTGACTCAACGGAGTGCGCTACCAATACAGCATCTTCATCGTGTCCGATTACGCCTTCATCATGAGCGACATCAACTTCGACAACGTCAGCTGCTTCCAGAGTGATTTCTTCATCAAACTTGATATCACCAAAGATCGGTGCTTCAGATGCTAAGTCATCCAAGTTATCGCTAGCAGTTGTAGCCTGAATGTCTGCGCTTGCTGCTTCTATTACCTCTGTTGATGCTATCGCTGCGTCCGCGACTTCAGTCTCGGCTTGAGGCGCGACTGACTCGGACGTATCTAATACCAAATCTTGCGCGTCAATCATCTCGCTTTCTGCGACTGTCAATGACACTGGATCCAATACTAAGCCCTGATCAATCGGCAAATTCAACTCAACCGCTGGCGATAGTTCTTCCGGCGCAACTAAATCGGCTAAAGCTGCCAATTCAGGTAAAACAGAAGCAGAACCTTCATTCGAGTCTAATACAGTTGAGCTCTGAGTAATGTCATTGACGCTTGGCTCAGGTGCTAAGTCTGGCGTTAGTACGTCTGGCCTTGCTTCCATAACGGCATCGACCTGTGGCATCACCTCAATAGGAGCAACGGGTGTAATAGGTGTAACTGGTGCCGAAGCTACTGGCTCTACGCTAAATGGCAATCCATCTTTGACGCGCAATGCCGCTGCAATAATAGCATCCGAATTTCTGTTGGAATTACCATTACGTTTTAACTCTTCTACCCAATCAAACATTTCCGCTGCCGCATACTCTAACAATGCATACAGCGCCTCAGTACCTGAACGTGAGTCAGACAACCAGAGGTTCATGACCTGTTCTATATTCCAAGCACCTTCGCCGAACACATTCAAGCCTACCATGCGACCACTACCTTTTAAGGTATGGAAAGAGCGGCGCAAACGAATTAGATACTCTTGATTGGCACTATCGTGACGAGATAAAGGAATATTTTCACGTACCGCTTCTAAAACTTCATCGGCTTCCATTAGAAAAATCTCTAACAGCTCCGCATCTATTTCGGCTTCTGTTTCTGGTAACTCTTGAGTCAACTGAATTTCAGGTGCTGCTTCAGTTTGAGTGGTAGCCGCAACGATTTCATTCAATGCAGCATCGGGCTGGGAAAAATCCGTATGTGAAAGCAATTCAATCGCGGTCTTAGCACGAGCACTGGCCTCACTGTCGTCGAGTAAAGCGGCAAAAGAACGTTCATGATCCAAAGAATCTTTTAGCTGCGCTTGCAACTCAGAATTCTGTGGCGCATCAACTAGAGAAGCTAACAAGCGTTCAGACTCTTTTTGTTGCTGGAGTAAATCTTGTTCTGCTGTCGCCACTGGCGGAGCGGTAAAATTTGCTTCTAAAGGCGCAGAAGGCAATAATTCTTTTTCCGGGGCTTTTTCTAAAAGCTTGGATTGAAAAATACCTTCTTGTGCATCAAAAACAAAACGTTTTTTCGCTAATTCTGGCTGGTTTTGCAAAGTTTCGATAAAGAAGGACAGCGCGCCAATATTTTGAGCGACCTTTTGATGCAAAGCTGGGACATCCGCCTCTGCCAAAGCTTCACCGCTCATGCATTGTTTTACCAAGTCACGTGTATGCGCTACCGCCGCTAAGGCTTCATCCTGATCCAAAATTGCCAAAGCGCCACCAATCTGAGCTAAGGTACCATCAACTGGTGCCAAAATAGTGGTATTAGAGGCGTCACGGAAATGTTCATCCAACGCTTTTTCCGCATGCTTGAGACTCATTTGCATTTCACCGACCAAAGCTGTCATGGTTTGACGCTGTTGAGCTTCGCGTGAAATTTCTCCTATCCAGCCAGCTTGATTTCCCGGTGACTCGCCACCGACGACAGATAGCAGACGGGCTGAAATCTCATCTGCACGGGTGGCAAAATTAGCCGGTAGATGAGTAATTTGTTCGAACGCGTTTTCCAAAAATAGCAAACATGTTGCCAATTCCAGTCCCATTCGTTCTTGATCCTTGGCACGCACGGCATGACTTGCAATACCGTTCAACTCACGCAATAACTTAGCAAGAGGTGGAGATTGCAAACCAGCACCTACATCGGCTAAATCTTTCATCTTCTGAAAAAATTTATCCGACAAGCCGGTATCACCGTTAGAGATTCTGCCCCACAAGTTTTTAATATTGCCCAGCAATTCTTTCGCCGAGGCCAGTACGTGGGGGGCGATCAATCCATAGCGTTTTTGGTCATAGTCTGAAGGCACATGATTATCTAACTGATAGGCCTTACGAATCTGTGAAACAAATGCAGATGGCTCTTTGACTTGTGCAATAAAGAACAAAGCGTCGCGCAGCAAACGTTCAGGAACACTGGTATTTCCCTCAACCAGGCGACGTATCTGTAAATTAATACGCCCCCAAATTTGCTTAATATGTCGCTCATCTTTCGCTTCAACTTGTGCAGTTGACTCAGCAAATGCACGCATCACTAACCAAAATGCTTTGGTTTGTGAGGTAGTTTGAGCTTGTTCAATCTCGAGTATCAGCACACTCATTTGTGCAGAGGAATCTTGCTTTGCTTCCGCGTTTTTACTCGTTAACAAAGTCAACAATAACTTCTCAAATCGCAAACGAATCGCGCCATAGTTGATGGCCGCAGGATGCGCGGACAAAGTCAGCTCAGGGATTCTTTCCTGTACTGACAAAGAAGGGAAAAATAAGTCCGCTGGATGTATCCGTTCTGCGCCCTTTAATTCTAATAAGGCGCGATACTCGGGATAAAGTCGTACTGGTTGTTGCGGATTTCCCGCTAACAAATCTTCCAAATAACGCAAGACGGCATAAAATGCCTCAGTTATTTTGTTGGCGACATCTTGTGAATTTTCGAGTTTTCCAGACTGAATTTTTTCAATGATTTCTTCAACCGTTTCAGTAACGATTGCGACACCTTCGATTTCAACAATTTGCAATGCGCCATGTGCCTGATGCAAATAGCTTTTAGCCTGCAATAAAGACGTTGCCTGCGCCTCTGCGTCTTGCCCTATGGCAGAAACCAATAATTTACCTGCATTGGAGAGCGCTTCCCGCAACTCCGTCATCACCCAAGACAAAGGAGCAATATCAAATTGCTCTTGCCCCAAATCTGATGACTTAGAAGAACCTGATGTCATTCTTAAACCCCGCAAACTCTATAGGCGAGAAACCATGTTTCTCGCGTTGCATACATGATCAAGTTAAATAGTATTAACTTGCTGTCTAAAATCAGGCAGTAACCCGGAATCGAGATACCGAGTTTTTCAATTCTTCCGCTAACTTAGACAAGTCTTTAATGGAGAGAGAGGTTTGTTGCGTACCATTTTGCGTTTTTTCAGTAATCGTCAAAATGTGTTCAATATTTTGTGCAACACCATTCGCAGATGTTGCTTGCTGTTCAGTGGAGAGTGAAATACCTTGAATCAACTCCGCGAGACGATTAGAAACGCTACGAATTTCTGACAACGCCGTACCCGCCGCGTCGGACAGTTTCGCTCCCTCAACCACACCCTGTGTTGATTTTTCCATCGCGGCAACCGCATCATGCGTATCCGTTTGAATCGTACGAACCAGCGCACCAATCTGTTTGGTCGCTTCAGCTGAACGTTCCGCCAATCGCTGAACCTCTTCCGCAACAACGGAGAAGCCTCGACCTGCTTCACCCGCTGACGCCGCCTGAATCGCCGCATTCAACGCCAATACGTTGGTCTGTTCGGTAATATCGGAAATCAACTCAGTGATCTCACCAATCTCTTGTGAGGATTCACCGAGACGTTTAATACGTTTAGAAGTTTCCTGAATTTGTTCACGAATCTCGTTCATGCCCTTGATCGTGTTTTCCACCGCTAAAGCACCTTGCTCTGCCGCAGCAACCGACTGACGCGCAACCTCGGCTGATTCATTCGCAGAACGGGAAACTTCGGTAATATCATTTGCCATTGTGGTAATTGCTTTACCCGCATCGACAATCTCACGCGCCTGTTGATGTGACGCTTCCAGCAATTCATCAGAAATGGTCTGCGCTTGTGAAGACGCGCTGGTAACTTGTACCGCAGTATTAGTAACGCGACCTACCAGTCCACGCAACTCTTCCACCGTATAATTAACGGAGTCGGCAATCGCACCTGTAATATCTTCAGAAACTGTCGCTTGAACTGTCAAGTCACCATCCGCCACTTCTTGCAACTCATTCATTAATCGCAAAATCGCAGCCTGATTTTGTTCATTAACGGCATTCGCTTGTTCCTCTTGTTTCTGCGCCAATTGCATTTGCGCATCGGCCTCAAGGCGTCGTTGATTCGCTTCTTTGGTACGGTTACGGCTATCTTGCAACAACACAATCGCGATACCGGTCGCAGAGATCAAGGCTAAGACCGCGGTCAAAATCAAGAACCAGAAAGAGAGATTAGTAGAATCTTGTTGCGCCGTATAAGTTTTTTCTAGGGTAGAAATTTTTTGCTTTAATTCTTCGTTTTCATTAAAAATTAACTGCTCAGATTTTTTCGCCTCAATAAAGTCATTATTTTTCGCCAAAATATTATTGACGTGAGTTCTATACTCCGCAAAAGTTTTTTGCAAATCAGCCAACTTTGCGCGAGTTGCTGGTTCTTTTGTTGCCGCTAATTTATTAATTTCACTACCGTTCAAGAAGCCTTCGACTAATTCGAAGAAAGTATTCGCATCTTTACCTAACAAGAACGCTTTTTCAGGATTAATACCTTCAGGTGTCATAAATTCACTGGCGCTTCGTGCTAAACGTTGCGTCAACATAACTAATTGACCGGACGCGAAAATCGCTTGAGCGGATGCACCACTTTGTACTTTTTGCGTAGAAATTTCATCCGACAAACTTGCCAAGGTAGGAGAAAGCAAGTTCATGTTTTCCAGATCTTCCCTAAACCCAGCCAATTCTTTCTTAGTCTTCAATACCACTGAAGCCGCCGCATTGGTATTTGACCATGCGCGCTTGGTTGCATTCAAAACGGGTTCCAGACTTGAACTTGGCTTGGAAATAGTACGACCTTTGTAGTCGCCACCATTGATCAAAATATTCAAATTGGAGTTGATCGCTTTTTGACTCTCCTCCAATTGAGAAAATGCGGCTGGCTTACCGTAAATCGCATTTGGCGCTGCTTTACCAATACGCTGTGAGTGCATCAGAATCTCACCAGAGATCTGCGCTTGAGTAGAAATCAAAGCGGACTGACTCGCATTCAACCAAACGAAGAACGCACTCAGTGCCAATGACAATGACATAGCGATCAACAAATAACGAATTTGCTTTTGTAGCGGCAAGTGACCGATCAAAGGCAAACGGATATCGCGACCGCTATCAATAGCATTGCCAACTATCGTCGCGTCTACGCGATCCATAGTTCTATCTGCAAACGGAATTTCCTCTTTAACAGGAGCAACTGTTTCAATCGGTTCATCGATCACAATACGAACATTTTGAGCTTCTTCAATCTCTACCTCTGGCAAACTCTCACTCTCGACAGAACGCGTCGGTGCCTCTGAAGCTTGATTCGCAAAGTCTAAATGCTGGACTTCTTGATCCTCAGTCGAATGTGGTTGGGTATTCAATGCCATTACAAAATCTCCTAAACGATTGAAAAGCTAGGCTTTCTATATATTACTTGTCCGTCAGTACTTATTTATTGACCAATATGCAAAAACTCTTGATCTTGAACCAAGAGCGAGAGACTTAGCTGCGACCAGATTTGTCCGTCTGCATCGATAAATTTATTTAAAACCCAAGGCTTTGCCGCCTTTCCTTGCTCAGCCAGTTCTTCACTATCATCGATTAATTGCATAGTGTCCGCATTGCGCAGACCCAAAACCTTAGAAACTAAAAGGCCGCTGTTAAACGATAAGCTATTCGAGAACGCTAATATCCTGCAGGACGAATCTTGATGGGTTGCTTCTCCGCCCTCAAACAGCGAGTAGTCAATCACACTGGTCAAACTTCCCCGCACATTAGAAAGCCCGAGATACCAAGGTTTTGTCAAAGGAACTTGAGTTAGATTGCCGGATGAAACAATTTCACCAGCCTCACGTAAATCGATCAGATAACGCGTACGTCCGATGAGCACGCCGAGTTGATTCGCACGAACGTGAGACCCCAACTTAGCGGCCTGCATACGCTCCATCAACTGCGCTTGAAAATCACGTAAACGAGCGCGTCGTCCGACTGATTTGGATTTAGCTACTTCAGGTTCAGTAAGCGCTAATTTATCGAGAGTATTGTCTGTCATAGCTTGATTCGTTTAACCGAGTGCCGCGATTTTTGCCAACAATTCTTGTGGATCAATGGGTTTTACCAAATAATCACGGGCACCTTGGCGCAATCCCCAGATACGATCCGTTTCTTGATTTTTGCTTGTGCAAATAATCACAGGCACATCTTGGGTGTCTGGATCACGCGAAATAGCACGCGTAATTTGAAAACCATTTTGACCTGGCATGACGACATCCATCAAAATGAGCTGAGGCTTATCCGCTTTGATTTTGGTAAGCGCGTCTTCACCATTCTCGGCTGTCGATACTGAAAAACCATTTTTGACCAGAATATCTGTCAAAAAGTAACGTTCAGTAGGAGAATCATCGACGATTAGAATTTTTTGTATTGCCATTTTCGACCTCGAAAAATATTTTAGAACTCATTTGAAACTTATTAAAAACCTATTACAAGCAAACATAAAAACTAATTAGTATGGGTATGCACTTCGGCAGTATATTTGCGCACGGTTTTCAGTAAGCTATCTTTGGTAAAAGGCTTGGTTAAATACTCTTCAGACCCGACCATCGCACCGCGAGCACGATCAAAAAGTCCGTCTTTAGAAGACAACATAATGACAGGCGTATCACGGAACTTGGCACTCTTCTTAATTAAGGCGCAAGTTTGATAGCCATCTAGCCTAGGCATCAAAATGTCACAAAAAATAAGATGGGGGTGGGTATCGTTGATTTTAGCGAGCGCATCAAATCCATCCTCTGCTAAAACCACTTTATATCCGACTTGCCCTAAGAATATTTCTGCCGACCGACGAATAGTACTACTGTCATCTATCACCATAATTCTTAAATTTTCATTGCCTGTTGAGCTTGACATGGGACGTTCTCGGAGTGGAAAGAGTTATTACTACACAGCACTTTAACAAAATTTAACTAGCTTGAAGCAACTTTTTCAGGCTTTCTTCGCCGTGAAACAACAATTATGACGGCACTACAAAAAAAATGACAAGATTTGCTCAACTTATTGTAGAGATGCGCACTAAAAATCAAATTGTTAATCAAATTTTACTAACAGCAAGATTAGCAAGATTAGCAAGATTACATGGGCACCATATCAAAATCATCTTTTCTAGCGCCACATTCAGGACAAGTCCAGTTTAATGGCACATCTTCCCATTTGGTACCGGCTGGGATGCCATCTTGCGGCAAACCTTGTTCTTCATCATATATCCAGCCACAAATTAAACACATCAATGTCTTGTATTCCACGGGATCCATTCCTTTTAGATAACGACTTTAACCATGGCTTGAGGTATTATCACGCGCACAATGTCATGAATATATTAACGTACAAGGCCATCGTTATGAGATAAAACGCGAGAGCATAATCAATCTTCGTTTTTTATTCCACAAAATTCATCACAAGCTTAGCTATTCACTTCTTTTTACTTCATCTACATTTTAACAATATTGCTTTAACTCAATACCCCATAGTAAATCATGACCATGAATATAGGTACGCAAAGCTTTATAGTTAAATCACTCTAACATTATTTTTTGAGCACATCCCTATGTCATTAAATGAAACTTTATTCCAAAGAGCGCAAATTACAACGCCTGGTGGCGTTAATTCGCCAGTACGCGCGTTCCGCTCAGTAGGTGGCACCCCGCGCTTTATCAAAAAAGCTCAAGGTCCTTACTTTTGGGATGCGGATGACCGGCAATATATTGACTACATAGGATCTTGGGGCCCTGCTATCCTCGGTCATGCTCACCCCGAAGTAATTCAAGCGGTACAAGAAGCAGCGACGCTGGGACTTAGTTTTGGCGCCCCCACCGAAGCGGAAATATTGATGGCGGAAGAAATCTGCAAACTAGTTCCGTCCATAGAACAAGTACGCCTAGTCTCGAGTGGAACGGAAGCAACCATGAGCGCTCTACGCCTCGCCCGCGGTGCCACTAAACGCGACAAAATCATCAAGTTCGAAGGTTGTTATCATGGTCACGCCGACTCACTCCTAGTTAAAGCAGGCAGTGGATTATTAACTTTTGGCAACCCAACTTCTGCAGGCGTACCTGAAGATTTTACTAAGCATACTTTAGTGCTTGATTACAACAATTGCGAACAACTTGAGTCAGCATTCCAACAATTTGGCGACCAGATCGCTTGCGTCATCGTCGAACCCGTGGCTGGCAATATGAATTTAATTAAGGCCTCGGAAGCATTTTTGCAAACGATGCGTCGCCTGTGTAGTCATCATGGCAGCATTTTGATTTTTGACGAAGTGATGTGCGGCTTCCGCGTCGCATTGGGCGGTGCTCAGTCTTTATACAATATCAAACCTGACTTAACTGCCTTAGGTAAGGTCATAGGCGGTGGCCTGCCAGTTGCGTCGTTCGGCGGACGCGCCGACATCATGGCGCATCTAGCGCCACTGGGCGGCGTCTATCAAGCAGGGACGCTATCTGGCAATCCGGTCGCAGTAGCAGCAGGTCTAACAACTTTAAAACTCATACAAAAACCCGGTTTTTACCAACATTTAAGCACTCAAACTCAAAAACTCGTCGATGGCGTGAATGCAGCAGCACAAGAAGCCCAACTCGATTTTTGCGCTGATGCCATCGGTGGCATGTTTGGGCTGTATTTTAGTAAGACAGTACCAACGAGTTTCGAACAAGTCATGAAGTCGGATGCGAATCAATTTAAACAATTCTTCCACAAGATGTTGGATCATGGCATATATCTTGCTCCATCCGCCTTCGAAGCAGGATTTGTGTCGGCTACTCACGACGATAAAGTGATAGAAACAACAATCAATGCAGCACGTAGCGTGTTTAGCGAATTAACATGTAAATGATTAACATGTGAGCAATTATCGTGTAAATAACATTGGCCTATTTACATGACATTTCGAAATCTGTTAATTTTTGAAAAATATGCATTAAGAACTACATTATTCAATATACGTGCCGATAAGCTTCTGATATCTTTCGTCGCACTTACTTTGATCCTCCGAGAAAAAAATGCAATTAAAACTAAGAAAACTCAGCCTTGCCATTGGCTTAATTTCATTAACATTTTGGGCACAGGCACAAACTCAAACATTAAGAGAATCTGCCCAACAGGCCATTTTGAGTAATCCTGAAGTGCAAGCCAAGTGGCATAGTTTTCAATCGACTAGTTCTAGCCGTGATGCTGCTTTTGGTGGTTATTTGCCTAGCGTTAATTTAAGTTTGGATGCAGGCAAAGATAATCATGACACTCGCCTGAGCAAATCTGATCTGTCACGCAACTCCGCGGCCTTGAGCTTAAATCAAATGTTGTTTGATGGCTTCCTCACCAGCAATCAAGTCAAACAGCTCGACTACTTAAAACGAGTTCGCTTTTTTGAACTACAAGACACGTCAGAAGCCGTCGCACTGGAAGTGGTGCGCGCCTACTCTGATGTGGTCCGTTTTCGCAAGCTAGTCGCGCTTTCTGAAGATAATTATGTACGCCACCGCGCCGTGTTTGAGCAAATCCAGGCAAAGACAAAAGCAGGTGTTAGTCGTCGCGTCGACTTGGAACAAATTTCTGGACGCCTAGCGCTAGCCGAATCTAATTTGGTCACTGAAATCTCCAACCTGCACGATGTCAGTGCGCGCTTTCAAAGGCTGGTTGGTACGATGCCAGGTAAGGATCTTGAAAGTCTGAGCATCTTTTCTAACGGCATGCCGAATTCCATTACGTCCGCATTGCACACAGCCTTCACGACGCACCCTGCCCTGCTAGCAAGTATTGACAATATCGCCTCAGTCAATAGCGGCTTAGATTCGCGGCGCTCTGCTTATCAACCTCGCATTGATTTCAAAGCTAGAACCGAACGTGCCAACAATATTAATTATTTATCCGGGCGCACTAACAACAATACTGCTGAAGTGGTCATGACTTGGAATTTGTTTAATGGCGGAAGCGATAAAGCACGCGTTCAAGAAGCTGCCAACCAAGTCAACTTGGCGAAAGATTTACGTGACAAAACCTGCCGTGACATACGCCAAGTGCTCGCGATTGCATTTAATGACACACGTAAATTAACAGAGCAATTGAATTTTCTCGATCAGCATCAACTCTCCATTGAAAAAGCACGCGACGCTTATCGCCAACAATTCGATATCGGCCAACGTTCTTTGCTCGATTTGTTAGATACTGAAAACGAATTGTTCCAGGCCAAACGTTCTTTTACCAACGCTGAAATTGATTTGTTCGTATCTTACGCACGCACCCACGCGGGCATGGGCAAATTACACGCAGCGCTTGGTTTGACACGCAGGGATGATGGCTCAGGCACATTAAAAATGTTGGACGTCAAAGCTGACGAAGCCACCGCCAACTGCCCTATCGAATCACCGGAAACCTATGTAATCAATAAGGCTGCGTTAGACAAGCGCGCCTTAGAGGGTCTCAATATCAGCGAAGCGACTAAGCCAGCGGCGATGCCAGTGGACAGCAGCACGACAAATAAAACAAATGTGGCAGCCAATACAGCGGATACAAGCAGTCACGCGCGTATGTCGATTTTGAATGCACTCAAAGGCTGGCGCGAAGCTTGGATAAGTCGCAATCCAGACGCGTATTTTGATTTTTACGCCAAAAATTATACGGCTCGTGAATCTTGGAAATCTGCAAGACGTGCACGTTTGCTGAATGCCGAAAAAATCACCTTGGATCTATCCGATATAAAATTCAATATGCAAGATGCGAAACATGCAACGACTAGCTTCCAACAAGATTATCGTTCATTGAATTATCAAGATAATTTACAGAAAACGCTGTATTGGGAAGAAGTAAACGGCAAATGGCAAATTGTGAATGAGTTAGTTTCTGGTCCCAAAGCCAAACAATGGTAATAAGGATTTATCCAGCGACACTCATGCTTTTATAAACATTCCTTAGCCCGCATTTTTGTGCGGGCTTTTTTACGAGAGCAATTTCGGACTATTAAAAAACGACAAGTAAGCAGACAACACCTACTGAACAGGTAAGATTTTAGTTTCTCGGAGGAAGTATTTTTTCTTGTAGAATAGAGATGACATCTAGTTCTTTAGCAAGCAACATCTTGCTTGCTGCGCTTAAAATATTTCAATGTAGTTTTTTGCCCTATGGGTAGAGTTCAAATTGTTCACTTCTTTTTCCAATTTGCGGCAAGCTCGAGTCACTACATTATCGATAATTTTGTTTGTCGTTGCTTTGCTATGCGCGCCATTTTCCTACGGACTCAATTGGGATAAATTAAGACAAAGTTTTCGTACTCTAACTAGCAACGAACAAGCGTTTAATGAATGGAATAACCTTCTCTCTGGTTTACAAGACGCGAACGTCGATAGCAAACTACAAAAAGTTAATCAATTTTTTAACCGCAAACTAAGCTATACCGAAGACAGTGAACTATGGGGACAATCGGATTACTGGGCAACGCCACTAGAGAGTTTATCCAAAGGCAAAGGCGACTGTGAAGACTATGTGATCGCCAAGTATTTCAGTTTGAGGAGCCTCAATATTCCAGATACGCAATTGCGCCTAGTCTATGTCAAGGCTCATATAGGTGGCCCCAACAGCAGTGTGACACAAGCCCATATGGTGCTTGCATTTTATCCTTCAGGCGATGCCGAGCCCTTAATTCTCGACAACCTGATTACTGATATACGGCCTGCCTCGCGCCGTACGGATTTAAGCCCGATTTTCAGTTTTAATGGCTTAGGAATATTTGCAGGTTCAGCGAGCACTGCCACCGTGGGTCCAGGTGGCACTAGTCGTCTCTCACGCTGGCAAGATTTGTTGGAACGAGCTCGTAAAGAAGGATTTGAATAAGCGTCGCTAATTCATCATTTGCATTTGTATTGGATGAGCAAGCTCGAAAAAAATACAAAAACAACGCAGTAACAATGCAGAAAAAACGCAAAAACTACGCAGTAACAAGAATTAAAAAATTTTCAAAGGAAAGACTATGTCGATGTATCGCCAACTATGGTTCGCCATTATCTTAAGCACTTTAATTGCGCTGGCTGGCAGTTTATTTGCTTCAACGATGAGTTCGCGTGCTTACCTTAATGAGCAACTCAAGATGAAGAATGCAGATAATGCGACCGTCCTCGCCTTATCCATCAGCCAAAAAAATATAGACCCAGTTGAATTGGAGTTGATTCTCAGCTCCTTGTTTGATAACGGACACTATGCATCGATTAAACTACTAGATACGGCAGGCAAAGTATTAATAGAGAAAAAAGCAGCGGCGGAACAATTACAGGTACCGGATTGGTTTATGAAACTATTTCCAATTCAATCGACGCCAGGTTTGGCACAAATTAGCAGTGGCTGGAAGCAATTAGGCACTATTTCTTTGGTCAGTCAAAGTGGTGACGCTTATCAAACCTTGTGGAAATCTGCTCAGGAAATGTGTATCGCTTTAACTTTCTCAGGTCTGATCGCATGTTATTTAGGCGCCTTGGTATTGCGACGTTTAAAGAAACCTCTAAATGCGGTCATTGCGCAAGCGCAGGGAATGACTGAACGTCGATTTATTATTACACCAGAATCGAATGTTCCTGAATTGAAGCAGTTATCACGTGCTATGAATTCCACCGTCAGCCTATTGCAATCGATGTTCGCGGCGGAAGCCGAACGTTTAGAAGCACTACGTCAACAAGCTAATTCAGATGCAGCGACGGGCTTAGCTAATCGTGCTCATTTCTTAGCGCAACTTCAAGTAGCCATCGAAGAAGAAAATGCGCCAGCCGGAAGTTTATTAATGATCAAACTGTCTGGACAAGGTTTAGCGCTTGCAAATAAGACTTTGGGTAGAAATAAAACCGAAGCACTACTTAAAGATTTAGGCAAACTGTTACGTCACTATCAAGCGCAACTGCCTGATGGTTTTGCTGCACGTCTGAACGGCACCGACTTTGCGTTGCTTTTTAGAGAAGCGGATGCCGAACCTATCGCCCAAAAATTATTAGCTGACATCGAGAAAATCTTTGCAGTAATGCCAGAACCTTGTGCGATATTTATAGGATTTGGCAACTACGAATATGGCATTAGCGTAGGCAGTTTATTAGCGCAAATTGATGCAGCCTTAGCTAGCGCAGAAGCCAATGGCATTAGCAATATTTGCAAATCAGCGCCTTTAAATATTGACCAAGCTCCTCGTAGTGCTGATGAATGGTCAAAATTAATTCTACGTGCGATAGAACAGAATTGGGTCAAATTAGCTTATTTCCCGGTTATCTCTTCCGATGGCCAACTATTGCACAGAGAATCTGCATTACGTTTAATGTTTGGCGGAGAATGGTTCCCCGCTGGCCGTTTCTTGCCTATCGCTGAGCGTCTTGGACTAACCGAGAAGCTCGACTTAATTGCGATTAAGTTGGCATTAGATGAACTGCAAAAAGCATCATCGAAAGATGATATTGCAGTCAATATCTCCGCACAATCTACCCAAAGTACTTCATTCAGAGCGCAGATCAAAAGTATGATGCTTGCTAAGCCAGAGGCGAGTAAGCGACTCTGGTTGGAAATCCCTGAAAACGGCGCATTTGCCAATATTGATGGGTTCCGCGCCTTTCATAAAGACATTTCCGGCACCGGTTGCAAATTGGGCTTGGAACATTTCGGTCGTCAGTTTGATAAGATTAATTTGATTCATGATTTAAAACTAAACTACGTCAAATTAGATGGCGGCTTCGTGCGAAACATTGAACTTAATGAAGCCAATCAAGCCTTCATTAAAGGTATTTGCGTGATTGTTCATAGACTTGCCTTGTCAATTTTTGCGGAAGGCGTCACCAGTGCGGGTGAACTAGACATGATCAAGCAGTTAGGTTTAGATGGCGCAACTGGACCTGAACTTGGTCGTATGTTTCCTTTAAAGGAACTATGAACTAAAGTAAGCATCGGTGATTCTTAATTTCACTTAAAGTATCATAGCCAGATAATTGAGAATTCAAATAATACAGATGTAAAAAAGGGACTATGCGAAAACATAGTCCCTTTTTTGTTCGACGATTTAAATTAATCGGTGATCAATTTTCCTTTCGCGATCAAATCATTAATAACTTGTAAGTCTGTCGTGAAACTACCAGTCAGATTCACACCATTAAAGATAATTTGTTGCACATCATTATTAGTGACATTGGTTGGGTTAGATGCGACTGGATTACCCGCTGTAAATGCGCCTGAAGTACTGATATACAAAGTCGTATTGGTACCGTCAAAATTGAAGTGCAAGAATTTATCCAAAGTCGCGCTAGTCTCACCGACCAACAAATCACGCAAATCTAAACGATCACCACCCGCATTGTAATTCGCCGTCGCGAAATCAGTGATACGATCTATCGCTGGCGCAGCAGTAGTACCATTATCGTTTAGAGACCACTTAAACGTATCTGCACCTGCTCCACCCGTTAAACTATCCGAACCTGTACCACCGATAATAATGTCATCACCTGTACCACCGTTGATGGTGTCATTACCTCCACCGCCTTGCAATGAATCATTGCCAGCGGAACCATTCATCGTATTCGCATTAGCATCGCCAATAATTTGACTATACCCGTTAGAATTTAAGCCATCAGATATCGTAAAGCTCAAATTTTGCGAAGCGGTTGTGGAGGTTGTGCCACCAGTTTCGGTTGATGTCGCTGTTACACCCAACGTAATGTCGCCAACCGTTGACGCAAGTAATTGCAATTTAGCCGTTGCAAATTCGGATGCGGGAACGGTAACGATGCCACCGACTGCTGCAATGCCTGATGGATGCGCAGCAGTAATAATTGTCGATCCTGCTGGCAAGCTCGAGAAATTATAGCTGAGTGTTTCAGATCCATCATTATCGACCAAACTACCTGTGACATAAGATGTCAATGCAATCTGCGTCAAACTTCCTGCCCCCGCATTACCTGCAATTACGCCTTGTCGCTCGGTAAGTACTATATCGTCAATCATTGCGCCACGACCACCAGCCTCAAACTGAGTTGCATCGGTAATAATCGAAATAGTTTGCGATCCGCCATTGCCCATAAAACTAAATTTCAAGCTCTGCCAGTTCAAAGAACCTTGAGGACTGATGTTGGAATAAGAAGCCACTTTAACACCATCTACCAATACAGTGATAAGAGTAAAGTCATTCGAATAACCATTACGTCCTGCATAATCGAACGTCAGATCATATGCACGACCCGCAACGGTAGTAACGGCACGCTGAATTCCCAAAGTTTGAACAATAGAATCGGCATTATTTAATTCCAGCCAGTTAGTACCATTTCCAGCCATGGCGGACACTGTCGCTGTATTACCATTTTGCGCTGTCATCGAGTCGTTAGTTGACCAGATTTCAAAACGATTGGTACCTGCACCATACGTATCAGGTGTGTCAATACGTGTCCAGCCACTCAATACAGCTTGATTAATACCTGTCGAAGAATTATCAGCGTTCAGAACTGCCTGAGTTAAGCCAGTATCAGCTGCTTCCCACGACGTCGTGAACTTAGTCGACGCCGCGACATTGGTTACAGATAAACTAGGCGCATCAACCACCGGACGTACATCTACTGTCAAGGTCGCTGTCGCACTCAGATTCCCGCTATTATCGACGCCTTGGAACGTGAAATTAGCGTAATCATTTTTCATATTACCTACACCAGGTGAAGCAAAACTGCTATCACCAGATTCATTTGCGACAGGTACAAATCGCAAATTATTCCCAGTCACCTGAGCCTGAGTAATCGTTAATCCCACCGCACTCACCCAGCTAGTTCCATTAAAGAACTGCAAAGCGCCTGAGGCTGGACCAGTGAGAATTTTAACGCTCAAAGTATCTCCAGCATTGGCATCAGTAATACCGAAATCAGCCCAAGCAAAACGATAAGTAGCAGCACTAACAGATCCTCCGCCAGTGACAACCGAAGCTGCATCCTCAGTGATAGTGATAGTTTTTGACGTTGCTACTGGGGCAAAATCGTTATCTTGAATACCACCAGCGCCTGTCACGCCCGCAATAACTAACGGCAAGGTCTCAACCAAAGCTGAATCAACAACAGCATCATCTATCGTTACCACTGTTACAGTAAAACTTGATACGCCACTTGGCACAATCAGATTTCCACCGACCAAGGTGACCCCGTTACTAAACGTCGGCGTAGCATTGTAATCACTACCAGATGTCGCTGTGCCGCCACCTAAGCTGTAGGCATAAGTCGAAATCGCAGTGGTTGCTGTCGATAAACTAACGGTATAAATCAGATTATTACCTTCCACAACATTATTATCAGCAGCTCCTGGGGCACCTGGTTCTACTGTCGTAATCGTTGGTTTGTCGTTATCGATAATACCACCCAACCCAGTGACACCAGCAATTACCAAAGGTAAGGTTTCTGGGGTCGCTAACTCCAAAGCTACATCATCAATCGTCGCCACGGTCACCGTAAAGCTGGTCACTCCCGCTGGTACGATCAAATTGCCACCCACTAAAGTGACGCCATTGCTAAACGTTGGCGTGGCGTTGTAATCACTACCAGCTGTCGCAGTGCCACCTCCCAATATATATGAGTAGGTTGAAGAGTTTGATGTAGCGGCAGATAGAGTAACCGTATAAACCAGATTGTTCCCTTCAATCACATTGTTATCAGAAGCTCCTGGGGCACCTGGTTCTACTGTAGTAATCGTTGGCTTATCATTGTCGGTAATACCTCCTAATCCAGTGATGCCAGCGATTACCAAAGGTAGCGTTTCTGGGGTAGCTAATTCCAGGATCGCATCATCAATCGTTGCTACCGTGACCGTAAAACTCGCCACACCGGCTGGGACGATCAAGTTGCCACCGACTAAGGTCACACCATTACTGAACGTTGGTGTGGCGTTGTAGTCGCTACCAGATGTCGCGGTACCGCCACCTAAGCTGTAAGCATAAGTACCTGGTACTGTCGTGGTACTCGATAAGGAGACGGTGTACACGAGACTCGTGCCTTCGACCACATTGTTGTCACCCACACCTGGGCCACCTGGTTCGACTGTCGTAATCGTCGGTTGGTCATTGTCTAAGATACCGCCGGCACCAGTCACACCAGCGATCACCAACGGTAAAGTTTCTGGGGACGCACTGTCGACGACTGCATCATCGATGGTCGCGACGGTGACGGTGAAGCTCGCCACACCCGCTGGAACGATCAAGTTGCCACCGACTAAGGTCACACCATTGCTAAACGTTGGTGTGNCCACCTGGTTCGACTGTCGTAATCGTCGGTTGGTCATTGTCTAAGATACCGCCGGCACCAGTCACACCAGCAATCACCAACGGTAAAGTTTCTGGGGACGCACTGTCGACGACTGCATCATCGATGGTCGCTACCGTCACCGTGAAACTCGCTACACCCGCTGGGACGATCAAGTTGCCACCGACTAAAGTCACACCATTACTGAACGTTGGTGTGGCGTTATAGTCGCTACCAGATGTCGCGGTACCGCCACCTAAGCTGTAAGCATAAGTACCTGGTACCGTCGTGGTACTCGATAAGGAGACGGTGTACACGAGACTCGTGCCTTCGACCACATTGTTGTCACCCACACCTGGGCCACCTGGTTCGACTGTCGTAATCGTCGGTTGGTCATTGTCTAAGATACCGCCGGCACCAGTCACACCAGCAATCACCAACGGTAAAGTTTCTGGGGATGCACTGTCAACGACTGCATCATCAATCGTTGCTACCGTCACCGTGAAACTCGCTACACCCGCTGGAACGATCAAGTTGCCACCGACTAAGGTCACACCATTGCTAAACGTTGGTGTGGCGTTGTAGTCGCTACCAGATGTCGCGGTACCGCCACCTAAGCTGTAAGCATAAGTACCTGGTA
>NZ_JBHLXJ010000004.1:0-252361 GCF_042432465.1 Affinundibacterium danionis | reverse complement strand
TGAAAATTGGTTATTCTTAACATGTTGCAGGTTTGTTTTTTTAGTCGGCAAACCGAGGTTAACACTCGTAAACCAATGCCTGCAACATCCCACAGCTTAGTCAAGCAAATTATTCCGGACACCAGTGTGCGAAGGCAGGGATCCAGTGTCTTTAAGTATTTACGTCACTAGATTCCCGCCTACGCGGGAATGACGATACTAATGGTTCCGTGAGTATCTTAATGCTTCCTGTTCAACGCGCGCCAGCCAATATCTTTACGGTATTGCGCGCCTTTGAATTGAATCTTTTCAACTACGTCGTAAGCGTGTTTTTGGGCAGTTTTAACTGTGTCGCCAAGTCCAACTACGCATAAAACGCGACCACCGGTAACGCTTAGTTTGCCGCCGTTGAGCGCCGTACCCGCGTGGAAAGTAACGCAGTCGGTGGTTTCTGCTGGGATGCCTGTGATGTCAGCGCCTTTTTCCGGCGCATCAGGATAGCCAGCCGCGGCCATTACGACGCCCATCGCGGTGCGTCTGTCCCACTCTAGTTCTATGCTATCAAGCGTGCCGTTGACTGCGTGCTCCATGACGCTGACTAAATCTGTTTTCAGGCGAGACATGATAGGCTGTGTTTCTGGATCGCCCATGCGGCAGTTAAACTCCAAAGTTTTAGGATTGCCTTGATCATCAATCATTAAGCCCGCATACAAAAATCCAGTGAACACGATGCCATCTTTGGCCATGCCTTGCACGGTAGGTTGTATGATTTCGCGCATCACGCGTGCGTGTAATTGTGGCGTGACAATAGGTGCTGGGGAGTAGGCGCCCATACCTCCGGTATTCGGACCTTGGTCATCATCGAGCAAGCGTTTGTGATCTTGGCTAGTCGCTAAAGGTAAAATATTTTTGCCATCAACCATCACGATGAAACTCGCTTCTTCACCTGCTAAGAATTCTTCGATTACGACGCGAGCACCCGCATCACCGAGCTTATTATCAGACAACATCATGTCGACCGCGGCATGCGCTTCGTCCGACGTCATCGCAACGACGACACCTTTACCTGCAGCCAAGCCATCGGCTTTGATAACAATAGGCGCGCCTTTTTGATTTAGGTAGTCGTGAGCTGCTTGTAAGTCGGAGAAAGTTTGGTATTCTGCGGTGGGAATGTGATGACGATGCATGAAGGCTTTGGCGAAGTCTTTTGAACTTTCTAATTGCGCGGCTTCTTTAGTCGGGCCAAAAATCTTCAAGCCTTTGTCGCGGAAGATATTTACGATGCCTGCGGCCAGCGGTACTTCTGGGCCGACTACGGTGATACCGATGTGCTCTTGAATGGCAAAATCGGCTAATGCATGTGGATCACTAATATTAATATTCTTGAGATTCTTATCTAATTCTGTGCCGCCATTGCCAGGTGCAACAAACACCGTTTGTACACGTTCTGATTGTGCTAATTTCCATGCCAATGCATGTTCACGACCACCTGAGCCGACTACGAGAATTTTCATGTTTTACTCTGAATAGTTGAGTTGAATTGATGTTTGCTACGAATTGCGATAAAGCTCGTAGAAAACGATGCTCATAAGATGAGATAGAAATTCAATTGTAGGGATGCGGCGCAAGGCACCAAGCACAGCAATACATCGGTATTGCGAGCATTGGTAACGCAGTGCAGCGCCCTAGAATTGGATTTATACTCATCTTATTCTTCGATGATGGCATTTGTGAAGACTTCTTGCACGTCATCGAGATTTTCTAATGCATCGATAATTTTCTGCATTTTGATCGCATCGTCACCCGTGAACACGGTTTCAGTTTGCGGCTTCATCACGACTTCCGCTACTTCAGGTTTAAAGCCTGCTTTTTCTAACGCGTCTTTAATTGCAGACAAATCATGCGGTGGGCAGATGACCTCAATACCGCCTTCATCATCAGTCACCACGTCGTCAGCTCCCGCTTCTAAAGCAGCTTCCATCAAGGCATCTTCATTCGTGCCTGGGGCAAAAAACATTTGACCGCAGTGTGTAAACAAGAAAGCTACCGAGCCTTCAGTGCCCATATTGCCGCCATATTTATTGAAAGCATGGCGTACTTCAGCGACCGTGCGTACCTTATTGTCGGTCATGCAGTCGACAATAATTGCCGCGCCACCGATGCCATAGCCTTCATAGCGTATCTCTTCATAGTTGGCGCCTTCCAAGGTACCGGCACCGCGTTGAATCGCGCGCGTAACGTTTTCTTTCGGCATATTGGCATCTGCTGCTTTATCGACCGCCAAACGTAAACGCGGGTTGGAATTAACGTCTTCACCCCCCATGCGTGCTGCTACCGTGATTTCTTTAATCAAGCGTGTCCAGATTTTGCCGCGTTTAGCGTCAGTGGCTGCTTTTTTATGCTTGATATTGGCCCATTTACTATGTCCTGCCATGATTGCTCTTTCTAAAATTGACAATGCTTTGCAATTATTGACGGTCGTTTTTATCGTTCGCTGACAATTTGGACATGTCGCGATGGAAACTTTGCAAAGGATTGGTTTTATAATGAAGACCGCTATTCTAACATAGAGCACATAGGCAAAACCGCTAGCTTCAAGTCGAACTGCTGCGGTTTGCATAAGTTTTCAAATGTAGATCCGTATTATTATCGCTTTCTTCTCCCACTTACTCTGAGTAAACCATGTCAAAACCTCTGCTCGTCGCCAAATCTCTTGCGAAAAATCAAACTTTTGATCTCCATTTACTTTCTGATTGGGCCAATCGCCATGGATGCATTACCGGAGCGACAGGTACGGGTAAATCTGTGACCTTGCAAGTCTTGGCTCAGTCCTTTTCTGATATCGGCGTACCTGTATTCATGGCCGACGTGAAGGGTGACTTGTCGGGAATGGCGCAAGCGGGTCAGTTAACCACCAAAATGCAGCAACGATTGGACATGCTCGGAATGGAAGTGCCTATTTGGAAGGCTTGCCCAGTGACGTTTTGGGATGTCTTTGGCAAGCAAGGTCATCCAGTGCGCGCCACGATTTCCGACCTCGGTCCTTTATTATTAGGTCGAATGTTGAATCTGAATGAAACTCAGGAAGGCGTATTGCAACTGGCATTTAAGATAGCTGATGACAACGGCTTACTTTTATTGGATGTCAAAGATCTACGTGCCATGTTGCAATACCTCGGCGATAACGCCTCGGAATTTCAGACTGAATACGGCAATATTTCGGCGGCGAGTATAGGCGCTATTCAACGTGCTTTGCTGGCGATCGCTGAACAAGGTGGAGAAGCATTTTTCGGCGAACCCATGCTGAATTTGGACGATATGATGCAAACCGATGCTGCGGGTAAAGGATTTGTGAATATTTTGGCCGCAGATCAGCTGTTGCAATCACCACGTTTGTATTCCACGTTCTTGTTGTGGATGCTGTCGGAGTTGTATGAGAATTTGCCGGAAGTCGGTGATGTAGAACAACCCAAGATGGTGTTCTTCTTCGATGAGGCACATCTTTTATTTGATGAAGCACCTAAAGTTTTATTGCAAAAGATAGAGCAGGTAGTACGGTTGATTCGATCCAAGGGCGTTGGGGTGTACTTTGTCACACAAAATCCTTTGGATATTCCGGATACGGTATTAGGGCAGTTAGGAAATCGCGTACAACATGCTTTGCGTGCTTACACGCCACGTGACCAAAAAGCTGTGCAAGCCGCCGCAGAAACTTTCCGGCCTAATCCTGAACTCGATACGCCAACTGTCATTGGTGAATTAGCTGTTGGTGAAGCTTTGATTTCCTTCCTTGACGAGAAAGGCCGACCTAACATTGTGCAACGTGGATTTATTATTCCTCCTGCATCACAGATAGGCGCGATTACCGTCGAACAAAGAAAAATCGTCATGGAGAATTCTATCGTCGCAGGTGTGTATGAAAAAGCGATAGATCGTGAATCCGCTTACGAAAAAATCAAAGGGCGTGTGCCGCAAAATTCTGCATCAGCAAATTCATCTAGACCAGCAGACACAAATGATAATCAAGCATGGGGGCGTGGTTCTCAATCTAACCTGCCTAACCAGGCTAAGAAGACCAGTTCGCAACCGCATTCTCAACAATCTTCGCCAGCACCACAAGAATCAGAGAGCGGTGGCATTGCAGGTGCTTTAGGAAGTATGTTTGGTAATCTATTTGGCGGCTCTGGAATAAGACGTAAAGACAATGTCGCCGAAACCATGGTGAAATCCGCTGTGCGTACCATTGGTTCGCAAGTTGGACGGGAGATTATTCGAGGCGTGTTGGGATCGATTATGAAGAAGCGGTAATTTGTTTTGGTAGTGTAGGGAGGCGCTGAATTAAGTGATGCCTAACTTCGTTTGTATCGGTTTTCGTTAGTATGTTGAATTGCTCGACGTTCCTAGGTCGGGCCACCTCCGACCTACAGACCATAAATCAACAGCGAACTAAAAATCAAACAAAAAATAAAACAGCAAGCAAAAGAAACCAACAAATATAATCAACGAAACACATCAATTCAGAGAAAACAATGCAAATCAAGCACCTAATCGCCACCATCCTATTAGCCACCACACTAACAGTCACATCCACAGGCAAAGCTCAAGTCACAGTCAAACCCCTAGTCATAGGCGAGTCCCTAGAACTGGTCTCCAAAACTATGCAAGAAACCAGACGCATCAACGTGTATTTGCCGGATGGATATCAGCAAGATCAAGCAAAATCGTATCCTGTCATTTACATGCTAGATGGCGGTATCGCTGAAGATTTTTTACATATAGCAGGCTTGATGCAAGTATCGATAGCCAATGGCACTATGCGACCATTTATTCTAGTAGGAATCGAAAACACTGTGCGGCGTCGTGACTTAACGGGGCCTAGTGACAGCGAATTAGATAAAAAAGCGATTCCAAATCTGGGTGGTGCAGAGTCTTATCGACGCTTCTTAACTACCGAATTAATTCCCGAAATCGAACAGCGTTATCGCACGACCCAAGAGCGTGCCTTGATCGGAGAATCCTTGGCGGGACTTTTTACCATAGCGACCTTGTTGCACGCGCCTGATATGTTCCAGACTTATATTGCGATCGATCCCAGCTTGTGGTGGAACGATGAGCGTTTGACAGCACAATTTGCCGAGAAATTGCAGGCTCAGCCTAAGCTTGCAAAGAACTTGTATTTTGTCAGTAGTGGACAGCGGGGGATGGAGCAGGTGATTAAGAATTTTGCTGAGATGTTGAAAGCGAAAAAGCCAGAAGCTTTAAATTGGACTTACGAACATTTTGCTAATGAAACGCACGCAACGATTTATCACCCAGCTGCGCTGATCGCGTTTCGCACATTATTTGCACCTGCAGCATTGAAAAAATAATGTCGATATCGATTAAGAAATTTTGTATCAGAGCATGACAAGTAGTATTTGAATCAATGATTGCCAGACCATATCGGGAGAAATTTTTGTCATGCACTCCTTGTGTACTAGAGGGCATTCTTTTTGTTTGCATGGCGCGCATGATAAGTTTAAAGAGATCGATATTTTTTTGTCCGAATGTGATGGTGCATGGTTTGGATCTGTTGGACCATAAATAGCTAGTGTAGGCCGATTTAATGCTGATGCAATATGTAACAGCCCGGAGTCATTGCTGATAATTGCGTTAGCGCCGGAGAGTAGGCCTATAGCTTGATCGAGGCTAGTACTACCCGCCAAATTGAGAGTATTCGGTACTTGCTCGTGTATTTGCTGACAAATCGCTCTGTCATTTACGCCTCCTAATATCACGACTTGTGCCTTCTCGTTAAAACGTAATATTTTATGGGCTAGTTCGGCAAAATATGTTTCTGGCCATCGTTTAGCAGAGCCAAATTCCGCTCCCGGGGCAAAGACGATGACGGGCAAATTCCTTGATAGACCAAATTTTTGAAATAATTGTTCGATTGATCTAGCTGCTACATTTAATCTGGGCTTTGGTAATGGCAGGGGAACTCTATCTTTTGGTGCTCTCGCAAGCGCAGCATAAAAATCAGTCATGGGTCTAGGATTGATTTTACAATCATGGTGCATGACGTTAATCAGGCCATAGCGTGTCTCACCAAGATAGCCAATTCTCTTTTTTATTCCAGCCAGCCAAGGTAATAGGGCGTATTTGATTGTATTCGGCAGCACATAAGCTGCTGAATATTTCCCTCTTCTTATTTTTTGTACGAAGTCCCAATAATCTCGAATTTTGAGCGAGCGGTGGCGTATCTTACTCTCGAGTACCGTGTCTACCTCTGACATTGCATATACGACTGGCGCTACCCACTTTGGTGCCATGACATCGATCTGTGCATTGGGGTATTGAGCTCGTAGGATTTGCAACAAGGGTTGAGCCATGATGGTATCCCCTATCCAATTCGGAGCAATTACCAGCAAACGCGTATTTGCGTCGGATTGCTTATTTTTCGAATTCAATTTCAATTTCAACGTCTTTATGGTAGTTGCAATATTTGCACAAAATGATACATTGTGTAGCGAACTGAAACATTGCGTTACAATTCGTTGTGAGCCGAATGTTACAGGATGTTTTTGAAAACCTTTCAGTTTTTTTGCATTTGAGTGTCACTTAATTATGGTTTTCTTATTTAAATGTTGTTAAAAGTTACGTATGTCGTTGAATATGTTGAAAAAAATAAAATTGTCTGACGGTGTTGATCAAAGTCGCCGTGGGCTTTCTTACTTCCGCGAATATTTGAAATTGTTTGTCAGATCTCAGCTCAATCAAAAAGCAACTCAGGATTGGTTGGACTTTTGGAATTCAACTGATGCATTTGGCGCTATCGCAACGGCTAGTCCGCAATTAATAAAGAAAATTTATCGACCCTATTTGAGTCGGCGATTTAATTGTCTGCAGCGCTGTGCAATGATTCAATCGCATTATCAATTGGTTCAACAATTCGGTTTGCTAGGAATGGTCACAGATGCTTTGCTTGAGCCGCTTATGCTTTTCACCATTACTGGAAAAAGTGGGGCTTCATACCAGCTTCAATTGGTATCTACGACGGTAATGGAGCGAGAGGGCGAGCTGGTGATACAGCTTGTCTCTAATCAGCAGGTGATCTATTCGATTGCGTTCAGTTTTATCCAAGAGAATCAAAGAAGGGAAATTGGTGTTGGATGCTTGCAGGGGGGGCGAGCTGAAGACGCTTTAGAAATAATTCGGAGAACGACACGTGATATGTATGGATTACGACCGAAAACATTACTGATTAATCTAGTGCAGCAGATTGGATTGCAATTTCAATGTCAGCAATTGCTTTTGGTTGCTAATCATAACCGTGTTGTCACACAACCTTTGAAGAAGGGTAAGGTGCTTGCGAATTATGATGAAACTTGGCTAGAGCATAAAGCGAGTCGTATGGATAGTGGTGATTTTTGTTTGCCATGTCGGGAATTAACCGAACCAGATTACGCCGACATTTCTTCACATAAAAGATCTGAGGCGCGCAAACGGTACAGCTTACTCTCTACGGCTAGCTTAGCTGTTCGTGACTGCTTTCATTTGAAATCTTGATGCGTTATTCATTTCTAGCAAAATTCAGAAAATTTTTCCTTTAACTGAGTCGCTTGCAACTGAACGTAGCCACGCCATAGGAATGTCGGCTTCCAAATCGCCATCGGGACGACGCACGCGTTGTTGGAAACGACCTTCAATTTCAAATCCTAAACTTTGATAAAAAGTGATCGCTTTGAGATTGGATTGGCGTACTAATAATTCGACGCGCTGAATAGGATGGCGATGTAGTTTAACTTCATCAAGTAACGCATTAAATAGTGCTCGTCCGACTCCCACTCCCTGATAATCAGAGTGCACGGCTATGGTTAGATCCGACAGTATATGTGCGAACAATTTGGGGATAGGCGGATAGGCATGAATTTCTCCTATGATTCGCTCATCGGCTTTCGCCACAAAGCCTATCCCGCGTGCGATGGCGGCGTCTAGATTGTGACGAATGTACTCTTCAGTAATTTCTTCTTCAGTACGGGCAATGTCACCACTTTGTCTAGCGACGTTTTGATAAAGCGCTTTGATGCCTGCGAAGTCCGTCGTTGCGACGAAATGTAGCGTGTAAGCTGTGTTGTTATCCATGTTAGCCCTGTTTTGAAAAATGATGATGAGCGCAAAAATTACGCTTAAAGCAGCGATTAGCGTTTTTCCTAGCTCGGTGGCGGGTCGGCTGGGCAGCCAATTCATCGTATCTGAAAAAATGGTATAAGGCAGAATGAGCTTGTAATTTTTCACTTCTTTTTCTGGAGCTGTTTTGGATCAAACTGCCGCGCAACGCCGCAATCATATAACGGGTGTTAGTTTAGCGATTGTAGGTGCCATTTTATTTTCTGCCAAAGCCATTGTTGCAAAATTACTGTATCGATATCAGCTAGATGCGGTGACTTTGATTGCGTTTCGTATGCTTTTTTCCTTTCCGGTGTTCGCCGCCATCGCCATCTGGCAGGCATGGCGTCATCCGCCTTTGAGTGTCGCTGATCGTTGGCGTTTGCTGGCACTGGGCTTGGTTGGGTACTATTTGTCTAGCTTCTTAGACTTCTTGGGCTTGCAATATATTTCTGCTGGTTTAGAGCGTTTAATTTTATTTTTAACACCGTCGTTTGTATTGATTATCCACGTGCTATGGTTCAAGCGCCAAATTCGCCCGATTGAATATCTTTCATTGCTGATCGCGTATCTTGGTATCGTTTTGGTTTTCTTGCATGACTTATCTTTTAATGGACAGCAAGTTATCTTGGGCGCAGGATTAGTGTTGGGCTCGGCGATTGCATACGCGACTTATCTAATACAGTCGGGTGAAATGGTGGCGCGTATCGGCCCTTTGCGCTTGGTCTCGTATGCCATGTGCGTGTCTAGTGTGGCTTGTATTGCTCAGTTCTTTCTCTTGCGGCCAGTTAGCTTGCTGATTCAACCCTTAGAGGTTTTATCCTTGTCGCTGGTTAATGCCATTGTGTGTACCGTGTTTCCGGTGTTTTTAACGATGTTTGCGGTGAAGCGCATCGGTGCACCTACTGCTTCGCAAGCCGGCATGATAGGTCCTGTATCGACTTTGATTTTGGGAACGATATTTTTGAATGAAGCGATTACGAGCTGGCAAATTGCTGGCGCGAGTTTGGTGATTTTGGGAATGTATTTACTGAGTAAAAAATGAGTTGTTTTTGGATTAATGCTATATTTTTCTTGAGTCGCTCTTGGTACGTGATGGGATGTTAAATAAGTGCGGGAGAACTATATTATTCGGTGGTTTTGTTTGCGATCTTGTGCGTAGTATTGTTGATAATATAGCTTGTGAAATAGTTTGTAATCCAGCTTGCAATACGGCTAGCAATACAGCAACTCTATAACTTCGCTCACTATCTTTTTTACTGTTTTTCGCACCAGATTGGGGTGCTGGGCTAGTCGAACAGACGTAAAACAACATATACTGAATCTTTATGAGTTCGGCGTGAAACGCAGAACCGCTGGCTCAAATTAAATCATAGCTTACAGATAATTTAAAGATAATATGATCGAACAAAAGCAAGATAACCTTGACACGGAAAAAAATATAGACGACGGTAGCCCCAAATTTGGTCGCTTATTAATTGTGCTCCTGTTTGCTGTTGCTGTGATCGTGGCGATTACCTTTGCGACCGAAGCATATTATGGCGTGTAATGTGGTTTGATTAGCGCTGAATCCGTTGAATAGTAAGCGTTAAATTGTTGTCTACCGCCTTAGCTACTTACATGTGTATTACTTAAACGTGCTACTAGTTGAATAGAATAATGGATACTATCCCACTCATGCCAGTTGCGGCAGACAACTACAAGAAATCGATTACCGACTCCGCAGGTAAAAAAGCAGAATCCTCCAACGCTTCTAGACTATTAATTTTGCAGAGCATGGTGCCGTTGGCGACCAACTTGCTGGCATCACAGTTAGAGGCATTTTCAACTCGTCTAGCTGACGCTTTGTTTAAATTGTCGGATCAGGCAGTGCGTCCTGAAGAGGCTAAAATTAGCTTCGAAGCGCATCAATTGGTGAAGCGTAATAGCACGGCGTTTTATCGACTGGTAGCAAGTCAAATCAACGCCGCGCTGAGCAAAGAAGTGAGCGTATTTAATACCAGAAAACGTGTGACTAGAGACAATCCGTTTTTAGATACGACTGCGCAGACCTACGAAGAAATGGAAGGCAAGATTCTTTTGCGTAACGCTAGTCAGTCTTTGGAAGTGTTGAACGCCGAATCGCTGGTCATGTTAAATAGTCTGATCGGGCGTATTTTAAATCGCATGCCGATAGATATATCGCAAAATCCATTTCGTCCTGAAATATTGATTAAAGCGGTACATCAGGCGTGGATGGAATTAGATCCTAATCCCGCCTCGCATTTGATCGTGTTACGCCTGTTGCAACCCGATGTTTTTCTTCAACTCACACCGGTCTTAGACGAGATCAATCAAGAGCTGATGGCGCGTGGAATACGACCAGGAGCTGATGATAATTTTGATAGCGCTGGC
Organism: Affinundibacterium danionis; assembly: GCF_042432465.1. Taxonomy (NCBI): domain Bacteria; kingdom Pseudomonadati; phylum Pseudomonadota; class Betaproteobacteria; order Burkholderiales; family Oxalobacteraceae; genus Affinundibacterium; species Affinundibacterium danionis. The sequence continues at coordinate 241,840 of NZ_JBHLXJ010000004.1, read as the reverse complement.
GGTGCGCTGGCGTATTTACCCGCGCAAAGCTTGTTTAGTTTAGACCCGTATTTGCAAGACAAATTGAAGCGTGTATTTTCTGGTCAGATCGAGTTGCCATCCGCTGATGGGCTGGACGGTTTGGCCTCGGGTAGTGACACTCTGCTCAATCAATTAGATTTAGACCATGACGATTCACCTTTAGACAAGGCGACGGTAGATCACCAATTTTTTGCGAATTTGCTTGAGATGCAAAAAGATTTTGCGCAGAACGATGCAGCCGCACCTCAATTTGAATCTCGTTTGCGCAAAGTATTACGCGCACCATCGGCTGATTGTTTGAGCTTGATACAACGCAACACGGTAGAACTGTTAGCGCGGGTTTTTGATTTTATTTTTGCTGATCCTGGGCTGCGTGATGACGTGAAAACCATGATTTCACAACTGCAGATTCCGATTTTACGTGTTGCTTTACAAGACTCTGATTTCTTTTTCAGGGAGTCCCATCCGGCTCGTACTTTAATGGATATTTTGGGTAGCTCTGGCATTATTTTGGATAATGAGGCAGCCCAACTAGACCCTTTGTTGGGTGTGATCGGTGATGTAATAGAACGAGTTCAGTTCGAGTTTGATGAACGTATTGATTTGTTTTCTGATGTGGTGTCCGATCTCGAAAATTATTTGAAAGACGAAGAGATCAAGGCACAAGAAGCGATTAGTCAGCCTGTGCAAACAGCGCTCAGTGAAGAGAAAATGCGGGTAGCACGTGAATTTGCTGAGCATGATGTGGCGATTCGAGTCGAGACAGGTGAAGTCGCGGGCTTTTTGGAAGTCTTTTTGCAAGAACAGTGGATACGGATTTTAACCATTGCACACAGTGTCAAAGATGAAAAGCCGCATGCTTTAGAAAATGCTCTGAAGACTATGGATGATTTGATTTGGAGTCTTAAACCCAAAAATAGTGCCGACGAGCGTAAGGAGTTGATTGCGAAATTACCAGCGATGTTGACGCTGCTTAATGCTTGGTTGAATGCGATACGTTGGGATGAACCGGATCGGGTTTTATTCTTTTCAAAATTAGCCGAACGGCATGCCGCGATGGCACGCGCACCTTTGGAGTTGTCGCCACGTCGTCAGTTAGAAATTGCGGTCAATATCGCGCAACGCGCAAGTAATCGCCGCTTGGATCGCTTTGTGCAAGAAAAGGTCGCGCATACTGATGATGAAGCGACCAAGCAGGTTGCAAGCTTGGAGCGAGGCACATGGTTAGATTTTAGTGATGAAAATGAGCAAGTGAATCGCTACAAATTAGCTTGGATTAGCCCGAAACGAACCAGTTTTATTTTTGCGAATCGCCAAGGCTATCAAGCCTTTTCTATCTCCGCTGCCGAGTTGGAGGAAAAATATCGTACAGGATCTGTCAGCACGATCTTGGCAAATTCCTTGGTTGATCGTGCTTTAATTCATGCCTTGCGTGAGATGGCGGTGTAATAGGTCTTTTTTAGCTTGAAATGAGCTTGTAGTTAGGCTGGTAGTTGGGGCGTGTTGACAGGCGATTTATATCGACCGGGCATGCAAAAAATCCCAGTTTTGATCTGAGATCGAAGCTGGGATTTTTTATTGGGATGATTTGAGATGCAAGATAGATTGCTTGTTGCCGCTTTCTTTCTCTCTATTTATCAGTCTTTATCCGTCTATTTTTCTAATTGAATTTCTACTCTGTTATCGCCAGTTTTGTTGGGGAAATCACGTAAAGCAGTTTCGATCAAGAGTGCAATATAGGCGTCGATCTCTGCATCGCTTTTGGTCGTTTTAGCATTGACTGAGTATAGTAATTTACCTGACATGGCTTCTGAGATGGTGATTTCTACAGCGTGGTGAAAGTATTGGCGAACATCAAGTTGCGAAGTATAAATTGGATCGAAACGCCGACTAAATGGCGAGAAAGGGTAGAACGATCCAAAGTAACGTGGATAAAATGCACCACGTGGATAAAAACGATAAGGTGAGCGTATCGACCCTGGATAGAAATAATAAGGGCTCAATCCTCCTAGGGGGATCACCATGCCTGAGGGTGTGATGATATAACTGACAGAACCGAATGGTGAGGACACATGAGCATCGCCAGGAAGTGTGGCTAATTGCAGTGTGACCTTAAGCGCGGCTTTGCTCGGGTCAGCCTCGGTAAAGCCTAATTCTTGCAAGCGGACTTTCAGATCATCACTCGCGTGTTGATATTCGGGCTCTTTGCTCTGGTCAGGATGTGCTGTAAAGGTATAGCTTTTATCCGAAAGACTGGCAGGTAATTGATTGACAGTACGAATGTCGCTCGAGAAGGTCGTGGCGCAACCTGTAAGTGCCGTTGCGCATACGATTAGGCAGGCTAAAAACAGACGATTGCTAAGGGTTTTCATGGTAATAGGCTCCGGTATTACTTGAGGATACTCGATCTCACCAAATAGGGTGAGACATTGTGACTCTATCATGATACTAGAGTGTATAAAAGTCTGTGATATTTTGTAACCTTGGTGGAGAATCCCCGTACAGATTGCATACCACTTGTGTTGCGATTGTCTTACTCGCCATTTATAGTACCGCCGTTTTTCGACTTTAGTTTTACCTTTACAATCCCAGTGACCTCTGTGCTTGGTAAAATACTGAATTATTCTTATCCCTTTTTATTCAGTTGGTCACACCAGTTGCCGTGGTGCCACTTTTGATTTGAGTTCAATTTATGCGAAAACCCGCACAAGACACGCCCGTAGAGGCACCCGTCACGATTTATCGTAAAGACTACATCGCTCCCGGTTATTGGGTTGATACCGTAGAAATGGGCTTTGATTTACATCCACAACGTACCCATGTTGCCACCCGTATCAAAATGCGGCGCAATCATGACAGCGCGGAAAAAGATTTGGTCTTGTTCGGTGAAGATATCAAACTGCTGCAATTGCGCATGAATGGTGTGAACTTGAAAAAGTCGGCGTATAGCTTGAACAAAGAACGCCTAGTGATCAGCAATGCGCCTGATGAAGTAACGCTGGAAATCGAAACGACGATTGCCGCCGACAAAAATACCACGATGTCGGGTTTGTATGTCTCGAATGGTAATTTCTTCACTCAATGCGAAGCCGAAGGTTTCCGCAAGATCACGTATTTCCCTGATCGTCCGGACGTGATGGCGAGTTACACCGTCATGTTACGCGGTGATAAGAAGTTATACCCAGTGCTGCTGTCTAACGGGAATTTGATAGAGCAAGGTGATCTTGGCGATGGTCGACATTATGCGAAGTGGGAAGACCCATTCAAAAAGCCATCTTATTTATTTGCCTTAGTGGCTGGTAAGTTGGTGTGCCAAGAAGAAAAATACAAGCTCAAATCCGGCCGTAAAGTTTTACTGCAAGTGTGGGTAGAACAGGGCAATCTCGATAAAACCCAACACGCGATGGATTCACTGAAAAACAGCATACGCTGGGATGAAGAGCGTTTTGGTTTAGAACTTGATTTAGATCGCTTCATGATCGTTGCTACCAGCGATTTCAACATGGGCGCGATGGAAAACAAGGGTTTGAATATTTTCAACACCAAGTACGTGCTAGCGAATTCTCGTGTGGCGACCGACACGGATTATGCCGGTATTGAATCGGTGGTTGGTCACGAATATTTTCACAATTGGACGGGCAATCGCGTCACCTGTCGCGACTGGTTTCAATTGTCTTTGAAAGAAGGATTGACCGTTTTCCGTGATCAAGAATTTTCTGGTGATCTGGTTGGCAACGAGACCGGGCGTGCGGTCAAACGCATCGAAGACGTACGCGTGCTACGTCAATTGCAATTCCCTGAAGATGCAGGTCCGATGGCACATCCTGTGCGTCCTGACTCGTTCGTAGAGATCAATAATTTCTACACCGTGACTGTGTACGAAAAAGGTTCAGAAGTCGTGCGCATGTATTACACCTTGCTGGGTCACGAAGGCTTCCGCAAAGGAATGGATTTGTATTTCCAGCGTCATGATGGACAAGCGGTGACTTGCGATGATTTTCGTGCGGCGATGGCGGATGCGAATGGCCGTGATCTGACACAATTTGAACGTTGGTATAGCCAAGCTGGCACACCACGTGTGAAAGCGCAAGCTAGTTACGATGCCAATGCAAAAACGTATACCTTGAACTTGAGTCAATCTTGTCCCAAGACTGCTGGGCAAGCAAAGAAATTGCCTTTCCATATTCCTGTCGCGGTCGGTTTGATTGATGCAGGAGGAAACGATATTCTTCTGCAATTGCAAGGTGAATCTGCGAGTGCTACGACCAAGATTTTGGAATTAAAAGAAGCGCAGCAAAGCTTTGTGTTCACCAATATTGATCGTGAGGTTACTCCAACCATACTGCGTAATTTTTCTGCGCCGGTGATTTTGGAATACGATTATACCGATGAGCAATTAGCGCATTTGTTAGCACACGATAGCGATCCATTCTGTCGTTGGGAAGCTGGACAACGATTGGCGATGCGCCGTTTGTTGGACTTAGTGAGTGCGGTACAAAAGGGTGAAGCCTTGAGCTTAGATGATTTGTTCGTACAAGCATTGCGTAAAACTTTAAACGATCAACATCTTGATCCTGCCTTCCGTGAATTGGTGTTGACCTTACCCTCTGAAGTCATGATTGCTGAAGAAATGACGACGGCTGATCCACATAGTATTCATACCGCACGTCAATTTGTGCGCGCGACTCTGGCGCAGCATTTGAAGGCAGATTTTCTGCAAGCCTATCAAGATAATTTGACGCCAGGCAAATACAGCCCTGACGCGCAATCTGCGGGCAAGCGTGCACTGAAAAATTGTGCTTTAGCGTATTTAGTCGAGTGGCCAGACGCTGCCACCTATGCTTTAGCGCATACCCAGTATCAAGAAGCAGAAAACATGACTGACCGTATCGCGGCATTGAGCGCGATGCTGCATTGTTCTTCCGCTTTGGATAAAGCATATAGCAAGACACGCAAACAAGTGTTAGCCCACTTCTACAAAGAGTTTGAAAGCGAAGCCTTGGTGATCGACAAATGGTTCACTTTGCAAGCGACGGCACCGACAACGGGTGTGGAGCAAGTGCGCGCCTTGATTCAACACAAGGCGTTTAGCATGAGTAATCCGAATCGTGCACGGAGTTTGATTTTCGCTTTCTGCAACGCCAACCCCGCACGCTTCCATGCGGCTGACGGTAGTGGTTATGCCTTATGGGCTGAGTGCGTCATTGCCTTGAATAAACTCAATCCGCAAGTCGCAGCGCGCTTGTCTCGTAGCATGGATAGATGGACGAAGTATCCCAAAGCCAATCAAGCATTAATGAAAGCGGCTTTGCAAAAAGTAGCAGCGACGAAGAATTTATCGAAGGATGTATTGGAAGTGGTAACGAAGGCTTTGGCGGCGTAAGGATGGCCAACAAAAAGATCATCAGATTTATTTTAAAGAAGGAACAATATGAAACGCATTAGTCTGACCCGTTTTCTGGTCGAAGAGCAAAGGCTCAATAATAGCATTCCTGCGGAATTACGCCTGTTAATCGAGGTTGTCGCACGAGCTTGCAAAACCATTAGTCATGCGGTTGGTAAAGGTGCATTGGGCGAGGTGTTAGGAACTGCGCATTCAGAAAATGTACAAGGTGAAGTGCAAAAGAAACTCGATATTTTATCCAATGAAATTTTGTTAGAAGCGAACGAGTGGGGCGGTCATTTGGCGGCGATGGCGTCGGAAGAAATGGAAACTATCCATCCAATTCCTAATCGTTACCCACAAGGCGAATATATGCTCTTGTTTGATCCACTCGATGGTTCCAGTAATATCGACGTGAATGTCTCGATCGGCACTATCTTCTCCGTGTTGAAAGCGCCAGAAGGCATGGGCGCGCCAACAGAACAAGATTTCTTGCAAAAAGGGTCTCAACAAGTGGCGGCGGGTTACGCCATTTACGGACCGCAAACAATGTTGATTTTCACGACTGGGAATGGCGTCAATTGCTTTACGCTGGATCGCGAAATGGGTTCATGGGTACTGACTGAACGCAATATTCAAATTCCGGTGGATACGCAAGAATTTGCGATCAATATGTCGAATGTGCGTCATTGGTATCCACCAGTCACACGTTATGTGGACGAAATGCTGGCAGGTAAAACTGGCCCGCTCAACAAAAATTACAATATGCGCTGGATCGCTTCGATGGTGGCAGACGTACATCGCATCTTACATCGCGGCGGTATCTTCATGTATCCCGCTGATAAGCGTGAACCGGACAAGGCTGGTAAATTACGTTTAATGTATGAAGCCAATCCTATGTCGATGATTGTGGAGCAAGCGGGGGGGGCATCAACCGATGGCAAGCAACGTATGCTCGATATTCAACCGACCGCATTGCATCAGCGTGTGCCGGTGTTCTTGGGTTCTAAGAACGAAGTGGAATTGATCACTCGTTATCATTCAGAAGTGTAAGCTTGAATTGAAAATCACAGGGAGGGTGTATGAGAGCGATATGTTTATTTTTGATATGCATGTTTTATTCTACGCAAAGTTTCGCGCAGGCCGTCGTTATTGATGTACGTACACCCTCCGAATATGCAGAAAAACATATACCCGGTGCGATCAATATTGATCATTCGGTTATCGCAACGGAGATTCAGAAATTGAAAATAGCGAAAGAGGATAAGATTATTTTGTATTGCCGCTCTGGACGCCGTTCAGGTATCGCTTTGGAAGCGCTTAAAAAATTAGGTTTTCAAAATTTGGAAAATTACGGCGGACTAGAAGAGGCGCAGAATCGCCTCTCAACTCAGGATGCAAATAAGAAATAAAGCTTTTATAGAGCATCTTAGCCGCGCTCAGGGATGTTTTGTTGCCTCCGGTAAGTAGTATCCCTGTGTACTTAAAGGCTCTGGTGCGTTGGCTATTTCATAGGCGATCAAGGCCATGACGATGGCTGAATATTGCTGAGCAGTGCGAAATGGCAGCACTTTTTCATAGGTATCGAGTACGGTGTGATGCACTTGAGCATAATCAAAATCCGTACTGGTGATTAAGCGCGGGGTTGGTACCCGTTTTTGCGTAAAGGTAGCATCGTCACTGCCGCTATTGCCACGGAAGCCCACACTGCTATCGCGGGCTTTATCGTTGATCACCGCTTCGAATTCAAAGATAGGATGCACGCCTTGTAGATCCGCGCTTACCCGCTCAAAACTTTTTTTCTACATATTAGGAATCGTGATGCCCGTGATCGCACCTGGTGCGCTATCGCGATTAAGCATCATCAAAATTTTGGGTAGGTCTTTGCTATGCGATGCTGTGTAGGCTTCGGCACCTTTCAAACCTAGTTCTTCGCCAGCGAAACCTAGCATGACAATGCTGCGACGAGGCTTGACCCCAGCTTGTGCCAACAAACGCATCGCTTCCATGACGGTGGCAAAACCGGCACCATTATCTGCCGCACCTGTACCGCCGTCAAAACTATTTAGATGGGCACCGAGCACGATGATTTGATCTGCTAGATCAGCACCAGGAAGTGTCGCGACCACATTGTGGTAGTTGACCGGGCCGGGGTAGAACCAGTTGCGTATATCAAATTCTAAGACGACTTTTTCGCCTTGTTGTAGGCGTTTTTGAATTGCTTGATATTGGGTCGCGGCCAATTTGATATCGGGTAGCGTGGGTAGGTTTTCCCAGTGAGTCGGAGCACTTGTTGAAATATGTAGTGGCTCTTCAGCGGATTGTATGGTACCGAGCGCGCCAGCTTCGATTAATTTTTGCGTCATGGTTTTTGTTTTGTAAATCAACTCACCATCGCGCCCACCAGCGCTTTCACCTGGTATTAGTACCCATGCGCCTTTGAATTCTTTTATGCGAAGTTCTAATTCAGTTTGGGTCACCGGTACCATCATCTCAGTTCCAGCTTGTACGCCTTTGGTTCCAGAGGAATACGACGGCGTTGCAAAATTTAATGTGACTGGTGACGCGTCCAGTATGCGACCAAACCAAGGGCCGCGATTAAAACCCAGTGACATTTGCCCAGCTATTTCTAATTCTGCTGTCATGCCAACGGGTTTACCCCAATGATTCAACTGATTTGTCACCCAGGCTGCTGCGTGGGTATACGCATCGCTGCCTGTGGTACGTCCACCGAAGCGATTCGATAAAACGTCTAAATGCTGCATGACTTGTGGATCACTTTTGCCGATAGCGATAATGCGTAGCGCAGTGGCATCTTGTGCGATGCTAGCTGAGTTGTAAATGCTGATGCCGAAGACGATGGCGACGAGGAATTTTTTCATGGTTCTATTTAAGGTATGTTCGCGGTATTGGTAATCTTGTTGGGAGGGTGTAGCCCGAGCGGTCAAGCCATCAAGCACCTGAGCAACGCGGGTTTCATCCGCCCTACAATTTGTATTCCTCGCTTAAATATTATTGATCCCGACCAGACAAGGATAGAGCGAAAGCCGCCAGCTCACCTTTATCTCGGGCAGCAATTGCCTGCGTTAATTTACCCGAACGTAGATTGGAATTCGTACTCACCAATTTTTCATAAGCCCTTAATGCGCCTTCTAAACCTGCGAGATCATAGGCGGCTTGTTTTTCTGCTAGCGCGGGATTCTTGATTTGAAAAGCAATTGCGCTGGCGCAAAATTGGAAAAACAGTTGCGCACGAAATTCGGGCGGCGATGCGGTTTTTAACCAATTCGCGACCGCCCCTGTGTTGAAGGTGAGGTCGGGAATGTCCTTAATCCATTGATCTAGCCAGACATTGTTTTGCTCAAATACCTGTTGCAAATTGCTCTCGGCGTCCTGTGCAATTTTGACGGCACGCGCACGCTCGTCGGCGGTGGATGGACCACGTTCTTGTGGTGCGACCACCGGGACGACTGCAGGTAGACTGCTAGCAGTGGAACGAGTGCCACTCACAGACTTGGTCGTATCGTCGTGATCTATTCCGCCATCGGCTCGACGCACCTGTCGTGTACCAATCAACGTATTAGTCTCAGCATTGAGTGTCCAAATAACTTTAACTTCAGTATCGACCGCTTTGCCTTTGCCACTGGTGTGTGTGCGTATGGTGTTATGGGTGAATACGGCTTGCGCATTGTTTACTTCTCCTTGCATTTCTCGTGTGTTACGACCTATACCCTTGTCATCTAGCCAGACAATATTAGCGACTAACTGCTGCGGTGCCGCTTTGCTCTTGGGTGCGATTTTCATGACGCCATAACCCATGACGTCTTTTTCGTTTTCTGTTCCGATGACAGTTTGAAAATTCCATAATCCGACAAGTGGGGCGTTGGCATTAGGATTGGATTGCGCGGATGCGAGGCTGGTAAAAGCGATGACATGAAGAAATATGAGACCGGTGATGAGCTTGTATGGGATTTTAACAATAGGCATGAGAAATTCCTGAAATGGGAAGTAAGTAATTTTGCGCTAGGTAATTCATGGCTGATTCTAGTGATATCAAATGTGCCGATCTTTTACATTCCGACCAAACATTGAATTCGCAGACTAAAAAGGCATTAAGGCCGATGAGCACATGGCTCTTGAGTTTGCGATTGAGTTGGTGATTGAGTTAGTGAGCGATGCATCACTAGCGGTAGCTTAAGTCGCTTACACGTAATGAGCGACTTAACGCGTTAAATGTCGGTCTGGGAGGTATCACGCTAAAGCGTTTCCTATACTGTTTTCATTTTGACGGACGCTGGATTGCTTCGCTTGGTCTAATTGGCATACAAATTGCTGTAGTACTTTTATTCGCCACTAATTTTTCTAAGAGTACGAGGAAAAAACTCATGAGCCGCCAGACTTTTACCGTAGCCGATTATCTGTTAACCCGCTTATTGCAATTGCAGGTCACCGACGTTTTTCAAATTCCTGGTGATTACGTCAAACACTTTACGCAAGCGCTGGAAGATTTTGATGGCATCAAAACTATCGGTGCGGTCAATGAACTGGATGCGACTTATGCCGCCGATGCCTATGCGCGTACGCGCGGTTTGGCGGCGGTTTCGCTGCAATACGGCGTCAGTACCTTTAGTGCCTTAAATGCGGTCGCAGGTGCTTATGTCGAGCGCAGTCCTATCGTTGTGATCAGCGCTTGCCCTGGATCGGACATGCGTAATCAAACCAATATGTACGGTATGATTTTTCATCATTCTACGGGTAACCTCGATGCCGATCAGAATGTATTTAAGAATGTAACGGTGGCTTCAGAAACACTGAGTACCTCAGTCGGTGCAGCAGAAAAAATCGATGCTCTGTTGATTGCTGCGCTGACGCATCAACGTCCTGTTTATATCGCTTGTTATAAAGAAGTCTGGGGTGAAGCTTGCCCACGTCCGAGCGCCATGCCTTTAAAAGCACAGCGCGTGCAAAGTGAAGCATTAGCCTTAGAAAATGCAGTTGAGCTAGCTTGGTCGCAGATTACGGCGGCCAAGAAACCTTTGATTTTTGCTGGCGTTGAAATTTTACGTTTTGGCTTGAGTAAGACTCTGCAAAAAATTATTGATGCCAGTGGCATGCTATATACCACCACGACTTTGGGTAAGACTGTAGTTGACGAAGTTGGGGAACAATTTATTGGTACCTACGCCGATCAAGCCTCGATTGCTAGTGTAATCACTACGGTGGAAGATGCCGATTGCATCATTTCACTAGGTACCATACTTACTGATGATTATTTGTGGCTGATGGAAAACAAATATCCGCAAATGATACAAAGTTCATTAGGGCAGATGCGGGTCGGTTACTTCCAATATGAAGCCGTGATGATGCAAGATTTCATGGAAGCTTTATTGAAGCGTTTTCAAAAATCTAAAGCCTATCCGCTCAAAGTCAAAGCACCCGCCAAGCCCGTTTATCCTGAGCCATGGATCTCGAATTCCGATACACGTTGGAACGATAAACCAGAAGTCATTACCTACAATCGTTTCTTTCAGCACACCATGAAGTTTTTGCACGATCAAAAAATGATGGACGACATCGTCATGGTGTATGGCGTCAGTAGTGCTATGTATGTGGCGAGTAATGCGATAGGTATGAAGCAGGGCAGCTATATCAGTTCGGCAGCGTGGCAATGTATAGGCTTTGAAACCGGCGCAGCATCCGGTGCGCAATTGGGCAGTGGTAAAAGAGCCTTGACGATCGCGGGCGATGGCGGCTTTATGATGGTCTGTCAATCCTTATCCACTCTAGCACGCAATAAGTTAAATTCAGTCATCTTTGTGATGAGCAATGGCGTGTATGCGATTGAGCAAGTGTATGTCGATATGAGCGCGTTTGAAGCGGGGCCGCAGCATAAATTTGACAGCTTCGACATCTTACCAAAATGGGATTACATGGCGCTGGCGCAAGCCTTTGGTGCGAAAGGTTTTAAAGTCGAAACAGTAGAAGAATTAAAACGTGTTTTGCCTCTCATCAAAAAAATAAAATCACAACCCGTGCTGGTCGAAGTTTGTATCCCTGAAAAAGACCTGCCACAACAAATGGCGCGTTTGGGGAATGAGACGCTGCCGGTGTAATTTTGATCTATGGAAAAAACCTCATCGCCGTGACGCAGAGGAGCACAGAGAAAGCGCAGATTGTTTGGGCTTTCTCTCTTGTTCAGGAAATAAGCGATCTTGAGTAAATCTATAAATCGCTTTCTCTTCAGTTTCGCTTTTTCTCAGCGACTCTGCGACTCGGCGTCTTGGCGTTGAGGGGTTTGATTTTTTTAAGTATCCGAAGTAACCGCTACTACACAGTTAACTTATAAGGAGATTTTCATGGCAAAGCCAAATCAAACGACAAAGACTTATTCTATTTTCGGTGCTGGTGCTGCAGGGCTTTACACGGCTTGGCGTTTATTGAATGGGGAAGTCAAGAACAACAAGGATAAAAATAAAAAATTAGCTAAGGGTGATACGCTAGAGCTCTACGATTGGGGGCGCTATGATTTCTCCAAAGCCCATCACGGCACGCGTGCGGCTGGTGCTCGTATTTGTACTTGGCACTACAAAAACGATAAAACTCAAGCCTATTTAGAGCTAGGTGGCATGCGTTATTCTGATTGGGATATGAATGCAAAAGATGCCAACAATGGCACAGCGCCAGGGCATCGGGTAGTAACGACGGTTATCAAACAATTGGGATTGGATCAATATTCAGTTCCCTTCAATGAATCGACCAATCCGCTTTACTATTTACGCAGTAAAAATTTTTTCTTGAATCAAATTACCTCTCAAAATCCTGCACCTTATAACGTCGATCACTATGGTGCAGCTGGCGCGCCAGATAATGGTTTTTCTACGGTAGAGGGTTTGTCGGTGAATAAAAATATGACGCGTCGTCAATGGGATACGTTCTATCGCGATGGTGTGATCAAGGTCAATACCGGTGACGCTTCGGTCTATCAAAAAGGCGATAAGCTCAAGGACATCGGTTATTGGAATTTGATGTATGACCAATTAGGCAGCGAAGGTTTTAATTACGCTGCCGATGGTAATGGCTATAGCTCTAATGTGATTAATTGGAATTCGGCCTATGCCTTCCAAGCGAATAATGAATTTACACCAGGTAATCAATATAAGACCATCAATATCGGCTATTCGGGAATGTTCAATGCGCTATTTGATCAGATCGTTAAACTAGCAAAAGCGCAGGGAATTACATTTAATTATCAACCCAATATGCGCTTGCAAGCGATCGTTGCTAAAGATAATGTAATTCACTATAGCTATGCCACACGTGAAAATCCATGGAAAAAAGCCGGTAGTAAAACTACCGATGCGGCGTGGTTAGCGATGCCGCGCCATGCGATTGAACAGGTTGCGAGAGGATCACGCTTTGATCCCGATGTCGATGCCAAAGGCATTGTCGATGTACTCAATCATCGCAAGGTGCAATTGTATTTAGAGTCAACGATCATGCAGCCCTCATATAAAGTGGGAATGTTTTTTGCTACACCGTGGTGGACTGCCGATGCAGAAAATCCACCGACCTACATCCCGCAATTAACCGGTTATGAAGTTACACAACGTGCGGTCGTGCAGTTAAAAACACAGGGTTTGTCGAAAGCCACTTTGAAGGCTTTAAGCAGTCTAGTCGGAACGCCATATGCCAGTGCCAATGATTTGATCAATGCAGTACAAGCACTGACACAAGAACGCCTTAGTTTGGCACATGAGACGGCGTTGTTAGAGGTGACGTTGAATAATACTATTGGCCCTAGTGTGACCGACACGCCGATTCGACAAGTGGTTTATTTCGGCAATAACGCCAGCGATCAAAAAGCTAAACCTGTGTATGGTTTATTAGCCAGTTATGATGATGAGGTATATACCACCTTTTGGAAAGAGCTGGAATTAGAACCAGATCAAGAGCAACACATTCCCACCATCGTCAACGTTCAAACTTTGCAAGGCCCCAAAAAAGTGCCCGACCGTATGGTGAAGATGCTGCGTAAACAATTGGCCGAAATTCATTTCGGACCGAACTCAGATTACACCAAGGTGCCTGCTCCCTTAGAGGCCGCCTATATGGATTGGTCGCTGCCACCATTTAATGCTGGCTATCATGCGTGGGCTGCGCATTTTAATATCGGTGATGTGCAACAAAAAATCCGTAAGCCATCGCAATTGATGGAGAAAACGGATCTGAATATTTTCATCGTCGGCGAAGCATATTCGAACGACCAAGCGTGGGTGGAAGGTGCTTATTGCACAGCGGAGTCGGTGTTGAATGATTTCTTTGGTGTGACGCCGATTATTGATAATCGGGAGTATCCGTTTATTTGTTCGGCGAAGTAGGGGGGCAGTTTTTTTAAAAGCGCCCTTCTCCCGCAAGCGGGAGAAGGGCTGGGGATGAGGGGCGTTCAGATTCGGGTATAGTCATTATGCTCATATGCGGGCGTTCTGCGACGTTCCGTTGTTGGTGTTCTTTTAAATTGAGAGAGCTAGCATTTTCATAAGACGCATCTTGTAAGTAGTTTTTCAGCTAATCTTATTGTTCTCTGGTCGGTGGTAGACCGACAGCTACTCACTTTTCTTGCTTCGCCAAGAAAAGTAAGCAAAAGAAGGCGACCACGCTGCCACTGGCCTTCGGCTTCCCAATTGTGCAGGACAAAAAATGGGAAAGTGTCGAAACTCGCTACGCTCAAACAGCGACACTTTCTTAATCCATTTTCTGTCCCGCACAATTGGCAGTGTCAGAAGTGAATTGAAGGTCAAAAGCAAATTCAAAAGCAACGACCCATGACGGCTAGCCCGTAGGCTGGCGCTGCTAAGCCCAGCATTGTTCGATCGTCGTAACTGTTGTTGGGCTTCGCTTTGCTCAGCGCCAACCTACCGATAGTTTAGTTCACTACGCAAAAGAAAACTCAAACGCTACGACCTACAGCAGCTAGTAGAAAAATATGTATTCGACGAGACTGCTTGTTTTGGTGTTGTCGTTGCCTTTGACCTACCCCAGTTTGAGACAATGTAATTTGTGCCTCACAGAAAATGGATAAGAAAGTGTTGTGTTTGAGGTTAAGCAGGGGTTTCGATGTGCATGCACATCGCCTGCGTACGGTCTTCGCTTGCAAGCGAAGATGCGCCCAGCAAGGGGAGCGAGTTTCAACACTTTCCCATTTTTTGTGATGCATAAATTATGCTGAAGCGTAGCGTAAGCACCCGAGGGGAGATTGATGGAGTTTCGCAAAGCATGCTTTGCGCCATCGATCTCTAAGCTGCTTGCAAGCAGCGCAGTGGAGACTCTACGGTCGTCTTTTTTGGATCACCTTTTTTGACGAAGCAAAAAAGGTATTTGGCTGTCGGGCCACACCCGACCTGGGAACTCTTATTATCCGAAAAAGTAGATCAAAGTAAAAAAATAAAAAGGGCTGTTTTTTTTTAAATGTGAAACGCACGCTATACTTGAACTAATTGCTGAACAGTTGATCTAGGATAAACTTATTAAAAGTCAAGAATAGTATCTTCAGAAAATCTCCTGCGTTTCATCATTTCTTCATGCGTATGACGCGCTAGTACGATAACCGATTTCCATTCTGGCGAATGCAAGGCCTCATTCTCATTTTTTATCCCCGTTAGTGTAATTTGGCAAAATATATTGATAGCGTCGGTAAGCGCTGCTAACAGTTGACCTTCGCTTTCGGAAAAAAATGGTGCAGGAAAGTCGCTTGCTTGTTTTGAGTTGTATGTCCAATCATCCCAGTGATTGATGAGGTTATTAAATCCTAATTCTGGCGGTGTTTTCTCTGACTCTATTATCCACTCTATTATTTCTAAAATGCGGTTTCGGATTCGTTGATAGCTTAGTTTGTCGGTCATTTTGTTTTTGCTTCATTGAAGGTTTCTAATTGAGTCAAAAATAACAGATCACCGAACACTAAGCAATGCCGTATTGATTGTGTAAACTCAAGGCCAAGAATCTTGTACACTTCTTCCCAAGTCGAGAGTTTACCTCACCAAAAAATGCCACACCCAACAACCCAATCCGCCCACTTCCAACCCCGGATCACCCTACAAACTCTACACCGAGGTGACGGCTTACTAGGTATGAAACCCACAGGCACATTCGGTCCGCGTGGCGGTAGCGTTACCGTGGTTCAAATTGATTGGCTGTATACAACAGACACGGGATTGAGTTGGACAACGCCAGCGCCAACGACTTTATTAAACCGCCGACCACATGCCACGCATTTAATGGAAGATGCTGACGGCCATCCGGTTGTATTGGTGCGCGATCTTGGAGCAGAAGCCGATGCGCTCGATATGATATGGGATTTGAATCTACAGCCGGTGCCTGCAAATAGTTTGCAATGGCGCAATGAGGATGCTGCTTTGTTGTTTGGGCCTTTGTGGAGCTTGCAGCAAGAGGGATTTTTTGCGGATTTTTGGGCTGAAGAATTACCGCGTTTGCAGGCACTCGGTTGGCGAGTGGTCGTGCGTCCTGGCTTTGCACATGAAAGCGTGCCGGTCGATGCTTGGCATTTGATACTCGATCCCGTTAGTGCTGAAGTGATAGGGAAAGAAGTCGCGGCGCCCATGCATGGTTATGGTTATGCGTCGACTATTGTGCCTTTGGGTTTGCCCGCGCGTGAAGGTTCGTGGTTGTTTAGTCTAGGTGTGGAGATCGATGGACAGATTGTGGATCTGGTGCCGATGTTGGCGAATCTATTGCAGCGTGATGCGCGTTGGTTGGATGCCAAACAAGTAGCAGCGATCGATGATCTGGCGGTCATACCATTGCGTGCGCCCGGCGGCAAGCGCATTGATGCCTTGGCTGCGCCTTTAAAAGCCATTGTCATGCATATGTTGGAGTTGCTGACGGATGAGCAACGCTTGCAAGATGGTTTGGCCGGACCTTTGCATTTGTCAGCTTGGGACGCTTATCGACTTGAAGCCTTACGTCAGTCTTTGCTCGATAGCCAGGAAGCACGAGCGGGCGTGCATGGGACTTGGCAATTGCGTGGTGATCAGGGTTTGCGTGAATTAGCGCAGCGCCTAACTATGGAGGGTGAATTAAAGGCAGTCGTTGCACCAGCCGAGTTAGGTATTACTTTGCGACCTTATCAATTGCATGGTGTCGCGTGGTTGCAGTATTTACGTGAACATCATCTTGCAGGCATTTTGGCGGACGATATGGGCTTGGGGAAGACAGCGCAAGCATTAGCGCATATTTTGATTGAGAAGCAAGCAGGGCGTTTGGATAGACCTGCTTTGATTGTGTTGCCAACCTCGTTGGTGTTTAACTGGCAAGCGGAAACGCGGCGTATGGCACCGAGTTTGCGGATGTTGGCATTACAGGGCGCGCAACGTGCTGAGAATTTCTCGCAGATGATTCAGGTTGATATCGTATTGACGACATATCCTTTGCTGTGGCGTGATATTGGAATTCTAGAAAAACAGGAATTCCATCTTCTCATTTTGGATGAAGCCCAAACCGTGAAAAATGCCTCTAGCCGCGGCGCCGATGCGGTGCGCCGTTTGCGTGCTCGCCATCGATTGTGTATTACCGGAACGCCCCTAGAAAATAATCTAGGCGAATTATGGACGCAGTTTGATTTTTTGATGCCAGGATTTTTGGGCGACATGCGCAGTTTCAAAAGACTGTGGCGTAATCCTATTGAGGTCAATGGCGAAACTCTACGCGCACAATTATTAGCGCAGCGCGTGCGGCCCTTTATTTTACGACGACGCAAAGATGAAGTCGCGAATGAATTGCCCATCAAGACTGAAGTGATCAAACGATTGCAATTGCAAGGACAGCAGCGCGAATTGTATGAGAGTGTGCGCGTCGCGGCGGATGAGCAAATTAGAAAAATTTTAAAACGTAAAGGATTTTCTGGTAGCCAGATTACGATACTCGACGCGCTCTTAAAATTACGTCAGGTTTGCTGTGATCCTTATTTATTAAAGGGCGCGCAAACCTCTGAGACGATGGAACGAGCTAAGTTAGACATGTTGAGTGATATGTTGCCTAGTTTGGTTGCTGAAGGACGACGTATCTTAATATTTTCACAGTTCACCGAGATGTTGGATTTGATTGCGGAGCAGCTTGAGAAATTGGCTTTACGTTTTCTGAGTTTGACTGGAAAGACGCCTGTAGCACAACGTGGTGCTGTAGTCGCGCAGTTTCAAAATCAAGCGGATCAACATGCACCGCCTATCATGTTAATTAGTTTAAAAGCGGGTGGTGTGGGTTTGAATTTAACTGCCGCTGATACGGTAATTCACATGGACCCTTGGTGGAATCCCGCAGTCGAAGAACAAGCTACTTCACGCGCTCATCGTATTGGTCAGGATAAGAATGTGTTCGTGTATAAACTGGTGGTCGAGGGCAGTATAGAAGAGCGCATATTGGGATTGCAAGAGCGCAAAGCGGCTTTGGCAGAAGGTGTGCTGGGGAGTGATGCGGCATTTTCTGCTAAGTTTAATGTGGAGGATTTAGAGGGATTGTTGCGGCCTTTGGGGTTGTGAGCCTGAGTCGCTTTATCTAGACTAGAAATGTAGGGCGGGTGCAACCCGCGCTGTAAATTCATTTTAACGATTTATCGCTCCAATATTTTCCTTGCCGCAAATTAGCATCTCAGCATTTTGAAAATGTTGCTGATGCGGTTTGTCGTCGCAAACGAGCCTGGGTGGCTTGCTTTCATATTAATGAGCCTATCGCTAGTTTTGACGTTCACAGGTCGGTGGTAGACCGACAGCTACTCACTTTTCTTGCTTCGCCAAGAAAAGTAAGCAAAAGAAGGCGACTACGCTGCCACTGGCCTGCGGCTTCCCAATTGAGCAAGACAAAAAATGGGAAAGCCTTGAAACTCGCCTGCGGCTCAAACACAAGGCTTTCTTTATCCATTTTCTGCCCCGCACAATTGGCAGTGTCAGAAGTGGATGAAAGTCAAAAGCAACACCAACACCAAAACAAACAGAACCGAACGCCGAGCATTTTTCTAATAGTGGTTGTTGGTCTTTGTTTATGCTTTTGATTCTGTTTTTGACTTTGACCTACCCCCGTTCGAGACGATGTAATTTGTGCTTCACAGAAAATGGATAAGAAAGTGTTGTTGTCTGAGCGAAGCGAGTTTCAACACTTTCCCATTTTTTGTGATGCACAAATTATGCTGGAGCGTAGCGTAAGCACCCGAAGGGCGAGTCTACGGTCGCCTTTTTTGGATCACCTTTTTTGGCGAAGCAAAAAAGGTGATTGGCTGTCGGGCCACACCCGACTTGTGAACGTTGAGCACGTTAGAAGATAGATCAATGGATTAACGGAGTGATTTTTGTGAAGTGTTCGTTTGTCGAAGTAAAATTACCACACGTAATTTTAAGAGTCTGTCGGTGAGGCGGCACTCGTCCTGCGAAGCTAAACATCACTTCGCACTCCACGGTAAAAGAGTTTTCCAGACTCAATAAACTCTTGAGCTTTTTGCCAACCAGAAGTGTCACTTTTTTTTGGTGCCTTGAAATCGAGTCCCATGAAGAATTTTCTTAGTTCTTTCGTGAGTTGTAGGTAATCACGTAGAACAGGTGCAATCTGCGTTGCAGGCTAACGAAGTGATGTTTGCATAGTGTTCATCTGTTGAAGTAAATTTGATATATGTAATTTAAAAATTTGTCGACTTGGTTGCACCTTTTCTAAAGAGCTTGTTTAGTAATGCATTTGGCGATCAAGCCATGCTTCCCAATTGGTGTGACCGTCATCAAAACCAACGGCTTTTAATATAGTGAGGTTTACTAACATCGAGAGATGGAAGAAATAGGTAGTGGCATCAAGTTGAATTTCAGAGTTGCCAATGTGAATTGTATGGCGAAATTCGCTGTTGTGAAACAGCGAGTTTCTGAGACGTGCGTACGTTCTAATGGAGCGGGGCAAATCGCTTAAATCCTCAAGTACGACGTTCAATCCATAAGAGCTAAGTTGAGAGTAGATTGGCTTAGCCGCATCTCTGGTTTTTGTATCGTTGAGACTTGCCCTCGCAAAAGACTCTAGGCCAGAGAATAGTAGAAAGTAGCTAATTTCAAGAAACGGACTACGTTGTCGGAATGTTTCGATACATTTAAAGAAAAGTATGTTGAACTTTGTCGATTTACAAAATTCATCGTCCGAAAGTTTTGACATTGCTAAAGTGAGAAAATCGGTTCTTGATTGGTGAAAAAGTAAGTCTCTAGCTATAACAGCACCAACTCCACTGTGGCGTCGTTGTCGTCGTAATATACGTGGAAGTTTTGATGCGTCGGGTTCCGCATCGTCTATCAGTTGAATCGCAGGGAAGACAATGACATCAAGGTGTTCAATGAAGCAAAGAACGCCTTCAAGTTTAAATCGCTCATTCTCTGGAAATGTATCGCCAACCACTATTGCGGTTAGATTATATGCTTCAGGATCTCGGGCAAGCGTATTTGCTTGTTCAGGAGAATCAATAATTGGTTCGATGCGCCATGAACCATAGGAAATAGGACGAGTGATTTCAAAGCCGTAGATAGCTGATAAGAGTCGCATGTGCTAAACCTAGCGTGATTTAATTTTTCAGAATAAAAAATATTCGAAGATTGACAAAAAGAATTGTTTTAAATTTCTCAAAAAGTCCAAATAGTCTATTTGTAAGCATTTATATCGTAGGCTTTTCAAGTAAAAAAAGCATAGTCAACAAAAATCCCAAATCAAGTGCTAAAGCATCGAACCATTCAAATAGAAATGGTATGTAATTTGACCAAATCTGAACCTCCCTCATCCACGACCCTTCTCCCGCTTGCTGAAGAAGGAAGATTTGTCGACGCGAAACTAACGCTTAGGCAAAGGAATCCGTTCAACCTCACCCGGCACTTGCCCCATCCCCAAAGCACTATCGCCAGCCTCCCAAGCTAAGGCCGCAGCATCAATATCTTCCTTATGACTAGCAACAAAATTCCACCACATAAATCGATGCCCCAAAGACTGACCACCAATTAATACGAAACGTGAAGGATGCTCAGCGTTGCTGATGGTTTGTTCTTGATCGATGACCAACATCGTATGTGATTCCAATTTTTCACCAGCGACGAAGACTTCCCCTTCGATTGGGTAGATTGCCTGTTCGTCTGCCAGCACCGGTAATTGCCATTGGCTATTCGGTGGCAACTGAATATCGAGATAGAGTGTTGGCGATAGCGTGGGGACTGGTGATTCTGCACCCAATGCGCTGCCGACTAAGACGCGTATCGTCGCACTGCCATTCGTGATTTCTGGAATTGCTGATGCAGGCGTATGGCTAAACGAGGCGGGGATTTTTTCTTTGTCTTCGGGGACGGCAATCCACAACTGCAATCCATGGTTAACGTAGGTGTCATTTTTTTGCTCTTCGGGTTTACGTTCCGAGTGAACGATGCCCTTGCCCGCGATCATTAAGTTAATGGCACCGGGTTCTATGCGTTGGGCATAGCCAAGATTATCTCTGTGCATAATCACGCCATCGAACAAATACGTTAATGTTGCTAAACCTATGTGGGGATGCGGGCGGACATCGTGGTTGTCTTCTGGCTTGACGGTCACCGGACCGAAATGATCGAAGAAGATAAACGGGCCAACTGCTTGTCTTTTTGCCGAGGGTAATAGACGATTGACGACGAAGCCACCGCCCAAATCTTTGCCGTGGGCTTTGAGAACTTTGGCAGGATCAAAAACATTTGTTGTACTCATTTTGCACGCTCAACTTTCGTGGTGATTTCGGTGGTGACGCTAGTCATTAATTTGTGCACTGGGCATTTTTCGGCGACTGCACTTAGTTGAGCAAATTCAGTCTCACTGATTTCACCATGAATAATTAAGTTGGTGCTTAAGCGGTAGATTCCTTGGCGCTCTTCGCTATCATCGCGTCCTATCCTCGTATCGATGTGTGTGACAGGAATATTTTTTTTGCGGGCGAACCACATGACGGTTAGGGCTTTACAGGAGGCTAGTGCGGCATCGTAGAGGTCGTGTGGGCTAGGTCCTAAATTCTCACCACCTTCGGCGATGGAGACATCTGTAGTCAGTTGATGATTATCCATCTGCAGCGTTTGTGCTAATCGTGCTTGGGCTTTACTTTCTAGGCTGATGTTCATATGTTTCCTTGGTTGCTAAGACAGGGGGGGCTGATTCTATTTGAGCTTTTTCGTAAGCGCTCATCCTAACACTAAACTTTTTGTTGAGACGAAATGACGATGCCTGCGATGATAAGTAAGAAAGCAAGGCCGTGGTACCAATCGGGTAACTCTCCCAAAATGGCGGCCGATAAAATTGTGGTGAACAATGGGGTGAGATTGACGAAAAATCCTGCCACATTGGGACCTGCTTTTTGTACGCCAGCACCCCAACAGCGAAACGCGATCAAGGCGGGACCGATGGCAACGAATATAATTGCAGCGAGTAATTGCCAGCTCCATTGAATATGGTAGTCGATGAGCGCCCATTCTCCAGCGGCAAATAGCCCTGACCAAATTACCCCAAAGCTAATTTGTGCCAGCAGAAAAAATGTCCAGCGAGTCCGCAATTCCTGATATTGGTTTTGATCCGTGAGCAACCAGCTATAGAACGACCAAGCAATCGTAGCGGCGATCATGAGTAGGTCACCTGACACTAAATGTAAATCAAGCAGGTGATCGATTTTGCCACGACTTAGCACAAGCAGAACACCAATGATGGACAATACCGCGCCAGCGATTTGCAGTAGGCGTATTTTGGCGCCGAAGAACAAGTAGCCGATCAGCATCATCCACACTGGCATACCCGACGCCACTAAGGTGACATTAATGGGGCCAGAACTTTGCAAAGCCGCATATTGCAGAGCGTTGTAAACACCAATACCTAATAAACCCAAGATGGCATATTGCTTGGCATCCTGCCAAAGACTGCTGCCTGTTTTAAAAATCGGATAGGCAAACGGTAGTAGTATTAAGAATGCGAGCAGCCAACGTAGAAAATTTAAAGTTACGGGCGGGATATCGTGATAAATCAAGCGTCCGACGATGGCATTTGCGGCCCATAGCATGGGCGGGATGGTGAGCAATGTGATGGTGCTGAGTGAGAGTGGCTGACGCATAGCAGTTCATACATAGATAGAGCCCGTATTATCTACGCTATTGCCGGACTTTGCTTTAGCTACGCATATTTACTCATTCACCTCAGCGTGCATGTGCAAATCGCGGGTTTGATCTATAGCCTCAGATACCAACTTATTGCGTCATGGTGATGATGATCCGGTAATCGGTAAAGCGGGAAAATTCGTATCGATTTCCTGCCGGATAACTAAGCCATTATCTTTCAGTAAAATCTGCGCATGGCAGCTCATGCATGGGTCAAAACTTTGTATGGTTCTTTGTAAGTCTATGCCTCGAAAATCCGCTAGATTTTTGAAGCCCGTCTCCAAAATGGGGGTGTTTAGTAAGGCTTGTTCTAAAGGCCCCATGTTCTGATGTTGGTTGCGGGTTGCGACGTTGATTCTTGAAGGAATCGCGATTTGGTAATTATCAATCACCTGATCTTTAATCACCGCCCAATGTGCGAGGAAACCGCGGCTTGCGCCCCATAATCCTACGCCCAATCGCGTGCCCATCTGTTGACGGTTGATGGCGACATGCGTTTGTGTTTGCCCCGATTGAATTAGCTGTTCCGCGATGACTATATTTTCTAAAGTGACGGCTAAGTTAAAAGCTAGAGAGTAAGCACGTGCTCGGTTGCGTTCAAAGGCATTCCAGATTGTTGGAATCTGCCACTGCATCTTGATATCGCCTGAGCTAGTATGTGGCAGTAAAAATTCTAAGCCGCTACCGGTGGAAGTAAGGAAGGCATTGTTGGGTATTTTTTGCGCTATTGCACTCAGGTAGAGTCGGGCGTAAGCGCCGACTTCGAAGCTATTGCCTTGCCACGTCAGGCTGGAGCCCCAACTATAGGCTTGCTCCTTAGTTTGCTTTTGAGTTTGCACATTACGGGTTGTTGCGAGACGTTTATTCCATGGGTGATCGATAGAAATCGGATTGCCATTGGGGTCATATTGAATGATATCGGATGTTGCTATCGTCTGCCTTTCGCGATAGGAATAGTCCAAACATTCTTCCATACCCGCATTCAATACACTTAATTGCGTGCAGCGTAATTCACCATTGATGATGGCGCCAGGGCTTGACCAACGTTGTTCGCCCCAGATATCGCAATTCTCATAAGTCGCATCATAATAATCAGGGTGATCCCATTGCCCAAAATCGAGCATGTTGGCATGGGCGCGTCCCAGATTCTCGTAGCTTGGATTGGCATTCAACATAAAATCAAAGACGTCATCCCAGATCGCTGCGGCTTTTTGACTATAACTCGCAAAGCTTGATAACAGTGTTTTAAATAACTGTAACTGGGCGATATCGACTTGCAGGCTAACTCCGCCGGGAATTATGGATTCAGAATGCGGATATTTGCCGCCCAGCAGTGCATAAGCTTGACGCGCAATAGCCACCATTTTTAGCGCTTCTTTATATAAAGCACCTTGGCCTTTGTTTAGCGCTAGCATGAGTTCACTGAGCTGTTGATAACCGTGAATGTCAGCAAAGCGACAGCGACTGCTTTGTGCCCGAGACCAGATTTCGGGATTGCTTTTTTCTATCACGGCTTGTGAATAGTCCGGTCCAGCTAACACAAATAAGTGCATGCAATTATCGTTCAGGTATTGGCAGCTCAGTAATAGATTACGCACCACAATACCTAGTGGTGGCGGTCTAAGCCCTAAGGCCATTTCTAGACAAAGTGCAGATGCGGTGGCGTGTACACCGCCGCAGATGCCGGAGGCGGTCGCACTGACTCTACCCACTTGCTGTAGATCGCGTCCCGGCAATAGCGCTTCGTATCCTTTAAATGGGGTTGCCATCGCAGCGCTTTCTACGACCGCACGCTGTTGCAAATCAACCTCGCAATGCACGGCGAGCGCGCCCTCGATACGACTGAAGGGATCGCTGTTTTGTGCTTGTTGTAGCGCTTCTTGATTATGTTGACGCATCAATTGCATTAATGCTGTGCTGATGCCTACATGATCAGGGGTGGTGCTTGACGAAGCTGTGTGCATTAATTCGCGTTCTGGTTTCATTATTATTCACTTAGGTTGTATCGACCAAATCGGGGGGGGACTCCCTTCTCCCGCAAGCGGGAGAAGGGTTGGGGATGAGGGTGGTTCAGCTCTAGTAATGATATTGAAAAAGCAGAGCCTTATTGAACTTGGGTGCTATTCGTATAACAAATAGTGCGACTTCTGAACTTCCCTCACCCTAACCCTCCCCCGCTCGCGGGAGAGGGGATATATCACGGACTCATTCAATTTTCTGCCACTGTCCACGCAGGCGAGGGCATATGTCCGTACCACGCTGCTGCTGGCGCATTGCCATGTAAAGCATTTTTGACTTTGATCCAAAGTTGGTTGCCCCAGTCGTGATGCCAAAAATAAATAGGATCATTTAAGAAATCTTCGCTACTCAGCGCCCATTCCAACAAGCGCCGATTCCACAAGCGTTCATCGTCCTCGCTAATTAAACCTTGCAGTAATTGACGTTCAAAATAATCGGTAGAACTGACGTCGGCAATTTCTTCAAACGCTGAGCCCATATTCATGATTTGTCCGGTGCTACGACGACGTAGAGTTGTATCAATCGATGCACCCGTGATGTGAATAGGAAAAGTGCGTGCATCAAGCGGGTCGAAATGACGTGGGTCTCGCACATAGCCGAGTGCGTATGCCGTCCACGCGGCATCGTTACCACTGGGATTTTCGCTGCGACCACGGTTATAAAAATATTCCCACAATCCTTGTTGACAATCCAAGGAACGATAGGCGTCGAGTATCAGTAACTCAGCATCAAATCGATGCAAAAGCTGGTTGGCTCTTTGCAGTTTTTCGGCGATCGTTTTGCGCAGCCAACCTTCTTGTCGGCTGCCGCGCACTGCCTTGTGATAGGGCGCATTGCTGCCATCGGTGATCGCATGCCACGATAAAAAAGGGAGTTCATAATCTTTCAAATTGACCAGCGGCTCATTAAATAGAGGTGAGCTTTGATCCACGGGAATTTGGTAATGTGGTACCCGAATGACATTGAGATCGACCAGCGCTATTTTGTAATTGATGTCGTACATGGGTTGCTCCTTTTATACTGTACTAATTTTTTTGGCACAGTCTTTGTCATTGTTGTTGTCGCTACAGCTGCCTCTATTGATGTCATGTTTGAGCGCGTTCATGGCTGCTAATTTTTCAGCGAATAATGCTCGGTATTCTGGCCATTCTTTGCTGATGTTATTCTGGATTTTTTCTAGAATTTCTGGATGTAATTGAGTGATCACATAGTTGAAATCGTTCAAATCTTTTTCTAGTAAGTGAGCGATACAACGTCTAGTAAAATGTAATTCTTTTTGATTGAACAGTGCGGCATAACTTGCTAAATCTCGGTATTGACTGGTGTTGAGTTGATGCTCGATTTCGGGATATTGCTGCGCTAGATGTTCTTCGACTTTGAAGATATATAACCAATTACAAGACGCAATTTGCCAGCGATGGAACAATTGTTGCATGATCATTTGTTGAACGCCTGTCACATAAATGTCATTGATAACGATCACGTGCTGCTGATGAAATTGCGCCTGCAGATTTATCTCATCGTGTATCTGGTAATTTTGCAGACGATGAGCGTAACGTAGTTCGCGACTGTGCTTGCTGTAATCATTGGACATGACGAAGGCTCGATTATCGCCGACTAAATTAGACTCTTGGGATAGCTTAGGAAAGATCAAGCGAATATCACAACCTAGTTGTTGTAGTCGGTACTGAATATTTTTCGCTAGTAAATTGGCAGCCGCAGGTAGGTGATAAAAAGCGGGAGCGGTGATGATCCAGTTTTGCCAATTATTTTTTATGGAGGCGTCACGATCATTTAGTATCTTTAACAGTTTGACCGTCAATCTTGCACTGAAAAAGTCGATATGCTCTAGCAAGCCAAATTTCATCCCCGGATAGAGACGATATAAATCTTGAGTCAACGGCAAATCACGACTGTGGATTTCTTCAAGAAACCACAGTCTATTTTCAATATTCGCTGACTGATTCATCATTATGCTAAAGCTTTGTTCCAGACATGATTGCTAGGGATTTCACCTTTTGCCAGCGGCGGTAAGATTTCTACCGTAAAGTTTTCTTCCAAAGGCGCAACCCAGATACGTGACGAGAGATTGACTTTATAGAGTTCAAATAGCTTGTCATCGTCTGCTTTAGTTTCGCTATACACGCGACGGTCAATTAGCTGATAAAACTCAATGGGAACAAAATCTTCGTTGAGCATGACGTGCGCTGTTTTTTCACCATCACTGACCCACCACTCAAACTTCATCTGACTATTGCAGCGACTCACGCAATTATCATTTTCCATGACGGTTAACGTGCCTTTGTCGGCGCAATGCGTGACATAGTTTAAAGAATCGAGCACGCCTGGACCTGGGTGTGCACTGACTACGACTAAATGATCGCGACGCCAGAGATATTTGGGCGATAAAGCAAGTGCTGCCATTTGCATAGCGCGATAACCGACCGCGGTACCCCACCACAAAGAACGCTGATGCTGAGCGGTGGCTTCTTGATAGTCCAAGGTGAGGACTTTGTTATTGTCGACAATGCGAATTAAAAGACCTTGGGTTGGTGTGTATTCGCTGGAGGAAAATGTTTGCATGATGATCCTAGATTGAAATTTTTAAAAAAAGGGAGAAAGAGACGAGGTACTAAGTATGATGACGCATTGGTATTCTAATGAGCCAAACTGTTAAACATCTTAGATGTATCGTCACGCATGAGTTGCCTCTGTCAATTAATCCGACCTCTGGTCGGGTGTGGCCCGACAGCCAGTTACCTTTTTTGCTTCGCCAAAAAAGGTAACCCAAAAAAGGCGACGCAGGCGCCACTGCCCTTCGGGTTCCCAATTGTGCAATACAAAAAATGGGAAAGCGTTGAAACTCGCTGCGCTCAAACAGCAATGCTTTCTTTTTTCCATTTTCTGTAAAGCACAATTGGCAGTGTCACATGCGAAAAAAACGAATCTCAAACGCTAATAGGGATAAAGATTTTTCTAAGGCTGAATCAGCTTTATCTTAACTTTGTCCCGCTTGGATGGCCGGGTACTTTGGTCTGCAATAAGAATCCCTAACAAATCCTAGGCAACTGTTCTCCCACCAACATATCCACAATCCGCTTACCACCAAAGCTGGTTTGCATCTGCACGCGTCCTGCTCGTCCATCTTCTAATACATAACCGATGTCGGCGGCATCTCTGCCTAAAGGATGGGCTCGCATGGCGGCGAGGGCAGCGGCGGTTTCAGCTGCTGGGACGACGGCTACCAACTTACCTTCGTTGGCGAGATACAAGGGATCGAGTCCTAGGATTTCGCAGAAGCCTTTGACTTCATTGCGTATCGGGGTTGCGGTTTCTTGTATTTCTATGCCGCATTTGGAGGCGTCGGCGATTTCATTGATTACCGAGGCGATGCCACCACGGGTTGCGTCGCGGATGAAGCGGGTATTGGGTGCGGCATTTAACAGCACTTCAATCAACTCGTGTAGGGGCGCACAATCGCTTTCTATGGGACTACTCAAATGCATATCGCCGCGTGCATTTAAAATCGCCGCGCCATGGTCGCCGAGGTAGCCATTGACCAAAATACGATCATGCGCTTGCGCTTTGTGTACGCCAAGTTGATAGTCTTTTTTGATGACGCCTATGCCTGCGGTATTGATAAAAATTTTGTCGCAACTACCGCGTTCGACCACCTTGGTATCACCCGTGACAATCAACACGCCCGCCGCTTTGGCAGTGTCCGCCATCGATTGAACGATTTGCTTTAAGGTCGATACTTGCATGCCTTCTTCGATGATCATGGCGCAGGTCAGGTACAGCGGTTTTGCGCCGCCGACTGCCAGATCATTGACGGTGCCGCAGATTGCTAATTTGCCGATATCGCCACCTGGGAAAAAGATAGGATCAATCACATAAGAATCTGTCGTCATCGCCAAACGGTCACCATATTGCGCGAGATCACTGAGTTGAAAGCGAGCCTGATCTTCTAAGGTGTTGAGACTGCTATTACTAAAAGCATTAATGAAGACGTCGTCAATCAGATCGCGCATGGCTTTGCCACCACCTCCATGCGCTAGCGTAATGACAGAACTCACTAGCTTTCCCTGACGTAGGCGGGTACTGGCGATCGGTGCTTCGGCATCGCTGGCCACTTGCAGATTTTTATCTAACACATTCATAAACTGGTCTCCTCGATGACAGGATGAATTGGAATGATGGGTGGTGTTTGTTGTGGCTGATGTGACTGCTGTGATTGTTTGGCTTGCATATTTTCAATACGGGCACCGCCATATTGGAAGTAGGCGGCGCAAGCACCTTCGCTTGAGACCATTAACGCCCCAAGTGGTGTCTCTGGTGTGCAGGCTTTGCCATAGACTTTGCATTGCCAAGGTTTAATGGCGCCTTTTAAGACTTCACCGCATTGACAGGATTTAGGATCAGCAATCACGACGGAAGGTGTGACAAATTTTTTCTCGGCATCGTAGCCAGCATATTGGGCGTTTAGCTGCACGCCAGAATTGTCGATAGAACCTAGGCCGCGCCATTCGAAAAATTGGCGTAATTCAAAGACACGACTGATCGCCGTCAAGGCCATTTTGTTGCCGCGCTCTGGGACGACGCGGTTGTATTGGTTTTCTATTTTTGCTTCGCCTAGGCTTAATTGTTTTAAGACCATCCACAGCGATTGCAAAATATCGAGCGGTTCAAAACCCGCGACTACGACCGGACGTTGGTAATGTTCAGCAATAAAGTTATACGGTTGATTGCCGATCACCATGCTGACATGTCCCGGGCCAAGGAAACCATCGAGTTGTAAATCCGGCGAGTCAAGGACTGCCTTGATGGTAGGAATAATCGTGATGTGATTACAAAATAAGGAGAAATTTTTAATGCCATCGGCTTCGGCTTTTAGTACCGTTAGTGCCGTGCTAGGCATGGTGGTTTCAAATCCGAGTCCAAAAAATACCACTTCTTTATCTGGATTCTTCTTGGCAATCGTTAAAGCATCTAGCGGCGAATAAACCATGCGTACATCGGCACCTAAGGCCTTCGCTTGTAATAGACTACGCTTAGAACCAGGCACCCGCATCGCATCACCAAAGGTCGTCATGATGACGTTTTCTTGTTCGGCGATGGCAACGCAATCATCGACTCTACCCATAGGTAAAACGCAGACTGGGCAACCCGGGCCGTGAATTAATTCCAAACTATCTGGCAGCATATTTTCTATACCATATCGGAAAATGGAATGCGTGTGTCCACCACAAACTTCCATGATGTAGACGGGACGTTTTAAATCTTTAGCCAAGCTATCTGAAATTTTAGAAATTTCTTTGAGTAAGACCTTGGCCATTTCAGGATCACGAAATTCATCGACGTATTTCATTATTCATTTCCTCCGCTCAGTTTTACTTTAGGATGGTCTTTTATTCAGTCCACCGCGTTCGCTCGCCAACAAGGTATGCACTAAATCCCATAACACGTGATAGATGGCGACATGGCATTCTTGGGTGCGATGGATGCTGTCGGATTCAACGATCAGGCAATGATCTAAACCGCTCTTGGCCATTTCTCCGCCATTCCCGCCGACCAATCCTATGGTGGTCGCACCTATCTTTTTTGCTTGTGCAAATGCACGGAGTAGGTTGTCGGAGTTGCCGCTGGTCGAAATGCCTATCAAGGCATCTTTTTTCTTTAATAAATTAGCGACTTGGCGCGCATACACATGTTGATAGCCGACATCGTTAGCAATCGCCGTCATCACAGTTTTGTCACAGCTCAAATCGTAAGCGGGCAGGGCAGGGCGTCCCGTCGTGACTGGATGCAAAAACTCTACAGCGATGTGCGAGGCGTCCGAACTAGAGCCGCCATTACCCATAGTGAAAAGCTGGCCTTCTTGCTTATACATGTCAGCAATCGCCTTGGCGCAATCGACAACTTGTTGGGTATTTTTTTCGAAAAAATCTTGAATGACGTTTTGGTGTTGCTGCATCTTTTGTTCTACCGAATTGAGTAAGGCTACATTCATATCAACATGATCGACTTTGCTCTCAGTGAGAAAAGGATAAAGTGCTTGCAGATGCACATCGTTATTGACCGCACTCATTACGATTCTCCTTCCTGCATCGCTAACATCTCTTCTTGCATTTGCCCTAATTCATGCAAGATCGCTAGCGTTGATTGCGCTTCTGCTTCGGAGATGACACTCATGGCAAAGCCGACGTGGACTAACACCCAGCTATTGAGGTGTTGAGACAGATCGTTACCGTCCGAAGCAATGCAACTGAGATTGACGGCTCTTTGTATGCCACCCACATCGACCATGGCTAGCTGTTGTTCTGCGTCAGTGATGCTGACGATTTTTCCTGGGATTCCTAAGCACATAGCATTTCCTATTTGGGTTGATTATTTGCTTGAAAATTTTTGTCGCTATTTTTTAGTTGATTTCAGTGGAAAGTGCATTTTTCGCGATTCTGGCTGCGGCAATAGCGGCTTGCCCTAGCGCTATACCACCGTCATTGGCGGGTACTAAATGATGGGTAATACAAACCAGTCCACGTTCTTGTATGGCGCTTTGTAAGGCAGTGGATAAAACTTCGTTTTGCATACAACCGCCAGACAGTACGACTTCGTTAAATCGGTGTTGCGTGCGTAATAAATCGACTGTCTTCAGTACCGCTTGAATTAGTGCGGCGTGAAAGCGGGTGGCGATTTTGCTCTGACTTTGTTGTAGATTTAAATCGTCCAGTAGTGCAGGCCACATAGCTGCTGGATTGAGCTCGTACAATTGCGTAATGGGATTGTTCAGAACTTCAATTTGATAGCATGGTTCTGTGGATTTAGCTCGCAGCAGTTGAGCAAGATAATTTTGATCGACCAGACTCTCTAAAGTAATCGCAGCCTGTCCTTCAAACTGCACTTTGTCCGGATGGATATCGAGTGCGGCAGCGACGGCGTCAAATAGGCGCCCAGCCGAGCTGGCTAAAGGGCAATTGACTTGCGCTTGTAGCATACGATCGATAGTGGCTAACGATTGCTGTTCAAAAAATTCTGCGATCTTGGTCGTGCCATAACGCTCCTGGAACGTCGTCCACGTCATGCTATTACGTATCTGTGCGTAAGCATTACGCCAGGGTTGCAACATGGCTTGTGCTGCACCGACTAAGGCGATTGGCTGTAAACGCGCTACTCTATGTGATTCACAAAAATCAGCTAGCAAAAATTCACCGCCCCAGAGTTCAGCATTGTCACCATATCCTAGTCCATCAAAAGCGATACCCAAGGCCTTGGCGTGAGTACGTGATAAACCGTTTTCTGCCATGGCACTGGCAATATGCGCGTGATGGTGTTGCACTCCAAGTAGTGGTAAATTTTTGCTCTGCGCTTGGGCTTGAGCGAGCTTAGTGGAGATATATTCAGGGTGTAAATCGCAGGCGAGATGTTTGGGCGAAAACTCAAATAGATTTTTGAACAGCGTGAGATTTTTTTCGTAGTCGTCACAGGTTTTGACGTCTTCCAGATCACCTTGATGTTGCGAGAGTATGGCGCTGCCTTGTTTGATCAGGCAAAAGGTGGACTTTAATTCCGCACCGTAAGCGAGAATCTGATCAGCCTCTTGAAAGCTGCTATGTAAGGCAATAGAACGCGGCGCATAACCACGTGCGCGTCGCAATACTTGGACGCCAAATGCATGACAACGCACTACCGAATCGTCAATACGATTGGCGATAGGGCGGTCGTGATACAGCACCAGATCTGCAATTTCTGTGTCAGTTGTATCGCTCTCGTTGTTCGCGCTATGAATTCTTAGCAGCTTTTCTAATGCCTCTTCATTATCAGTGATCTGTGGTTCGCCCGATAAATTGGCGCTGGTCATAACTAGTGCTTTGCCGAAGCGTTGGCAGATTAAATGATGTAAGGGCGTGTACGCCAACATGAAACCAAGTAAATGACTGCCCGGTGCAATCGCGCTTGATAAGGCGGGAAAATTGGCATCAGCTTGTACTAGGCGATTGAGCAAAACGATAGGCGCAGCTGGGCTACGTAAGTGTTGTTCTTCTTGTTCTGAAACTTGACAATAAGACCGTACCACGCTCATGTCCTGTGCCATCAACGCTAATGGTTTTGCATAACGATGTTTGCGCTGTCTGAGCAGCTCTACACTGGCGTGATTGCTGGCATCGCAGCACAAGTGAAAACCGCCTAAGCCTTTAATCGCGATGATTTTTCCTTCCACTAAAGCTTGTTGAATAACATCTAAAATGGATTGCGTCCTTTGGATTAGACTCAGTGGGCTAATAGCAGAATCGATACTCGTTGCTGGTGAATCTGGCGATAAAAATAGGCGAGGCCCACACTCATGGCAGGCGGTAGGTTGTGCGTGAAAGCGACGATCTAAAGGATTACGATACTCGGCTGCGCATGTCGCACATAATTTGAAATCATGCATGCTGGTGTGGCAGCGATCATAAGGAATCGCGTTGACTATGGAGAGCCGTGGGCCACAATGCGTGCAATTGGTAAACGGGTAGAGATAGCGCCTATTATTCGGATCATTGATCTCTTGCAGGCATTGTGGGCAGGAGGCGGCATCCGCTGCGATGTCGGTGCGACCTGCACTATGCGAGGACCCGCGTATGCTAAAGTCACGGTAGTCCCATGCACGTTCGATAACCGCGTGGGTAATCGAGTCTATCTTCGCCAATGGCGGCGCTTCGACGCTTAACCTATTTAAAAATTCTTTGATTTTGGTATCCATACCAGATACGCGGATTAACACACCGTCGCAATCATTGCTGACTTCACCATGCAGCTGACATTCCAAGGCAAGTCGATACACCGTGGGGCGAAAACCTACGCCTTGCACTGTGCCTTTTACTCTTACTTCTTGGTTGATCACATGGCTGGACATCTTAGTCGTTCCCGTCGTAGCTAGTGCATTGAATGATCGCTCTAAACATACTTTGCGCGTTTAGAGTGCCTTCAGGCAGGCGTCAATACCGCACACTGATTGACGGTATTGACGCCCGATTTGCTTGATGACCTTCTGCGAAAGTCAGCTTTACATTGCTTCCCAAATTGATTGTTTGGGATTTACTTCGGTTTTGTCGTGCTAGTAGTTTTAGGGAACAAAGGAATCAGCTTATTGAAAATATGACTGACGGATGTGTTCGCAGGCTGTCCGACTGGTTGTGAGCCGTTTTGATGACATGCGAAGCAATTGCTACCATTGCTCTTGGTACTATCAATACCCTGGTCGTAGGTTTCCATCGTGGTGTTTGCCAAGATATTGGTACCTACTTGATTGGTCGATGTGATGACTTTGCCACCAATAGTCCAAGTCGAGCCAGTCATGATGTAGTTAGCACGGATATCACCGGCAATCAATTGAGTGCGTACGCTGTTGTTACTGGAAATAACTTCCGTATTTTCCAGTGTCGCATTGCTAGCATCTGATCCAGAACCAAAGGCTTTTAAGCGCAAGGTATCGCTTGGTGCAATGCCACTGGCGACCAGCGCTGCGATGTAATTGGTTTGGGGCGCTGGGCAGTCATTTCCGGTGTCTTGTTTAGCGCAAAATTTCGCTTTTTGGACGTTGTAAGTAGTCGCCGTTGGTGCCGCGAATAACCATTTGCCACCGCTATTCTGCGGTACGGTCACTGTTTTATTGGCGCTGTTGGTGTAGGTGTAGGCTGCATTCGGCGCATTGGTGATGTGTTCAAAAGTTGCCCAAATCATTTCTGGATGGCCTTTCGCACTACCCACGACATGCATGCCGACCAAGGCTAGTGTGACAGCTTTGCTTTTGCCTGTTGGTATCCACATTTGAGAATTGGATTTATCGTATTCTGGCACGGTGGTTTTTACCGTTACGTAGTCAGCGGCTTTAAACCCAAATGCATCAATACCCGTGACATCTATCCATGAGGTTTTAACTTCCATCGCCAAAGCTTCTTTGTCTGGGAAAGTGACGCCCTTGGTCGCGGCATAGGCAACGATAGGATCTAAATCAGCCTGTGTCGTCGGGAATAAAGCGGTTGGGAAAGTCCCTGGTGGCGAGATGTTATGCGAATTAGGAATGCTGCCATTGGCGATGCCTGTTTGGAAGTAAGCAAATACGTCATTCACCATGGTCGCGTAGTACACCAAGGATTGGTTTTGTCCAATCAGAACGCCGGACGTACCAGCCTGACCTTGTGTAGGTTCAATCGCATTACCACTGGCATCGACAAATACGACTTTACCCGTCACGCTATTACGGAAGCCTTGCACCATATTTTTCGCAGTTTGAGCATCTAGTTTAGCGAGACGCGGTGCTACTTTTTCCGCTAATTTGGTGTTGAGCAAAGGCGTCGTTGGTAACTCAATTTTCTTGTCGTTGGCGTCGAAGAAAACAGGTTTTTTACCCGCAACCGCTTCGATTCTGGCGACTTCAACGGGTTTTCCCGCTTTGTTTTGCACTAAGGATTTGCCGCTTTCTGCAATCGGTGCGGGCAAAATTTCAAAGGAGCGGCCTTTAACATCCATCACACGTTGCAGACCATTCGGACCGGCTTGTGCGCTACGAACATTTAATAAGGGTAATGGTGCGTTCGGCTGATTTTGCGTGTAAGTTCTTTTACCGTTCGCATCTGCACCTGAGACGTTATAAAACACAGGCGAACTAAATACAAAACCGCCGCCACCATAAGTTTTTGGCGCAGGCGATGTCAGCCACAAGAACATTTGTTCTGACCATGCATAAAAATCGCAATCACCGCCGTTGGGGAAAGTAATACTGTTGGCTGGATTAACAGCTCCGTTGATGGTGACATTGCCACCAAACCAAGCTTTGAAATTTTGTGCGGGTATCGGGCACAAGGCTTTGGCATCTTGTGGCAACACAGTTTGCGCTTGCGCTGTGTTGATGAAATTTGGCGCGAATGTGACGAAAGCGACCGATAAAGTCGCTACACATTTTGAAAAAGTGAAATTACGTCGTGCGTTGGTGTTGAAGCAGTTCATTGCATTCCTCCATTTTTTGAAAAATTCAGAAGTTGCTGTGCAGTGCTTGCTGCGGCTGCTGTGGTCGCAGCGACCTGAGCAATTGCATTTATCGACTGAAAACCAGGTATCCCAATATCCCTATATTTCTTTCTATCGATCACCAATCATTCGGTTTGAGTTTGACTTACATCAAGGAATGAACGGCTTGTGAACAGGCATTGCAAATCTTGTGCCACGCTAAATTAGGTTCAAATTGGGTGATTTTTATTACTTTTAACTGTCAATTAGCGCTTGATTACACGTAAATAATTAAATTTTTTCATGCAATTAAAAAATTTCTTTACATTATTCTTTGGCCAATTGTTTTAGTGAATTATTGTGAAAAAGAAATTTTTATATGGTTATATATATGTATTTCGACCTAATTTTTATGTTTTTAACTATTTGACATATGAAAAGCGATACGTCACTCTTGCATTTTGATTTTCTATATTTATTTTTGAGGTGATTTCATGCCCGTATATCGTTCTCGCACTACAACTCATGGCCGCAATATGGCGGGCGCCCGCGCTTTATGGCGTGCTACCGGTATGAAAGATGGTGACTTTGAAAAACCGATTGTCGCCGTAGTTAACTCCTTCACCCAGTTTGTCCCCGGTCATGTGCATCTCAAAGATTTAGGTCAAATGGTGGCGCGTGAAATCGAAGCGGCTGGCGGCGTGGCGAAAGAATTTAATACGATCGCGGTGGATGACGGTATTGCGATGGGACATGGCGGCATGTTGTATTCATTGCCTTCGCGTGAGTTGATCGCTGATTCTGTCGAATACATGGTGAATGCGCATTGTGCCGATGCCATGGTGTGTATTTCTAATTGCGACAAAATCACGCCGGGCATGTTGATGGCCGCCATGCGCCTGAATATTCCTGTGGTGTTTGTTTCTGGTGGTCCGATGGAAGCAGGTAAGGTGCTAGAAACTTTGCATCCGAAACAGACTGGCGAGCAAAAGATCATGAAAATTGATCTGGTCGATGCCATGATTAAAGCGGGTGATAGTAAAGTTAGCGATGAGGAAATTGGTCGTATCGAGCGTTCTGCTTGCCCAACTTGTGGCTCTTGTTCTGGCATGTTCACAGCTAACTCGATGAACTGTTTGATGGAAGCCTTGGGTTTGGCGTTGCCCGGTAATGGCACGATCTTAGCGACGCATGCAGATCGTAAAGAGTTATTTTTGCGTGCGGGTCGTTTGATTGTGGATTTGGCGAAGCGCCATTACGAACAAGATGATTATTCAATCTTGCCTCGTTCAATTGCCAACAAAGCGACTTTTGAAAATGCCATGGCACTCGATGTATCTATGGGCGGCTCAACTAATACAGTATTGCATTTATTGGCGGCGGCGAATGAAGCTGGTGTGGATTTCAAAATGGCTGACATTGATCGTATCTCACGCAAAGTACCCTGTCTGTGCAAGGTCGCGCCTATGACTGATAAATATCATATTGAAGACGTGCATCGCGCCGGTGGCATCATCGCTATTCTGGGCGAATTGGCGCGTGCGAATTTATTTGATACCACGCGTCCAACAATACACGCGCCGACGTTTGCCGAAGCGATTGCACATAATGATATTGCGGTCAGCGATGATGCAGCGGTTAGAAAATTATTCATGGCTGCACCGGGTGGCGTACCAACGCAAACCGCGTTCTCGCAAGATAAGCGCTTTGATAGTTTGGATACCGATCGTGCTAACGGTTGCATCCGTGATTACGAACATGCTTATTCTAAAGACGGTGGTCTCGCAGTTTTATACGGCAATCTGGCAGAAAAAGGTTGCATCGTGAAGACGGCTGGCGTGGATGAGAGTATTCTGACTTTTAGTGGCAAAGCGCGTGTGTTTGAAAGCCAAGATGATGCGGTCGCCGCAATTTTGGGCGACACCGTGCATGAAGGCGATGTCGTGATTATTCGCTACGAAGGTCCGAAAGGTGGGCCGGGTATGCAAGAGATGTTGTACCCAACGTCGTATATTAAATCCAAAGGCTTAGGCAAAGCTTGTGCTTTGTTCACTGATGGTCGTTTCTCTGGCGGTTCGTCGGGTTTGGTGATTGGTCATGCCTCACCCGAAGCGGCCGAAGGCGGCGCGATAGGTTTGGTGGAAGAGGGAGATCAAATCTTGATCGATATTCCAAACCGCAGCATACGTTTGGACATTAGTGACGAGACTTTAGCTGCACGTCGTGCTGCGATGGAAGCGAAAGGTACGTTGGCATGGCAGCCAGTCAATCGGGATCGTTATGTGTCACAGGCTTTACAAGCTTATGCGGCCTTAGCGACTTCGGCAGATCGTGGCGCGGTGCGGGATATTACGCAGTTGCGTCGTTAAGTAAAAGCCGCCTTCTTCTTTTTCTTTAATGAGGAGAAGGCGAATACGACTGCCTACTATTAGACTTGTAAACTTTGATTGGGCCGGGGTTTCACCTGACGCAAAAATTCCACTCCCATCATCACCAGCGAAAACGCCACAATCAATCCCATAAAAAACTTGGCAGTGGAATCGCTGGCGGGGGACATCATGATAGCGCCATCAAGGATAGTCCAAGTCATCACAGCACACGTGAGCAGACTTAAGCCTGTTTCTATGCGTCGTAGTAAAGGAGTCCAGCGGCCTTGAATCATGACAGCAAAGAAAAATGGAATGTTTAGCGCGACCAATGTGAGCAAGTAGGGTGCCTGACGCTGTAAGAATGACTCGGTGTAAGTTAATGCTGTATAGGCAGCAGGCGCCGCTTTGCCACTCCAGACGACATCTAAAATCCACGTTGGATTCATCAGTAAATAGATGCCGCACATCATGGCCGTTAACCCTAAAGCGACCGCAACTCGGCCACCCAAAATTCTGTCATGCGCACGTGGTTTCCATGTGGCCTTGATGGGAAAGCGTTGGCGTGCCCACGAAGCAATCCCAAAGTTGATGACTAAAACACCTGGCCACCACAAGGAAGGAATAACTGTTTTTCCCCACCATGAGCTGAGTGCCCGAATGAGGTCTGTACCTGAATCGATAGGCTGATTCAAATTAGCTAGCAGTCCTAAACTCCAGATCAGTACCAAGCCTATGATGCTTAAGCGTAAAAATTTACCCCCATCGGCGGGATCAATAATCGTCACCGCAGGGCGATATCGCGCAGCAATTTCATTCGGATGGCCGAAACTATGTAAAACATCGACCACCATATCGGCGTTAAGTGGACGGCCTGTTTCATCGGCTTTGGCCTGACATTCTTCCTGCAACAAAGCGCGTAATTCAAATGCCACATCGTTACGCAGCTTGCGCGGCAATTGTAATGCGACTTCATTCACATACGATGTGATGACATCATTGGCGTTCATATTAGTCCTCCTGTAAAAGTCGTCCCATGACATCGTTCATGCCTTGCCATGACTCTGTCAGTCTCTTTAATAGTTTCTTACCATCCGCATTGAGCGAGTAATAGCGCCGCGGCGGACCGTCCTCAATTTTCCACTCACTTTGCAGCAAGCCCTGCGTTTCTAATCTGCGTAGCAGAGGATACAAAGTGCCTTCCTCTATCGCCATGCCTTGTTCGGCCAAAGCTTGTCGCAGCTCATACCCGTAGCGCGGTTTGCGCAATTGCGAGAGCGTGGCAAGCACCACCACACCGCGCCGTAGTTCGAGTTCTAATTTTCCGAAAGTATCTGTAGTAACCATGTGGTGCACTGTACTGTGTGTTACACAGTAAGTCAAATAATTTTTTCTTGTGTTGTTGTTTTTGTATAATTGGTCGCTAAGAAGGTAAGCAAAATCTTGCTTTGAACTGAGCTTGGGATGACGAGGAGTATATTTTGCGTTTGAAAAATAATTTGCGCTTTTCGATGGGATTGACACTGCCGCAACGATTCTTGGGGGCTCTAGTCGCCGTATTGATTCCCCTGATTTTTTGCCTAGGCTTGCTCAAGCAAAATGTCCTGCAAAGTCACTCAGGCACTCCCAATAAAGTTCTTCAATTGCAGTTTTTAACGGAGTATAGCGGCAGCCCACAACACCAAGTGTTAGAAAAACCAACGCGTAATTCGACTGAGACTACAGGCTCGTTTCGTGCAGTCGTAAACCATTCGGTAGAAAACAATCGCATTCTTGTGGATAAGAATGTCACCGCAAATATGCTTCAACCAGCAGAGCGGTCGGTGAGCGTAGAGCAAGTCGTCGTTGAGGATATAGCAGTGTCTAAAAATCAAAGTACCGAGCTTAGTGTCGGCGCATTGGCGCAGCAATTCAAGGGAAAATCTGCCATCACAGCTTACCAAGATGCGCGTTCAGACATTCAAAAAATGGCGGATCGCAGAGCTATTTCACTGCAAGCGCAGCGTCAAACCAAGTATGACGTTTTTCAAGACGCAGCAAGCAACGCCGCCATTCCCGATTGCATGGCGCAAGGCACCACGACTAAATTGGGATTGGACTCGATGAAGGGCCTACTCGTGATTCCTGCTTTGGCTGCTGCAGCGGCGATGGGGAAGTGCAAATAGAACTGGTATCGCCGAGTAGTGTAAAAGACGTGGATAGGTTTGATGTAGTGTTTATTCCTTTATTTTGGATGAAAATCACACAAGGCGTTGATTTTGTGCGACATGTAGGCTTCGCGGTGCAGTTAAGTGATTCTGAGAAAAAACGCAAGAGTGGCCTTGGTTAATCAAGTGCGAATGATGGATCTTGAAGAGCATGTCGCAAAGAAAATGATGAGGAAGAGTCTAAATACTTAAACGGAATTCTAGGGCAAAGTACATATTTGGGGCAGACGTTGAGGTTTTTCTAAATGATATTATTTGGAAGCCAGCTTGCGAATTCCACTGCATAAACGTTGAACTTCAAAGATTGCCGCCTAGTGAAGAAAAAAGCCAAAAAATAAAAAGACGGTTTGAATTAATGAACCACTTTTGTGGATTGAATAAAGCCTTGGATTATTGGTGCGAGCGGCGTTTAACGCTGCTTAGTACATAACGAAAAAATGAATACATGAAAAATTTAACGAAATCTCTGTTGTTGATAATAGCAATAAGCACCTTGCTCTGGTCTCCTGTGCAAGCGCAAACTCTAGAAGAGTCAAAGTCAGCGTTGGCGCGAAAAGATTACAGGACTGCATTTGCTGGGTTTAATGGGCTGGCTGAGCGAGGAAATGCTGATGCACAGCACGTACTAGGCATCATGTATGACAGCGGGCAAGGCGTAGCCAAAAATGAACAGCAAGCCGCTGCGTGGTATCGCAAAGCGGCTGATCAAGGACATGCTGGTGCGCAGCGTGAACTAGGCATCTCGTATGCAAACGGACAAGGCGTACCTAAAGATGAACAGCAAGCCGTGGCATGGCTTAAAAAAGCTGCCGAGCAAGGGCATGCTCTTGCACAGAGTGGCCTAGGCGTCATGTATGCAAACGGTCAAGGCGTCCCGAAAAATGAACAAACAGCGTATTTCTGGTCGCTGTTGGCTAGCGCACAAGGGCATCAAAATGCAGTAAAACTCCGAGATTTACTTGAACCTAAATTACCAGCGGAACAGCGCTCCGCTACCCAAGAAGCGGCGAATAACTGGAAGCCGAAATTGGCTAAGTAATTGACCGCTAAATTTTAGTTGGAGTTTGCGAGGTCGGAAGGTTAAAGGAAAATATGTCTGAGAACTTCACATAACGACTCAATTGCGATTAGATTCATTCAAGGACTTATTGTGATTCCGGCTTTAGCTGATGCGGCGGCGATGGGGAAGTGTAAATAGTATTGCCGTCGCCGAGCGGTACAAAAGTTGAAAATAGGTTTGAATCAGTCTTTAAATTTATCTCATCGCCGGTTTATGTGTCAGGCGTAAATAGCGTAGTGACTGGCTGACGATTTAGCGCTGCGCCAAACCATACGCCACAATTGCATTGGCATGACCATGTCCCATTTGATGCTCAGTCTTAAGCCAGTTTACAATTTCCATGTGTTTCATGGTTTTTCTTTGCTCTACCAGATCTAGCCAGTGTTGAATCGGATGCCCATATTTCTTTTCTATAGATGGAAAGTAGGACGCAGGACCGCTTACTTTTTCTGGTGCTGTCATAAATAACTCCAGTCGGTTTTTAGCTTGCTTTATGAAGTGTGAACTTGGGTTTTACAGTGGCAGCTTGACATCAGCCAACCATTTGCCTTGCATTTTAATATCTTTGCCTTGGAATTGTAACTTATGTTTTGTCTTGACGATTTCGTCTTTTTTCCAGTGGCGTCTGTTAAATGAAATGCTGCTATTACTTTCCCAATTAAGGTCTTCTGCGCCCCAATCGTTCGGTCGCAAATCTAATTCTTTTATTAGTCCACTAGGTGTGATCAGATAGACGCTCAATACATTGGGTGCATAGCCAGCTTCAATATCGGCATGCGCTACCGCTATTCTTTGTTGATCCGGTGAAAGTACAGCATCGCCACCGACGTTAGTGAGTTTGCCGGTTTTCATATCAATTAGCTCGTAGGTCCCACCTTCATAGTAAGTGGTGACTAACAGGCTATAGTCGACGTCGGCGAAATATTTGATCAGTTGATAGCTGCGAAAGTCATCGCTGTCGCTGTCAATATTTTTGAATATTTTAGCTGGCCCAGCCGATGGTTTGATTTCCAAGGTATTGCCAACGCGGCGGACTCGGTTAGGATATTTTTTGCGTATTTCTTGTTCCAGATATTTGGCGCAATCGAAGGTGCTGTCTATTTTAATTGGACAATTAGTTTGTGCGAAAACAGGTGATGTGAAACCAGCGGCAATTAGTGTAATTGCGATCAAGATATTTTTGTTTTTCATGTTGGGACTTTTGAATTTTTTCTTACATTTACTCAATTAACTTCAGTTGAAAATTGAACACCACCTTATGTTCTAGAAAGAGTTTAACTAGTGTGCCTTTCGTGTCTTTGTCGTCGGTCATAAATTCGTGCACTTCAAAATCTTTATGATTGATTATGCTGATCCAGTACGATGATTTGTTTCGGTTTGAGTGGTCGTGGTATTTCGATCCCAACATAACGAAAGCGCCAATTCATTTTTCCAGAGCTGTAGTCTTTCATTCCACCCATATTGGTAACCATGATGACTTTTACCTAGCTTTTTGGATTAATGAAACCAGTTGCGTCTTTCAATATACTAATCGTTAAATTTGCAGCTAAAACAGGTGTGTTTCTTAGTAGGGGAACAGTAGCTAAAATGATGAATTGAAAAAATTTTCATATTACTGTGATTGCAATTGCTGAGTCATCCGAAATATTACTTATTAGAGCTTACAAATTATTTAAATTAATAGACTGTTTTATGCTATTTAACATGAGCTTAACCTAGGAATTGTCATGCGTAAGTTTTGTTGTGTTTGTTTTACGATTGGTAAATAAGATAACTCTCCCTCGACTCTGCCGGGAGACTCACCTCGGTCTTACCTATACAACGGTCTATTTAAAACTTCTATCTCTACCAAAAGATGGCATTTCAAATGAAAGAATACCAA
This sequence comes from Affinundibacterium danionis, assembly GCF_042432465.1. NCBI lineage: Bacteria > Pseudomonadati > Pseudomonadota > Betaproteobacteria > Burkholderiales > Oxalobacteraceae > Affinundibacterium > Affinundibacterium danionis. The sequence goes on along the minus strand of NZ_JBHLXJ010000004.1, from coordinate 198,742 downwards.
AGTTTGAGTCATACGAGATGGGATTGTAAGCGCTACATAGTGTTAATAAGGCTCCGGCTTTGTCGGAGGTAATTTGAATTTCAAAAAAAACTAAAATAAAGTCAAAATGCCAAATCACAAAGCTGGTTGGTTTCACTTGATTTAGTGAGCCAGCTCAAACCCTGTTTCGGTCGATTTGGCGCGACTCGTTTATACTCTTAGCTTTAGCGCTTTCAACGTAAGTAAAGTTGATAGCGAGCATTTACTGGTCTTTGTGAATTCTTTGTGAATGTCAAAGCCAAACCGTGAGAAAACTATGTCAAGTATGGATCTGCCTGTGGAATCTAGTAACTCAGTTAATAGTTCAGCTAATAACTCAGTTAATAACTTAGATAGTCAGGCATTAGAATTTGTGGCTTCATGTGCTTTGCCAACGACGTGGGCAAACTTTACGATGCATGCCTATATTGAAACCGCAACGGGCAAAGAGCATATCGTCCTGACTTTGGGCGATGTGTCCGATGGACAGCCTGTGTTAGCCCGCATTCATTCAGAATGTTTGACGGGTGATGCTTTGTTTAGCAAACGTTGTGATTGTGGGCCTCAGCTAGAGTTGGCGATGCAAAAGATCGCACAAGAAGGGCGCGGGGCGATTTTGTATTTACGCCAGGAAGGTCGCGGCATAGGATTACTGGCAAAAGTACAGGCCTATCATTTGCAGGATGCTGGCGCGGATACGGTCGAGGCGAATCAAAAATTAGGTTTTGCCGCGGATTTGCGTAGTTATAGTTTATGCGATCCTATGCTCAAGCATTTGGGTATCAGCAGCGTCAAATTGATGACGAATAATCCTCGCAAGATTTCTGCTTTACAAAATATGCAGGTGAAAGTGGACGAGCATATTCCTTTGATCATACAGCGTAATCCCTACAACGAGCGCTATCTTGAGACTAAGGCGAATAAATTAGGACACATGCTAGCACCTGATTTATAGAGGCCTCTGCACAACTTACTGTGCGGTCGAATTTTGAATCTCCAGTGCTCGTTGTGCTCTAGCACAGGTCCGCTCCTCAATTCAAACTTCGACCGCTCGCGACAGTTGTTCAGAGGTCTCTTAAAAACTGCGGTTTCGGTTTCGATGAACTCAGCGGTGTAAAAAAGTCGGATCCCACACTGGATCCGGCGCGCTAGGGACTACAAAACGTGCATTTTCGGCTTGTAAGGCAATCACTTCATTCGCCACATGTTTGGGTAAACCGCGTCTTTTTACGGGGCGGTTTTGAATGAAGAGCGATTCCAGATAGTTTTTTAAGTAACCTGGATCGCCCGCAAATAAACAAATTTTTTGCCAGATATGTGGGTATTCTTTTTGAATAAAATTTTCTGGTGTGATGCGTTTTAGTGCGGCTAGTGATAGCGCGTTGGGATTGCCGTGTTCGATATAGGTAAACGCCTTTTCTTGCAACTGTCCAATTTCCTTAGGATCGTCATCTAAAAATAGTTTTCCTATAGTTTGCATACTGGATTCAATTTTGGGTGCATCCAGTTCAGAAAATGGCGCCAGCGTACGTAAAATTTGCTCGGCACTTGGCAGGCTAGCGCGGCTCCAGCGTATGCATTTGATGCCTGCCTTTTTAAGCAATTGACGAGTAGGATATTCTTCCTCTTGAGCCTGCTCTTTTTCTAATTCTAAAACGCAGAGCAGATTTAGATCGTGGTCGAAAATCCCGAAGTCGATGTGCCTTTCATTGAGTTTTTGCGACATCAGCGCGCGTTTTTTCTCATTGCTGACATGCGGTTCTAAGATTGCCGCCAACGGTAAGCGAGGGAAAATCAGACAGTTAGGAAGCGCTTTTTGTACGCGTTTAAAGAAAAGCGTTTCTTCCGCTTCTAAAAATGGACGTTGTTCACATTCGGGTAGCGCTTTGCTATCTTTGTCGAGAAAATGAGAAAACATGCTGTATCCTCCAATGTCGCGAAATGATCATATTGAAAATATACTTTCAATATTGGGGAACGCAAGGACATTTAGGATAAAGCGTAGTAAATGGCGGCGATTTTCTGATGAGCGGTGAGGAGAGCTAAGGTGGATAAGGCTCTTGAAGAAAATAATGCCCGACAAATTTCTATCGGGCATTATTTTTTGACGCTAAATTTTGGCTTATTTTGTAAACTTAGGCGACAGATTGCTAGGGTGCGCTAAGGCAATTTTTGGTCAACAGGCCCTAGTACGCACCCATGTAGTCACGCTTACCTAATTCCACACCGTGATGGCGCAAGATAGCATAAGTTGTAGTCACGTGGAAGAAGAATTGCGGTAGGCCGTATCCTAATAAATAGGCATGACCGCTCAATTTTTTTTCTTTTGGTGTGCCTGGACGCAAAACGATTTCACGGTTCTCGCTGCCTTCAAATTGTGCGGCGTTGAGACCATTGATAAAGGCCAGCGTCTTGGTTAGGCGAGCTTGCAAATCTTCAAATGTCGCTTCGGTATCTTGATAGTCTGGCACCTCTACACCTGCCAAACGTGCGGCAATGCCTTTGGCAAAATCACTCGCGATTTGCACCTGACGTATCAAATTAAACATGTCGGGTGCCAAGCGGGCTTGCAGATAGACTTGGTCTTCAACTTTCTTTTCTGCAGCGTGCGCTTGGGCTTTCTGCAAGATCACTTGCAAGCTACCCAACATTTGTTGAAAAACAGGAACAGAAGTGGAATACATAGGAGATGTCATAAATGGCCTTTTTAGGGGAAGTACAAAATGGGTACTAAATGAGTAGGTACTAAATGAATACAAGGAAGAAAAAACGCACCATCATAATTCAATTATGTAGGGTGCGTTTGTAACTACTGAGTTCGCTCGGTTGCGCCAAATCAGTTAATCAGTTGGCGAGCTAGCAAATTTGTTTATGCGAAAGCGGGCAATTCATAGCCTTCGATTTTTGCTGCGCTAACTAATTGAGCCAAGTAAGCATGGGTTGCTTTGCGGCCTTCCATATCAGTCAAATAGGCTTGCAGGCGCTCTTTGACTTCATCAAAACTCACCACGTCGCCACCTTTGCGCTCGGTAACTTGGATAATGTGGTAGCCAAATTGGGTTTCGATTAATTCTGGTGCGATATTGCCTGGTTCCATGCTGAATACTGCTTGTTCAAATTCTGGCACCATTTGACCGCGACCAAACTGACCTAAAGCGCCGCCTTCTTTACCTGATGGGCAAGCAGAGTGTTCACGTGCCATCGCTGCGAAGGCCGCTGGATTTTTCTGCAAATCAGCCAAAATACCTTCGGCTTTGGCTTTGACTAAACTGGCAGCCAAGCCTTCGCCTGGGGTGAACAAGATGTGGCTTGCAGCAGCCATTTCACCTTGCTTGAAACTACTACTGTTTTCATCATAGAAAGTACGGCAGGTCGCTTCGTCCACCTCGCTAAAGGCTACTTCTTTTTCCAATAAAGTACCTATGGTTTCTTCTTCGCTGCCTGCATTAATCCCTAATTTGGCAGCTTCTGCCATCATCAGATTGCGCAAAATCAGTTCTTGGATCGCGCTATCGCGTAATTGTTCGCCCTCTGGGTGGCCAGCAGAGCGGGCACGATCCATCTCGGCATTGATGGAGGCTTCGTTGATTTCTGTGCCGTTGACGCTAATAGTCATGATGTTCCTAACAAATAAATAAGGTGGTAAGTGTAAAAGTGGCGTGAAACTGAATTTTGAAAACTAAAGCTAATTATGGGCAAAACGGCTAATTTCAAGCTTGTTTTTGGGTATTTTCGGGTATTTTTGCACTGTTTTGTCGATTTTTAATACGATCTGTCCTGCCTACTCGGGGCGAGCTGCGGCCAGTTGCGCCGTTAATTCTGCAATTTGCGCTTTTAAAGCCTGATTTTCTGCACGCAAGCGTTCTAACTCAGAGGGAACTGGTGCTGGACTTGGCGTATGTTCCCGATAACTTGGACTGATATCGTTGGCGTTGGCGCTGGTCTCTGTTTGAGGTTGATCGCCTTCGACTACGGTGCGCGGCGTGCGTACTTGACGCAGTTGGCGCGCTGCTTGTTGTAATTCTTTTTTTCCACCAGCGACCGCGGCTACTTGCTGCTCGCTAGGTAGTGAAGCAATGGTGGCGGCAGTATTGATAGAAATGGTACCGGCTCGCACTGCTTCTACTAATTCTGGTGTAGCGGCTTTGCGGATTTTTTCTATCTGTGCCACGGCGGGTTTGCTTAGACCTGCCACTTTGGCGATTTCGTCGCGGGTTTCGACTGAGACTGGATCGGGTTCGCGCGCTGCTTGTTCTGCTTCTGCCGCTTTTTCTTTGCTGCTCTTATCTTTGCGACGGGTGGTGATAATTTCTTTTTTGCGTAAAGCCAGCACGCCACGTTGAAAGCTAGAGACGCTGCGACGTGCCAGATGATTATCGATCATCCATAGCATGACGTCTTCTATGCTCTGAAATTGATCGTTTTGTTTGGTCTCAAATGGGATGTTATGTTTTTGGCAGATTGCATAACGATTATGCCCGTCAATTAAAGTCTCTCCCCACAGTACCAGTGCATCGCGGCAGCCTTCTTTGAGCAGGCTACGTTCTAGTGCTAAGTATTCGTGTGTGGTAAGTGGATCGATGTAATCGCGGAGTTGTTGATTGATGATAATAGTCATGATGCTGGTATGGGGTAAAGCCGAGGTTAATACTGAGTTTGAATCTGATTTAGAAACTGATTTTGCAGCTGATTTTGCAAGCGTTATCGAATTTGATTTGCATTTTTGCCGAAATCAAGAGCATGAAACTTCCTGCTGTAAGCTCAGGTGTTTGCCATTTGTCAGATTCTAAAACTGAAAGACCAGCACTTTACAGCATTCCCTTGATACGGTCATAGCCAGAACGACTAATCGGAAGATTAACGCCAACATGCATTACCGCTTGATAACTATCTTTGCTAGCACGTTCAATACATTTGAGTGCTTGAAGGCGGATGATGGTTGAACGATGGATGCGTACAAAATGTTCAGGATTGAGTTGTTTCTCTAAATCGCTAAGACTTTGCGTTTTCAATAAGGACTTTCCATTGAAGTAAATCTGTACGTAATCATCTTGCGCTTCGATGTAATGAATTTTTTCAATTGGAATGATATGAGTCTGTCCGCGATCACGGACTACCAAACGCTCTGGCTTGGCATTGGTTTGTGTCACGAGGTCTTGTACTGCATTGCCATTTTGGCCTAGAAGCTTGCGTGCCTTAGTCAGGGCTTCGTCGAAACGTTGTTGCGAATAGGGCTTGAGTAAGTAGTCGATTGCATGTTGATCAAACGCTTTTAAAGCATATTGATCGTAGGCAGTGGTAAAGATGACGCCTTCTTTGCGACCGGTTGCCTCTAAGACTTCAAAGCCATTGAGTTTGGGCATTTGAATATCAAGAAAAATTAAGTCGGGCTGAGAGCTGCTAATAGCATCGACGGCTTCTAAGCCATTTTCGCATTCGCCTATCACCTCGATGTCAGGGTGAGAACGCAGATATTCTTGAGTGAGGCGGCGGGCGAGATCTTCGTCGTCGATGATGAGGGCGCGTAGAGATGTAGTCATATACTTTAATCTTAAGTAGCTGAATTTGGTGTAAGTTCTAAAGGCAAAGTAATTTCAATGCGAAATAAGTCAGCCTCCGTACGATATTCCACGCGCGATTTTCCGCTGTACAGACTATGCAGGCGAGCCTGTAGATTCTTAAGCCCAGTACCTGTTCCCTGAGCGAGATTCTTACTGTCCATATCGACGGGATTTTCTAATGCGATATACAGCCATGCGTCCCGAACTTTGCTAGTGACGACGATCACGCCGCCATCGACTAGATCACGGATGCCATGTTTGATCGCATTTTCAAGCAAAGGTTGTAGTAACATCGGCGGCACCAAGCATGACTCGGACTCGGCATCTATCGTCATCTGGACTTGTAGTTTTTTACCGAAGCGGATTTTTTCTATAGATAAGAAGTGATTGCACAGCGCAATTTCTTTTGTTAGTGCGATTTTTTGTTGCTCTGAGAGTGCTAAGGTTTGTCTGAAAAATTGTGCCAATTCTATCGTCATATTGCGCGCACCAGCCGCGTCTATCGTAGTCAAGGCACTGATGGAGTTGAGACTATTAAAGAGGAAATGAGGATTGATTTGTGTACGTAATACTTGTAGCTCCGCCTCGCGAGCGAGGACTTCTGAAGCAGCTTGGCGGCGCTCAACTTGACGCATATTATCGAGAATATGCAATACGTCATAAATTAAGATAGATAGTAAAAAAAGGAGCGTACCTATGATGAATAGCATGATAGGCATTTGCTGACTAAAGTGTATACCTGCCCAATTTTCGTCAAACAACCATGTCGCTTTATTCCACAAATAGCACAGCCAGAGCCAGATGGTACCGATGAGAAATGCACTACCTCCAAAGATCCCAGTCACCTGAAAAAAATGACGCTTTTTCATTGGTAATGAACGACTGACATAATAAGCTGAGGTGCTCAATACACCGAATGCCAACATGGTGGGAATAGAGAACAGCAGGCCATTTGACCATGCGCAAATATTCGTCATGACCAAGATAGCGGCCAGCAAACAGCCTGTCATTAGCCAGACGGCATAGGTCAGTGAAACAGTCCGAAAGTTTGACAGGAAAGGATTCATAAGCTTGCTGTGGTTTGTTCTCAGATGCGTTCTCAGTCGGAAATATAAGGTGCGCCTTATTACGGAGTTTCCATAATAAGACGCACGATAGACCTCGGTTTAAAGCTAGAAATTAGTTCTTAATTTCCACACCACCCATCACGGCCATGCCTGTAATCACTAAGCGCTTACCGGCATTCATGGACGGAACGCTAGAGTCTTCAATGCCACCTAAAAATGCCATGCCATTATTGACCACAGTCCAGTCACTAGGAATTTTTAATACAATGCCACCCCAAAATGCGGTCACGTTCAATACCGCTTCGGTCTGTATTGAGGCGTTGCGTAGATCGAGTTCCACGCCACCCATGACTGCAGTAATCGAGCCACCACGAAAGTCGGTAGAAGCCACATTTCCTTGATTACCACTCATCAGCGCCACGATATCCAATACAGAGTCAGAGCTGGTAGGCGTGTTATTGGGCTTCATCATATCGATTAATTTCGTCGATTTATCTTTGAAAATCACCACTAAACCTGCGCCAATTAAAAATAAAGGCCACCAGTCGCGCATATGAAAATTAATAATACCAAGGCGATTTAAGGTGATGATGGTACCAGCCGCTACTAAACCGCCACCGATCAGGTAGCCAGAGCGTGAATTGGCTTGAGACAATTTGAGCGCGCCAAATACAATAAATACGGTAGGCCAAAATTGCAGTATATCGCGAGTATTAAAGATGCGAAGATTATCGACTAGGGCGAGGGCACCAACGATAACGATGAAGGCACCGAGTAATAATCTTTGCTGTGGATTAGCGTTTCTCATAATTTTGCTCTTTTCTTAAAAATTGGCATGTATCGGGTAGATTTAGTAATTGGTTAGATAGACTCAAAAATTTGCTCAGTTTTTTGGTTTGTCGGTGAAGTATTTAAACATCATGTTCAATCCCGCAGCGATGACAAACACTGGCCAGCTATTGGCAAAAGTCAGACCATACAGATGTTGCGTCACGGCGTACAACCACGCGCCCAGGGCGATTTGAAAGAAACCATCCAACACTTCAGCCATGCGGTCAGCACGAAGAATGTGGAGCACACCAGAGAAAGAAATGATGGCAGGCCAGTATTTAAAATAGTCGCGTGCATTGATGTAATCTAACTGATCTAATAAGAAGAAAAAACCGATTGCAACTAACATGATGCCCATGTGAACACTGTCTTTTTCTTTGCGTTTTGAGCTGCTAGATTGCAGGTTTGTTGTTGTGTTGGTTTGCCCTGGAGTTTGCTCTGTCATGATATTTCCTTTCGTCTCTAATTTCGGTATTAGTGCTCAGTATTACTGCGCAGTATTTATGTTCAGAATCTGTAATTTACTGGGCTTTTATCGTTGCGCCACATTGATAAGGTAAAACAAAGGATAGAGGAAGTCATGTCGAATTCGGCGAATGACGGTAAGTGGTCGGTAAATGACGAAAAAACAGAAAATATGAGATGAAAGCAGCGTTATTTAGCTGGTGAGCGAGAGCCGAAAATACGTCGGAAAGTTAGATTGATACGCGGCCCAACAGCGTCTTTTTCTTTCGCGATAGCATGTAACCAATGAGCTTGGGTCGTCCCTTGCATGATGAGTAGGCTGCCATGTTTTAGTCTGATTTTGTAGCGCAATTCTTTACGGGTTTTGTGTTTCAGTGCAAATTCGCGATCTGCACCAAATGTGAGTGACGCGATGACGGGCATAGCACCGAGCTCGGCTTCATCATCGCTGTGCCAACCCATACTGTCTTGTTGATCGCGGTAGTAATTGAGTAACACACTATTAAAGTGGCATGCGCAGGTGGTTTCGAGTGCTGATTTAATGGCGAGTAACTGCTGACTCCAAGGCAATGGTACTAAATGTAGTCCAGAGTAAGTGTATTCAGCATCGCTATCGCCATACCACGCGCTCAGCCTTGGTTGCTGTCTTTCTATGCCAGCGATGCGTATGCTGTCCTGTCGCCATGGCGTTCCAGCTTTGAGGTACTCGAACAATTGATCCGCTTCATCTGACTGGTAATATTGGGAAAAATAGCGTAAGTCGGCATCAGGAAGAGAGATCGACTGCCCGTTTTCTATTTCACCAAATAAATTAGTTTGCTGCATCCCGCTATTTGCCGAGTAGTTTGTGACGCTCATATTCGATGTTTAATATCGTTTTCTGAATTGCGATATCCATCGTATGCGGCAAATTCACGAAACTAAAACCAACCTGATATTTGCCAAGACGCGTGCGTTCAATGAAGGTAATGTGTTTCACGCTGACCGGACAAAATAAAGGCGATTTTGTTGCGATATCTATCGTTACTTGTGGAATCTGATCGCCGACCTTAAATGGTGGCTCACCCTCCGTATAAATTCCAAACCCCGCAACACTAAGATCATGCATAGCCCAATTACCCAAAGTCTTGGCATCTGCATCATAGAATTTGGCATGTAAGGCTTTGACAATAGGCAATAAAATACGATAGCTATCACGTCGTTGCAGCCGAATGACGCGCTCAGGAATAGGCACCCAAAATGCTTCTTGATCACCCCACATAAAACGTTCTGGATTGAGGCCTGTGAATTGTATTTTCACACCATCGGGAAAACCGATGAAGACACATTGTTGGGCTTTTTCTAGCAAACGATTGGCTTTTTCATCGCCGCCTAAATCAAACACCAAACCATCAGGTCTGGCTGAGAGCAGGACAGTTAAAATGAAGTGCTGTCCGCCACCAAAATAAACGGAAACTGGCTCGCGTCTATGGGCCAGTTCGTTGAGAACGCTTAAAATTTCAATTCGACTTAATAGGAAATATTTATCCTCGATTTCATCGTTACTTAACGAGGCAGTCATGTGTCTCTTTCAACTGATAGGGTAAATCTGATTCAATATCCAGCTTATTCCAATAATTGGATAAAGTATTCTGCTGTTCGAATAATGGTATTGGATGGTGAACCGAAAAGGTTTTTGGTTTCTTGTACAACGTAGTCATTAGTGCCTTTGGTGCAATACAGCACGCCCTCAAAATTGGTGCCCAAATAATTGAAAGGAGTTAGCTTAGTTTTGACTGGGACATCACTGGCAAGTAAAGTTCTTAACTTGCGTTCTATGTCATATAAATTAGTCGTTTCTAGTTTAATCACGCCGCCTTTAGGATTAGGGAAGCTGCTTGTGAACGATGGGCGTTGTCCCATCGGATTTTTGACATGTATTCTTACGCCCAACTTTAGAAACTTACTGACTGCAAAAAAATCGTCTTCGGTAAACATAGTCCCCCCATTTTTGTAGCATCACGTAGTGGAGCTTATTTTTTGGTTTATGCGTGTTTAAGATTGATTTGGCTCCATACATTTAGGTCGGATACACAACGCAAGCCTTAGTTTATCTATCTAGATTACCAGAAAGTTTCTTTTATCCCAATTAAATACTGACAATTCATTTAAATTGCTTGTGGTGGATGTGGCTAATTTTTCGTTTTATAAAAAAAGCGTACTGCAGATCTAAGGAATGTCGTTGCAGTGTGACACCCAAAGCGCCATTTGTTTTACTATGCTAGTGAATTTGCGTTAGCGTATTAGTTAGCTAATCGCTAGGTTATAGTTAGGTAATAGTTATGCAGAATAGTTGCATAATCTATTCTTATTAATTGAAATGTTTTTAATTATTCAACATGAATCAAAGAGAATCAGAATTTGAGTTTATTAAGGGTTTAACTGCGGAATTATCTTCGCGTAATTTAGTATTCCCTACCTCTTTAAAAGCGACCATGAAAATTCGTCAGGTGTTAGACGACCCTGATATGCCAGTCGATCAAGTCGCTAGGATTATCAGCACGGAACCAGTATTGTCCGCGCAAATTCTGATGCTCTCCAATACGCCGATGTTTAATCGTAGCTCCAAAAAAATTGAAGAGTTAAAGCTGGCGGTCAGTTTGTTGGGTTTTGGTGTAGTGCGGAATATCGCGATTTCGGTTGGTATGAAGCAGTTGAAAGATCAGCAAGATCATGCAGTAAAATCGGATCAGATGGAAGGCTTGTGGACACGCAGCATGCGTGTTGCGGCTTTATCTTTTGTGATCGCTAGGAACCGCACTAAATTGAGTGCCGATAAAGCGATGGTCGCGGGCTTACTGCATGATATTGGTAAATTTTATATCCTAAGTCGCGCCAACCAGTATCAAGGCTTGTTTAGTTCGGATGCCGCGTTATGGGATTTGGTTGATCAATGGCATACCGATATTGGCGCGGCTATTTTAGAAAGTTGGGAGGTATCGGAGGATATTCGACTAGCTGTTATGGACAGAAAACGAACAGATTTACCCGAACATAGTCGCCCGACTTTGACGGATGTTGTGGCCGCAGCAGATTTTCTGGATGCGAGTTTTGTTAAGCAATCGTTGGATGATTTAAGTGAATTCCCCGTGCCGCTGAAAAATTTAGGCTTGGATAAGAAAGAAACAGAGATATTAATGAGTGAAACACGGCATGAAATGGCCCAGATTTTGAAAGTGATTGCATAACTTGTAGCCCAGTTAGCGTAATTAGAAATAAACAATGAACTTTGTTTGATTAAAAGGTTCTTAATCTGATTGATAACGTAAGGCACGTAGATCAATCTATTTTTACAGTATGTTTTTCCCATAATCAGAGCACAACGGAGCACTTATGAAAAAACTTTTATTGGCATTGGTAATCGCTACAGGTTTTACCCAAATCGCGGCGGCAGATGACGCCTTGAAGAATGCCATCGCCAACCCACAGCGCACTCCTGCCAATGTGGCGCGAGATGAGGCACGTCATCCGTATGCAACTTTGACTAATTTTGGTATTAAGCCTTCGATGACAGTGGTTGAGTTGGCACCCGGTGGTGGTTGGTATACCGAGATCTTGGCACCGTATTTGCGAAATCAAGGTAAATTGATTTTAGCTGGCGCGGGTAAAGGTTTAAAAGAGAAAATTAATGCGACCCCTGCGATGTACGACAAGGTGGTGATTGGGGAGTTTGATCCTGCTAAAAAAATTGACTATGCACCGAAAAATTCTGTCGATATGGTACTGACTTTCCGTAACGTACACAATTGGATAGGTATTAGTTCAGAGGCTAGCAAACAAGTGTTCCAGAGTGCATTTGATGCCTTGAAACCAGGTGGTGTTTTTGGTGTGGTTGAACATCGTTTGCCGACCTCAATGAAACAAGATGATAAGGCAAGCACTGGTTATGTTCACGAAGCGTTCGTGGTGCAATTGGCTGAAAGTGTAGGATTTAAATTGGCGTCTAAATCAGAGATCAATGCCAATCCAAAAGACAAGGCAGATCACGAAAAAGGTGTATGGGCCTTGCCACCAGTGTTGGCGAATAAAGATAAAGATAAGGAGAAATATTTGGCGATAGGCGAGAGCGATCGTATGACCTTAAAATTTGTCAAGCCATGAAGTCGTGTTATATCTCGAAGATAGATGATTAAGATAGATGATTAAGTGTCAATCTTGTCATAGCAAGCCCAATGAGTGTTGTCATTCATTGGGCTTTGTTTATTTTTACAAAGACTAATTCCATGAAGTTATCCTCTATTTTGTTGAGTAAAACCTTGTTCTCGCTTTTGATATGTTCATCTATGCAAGGTGGCGTCTATGCGCAAACTTTGTATAAATGTGGCAGCAATTATCAAGATAAACCTTGTGCGAATGGACAGACCAGTAAAGTCATAGGAACACAAAGAAGTGCGGCGACTGAGGGAGATCCTAAGGCCGAGCCTAAAGGGGCGGTCGATCCTATTTGCGCCAAGCGCAGTGAAGATGCCAAGAAAATTATCTGGATGCGGCAAGGTGGAGCAGCCAAAGAAGATGTATTGGCGAAGTCGGACAGCCTAGCGCAGCAGCGTTTGATTGAGGAAGTCTATGCAACCCGAGGCGATACGCCGCAAATTCGTGCTTCAATAGAAAAGCGTTGTATGGAATCGCGAATGCCGCAACGTAGCCCTGAATCGATGTCTGATGCCGAATTACTGAGTGCCGCCAAAGCCTTGGAAAAGCGTATCAACAATGCCGAAAAAGCGGAAGCGAATCGTGTTTCGCCGGTGGCGCAAGAGGCTCCCGCACCCAAGCGTAAATTGCCCTGTCAAAACATTAAAATGCAAATGGAGATCGTTAACAACAGCATACGCGCAGGTGCTGATACGCAGACTTTACAGCAACTCAATCAGCAAAAGCGAGATCTCGAAAAAGATCTAGCGGTGGGTGCCTGTCGTTAGTTGTTTGAGAGTTGATAGCATTAATAATCGCAAAGGTATTCAAATAAAAGTTGGAATAGTAGTACGGCAAAAGCAGACCACAATGAAGACTAAGAAAAAGGTGTGAATATGAGTAAATATACGTTGAACGTGAATGGACAGACTAAGTCCGTCGATCTGGTGCCCGATACCCCTTTACTGTGGGCGCTACGGGATTCATTGGATTTGGTGGGCACTAAATATGGCTGCGGCGTCGGTCAATGCGGTGCTTGCATGGTGCAGATTAATGGTGTGCCAACTCGCTCGTGTATGACGCCAGTGTCGAGTGTAGGCCGCCAAAAAGTGACGACCATCGAGGGCATTGATCCGAAAGCGGCGCATCCTCTGCAACAAGCTTGGCAAGAACTCGATGTCCCGCAATGTGGCTATTGCCAAGCGGGGCAAGTGATGAGTGCGGCAGCCTTATTGAAAGATAATCCCAATCCTAGCGATGCTGATATTGATGCCGCGATGGGCGGTAATTTATGTCGCTGCGCAACTTACATGCGTATTCGTGCTGGCATTCATCGTGCGGCAGAAATTACTCGTGCTCAGAAAGGTAAAAAATGAAAACCAACGATTTGTCATTAGAAAAACCGTCACGCCGCGAATTTTTACAACATAGCGCCGCAGGTAGTAGTGCACTAGTTTTGGGAAGCTTTTGGAGTGATCTGGCGAATGCTGAGCAACAGATAACTAAGCCCAACGAAGGAGCGGCTTTTACTCCAAGCGCATTAATGAAAATTAGTAGTGATGGCACGGTCACTTTGATTTCTAAGCAGCCAGAGATAGGACAAGGAATTAAAACCTCTTTGCCTATGGTGATCGCAGAAGAGTTGGAAGTGAATTGGAAAGACGTCAAGATCGTGCAAGGCGATTTGAATCCTGCTTATGGCGGACAATTCGCAGGCGGTTCTTTATCGACACCGCTGAATTACGATGATTTCCTGAAATTGGGGGCGGTAGCACGAACGATGTTAATCGAAGCCGCTGCGCAGACTTGGAATGTGGCTGTCGCCGAATGTTATGCGGAAAAAAGCAAAGTCATTCACAAAACCAGCAAGCGCCAATTAACTTTCGCTAGCTTAGTGACGAAAGCCGCTAGTTTACCGGTGCCCGATGTAAAAACAGTGAAATTGAAAGATCCAGCGCACTACAAATTAATTGGTAGCCGTATCGGCGGTGTGGATAATGCAGCGCTAATGACTGGTAAACCTTTGTTCGGTATCGACGTCAAAGTGCCGGGCATGCTGTATGCCGTGTACGAAAAATCACCGGCTTTTGGCGGCAAAGTGATTAGCGCGAATTTGGAAGCGATCAAAGCGCTGCCGGGTGTGCGTGATGCATTTATTATCGAAGGCACGGATAACTTGAATAGCTTAATGCCTGGCGTCGCAATTATCGCAGAGTCAACCTGGGCCAGTTTCAGCGCCCGTAAGCAGTTAAAAGTGGTGTGGGATGAAGGTCAGGTCGTCAACGAAAGCTGGGATGATTTTTCCGCCAAAGCACAGGCTTTATCTAAGCAAACCGGTGCCATCGGACTGCGTAAAGATGGTGACGTCAATGTTGCTTTAGCCAAGGCAGCTAAAACCGTTGAGGCGAGCTACAGCTATCCATTTATTTCTCATGCCAGCATAGAGCCACAAAACTGCACGGCTTGGTATAAGCCGGAAGATGGCAGCTTAGAGTTATGGGTGCCCACCCAAAATCCAGCGGCTGGGCAGGCTATCGTTACCAATATTTTGAAAATACCCAAAGAAAAAATCACTTTGCATATGACTCGGAGTGGTGGCGGATTTGGGCGACGCTTGAGTGCAGATTATGTGATCGAAGCGGCAGCGATTGCGATGAAGGTCAAGGCGCCAGTGAAACTGACTTGGTCACGTGAAGATGATATGCGACATGATCATTATCGTGCCGGTGGCTTTCATTTCTTGCGCGGTGGTGTCGATGCCAAAGGTAAATTGACGGCTTGGCACAATCATTTTGTGACCTTTGCTAATCGTGTTATGCGCGATGGTAAGAGTGTCTTGCAACCGGGTAGTGGTGCTAGTTTATCGGGTGAAGAATTCCCTGGACGTTGGGTAGAAAATTGTTTGCTGGAACAAACACCTATGGAATGCGGTATTCCTATGGGGCCGTGGCGTGCACCGGGTAGTAATGTGTTTGCCTGGGTCTTTCATAGCTTTATTGACGAATTGGCACATGCAGCAAATCGTGATCCGCTAGAGTTTCGATTAGAAATCTTAGGCGACAAAGACATGATGCAAGGGACTGGTGAACGTGGACAGCCCTATAACGTGGGACGTATGCGCAAAGTGCTGAAAGAAGTCGCAGAAAAGTCGGCATGGGGTAAGCGCAAATTCCCACGTGGTCAGGGGCAGGGCATTGCCTTTCATTTTAGCCATCGCGGTTATATCGCTGAAGTCGCTGAAGTTACTGTGTCGAAGGACGGTCAATTGAAAGTTGATCGCGTGGTGGTGGTGACCGACATTGGGTCGCAGATCGTTAATTTGAGCGGTGCTGAAAATCAGGTGCAAGGCTCAGTCATTGACGGCATCAGTACCTTAATGTTCCCAGAATTAGATATTCAACGCGGCCGTGTGGTCCAGAGTAATTTCAATGAATACGGTTTGTTGCGCATGCCTGATTCTCCAACCAAGATTGATGTCCATTTCTTGAAGAGTGATTATCCGGTGACAGGCTTGGGTGAGCCGGCGTTTCCACCTTTAGCGCCTGCCGTGTGCAATGCTATTTATGCGGCGACGGGTAAACGCGTGCGGCAATTGCCTTTGTCACGTAATGATTTACGTTGGTCGTAGTCGATTGATCTAACCAAAAAGACCCGTGGAAATCGAAATTTCACGGGTCTTTTTTTATCTACTTAGCTTTGGTCGAGCACGGTGCTATTGACGTACACGCTTTTTTGCACCGGTGGCCTTGCTACTTTTTGCCTTGTATCCCGGTTGACCGGCTACGCCAGGGAAGCCAGGCCTCGCTGCTAACTTGCTGGGGAGGCCGACGACCACGGATTTTTTGACCGTCGCTTCGCTGTTTGCGTTAATTTTGGTTTCTGCTGCTTCTGCTGTTTGTGCTGTTGTTTGTGCTGTTGTGAGTGTTTCGTTTTTTTTCACTTGTCTGACCTTGCGGGGTAGTTTCTGGAGGTGTTGCTGTTTTCGATACTGTCTTTGTTGCGGCCTTAGTTGTAGCCTTAGTTACAGTTTGTACTGCGGTTTTTACTTCAGTTTCTGCAGTCTTTGGTGTGCTGGTAAGCGTGGTTTTGCTTGCTAGCTTACTTGCTATTTTGGTGCCATCAACTTTTGCTTTGGGCTTTTTTGTGGACGCAGGCTTTAATTCAAGTTTGGGTAATATTGGGGCTGCTGAATTTGCTTTGCTATGTGCGATGCTTCTCGCTTTGCTTTCGGCGTTTGGCTCTGTTATTACTTTTTCTGACACTATGCTAGCAGGCGTAATGTCTATTAAAGTTTCCGTTATCATAGGCGAAAAAGTCTGTTCTAAGGCGAACATTTTTTCTTGAATTTGCTGCGATAAACTATGAAGCGCGTTCCAGTAATGTTGAGTTTGTTCCGCGCTGGCGTGTAATTGACTCGACAGCAGCATAAAAAATTCTTGTGGATCTTTCACTTGCCAGATGCTGCTATAGAATTGCCCCCAACTTTCGCAGGCTTGTTGTAGCGTTTGCGCTTGTAACTCCGTGCCACGGTCAAATTCCTCGCTGATGGATTGACTCAGACCGCTGCATGCAGCGAATTGTTGTTCAATACCTTCTGGATGAGTTTTAAACAATTGATTTGCTACGTAAATCATGGTTTCCTCCATCAACAATTAGAATAAATAAGAACAAATAAATATCAATAAGACGGCGATAGCATAAAAACTTAGTATGAAACAAGTTTTGTGGCGCGCTTTGCGATAGGTCTACATCAGGTGAATTTGTATTGGCAATATCGATGACGAGAAGCCAAGAATAGCTCCATCGAACGATGATTTTGCATTGCAACATTTTAAATTGTAAGCTGAGAATAAGGAAATAGCGAGGTTTGTAGATTATTTTTGCTGCTCTGCACTAGGTTTTTGGATGGTACTTGAATATTCTCGTTTTTTGTTGATTTCTAGCTCAGTTGTTATTCCGTTATATCCAAGTTCTTACGGCCAGATGGATGCAAATCAACGTAAAATCCAGCTTTATTTTCTTTGATCTTAATTCCTATGCATGATCAGATTTCCGATTTATTGCGTTTGCGTGAGCAACTACGCAGCTTCGTCGCCGAGCGTGAGTGGCAGCAATTTCATACACCGAAGAATCTTGCTAGTGCTTTGGCAGTTGAAGCGGCCGAGTTATTAGAGCCTTTTCAATGGTTACAAAACGGAGAGTTAGCCGAATTGAATGATGCGACCCAGATTGCGGTTCGGCATGAGATGGCTGATGTTTTAAATTATCTGGTGATGTTAGCGGATCGTTTGAATGTTGATTTAATCGCAGCGGCACAAGAGAAGATTGCCTTAAACGCGCAAAAATACCCAGTCGATCAAGCACGTGGCAGCATCAAAAAATATACCGAATTGAGACAACAAATCTCGGTGGAAGCGATATCGCATACTGCAAATCATGACGCGGCGCCTGATACAAATAAGAATGCATAAAATGATACAACTGATTGGTCAACATACTTTACAAGCTTTATCGGCTGAAGCTAAAACGAATCCACGTTTGCGTAAGAATTTGAATTTTCATGCCAATAATGAGGCGCAATGTCATCGTCTGTTAAATGCCTTGGAACCAGGTACTTATGTGCAGCCACACTGTCATTCGGCCCCAGAAAAAGAGGAAAGCCTCGTGGTGCTGTCAGGCTGTATAGGTTTATTGATTTTCGACCAGCATGGGGGGATTACCCAAAAAGTACGTTTAGCGCCAGACACTGAGAATTTTGGTGTCACTATACCTGTAGGCGTATTTCACAGCATGGTCGCACTGCAAGCAGGTTCCGTATTCTTTGAAGCGAAAGCAGGACCTTATGTGGCCATCAGTGATGCAGAAAGAGGCAGCTGGGCACCCGCGGAGGGAGATGATGCTTGTTCGGATTACCTGAATTTTATGTTGCAGCAATTCGCCTGATTGGAGTGATTGAAGTGCCTCTTTATTCGTATCACTTTTAATTTGCATAACTCTCAGAGCAGTTGCTTACGAATTATTTGGTCGCGTTCTTTCTAAGAACGCGCGATGTGGGTATTCATCTTCGGTGATAGGAAAGCCGCGCTCACTCAACCATGCACAGGCATCTTTCAGTTTGCTGAAGTAAGCAATACGAGGATCATTGATCCCGTTAGTCTGTTGTTGATGAATCTTTTGCTTTAGGCTGTTAGAGAGCACTAATGCTAGACAAACACAATTGTTTTCAAAAGCCCAGATACGCATACCACGTATCATTTGCAAGCTATTTGCTCCCGACATTTCCCAATTTTCCGCGTTGGTGAGTCCCGCCCAT
This sequence comes from Affinundibacterium danionis, assembly GCF_042432465.1. Lineage (NCBI taxonomy): Bacteria > Pseudomonadati > Pseudomonadota > Betaproteobacteria > Burkholderiales > Oxalobacteraceae > Affinundibacterium > Affinundibacterium danionis. Next base: position 180,317 of record NZ_JBHLXJ010000004.1, on the reverse strand, counting down.
GGTAAAAGTGTAGGTGCTTTTTCCTGAGTCTCTTTGAATACCGCTAAGGTACCTTCTTCATTAAAAATACCGGCAGTGCTGCGCACCAGAATTTGGCGTATGACAGTAATTTCCCAGTCGCCGTGAATTTTCATATCGATCTGTGATGCTAGTGTTGAATGGTTTGAGCGATGTTTCAGACTCGTTTCAGAATCATCTAAAATTTATTTAGCCAGAGTTGGTCGAGTGCTGGTGTAGCGACCCATTGCTACTTTTTCGGCGTCGGGTAATTTTCGTAGTATGCATTCTATACCCGCCTCAGCAACAGGAGTTAAAGTTTGGTCAAACCTGCCTAAACGATAGCGATAATTCGCGTCTAGTAGTTCTACTTTTAAAATTTGAATTTGATCAGTAAATTCGGCGAGTAAGTCGAACAAATTAATAGATTTAGGTGACCAACTTTTTTTCTTGTGCAATGTAAAAGTCCATTTGTGATCATGATTAAAGCTGGATGGAAAAACACCTTGTTCATATAGATCTTCGTCTGGGATAGTAATTACCATATGGCCATTAGATTTGAGTACCCGTAGCCAATTTGATAAAGCAATTTTTGGATCATGCATATGTTCTAGACAATGGCTGGAATGTACGAAATCGAAGCTAGCATCAGCAGCGTTAGCGAGGTATTGCGCATCCCCATCTGGCATATCCCAATTTTTTACCTGACGCATTAAGGGAAATTGTTCTGCGTATTGACTAATTGGATCTGGCCCACATCCGATATCAATTCCATTTCCGACAAAGTAGCGGGTACTAAAACGATTGTCGTGTAAGCGACGAGACAGTGCTTTGCTTGCTTCATGCATAAAAAAACCTCAGCTAATTTTGAATTGGTTTTGAATTGATTCAGAATCAATCGCTGTTTTGATTAATACTTTTTTCGATATTCCTCTGCGAGACAGGAGAGCGAATAGAGATAATTGTGACTAGCGATAAATGCGAACACTACATAACGCCATTTTAGCTGGAAATTATTCTGCGACGATTGAATGCCTGCAGTTAGAAAGTTTTTTACTACATAGAGGAAAATCTTTTGGTTGACTTGATGCTTGAAATTCTTGAAAGGTACTGAGTCGTAATACCAGTCGGGGTACTTAAAAAGACCTGCGTAAAGCTTTTTGCCCGTCTTTGCGTGGCTCGTTAGTCTTCGCTCCATGTTGTACCGACAGACCCGCAGGTAATAATACTTGTGCTGAGGTGCAGACAGAAGACGCATGTCGAACTTGAACGCTGCGTTGCGCTCTTTAGAAGTTGGAATTTCAAGTATTTACATTTATTGAGGTCATTATGTTGAAGAAAAATTGGTTGGTATCAGTCTTGGCAGTGGCGGGTTTAATGATAGGCGCTAGCGCTTCCGCACAAGTCTATGTAGGTGCAACTGCAGGTCAGGCAAAATGGAATGACGACTGCAAAGGAACCACCAAATGCGACACCACATCGACAGGCTACAAATTATTCGGTGGCTACAATATCGATAAGAATTTTGCAGTAGAAGCGAGTTATTTTTCTTTAGGAAAAATCAATGCTAACGGGACTGTTGGACAAGTGAGTGCCAGTGCTGAAGTTAAAGGTACAGGTTTTGAAATCGCAGGTGTAGCTAAGCATGATTTCACCGAGCAATTTGGTGGTTTTGCTAAATTAGGTTTGACACGAGTGAAAGCGGATGCGAATTCTGTAGTACCAGGTTGGGCACACTTTTCCCAAGACACAACATCAACTCAGCCTGTACTGGGCTTGGGTCTTACTTACAAAGTCAGCAAAGATATCGCGCTGCGCGGTGAGTTTGAATCACGTCGTGTGAAATTGGGCGGTGACAAAGACACGGTGAATAATTTCTCCGTTGGCGTGCAGTACAGCTTCTAATCTGTAATGTAGTTTTGATTAGTGTTTTCTCTCGGCGCTTCCTAGATTTTTTCTGGGAGCGCTTACCCGGATGATCTTACCGGTTAGGCATGCAATCAAACTGGTTTGATTGCGTGCCTTTTTTTGTTTGCAGTCGTCGCAAATAGTCTAAGTAAGTTGTATTTAATACGCCAAACTAAGATCAGACTAAATTGAGTTGTACGTCGATATTGCCACGTGTTGCGTTGGAATATGGGCAGACTTCGTGTGCTTTTGCGACTAGAGCTTCCGCCACACTGCGTTCCAGACCTGGCAAAGAAATATTCAATGCGACTTGCAAACCAAATCCACCTTTGCCATTGGGGCCGATACCTACTTCACCTTTGATACTGGCATCAGCAGGCAGGCTTTGTTTAGCGGCAGCGGCGACAAACTTTAATGCGCCGATGAAACAAGCGGAATAACCTGCAGCGAATAATTGTTCTGGATTACTACCTTCGCCACCGGCACCACCTAATTCTTTGGGCGTGCTGAGGCTAACGCTTAAGCGTTGATCGTCAGAGACGGCGCGACCATCGCGGCCGCCAGTTGCTGTAGCGCGTGCTGTGTAGAGAACTTGCATAATAAACTCCTGTGTAGGTAAACAATAAGATAAAAACTAAAGTAAAAGCTAAGTTGAAAAGCTGGGGAAAATCTTGTTCTGGATCGCTGCACTTCGTTTTACGCTTTTAAGTTTGCAGCTTGGGTAGAATGATATCGCGCAATTAAATTGTGTGCAATCTAATTTTAAAAAATAATTCCTATCGCTTTGATAGATTTTTTATACCGTGCTTATGTTGTGCTTATGTTGTACTGATGTCGTGAAGAATTTGTTCGACGTTTTGTGAGGGGAGATTTAAAAATAAGTCTCTGCAGCAGCGATTATGACTGTGCCAAATGACGATTTAATTCGTTGCGTAGTTGTTGTAATTCACCACGTAGTTGACTTAAATTGTCGGTACTAAGCCCGCTAGCACACAGGATTTGCGCGGGAATTGCTTCTGCGGTTTTGCGTAAAGCTTGGCCAGACGTAGTTAGGGTAATTCTTACCTGACGTTCATCTTCGCTATCTCTGACACGTTTTAAAAGTCCTGCCACTTCTAGTCTCTTTAAGAGTGGCGTAAGCGTGCCCGAGTCGAGAAATAGCAATTCTCCAATTTCTTTGACTAAAAGTTGGTCTTGCTTCCATAAGACCAACATCACCAGATATTGCGGATAAGTCAGGCCAAGCTGATCGAGTAAAGGCTTATAGGTTTTTGTCATTGCCAGCGAGCTTGAATAAAGCGCGAAGCAAAACTGATTTTCTAAAGCTAGGTAGTCGGGTGTGAGAGACTTTTTCGATTTCATATTGGATGCCGTCAAGAGTTATCGCATTATCAGACTTATGAAAAGCTTTATCAACTGTCGCTTACTTGCCTGCGGTCTAGACTTGCTAGTGAATGGATAATAAGCAGTGGCTACTGTACAGGTGGAAAATACAAGCTGACGCTTAAACCCATACCATGTAATCCCGGTCCCAATTCCAATCGTGCCGCATGATTTACTGCGATGTTTTTGACTATAGATAAACCCAAGCCACTGCCTGAGGCGTTCGCATTTGCTAAGCGGAAAAAACGTTCTAAGACTTTGTCGTACATGGCGGGTGGTATCCCCGGCCCCGTATCGCTGATTTGTAAGTAAGTAGATCCTTCTTGCGTGCCGCAGCTCAGTAAAATTTCACCGTTCGCGGGCGTATAACGTAGCGCGTTGTCCAGTAAATTTCGTAGCAAAATTTGCAGACTATCGGGGTTAATCATGCATGGTGCTGAGGCAAGTTGCGTGTGGAAAATCATGCCATGCTTAGCTGCTAATTGCTGCCATTCTGGTAATTGCTTTTCCAGATAATCTGCTAAATCGACCAGCCGTAAAGCGGGATCTAAACCATGTTGAGGATCTAATCGCGACAAGACCATGAGTTGCTCTACTAAACGGGTAGCGCGATCCACGCTAATTAATAGCCCATCTATCGCCTCCTGACGCTCGGCATCGTTGCGTGCTCTTTGAATTACTTGAAGATTAGCCTTAATGGCGGCTAATGGAGTCCGTAACTCATGCGAGGCATTGGCGGTGAAGCGCTGCTCTTGATCCATGGCATGGCTAACCCGTTCGAACAAATGATTAATCGCCGTGAGTAAAGAGTGTAGTTCAGTGGGGGCGCCAGTCAGCACCACTTTTTCCAAATCGTTAGGCGTACGTTTTGCCACCTGATCGGCTGAGTCTTGTAATGCGCGAAATAAACGATTAATCGTTAACCAGATCCCAGCCGTCATGAGTGGCAGCACGAGCAAGGCGAATAGCAGCAATTTGTAGGCAAAGCGGCCACTGATATCTTTGCGATGACTGGTGGGTTCTGCGACTTGTATTTGTAGTTGATGTGAATTATTCCAGATCGAATAAGTGCGCCAAGCTTGTCCTTCTAATTGGGTCCAGCCAAAGCCTGAATGCTTTTCGGTTGAGATAGCAGACAGAGGTGCGGCCTGATTTTTATACATTAGCTTACCGCTGGCATCCCAGATTTGCAGTAATAAATATTGATTGTGTTTCTCTACATTGGTTTCGCTTAAGGGGTGTTCTAAAGTGGGTTTATCGCTGACTTCATGATCGGCCAGTGTCAATAATAGATGCGCTGTTTCTGCTAACGATTGATCAAATAATTCCTTGCTTTCTTGATCCGCTTCGATATAAACAACAATACCGCTAAAGCCCCAAATTGATAAGGTAATCGTCAATAACATAGCAATTAAGGAGCGACGTAATGACCACCGCTGAGCAGTTTTTTTACCGACAAGGCCAGCATGTGCGGCGCTTATGGTAGCGGTTTGGGATTTCAATTGCGTCATGTTAATTGGTGATTTCTTTGGCGATATTTTTGTCAATTTCTTAGTCAATTTCTTTATCGATGACATAACCCACTGCGTGCAGCGTACGGATCAGGTCTTTGCCTAATTTTTTTCTGAGATGATGAATGTGAACTTGTATCGTATTACTTTCGATCTCGTCACCCCAACTATATAGCGCTTGTTCGAGCTGGTCTTTGCTAACGATTTGTCCTAAGTGCTCTAATAAAAACTGCAGAATATTAAATTCTCGACTGGTTAAACTGATGGTCTCACCGTGCAAACTCACTTGGCGTGCCGCGGCATCCAAAATAATGTCGCGATGCTTGAGTAAGGCGCTACTGCGTCCCGCTAAACGACGTCTGACAGAACGGATACGAGCGGCTAATTCGTCTAAGTCAAAAGGCTTAATAATAAAATCATCGGCCCCAGCGTCTAGGCCAGCCACTTTATCTTTGATCTGATCACGAGCCGTGACGATCAGGATAGATTCATTAAACCCATTGCGACGTAATTGCGCCAACAAGCTCATGCCATCTTGTTGCGGTAATCCCAAATCTAATAACAGACATTGATAGTCGTGCAATTTAATTGAGGTGAGTGCTGCTTCAGCGGTTTGTACCCAATCAACTGCGTAGCCAGATTGATCTAATCCTAGCTGCGTAGCACGCCCTAATTGTGGATCGTCTTCAACTAATAGTATGCGCAAAATGCTACTCCTGTCCGGCGTTTGTCTGAGACTTGCTGCGTGCGTTTTCTGCACTGATTTTGTAATTTTAATTGTGACTTGTTAAGAAGTCCTTAAGAACTTGGCTTTAATATGAACTCATTCTCCCTTTTTAACTCGCTTACTTATTAGCCAACTTATAGCCTACTTACTAGCCAATCATGCCAATATTTTTAAGCATTCAACAACATATCAAGCGAATTTCCCTTGTCTCGTCTGTCAGTATGATCGCTCTGAGCTATCCCGCTGTGGCGCAAAATGAGACGCAAATCGCGATGAGCCCGCAGCAGATTACCCGTTCTGGGATTAAAACTGAAGCGGCGGTTTTGGCAGTGACGAGTCCAGCTGCTCAATCATCGAAAGCTAGCTCGGCGGCCAGTGTGGTATCTGACCAAGGACTACGTTTATCGGGCACCGTAGTTGGTTCGCCAAGTGCGACGCAATTGTTGAGCGCGCTAGTCGCAGGTACGGTACAGGCCATACATGTTAGTCCTCTACAAAACGTGAAAGCAGGTAGCGCTATTGTTACTTTGTTTAGTCCGCAAATATTGGAAATGCAGAGAGAGTATTTGCAGCTAGCGACACAACATCAGTTAGCCCAAGAAAAATTGGCCAGAGATGACGCGCTTTTTAAAGAGGGCATTATTGCGCAGAGTCGAGTACAAGATAGTCGCGCCCAAGCAATCCATGCGGAGGTCGCGATGACGGAACGCCAGCAAACTTTGCGTGCGGCGGGCATGTCTGATGCGAACTTAAAGAGTATGTTGAAAACAAAATCTTTGTCACCTAATTTAACGATAGTTGCTAAGAGCAGTGGTGCGGTGCTTGATCTACCGTCGCAGTTGGGGCAAAGAATAGAAGCAGGGATGCCGATTGCAAAAATTGCGGGCAATGCGCCATTTTGGATAGATTTTCTGGCGAGTCGCAATCAGCTAGAGCAAATACGTGTTGGTGAGTTATTGCAGATAAAAAATTGTGGCATGGCTAAAGTGATGGCGATTTCGCCGCAACTCGATAGCAGCAATCAAAGCGTGTTAGTGCGTGCGCAAGAGTTGCAGCATGATGGATGTATTCGTTTAAATCAATTTGTCGAAGCGACCCATATTGGTAGTCAGCATGTCAAAGATAGCTATGGTGTGCCTGCTACAGCGGTCATCCGAAGTGCCAGTCAGCAGTACGTATTCGTTCGTAATAGCGACGGCTTTGAAGCGGTTAAAGTCAAAGTGGTGAGCGGTTCGCCCGATAAAATTTGGGTTATCGGCAATTTGGGTAAAAGTCCTCAAGTCGCTACCCAAGGTATTGTTTCACTGAAAGGTGCTTGGCTAGGACTTGGTGCAGAAGATGCGCCAGCGATAGCGCCGCCAGCGGCTGCCAGCAGTGCGGGCAGTAGCGCTGCCAATAGCACGGCCAGTAGCAAAACTACCAGCGAGAAGAAATAATGTTAGCCCGTCTGATAGCTTTTTCATTGGCGCAGCGTTTGCTGGCATTGGTGCTGACCGCGATATTGGTTGGTGCGGGTTTTTATGCATTTCGACAATTACCGATTGATGCGTTTCCTGATGTGTCGAGCACTCAGGTGAAGTTGATTATGAAGGCGCCGGGCATGACACCGGAAGAAGTAGAAGCCCGTATCGTCGCACCTATAGAACAAGAGTTACTCGGTATTCCCCATCAAGTTATTTTGCGCTCTCAGTCGAAATATGCGATCGCTGATATTACCTTGGATTTTCAAGATGGTACCGACGTGTATTGGGCGCGCCAACAAGTCGGGGAGCGACTGAGCAGTGTGATGAAAGATTTGCCTGCCTCGGTGAGCGGTGGCATGGCGCCAGTGACGACTCCTTTGGGTGAAATCTTTATGTTCACCATAGAAGGGCCACTCAGTTTGATGGAAAAACGCACTTTATTGGATTGGACTATTCGTCCTCAATTGCGCAATATCACTGGCGTGGCTGATGTAAATACCTTGGGTGGTTTGGTAAAAAGTTTCGAGGTGATACCCGACCCCGTTGCTCTAGCTGCCCGCAAAGTGTCTTTGCAACAGTTGCAGGATGCCTTAGAAGCAAATAATCGGAATGATGGTGCTGGGCGTTTAAACAGTGGTGAAGAATCACTGTTAGTGCGCAGTGATGGCAGCATACGCAGCTTGGAAGATGTTAAGGCAACTGCGATACAGCATAGAGATGGGCAGGCAATTCGTATTGGCGACGTGGCCAATGTGCGGATTGGACAGATGACGCGTTATGGCATGGTGACTAAAGATGGCAATAACGAAGCGGTAGAAGGTCTGATCCTGAGTATGCGCGGTGCCAATGCACAAAAGGTGGTTGAACAAGTCAATGAACGTCTACAGCTGATAGAAAAATCTTTGCCCAAAGGGACTAGCATTAAGACTTTCTATGATCGCGGCAATTTGGTCGAACGTGCTGTGAGCACGGTGATTAAGGCCTTAGCCGAAGCCACGATTTTGGTGGTGATCTTGCTCTACTTATTTCTTGGTAATGTGCGCTCGGCTTTAGTTGTTGCTTGCATTTTGCCGCTGGCTTCGCTTGGTACTTTTGTGTTGATGAATAGCTTTGGTTTAACCGCCAACTTGATGTCTTTAGGCGGTTTGGCGATTGCGATTGGTATGCTGGTGGATGCGGCAGTGGTGGTGGTCGAAAACATCGAAGCGCATAGCGCTGATAAAGAAAGACCTAACTTCTCACAGCTGCACATTATTTATCGTGCAGTACGTGAGGTGGCGGTGCCTGTGACGGCGGGTATGTTAGTGATCATGATCGTGTTCTTGCCTCTACTTTCCTTGCAAGGATTGGAGGGAAAATTATTTGCCCCAGTCGCTTTAACTATTACGTTTGCGCTCGCCGCTTCTTTATTGCTGTCTTTGACGGTGATTCCCGTGTTGGCATCGTTCTTAATGCATGCGCATCATGGCGACACGCCTTGGTTAGTGCGCAAATTAGAAGCAACTTATAAGCGCGTTTTGACGCTCGCTTTGGCGAATGCAAAAAAAGTGATGATCGCTTCGGTCGCTACTTTACTGGTTACGATCATGATTTTTCCTTTCATAGGAAAATCATTTATGCCTAGTTTGGACGAGGGCGACATCATCATGCAAATTGAAAAACTGCCTTCCATTAATTTGCAAGAGTCGGCCAAATTAGATATGGCGGTACAGCGTCGTATTTTAGAAACGGTACCTGAGGTGCGCAGTGTCGTGGCTCGCGCTGGTTCAGATGAACTTGGACTCGATCCCATGGGTTTGAATGAGACTGATACGTTCTTGGTATTAAAACCGAAGGAGCAATGGCAGGCTGCAAGTAAAGAAGCCATTGTCGATAAACTACGTAAAGTAACTCACGAATTTCCTGGTATGAATTTTAGTTTTACTCAGCCCATAGAAATGCGTACTTCAGAAATGTTGTCTGGTGTGCGTGGCGATTTAGCGATCAAAGTGTTTGGTCCTAATAATCAAGTATTGAGCGAATTGGCAGAAAAAATCGTCAAGACGGTAGAAGGCATCTCAGGTAGCGAAGACGTATTGACGGTGAAAAATGCAGGCGTACAGTATCTGCAAGTCGATATTAATCAAGAAGCCGCCGGCCGTCTGGGATTAAGTGTGGATCAAATTCAAAACGATTTACGTACGATGGTGGAGGGACGCCAAACCGGTATCGTGATTCAAGATGGGCATCGTATTCCATTGCTATTGCGAGGTAGCGATTATCTGCAAATGTCGGCGGAACTATTTCAACAAATTCGTTTGCCTATCGCCGATGGCACTTCTATCGCCTTAAGTCAGGTTGCAGAGTTAAAAATGGTGGATGGCCCAGTCAAGGTGGAACGAGAAAATTCTTCGCGCTTGGTGGTGGTGCGTGCCAATGTGCGCGGTCGTGATTTGGTTGGTTTTGTTGACGAAGCCAAAGTGAAAGTGGCAGCACAAGTGCAACTGCCCGAGGGATATCGCTTAACTTGGGGCGGACAATTTGAGAATCAACAACGGGCTGCGGCGCGTTTGGGCGTGGTGGTGCCGATTTCATTGGCATTGATTTTCTTTCTCCTATTCGCCACTTTAGGTAGCGTGCGTCAGTCGGTTTTGGTCTTCGTCAATATTCCTTTTGCCATGGTTGGTGGGGTGATTGCACTGGCCGTGACCGGAGAATATTTATCTGTTCCCGCCTCAGTAGGATTTATTGCTTTGATGGGGATTGCGGTATTGAATGGCTTGGTGATGATTACTTATTTTAATCAGATGGTGGCGCGTGGTGTCGCCCTCGACGAAGTTGTATCGATCGGTGCATTACGACGTTTTCGGCCTGTCATGATGACGGCTAGTATTACTGCATTTGGCTTGATTCCTCTGCTACTGGCAACCGGGCCCGGATCGGAAATTCAACGTCCACTAGCAATCGTCGTGATCGGCGGACTCTTATCTGCTACCGCTTTAACTTTGATCTTGTTGCCGATTTTGTTTCAGCGTTTTGGTGTCGCTATGAATGAATCGACTCTTCAACTAAACAAAGAACTAAGCAAAGAACAAAATGAAAAACAAAATGAGGCACAGGCATGAGCGAATTACTTAATTACGACAGCATGTTGACTTTAGCCATGCCAGTCGCATTGGTTGATGAAGTTTCGGATTTTTTGTTACTCAATCCCCAGTGGGCAAGCGGCTTTTCCATGATCGATGCACAGGGCATGGGGCAGGGCGCTGCCTTAAGTTCTGCTATGGAAAAAGTACAAGGACGCTGCAAACGCAAGTTGATTTTGGTCGTTGGCGATCAACAAAATCTGCTTTTATTGTTGGAAGCATTAGGTGAAATTATTAGAAATAGTGGCGTCGCCTATTGGATCACGCCTGTCAGTCATTTTGGGAGATTTTGATGCTTAAGCCTACAGCAAAAAACGCGCGTAGTATCCTAACTAGTGTCGTGACTCGTATAGCGGCCAGCGCGGCTTTATTGTTTGCTCCTTATGCTGTGTTGGCGCAAGAAAGCGCATTTTCTGTTTTACCTAACGAAGCCGCGGTTAGAAAAGTTTTTGAAAATTTACCTCAATTACGTTCCGCAAAAATCGGTCTTGATTTGGCGGGCAATCAGCAAAAACGTTTGGATGCAGGGTACTATGAATGGACTGCCCGTATCGGCCTCAACCGTCGTAGCGATCAACTTGGCGAACGTTATCAAGAACAAGAGTTCAATTTGGAACGCCCCGTTCGTTGGTTCGGTAAGGCGGAAAAAGATAGAGCCTTGGGTGCCAAAGGTGTAGAAGTGGCTCAGTCTGGTTATGCGGATGTGTGGCACGAGACTAGCCGTAGCTTGATGAAAGAATGGTTTGATGCGGTCAAGGAGCGAGCGGCGGTGAACCTGCTACGCCAGCAAGTTGAATTGACTGAGCAACTGAATGCGATTGCCGAGAAGCGAGTAAAAGCAGGTGATGCAGCGCGTTACGAACAACTGTCTGCTCAGACTGAGTTACAGCGTGTTCGCTCTTTGCTTCAGCAGGCCGAACAGCGCGAAGAGCTAGCATTACAGATATTGAAGGCGAACTATCCGGGTTTGCCTTTGCCTGAAACAATAGTGTTACCTCAGCCTCAGTTAAATACGTGGAGTGGGGATGTTTGGATGCACAAGATCATGGATGATAATCATGAATTAGAACTAGCGCAGGCGGAAGCGGCCTACATGAGTTTGCAAGCCGCTCGCGTGGAAAGCGACAAAGTCCCAGACCCGACCCTTGGCATACGTTCAAGTCGTGAACGTAACGGTCAAGAGAAGATTTTTGGCTTTAGTATCTCCATACCTTTTCCTGGTGAAGCACGCAGCTTAGAACGTGGTTCGGCTCAATTACGCGCCAAAATGGCAAATGAAAAATTACAGCAAGTGCAGATGAAAGTCACTTTAGCAGCGCAAAAAGCGATTGCAGATAATCAGCGCCATTATGCTAATTGGCAAACTTTGCAAAGTTTGCGACAACAGAGTCAAGAGCAAGCACAGTTAATGCAAACTGCCTACAAATTAGGCGAGCTGGCAATCGGGGATGCTCTCAATGCCAGAAAGACCGCTTTAGACGCTGCGATGGCAGCCGATGCGGCGCAGATCGATGCTCTCGCGAGTTATGCCAGATTGCACTTAGACGCCCATTTGATATGGGCTTTGGATTAGTTTTGTGAAGATAGTAAAAGTGGTGTGTTGCACAGAGAGTCAACCATTACGCTATCATCCTCGTTGTTACAAATATCTCATTCAGAGGAGTATTACATCATGACTAATACAACAAAAAAATCACTACATCCTTTGATTGCAATCGCAGCTGGTTCCGTTATTTTAGTTAGTCTAGTCGGGGTTGCCGCTATGACTGGCATGCTGCCCAATTCAAATGGCGAGTCGAAAGCAGATAAACCCAATGCAAGCACAGCGCTAATTGAAAGCAGCAGTTCTACTAAAGCTAACAGTAAAGAGCTAGCAAAAAACGCTACGTCAAAAACTACCGAACATAGTAGTGCGCGGGATAGTTTCAAAGATAGTGGGAGAGACAGTGATAAAGAAAAATTAAATTCGGCACAGACTACAGAAAAGGCAGTCTGCCAATCATGTGGCGTGGTCACATCGGTTCGTAGTTACGAGCAAAAAGCAGAAAAAGGTAGTGGCGTCGGCGCAGTGGCTGGTGCAGTTTTAGGTGGCGTAATCGGTAATCAAGTGGGCGGTGGCAATGGTCGGAAAATCGCTACCGTAGCAGGCGCAGTTGGCGGTAGTTACGTAGGCAATGAAATTGAAAAAAGCCGCAATTCGCATACAGTCCATGAAGTGACAGTAAAAATGGAAAACGGTGAAACTCGAACTTTCAAACCAAGCAGCCGACCAGATTGGCGCTCAGGTGATCGCGTGCGATTGGTGGATGGTCGCTTAGTGAGCAATGAGTAAGTGATGAGTAAGTGATCAGTAAGCTTACTTTAGGGTAAAAACGCACCATAAAGTACAAAGCGGCGACTTGAATTTCAAGCCGCCGTTTTTATTTGCTCTCAGTCGGTGTCAATGTAAGCATGCTATGCGCCTCCAGATCCAAAGCAGGGCGCGCAATGCCTTGCTTATCGGTCCAAACCTTAGGGGTTAAAGCTCCCGATAGACTCAAACTGGCACCATCCTCTAAGTTCAATAAAGCCTCACGCACGACATCGTTAAAAGCGATCACATTACAAATAATGCCGTCACCATCATCAGTCATTGCTTTGACTTTACAAGTCACGTAGTTCGAGTTCCCGTGGCCAGTTCTTTGTTCCGCGATGCCATACAGGCGACCTGAAATTAATGCGTCGATCATAATTGCTTATTTTGTTGAGGAGAGTTGAGCCGAATTATAGTACCTAAGATGCTGATTATTATTAATCATGACAAGCAAGGTCGCGAAGTTGGCTGTGTGCGGTAACAGGATAAAAGTTGAGAAATAGCTAGTGCTTGAGATCAAAGGGTTGAAAATATAAGTCTTATGGATAGCTAATATTATTTAAAGGTGTAAATTTAGTAATTACATTGAATGATGCTGATTGATAGCAGATTCTAAGAAGATTATGGCTTCGGATAGTTGGTGTTTTTATTATTTGGTAATGTTTCCAGTAATAATAGATGTCGCTAGACACCTAAATAGTTGATTCGCCAATTCCACAAAACAACAAAAGTCAGCGTTTTTTCCTTTACTTTTCAAAGCGCTTTGAATTAAACTAAAAATTAATCCAAAGCGCTTTGAATTTGAGCCTTAAATGTTAAAAATTATTCGTTCAGCGCTTTTTAATTTTCCAAAATATGAGTAAGTCTATGAAACCAGCCTGTATTTTTGACTTAGATGGTGTGATCGTAGATACCGCGAAGTATCACTATCTGGCTTGGAAGCGTTTGGCGAATAGTTTGGATTTTGATTTTACGGAACACGATAATGAACAGCTCAAAGGTGTGAGTCGGATTGAATCTTTGAGATTGATTTTGCGTCTTGGTAATAAGCAGTTGGACGAAGTTGAGTTTGATGCAGCTTTAGTGCAAAAAAATGGCTGGTATTTGGAATACATACAGCAAATCGGACCAGAAGAAATCTTGCCAGGTGCAGCGGAATTTTTGCGTTCGGTACGTGCACAGGGTATCAAAGTGGCGCTGGGATCGGCGAGTAAAAATGCGGTTTTGATCTTGGAACGCATACAGTTGCTAGATCAGTTTGACGCGATTGTCGATGGTAATAAAGTGAGCAAGGCCAAACCCGATCCTGAAGTGTTTTTAAAAGCGGCGGAAGAATTAGCGGTTCCTGCCAGTAATTGCATTGTGTTTGAAGATGCAGTGGCAGGGGTGCAGGCGGCGCGGAATGCGGGAATGAAAGTAGTGGGTATCGGAAGCGCAGCGGTGTTGGATCAGGCGCATTTTGTGCTGCCGAATTTTGCCGGTTTTGGAATCGCAGATGTATTGGCGCGCTTTGCCTAATTCAAAAAATAGTAAACGAAATAAATCAAAGACGGACGAAACTGCAATGAGAGACTACATCAAAAAAGACCCGTGGAATATTATCGAAGAAAGCTTTGATCCTGCTTTGAATCGTATCTCCGAAAGCATCTTTTCTATCGGTAACGGCAAGATGGGACAGCGGGCGAATTTTGAAGAAAAATATAGCGGAAGTACGCTGCGGGGTAGCTATGTAGCGGGCGTTTATTATCCAGATAAAACGCGCGTCGGCTGGTGGAAAAATGGTTATCCCGAATATTTTGCTAAGGTACTCAATGCGACCAATTGGATAGGTATTCATGTCAATGTCGATGGCGAAGAACTCGATCTGGCAACTGCTAACGTCACGAATTTTAAGCGTGTGCTCAATATGCAAGAAGGTATCTTGCAACGTAGTTTCGTGGCTACGCTCTCATCGGGAAAACAAATCGAAGTGCAATCCACGCGCTTTATCAGCATAGTTGATACCGACAATGCAGTGATTCGTTATTCGGTCAAAGCTTTGAACTTTAGTGGCAAACTTAGGTTTACGCCTTTGCTTGATTTGAATGTAGTGAATCAAGATTCAAATTACGATGAGCAGTTTTGGACAGAAATTTCACGTAATGCTGCGCAGGGTACGGCAAGCATTACCGGCGAAACCAAGAAGACTGCGTTTCATGTCGCTTGTGCGTTTAAGTTAGGGATGGAATATGACGGTGATGATGCGCTCTATACTATCGCGCCATTTTCACAAGATAAGTTAGTCGGAAATACCGTCAACCTTACGATAGTAGAAAATCAGACAGTCAGCTTGATCAAATATGTTGCGGTGATTTCGTCCTTGTATGCAGATAAAGCCAACATCCAAGGGGTTGCAGAAGCAAGTGTGGCTGCCGCATACGCAAAAGGTTTTGCCGCGATGTTGACCGAGCAGCGCGCAGCGTGGGCGAAGAAATGGGCGGAATGCGATATCACCATAGAAGGTGATGTCGCTGCACAGCAAGCGATACGCTTCAATATTTTGCAAATGAATCAAACTTACACTGGCGAAGATGAGCGCTTAAATATCGGGCCGAAAGGCTTCACTGGTGAGAAATATGGCGGTGTGACTTATTGGGATACAGAAGCGTATTGCTTACCGTTTTATCTGAAAACGGCCGATCCCAAAGTAGCCCGTCAATTACTCGTGTACCGCTACAAGCATCTCGGTCGCGCCATTGAAAATGCAGCTAAGCTGGGTTTTAAACATGGCGCCGCTTTGTACCCTATGGTGACCATCAATGGCGAAGAATGTCATAACGAATGGGAAATTACGTTTGAAGAAATTCACCGCAATGGCGCGATGAGTTTTGCAATTTACAACTACATTAATCACACGGGTGATGTTGGCTACTTGGCGGAATACGGCTTAGAAGTCTTGATCGCAATTTCTCGTTTTTGGCGTCAACGTGTCCAATGGTCAGATCGTCGTAATGGCTACATCATGCTGGGCGTGACGGGACCGAATGAATACGAAAATAATGTCAATAACAATTGGTACACCAATTTATTGGCGCAGTGGACTTTGAATTACACGCGTGAATCTTTGGCGCAAGTTAAAGTAAATGATCCACAACGGTATGCTGAGATTGTCGCCAAAACACAGTTAGGTGCTCACGAAGATGAAGAGACAATCTGGGCTGATGTGGCAGCAAAAATTGTGTTGCCTATAGATGAAGCAACGGGTGTATTTATCCAACATGACGGTTTTATGGATAAGGAATTGCTACCCATGACAGCGATCCCTAAAGGCGAATATCCTATTCATAAACACTGGTCTTGGGACAGAATTTTGCGTTCTTGCTACATCAAGCAGGCTGATGTCTTACAGGGGATTTATAACTTTGAAGCGAACTACGATAAAGCGACATTGAAGAAGAATTTTGATTTCTACGAGCCGCTGACCGTGCATGAATCGTCGCTGTCGCCCTGCATACATTCTATCTTGGCGTCGTCGCTCGGTTATGAAGATTTGGCGTACAAATTCTATTTGCGTACCGCACGTTTGGATCTTGATGATTACAACCATGATACGGATGATGGTTTGCACATTACCTCGATGGCCGGAACTTGGATGTCGGTGGTAGAAGGCTTTGGTGGCGTGCGTGTGCAGCAGGGCGTATTGCATTTGAATCCGAGTTTACCTAAGCAATGGCAAGGCTATTCCTTCCGTATTACTTTCCGTGGCGCTTTATTAAAAGTAGCGGTGAAGGCCAATGCAATCATTATAGAAAATGAGTCCGATCAAAAGTTGTCTATGCAAGTTGCTGGCGTTGAGCAGCACTTAGCAGCAAGGCAGACTTTGAACTTGGCACGTTGAATTCAAGCTGAATTCGCGCTCAAACTAATGAATGCTCAGACCTAAAGTGAAGGCAAAGTGAAACAATTTGTGAATTAACTAATTTGGTAATTGATTTCTGAGGCATTGAGTGATAAGGTAAATATGGAAGCACGAGTTCGATTTAATCTACGCTTGTTATGAATAAATCCCGTGTTTTTCTCGCCGAAAGAGGGAAATAGGTAGCCCACCAAAAGCGATGAGTTGGAGTAATTGTTGATATCAGTGGTTGATACGTTTTGTATTGGATTTCTTGCTCACATCGGAGGGGTAATCAGCTCGGTGATGAGTTTCGGCTCCCTCCTTACGAGAGTAAGTGAGGGGCTTTTTTTGTCCTCCAATTTCTCTTCTCACTTTTTTCCAATATTGAACGAAGTCGCTTTCTACAGGTCTATACGGGTCTATCGTGTACCGAATCTAAGCGTGATAAAAGATGAAAAAAACAGTTCTGCATAATCCTGATTGGTGGCGTGAAGCTGTCATTTATCAAGTCTATCCACGTAGTTTTAAAGACAGTAATGGTGATGGTATTGGTGATCTTCCGGGTATCACGGAAAAACTAGAATACATCGCTAGTCTTGGTGTCGACATTGTATGGATTTCTCCTTTCTTTACCTCGCCCATGAAGGACTTTGGTTACGATGTCGCTGATTATTGCGATGTCGATCCTTTGTTCGGTACGCTTGCTGATTTTGATACTCTGATCGAACGTGCCCATGAGCTCGGTTTGAAGATCATCATAGATCAGGTTTTGTCGCATACCGCAGAGTCGCACCCTTGGTTTGTTGAAAGTCGCCGTAGTCGCGATAGCAGCACAAACCCAAAATCTGATTGGTATGTCTGGGCAGATCCTAATCCAGACGGAACTCCCCCGAATAACTGGTTATCGATTTTTGGCGGATCTGCTTGGCAATGGGATACGCGTCGATGCCAATACTATTTGCATAATTTTCTCACCAGCCAGCCGGATATGAATTTTCATCATCCTGAAGTGCAAAAAGCGCATCTGGAAAATATGCGATTTTGGTTAGAGCGTGGCGTAGATGGTTTCCGTATGGATGCCTGTATCTACCATTTTCATGATCAGCAATTGCGACATAATCCGGTTGCGGCGAAACAAAATACGGTGAATGTAGCCGCTTCAAATCCCTACGGCATGCAGGCGCATATTTATGATAATTCTCGACCTGAGAACTTAGCCTTTCTCGAAAAAGTAAGATGTTTGCTCGACGAGTATCAGGCTATTTCTATAGGTGAAATTGGTGCCGATGATGCCTTGGAAGTCATGGCGCAATACACAGAAGGTGGTAAGCGACTGCACATGGCATATAGTTTTAATTTGCTGACTACCGAGTATTCGGCTGCTCACATCCGTCGTCAAGTCGAGGCTTTTGAGGCTAGAGTGAAAGAGGGTGGTGCTTCTTGGTCGGTTGGCAATCATGATGTGGCACGAGTTATGACGCGTTGGGGCGGTCAAGCTGCTAGCGCAGAATTTGCCAAGATGATTTTAACTTTGCAACTCGCGCTAAAAGGCACGCCATGCTTGTATCAGGGAGATGAGTTAGGATTGACCGAAGCCGAAGTCGCCTATGAAGATTTGCGAGATCCGGTCGGAATTAATTTTTGGCCAGAATCAAAAGGACGTGATGGCTGTCGCACACCGCTACCATGGGATGGTGACGCCGCTTATGCCGGATTTTCTAACGAGAAGCCTTGGTTGCCTGTGCCCTCTGAGCATTTTGCCTTGGCTGTGAGTGAGCAGGAAAAGAATCCAGAATCGCCTTTGCATTTTGCCCGCCGAGTTTTACGTTGGAGAAAAAGCATCCCGCAATTATTGCGCGGGGATATTTCCTTTTACGATTTGCCTGAACCCGTGTTGGGGCTGAGCCGTGATTTACCTGGCGCACCAAGTATGTACGTGGCGTTTAATTTGAGTGGTGAGGCAATTACGGTGGAGTGGCCGCAAGTACAAGATGCGATTGCGCTTTCTGGTCATGGTTTGGCTGGACAGAAAGACGGCAGTCAATTGGTCTTGCCGGCGTATGGCGCTTGGTTTGGTGTTAAACGTCAAAGCTGAGTGGGATAGGTCTGCGTTAGCCCGACACTAAGCTCGCGCTCTGCAACCGTGCGCCTATGTTTGCCGTGCTGTTCACAATTTTGCTTTTCCGTTTATACTGCTTTTTCTAGCGCTACTTTTCAAGACTATTTTTACGGATAAAGAATATGCAAATTAGTAAAAGACGGTTTACCCAAATGCTCGCTGGCACTGGATTAGGCGTGTTGACGAATTCGGTATTTGCCAGTGTTGCTGCCCCCGAAGCTGGTGTGGAATATAAAGCCTTGCGTCAACCACAAGCGGTAGAGGCGAGTAAAAAAATTGAGGTCATCGAGTTTTTTGCTTATTACTGCCCACATTGTTATGCCTTAGAGCCGATTTTGGCTGAGTGGGTTAAAAAGCAGGGCGATAAAATTGCCTTTAAACGCATTCACGTTTTGAATCCAGGCGTAGAGGCACAGCAGAAATTATTTTTTGCCCTAGATGGGATGGGAAAAGCTGAAGAGTTTCATAATAAGATCTTTGAGGCTTATCACGTCAAACGTAATCGCTTAATGACGGATGAGCAGATTAGAGCTTTTATCGACACAACAACGATAGACAAGGCCGCTTTTTATAATGCCTATAAATCTTTTACCGTCACCACGAAACAAGGTCGCTCACCACGTGTGATGGCAGATTATGAAATTGAATCATGGCCTAGTGTAGTCGTCGATGGTCGTTTACAAACTTCACCGAGCATGGCGGTACGTGGCTTAGGGCGAGTCACTGAGCAACAACAAAATGAGGCTTTGTTACCAGTTCTAGATTTTCTGGTCAGTAAAGCGCAGAAAGAAAAGGCCGCTGCACCTAAGTAACTAACTAAGTAGCAAACTAAGCGAGCCAGTAATGAAGTAAGTATTGAAGGCTGTGAACATAAAAAATGCCAGGTCTTGTGAACCTGGCATTTTGGTATTTGCTTTTATGTTTTCTTGGTCGAACTTACTTCAGTGTTACTCTATTGCACAAATACTTTGTATTCCCAAGGCTTCAAGTCAAATTTAACTTTATCGCCCTGAGGTGCTTTCGCACCGCTGATAGCATCGCGTAATTTTCCTTTAGCCAAAGCCGTTTCAATTTCAGCAGTCTGTGCTTGATTGGATAGGTTGAATATAGCGACTACTTTGTTTCCTGATTTTTCTCGTGTGAAAGCAAATACCTGTTCATCGCTACCCGTGTGCAGACGTTGCATTTCGCCACCTTCCACGCCATTCCATAAAGCTTTATTGGTTTTCTTTAATTGGAATAATTTAGTGTACAAGGCTTTGAAAGGATGGGCTTTCCATGCTATAGGATCGCGGTCAAAGAAATTCAGTGCCTTGTTATTACCTGCTTCTTGCCCACTGTATATCAGAGGCATACCTTTCATGATATTTGAGAGTACCAAAAAGGCTTCTACACCGTCACCGAGGCGTTCAAACTCGGTACCTTCCCAGCTATTCAAATCATGATTTGTGATATGCAGCATGCGATAGGAATTTGGATGGTAGTGTTTTTCTTCACCATTCAAATACGCATCGAGGTCTTTGACGTTTTTCTTTTGTTTCGCAATATCATTGAATAAGTCTTTGTATTGCCAGCCATAGGTCATATCAAAGGCTTTTTCTTGCAGCTCAAATTCATGTGCTTCTGCCAGCATAAAAACTTTTTTTGTTTTATCTAATTCTTTACGCGCATCGTTCCAGAAATCGGTCGGCACCATCGCAGCGACATCGCAACGGAAACCATCGATGTTATATTCAGTCAGCCAAAAACGCATAGCGTCTATCATCTCTTTACGCACTTGCTGATTGTTGTAATCGAGTGAAATCACATCGGCCCAATCAGGTACAGGCGGTACGAATTTTCCATCTTTGTCCTTCTTGTAATAGTCAGGATGTTGCGTGGTCCAGGCATGATCCCAAGACGTATGATTAGCAACCCAGTCTATGATCACATACATACCTTGAGCATGTATCGCTTTTACCAAATTCTTGAAATCGACCGGCGTACCAAATTCTGGATTAACCGCTTTGTAATCACGTACGGCGTAATAGCTACCCAATTCACCTTTGCGATTTTTTTCGCCGATAGGATTGATGGGCATAATCCAGATGACTTTGACGCCCATTTTTTTTAACTCAGGAAGATACGCTTGAAATTTTTTAAAGCTGCCTTCTTTAGAATGCTGGCGAATATTCGCTTCGTAAATCGTTGCGTTTTTTGTCCAAGCAGGATGCACGACGTCCGACTGGGTTTGTGCCGATACGGGCATGCTGCTGAGGCAGATGCCAGCTCCGAGGAGGAGAGAGAAGAGTAAATGTTTCATGAAATAACCTTGTGTTTTCGGGGGGGGATTGTTTACAACTAATTTCAGCGTACTGACTATTTCACTTCCAAGATCAAGGCTGTTTTTGCGTCAATCTTGAGTTGGGCTGCAAGCGGCATAGTCTGTCCGCTCATCACATCACGCGCACTGTTAGCATTTTGCAGAAGCTCTTGGAAGCGCTGCATATCAAGCTCCGTGGCTAGCGCATTACGATTAATAATGACCATGATTTTGCGTGTCTCTTTTCCACTATCGAGCAGACGAAAATACACATAACAATTATTTTCTGGCAGGAAGTGAATTAACTTACCTTGATGAATGGCGATTTCTGTTTTGCGCCAATTAAAAAGTTTTCGTACAAAATCCTGCATATCTTTTTGTGCGGAACTGAGTTGCTCACCTGTGAATGCGTTGATCTTGTCGTCATTCCATCCACCCGGAAAATCGCCACGTACTTTGCCGTCATCACGTTGTGTCGGACTGGTCATTAGGATTTCCGAACCATAAAACATTTGTGGTATGCCACGCAGTGTCGCCAGCATCACCAACGCTAGTTTATTGAGTGCGATGTCTTGATTTAAGGCAGAAAAAATACGTGGCGTATCGTGATTACCTTCAAAAATCGTCAGATTTTCAGGGTGTGGATAGATGAAGTCATTGGCGATGGCGTCATACATACTCATCATGTCAGCGGGTTTGCCGTTGTCTCCGATTAAACTAGTGTGCAAAGCTTGATACACAGAAAAGTCCATCATGCTTGGCATGTAAGATCGATAGCCATCGTGGTTCAGTTTATCTCGCTGCCAATAGGCGACGATATTGGGATTCATGCTCCATTCTTCGCCGACGATATTTAAGTTAGGATATTCGTTAGTGATCCGCTGTGACCAACGTGCCAAAAATTCTTTGTCGGAATAAGAGTAAGTATCGACGCGCAAACCAGATAGATCGGCGTACTCTATCCACCATAAAGTATTTTGGATTAAGTAGTTCGCTAGGAAGGGATTGCCTTGATTCATATCAGGCATGGTTTTAACAAACCAGCCATCGGTGAATTTTTTCTTATCACTTTGCGCAGCATGGATGTCTTGCAAAGTGCTGCGTATATGATTGGTCTCGGTATATTTTTTGGGGAAATTTAACCAGTCATTACTGGGTAAATCCTTCATCCACCAATGATTTGAGCCTATATGATTTAAGACGATATCTTGAATCATGCCTACGCCTTTTTGTTTGGCAGAAGCTACTAATTCTTTATAGCTGGCATTAGTCCCAAAACGAGGATCGATCTTATAAAAATCGGTTGCTGCATAACCGTGATAAGAGTTGACCGCCATAGCGTTTTCCATCAACGGTGTTGGCCACAACATGGTAAAGCCCAAATTAGCGATGTAATCTATGTGTTGTTGTATACCTTGTATATCGCCACCATGGCGTCCACCTGCAACATCACGTGCGAGCTTATCGCTGTAATCGGGATGACTATCGTTACTGGAGTCACCGTTGGCGAAACGATCTGGTACGATTAAATAAATCGCATCACTAGGCGTAAAACTGGCTCTTGACGCTGAATGTGGACGGCGATTTTCTAAACTAAAATTGTGTGTCAGGATCGTCTTATCGCCGCTCTTAAAAACGATGTTGACTATGCCTGCTACCGTATTTTCTGCAATGTGCAGATCAATAAATAAGTAATTAGGATTGTCACTACGCTGCACCTTGCGAAGGCTGACGCCACGATAGTTGATGTGAGGTGTGAGTTCGCTGATGTTTTTACCATGCACCATCAGTTGCACTTCGGGATGTTTCATCCCTATCCACCATGAAGATGGTTCTAGATGCTGAATGCTCTGGGTACTCTTTTGTGTTGAGTTTTTTGTTGTAGCAGTTTCGATTTCGGATGCAGATGCTAGATTGGGTATTCCAGCTATTACTGCACTCATCATTACAGTTGCGCAAAAAAAAACAGCGCCGCCCGACAAACTACCTAGGGGATTCAGTAATTTGCGAAGTCTTGGGGAGAATAGACGGCGCTGCATAGGTTTAAGCTTCACTTTGTTCGATTGCAAAAGCGGCGCCGTTTAATGCGGCTAAGGTATCGGTAATAAGTGCAGTGGGAATTTGCTGCAAATACGGTTGCAGACGACCCTTAGCTTCAAATTTTTCACGGAAACGCGAGGCAAAAAAGTAGTCGCCAAAACGCGGGACGATACCGCCACCGATATAGACTCCACTACGAGCACCTACTGTTAGAGCGATAGAGCCGCAGAAGCTGCCAAGCAAGGCGCAAAACGTATCTAAAGTT
Organism: Affinundibacterium danionis; assembly: GCF_042432465.1. Lineage (NCBI taxonomy): Bacteria > Pseudomonadati > Pseudomonadota > Betaproteobacteria > Burkholderiales > Oxalobacteraceae > Affinundibacterium > Affinundibacterium danionis. Next base: position 157,247 of record NZ_JBHLXJ010000004.1, on the reverse strand, counting down.
TGACGACAGACCGCATCTTGATTTTGTAAGCCGCGTTCAACAATTAATTCGGTACTCAGTTCTTCGCTAGCCTGATTCATTGTATGTGCTACGGCACGGTAAAGTACCGGTAAGCCTATGCCAGACAATAGCCGTTCGGCCGAGACGTGAGTAAATTCTTGACGCACCCGGCTCAGTACCGCTGATTCGAAATCATCAGTCGCCGCCAAACTAGCATGACCACCTTCACCCGGAATCGCAATCCAGCCATGACGAGTTTCAATCACCGAGCCAACTCCTAAACCTGTACCGGGACCGACTACCGCCAAGGTACCGTGGTGCTTGGGCAAAGTGCCATGAGCGCGAATTTGTCCCGCCTGCAAGCGTGGCAATGACAAGGCCAATGCCTCAAAATCGTTAATCACCAGAAAGCGCTCAAGTTGCAGGGCGGCTTGCACATGGGCTTTGGAAAATCCCCAGTGACTATTGGTGAAGTTAATTTGATCCTGACCCGCCGCAGTGGCGACCGCAAAAGCGGCACAACGCGGCGCTTGATAGGCTGCACCAAGTTGTTCTTGCAAACGTGCCAAATAGTTTTCGCTAGCCGCAATCGGGGTGTCGAATTTGTTGACGGCTAATGTGTGTACGTGGCTAATAGCCTGATCTTTGTCAGCAACCCAGCCAAAGCGAGCATTGCTGCCGCCTATGTCTGCTACCAACCAAGGGTAGGGCGCGGTCGCTATCGAGCAAGAAGAAGTGGCGTCAGTCATCAGAGCTAAGTCCTGTAGTGCAAATCATACAAAATTAGGTAAGCAGTGCAATTTTTGCTGCAGCACTGTGTTCCTAGGCTTTATACAACTCGTGGTAATTAAGATTTTGTGTGACTATTTTTGAGTAAATGTAGCAAAACTACATAAATATCGCAACGCATTTGTTATTAAGTTTCATGATTTTTCTAGAACTGTGGTTTTCCAGAAAAATATTGATCAAAAGTTTATTGAAATACTCTTGTTCAGTTTTGTTTTATTTAGACAATGAGTAACGATACTTTTACGATACTTTTACGATACTTTTACGATACTTTTACGAGACTTTTACGAGACTTTTGACTAAAGACGGTAAACGCTGTGTGAACTTGATGTCTATTAATCAGTGGGTGATGAAAGTCAGCTTGACTACAGTTGATTTTGTAGTCTAGTTACAAATCTTGCTTTCTCAAGGGCATTAAGTTCATAATTCAGAAGTTGATTTTCGATAATTTGTAGTTAAACGCCTGATATATCCGAGGTGCATCTAGTCAGACTACAATGTTATTTTGCATTGTATGGTTTGCATCTTAAGGTATTGCATTTCGCCTTATCTAATTGCATTCAATAGAATTACATAGCATCAAATGGCATCAGATAAGCAAGCTCAAATCAGTACAATCAAATAAGCATTCTCAATTTGGAACCCTATGGAAAATCAGTCAATTTCACGTTCTGCCAATATAAATGCAGAATACGCCACACCGCACTTGCTGGCGGATATCGGTGGCACTTATGCTCGTTTTGCATTGGAATTGGGACGGGGTGATTTTCAGTATGTCACCTCTTTGCTATGCGCTGATTATGTTGATTTTTACGCCGCAATACGTGCTTATCTCAAGACTTTGCCCGCTGAACTTTTGATTGAACATGCTGCAGTTGCGATTGCGAATCCAGTTGATGGCGATAGGGTCAGCATGACCAATTATCACTGGCATTTTTCAATCGAAGAAATGCGCCAAAAATTGGGATTTGACACCTTATTAATCGTGAATGACTTTACCGCGTTGGCGATGGCCTTACCTCGGTTGGGGCCGAATGATGTACAACAAATTGGCGGCGGTAGTCCGCGTAAGCAGAGTGTGATTGGTTTATTGGGACCTGGGAGTGGTCTAGGGACATCGGGTTTGATTCCTGCGGGAGATGGATGGATTTCGCTAGGGTCGGAAGGTGGGCACACCAGCTTCGCTCCTAGGGATGAACGTGAGATTGTGGTTTTGCGTTACGTCTGGAAACATTTTGAACATGTCTCGTTTGAACGTCTGGTATCCGGGCCCGGTTTAGAATTAATTTATCGTGCGCTGGTTGAGCATGGTCACGGCATGATGCGTGAAGTAAATGCTCCCGAAATTACTCAAATGGCCTTGGATCGAAGCGATCCTTTCTGCGTTGAGGCGCTCGATGTATTTTGTTCTTTACTGGGCACAGCGGCGGCTAATCTGGCGGTGACTTTGGGGGCGATGGGGGGCATTTATATAGGCGGCGGTATCGTCCCGCGTCTAGGTGAATACTTTGAAAAATCGAGTTTCCGCGCGCGCTTTGAGCAAAAAGGGCGCTTTAGCCGCTATGTCGCGGCGATACCGACTTTTGTGATTACGGCTGAGCACGCGACTTTTATGGGTGCTTCAGCCATTTTAGAAGCGCAATTACGCACATTAAGTAGCGACCCCGGATCTGCAATCCTAGGACAGATTCGTCGTATTCGTAGTAATTTATCGCCCGCTGAATTACGCGTTGCCGAACATGTGTTAGCGCATGCTCGTGCTGTGGTGAATGACCCGATTGCCGAGATCGCTCGTGCTGCTGATGTCAGTCAGCCTACGGTGATTCGTTTTTGTCGCTCTCTCGGCTGTGAAGGCTTGTCTGATTTTAAATTGCGATTAGCCTCAGGTTTGACCGGCACTGTGCCAGTCACGCATATTCAAGTGACTGATGATGATTCTGCTTTGGAATTAGGGGCCAAAGTCTTGGGTAATACGGCATCCTCGATTTTGCAAGTACGTAGCCAATTAAATCGCGACATGATAGAGCGCGCGATTAGCTTAATTAATCGTGCCAGTCGGCTTGAATTTTATGCTATTGGTCATTACGGTGTCGTCGCGCAAGATGCGCAGTTCAAATTTTTGCGTTTAGGAATTCCCAGTATTGCGCACACCGATTCGCGTCTGCAGTTGTTGTCTGCCAGCGTCTTAAGTGAACAAGATGTCGTCGTGATCAGTAGTAGTAGTGGTCGTTTGCCTGAGTTATTAGAGGTCGCTGAAAAAGCTCGTGAACGCGGTGCCAAGGTGATCGCCATCGCTGCCAGTCATTCACCTTTGATTCGTAAAGCAGATGTGGCCTTGATTGTGGATCACGTAGAAGACGTCACGACGCACCTACCTATGGTGAGTCGTATTTTGCATTTGCTGGTGATCGACATGTTAGCGGTAGGGGTGGCAATGGGGCGTAATCAAGGTAGTGCGTCATTGATGCGCGGTGAGGCGGATGAACGCTTAGATGAAGCCACCATAGAAAACCCGGTGATGGTGAAAAAAGCTGGTGCACGTAATCAGGCGCCTGGTGTCAGCTTAGCCTCACCATTAGCAAAATTGACTTCGCATAGCCGCGAATAAGGCTAGCTTAACTTGCTCTTGCTCGTCGTATTCTATAAACCTTGAGTGTTTGTATAAGTAAGGAATTCGTAAAGAAAATCGTAAGATATTTATCAGACACTCAAACTATGGTTTTGTCTTAAATCCTCTTTAAAATCCCGCCTTAAATCCTAATGGTGTTCAGTTAAGCTCAATGAGATGAACTGTCGTTCCCGCGTAGGTGGGAACGACAAACTTTGAGCTTTTCCACTTGACTAAATGGCATTACACCTCAAGTTCGCTTGTGCTAGCTCGGTTCCTCTAGTCCGCTTCCTCAATTCGCACCGCCAATTCTTACTTGGTGCGCGCTTTTCGACATTTAAATCCTTACTTTTTGCAATTCGTCGCATAGCGGTGGTACTTGACTTTGGCTTTCGATAAAGTACACCCATCGACACACCAAACAAGAAGGAAGTCGATAAAAAACAAGTTCCATTTAATCGTAAATTAGTCATCCAATTAAGGAGAAATACCATGAAAACAATTACCGCTACCGCCATCGTTTCTGCAGCTTCTGCTTGCGTCACTTCATTGATTTTTGTTGGCATCGTCAACATCGCGACTAGCACTGATGTTGCAGCATCTGTAGCGCCGATTCAAACAGTTACTGTGAGTGCCAAACGCATGAGCGATGCTGAAAAACAAGCTTACGATATGCAATTAGCTCAATCTACGGTGACACAAGTGATAGAGATTCGCGCTAAACGTTTGACTGCTGCAGAAAAAGCGCAAATGGCTGATGAATAATAGTTGCTGAATAAGTGAGTGATAATTTTCTGATTGATTCAGGGCTGTAAATGCATCAAGTAGTTAAATAATGTCAAAATGGTTTAGCCCGATCGGCGGTTAAACCCAGTGCAGGTAATTACAGTTAAGCACTGATAAAGATTCAAAATTTCTTTTTGAGCCGATCTTCTCCCTTGCCTCGTATTTTCTGCATCATATCTTCTAGCAAGATCGTCCTAACAATATTTCCTAGTAAGATTGCCTACCTCATATTTTTGATTTCTTCTAAAAGAAATTAATTTTTCACTTGATTTTTCTCCGCATACATCTCAGGTGCGTTTGACGATCACCGTCTTGTTGACTTCAATTTTTAATGTAATTGATCACTAAAGAAAATTGCGAACTTTCGTAGGATGGTCTGTGCGCATCGTGTATGGATTTCTATCAAGGATGATCTTTGTCTGCGCATTGTTGTCCTATGTAAATCCTCAACATATCTTTTTTAGACAGAGCTTAATCATCACTTTTCGACGCTTGATTCCCGCCTTTCTGCATTTCGTCGCATACGCATAGCACTTGACTTTCGGCTTCGCTAAAGTACACACATCGAAACACAAATTGAAGCAAAAACTAAAGAGTGAAACCGTCAATTTAGTTATCCATTTAGTTACCTATTCAATAAAAATTTACCGAAAAACTTTAGGAGAAAATCATGAAAACAATTACCGCCACAGCCATCGTTTCTGCTGCATCTGCATGCGTAACATCTTTGATTTTTGTTGGTGTCGTTAATCTGGCTACGACATCCGAAGTCGGTGCAACAGCAGCGCCGATGCAAAAAATTACCGTCAGCGCTAACCGTATGACAGCAGAAGAAAAATTGGCCTATGATCTGGAATTATCACAATCGGCAAACCTCATGAATGCTACCAGCACACAAGTGGTCGTGATCCGCGCAAAACGTTTAAGCGCAGCAGAAAAAGCACAAATGGCAGATGAATAATTGGCAGATTATTGCGCTAAATGAGCATGCTGCCTTAGGGGGAAGTCATCAATGATATGAAGATGTACAGTGCGCAAGCACAAGCCTAAAGCACAAAAAAAGCACAACCCAGTACGATGCTTAGTGAAATAGAAGCTCAAAACATCTCAACAAAAATCTCGGCTTCTAGTCTCCAGCTCTCCCAATAAATGGGACAAATCGACTAAGCGCATCGCGATCAGGTGCCGCACATTTTGCTGACTCTGCCAGCGTCCATATACGCCAAGCAGCGATGCACCATAAATTTCTTTGCGAAATTGTTCAACTACATTTTGCCAGCAGATCACGTTGACATTGCCCGTCTCGTCTTCAATCGTTAGAAACAGCACGCCTTTTGCGGTCTGCGGTCGCTGTCTGACCGTGACAATGCCACATCCGCGTGCAAACATGCCGTCGGCACTGACTTGTAAAACACTGGAACGCAAAAAGCGCATTTTATTTAATCGTTCACGCAGCAATGCTAATGGATGTCGGCCCAGCGTTAAGCCAAGACTACGATAATCAGCAATGATGGCGTCTCCTTCGCTGGGAGCACTGAGTTCAATGTGTGCTTCATGTGCATTGGCATCGCGCAGCAATCCCTTATCAGGAATGCTGACGACAGATTGCCACATAGCTTGATGACGGTTACCCGCCAGAGATTCGAGCGCATTCGCGTTTGCCAGCGCTTGAATATCCTGTCTATCCAGCTTAGCTCTGCTTGATAGATCACTGATGCTAGTAAATTGCTGAATCGCCCTTGCTTCTTCTATGCGCCAAGCAGCGTCACGCTTGAGTCCATTGATATTATTCAGACCTAGCCTGACCGCAGGCTGTTGATTCGGTATCGGCTCCAGACAGGCATCCCAGTTACTGATACGGACATCGACAGGTCTTACGGTCAAACCATGACGTTGACTATCTTGGACTAAGGCTGATCTCGAATAAAAGCCCATAGGAAAACTGTTTAGCAAAGCACATAGAAATGCAGCTGGTTCATGACACTTCAACCAACTACTGGCATAGGCGAGTAAGGCGAAGCTGGCGGCATGACTTTCAGGAAAACCATATTCCGCAAAGCCACGTATTTGTCCAATAATAGCAATGGCAAATTCTGGCGCGTAGCCACGTTCTGCCATGCCTTCTTCGAGCTTTTTTTCGAACTGTTCTAAATTCCCTTTGCGCTTCCATGCGGCCATAGCGCGACGCAAGGCATCAGCTTCTCCTGCGCTAAAACCGGCTGCGACCATCGCAATTTGCATCACTTGTTCTTGAAAAATCGGTACGCCCAATGTTCTGGACAAAACTTTTTCCATATCTTTGCTGGGATAGCTGACCGGTTCTATGCCTTGCCTGCGTCTTAGGTAGGGCTGAATCATGCCTCCTTGAATTGGCCCTGGTCGAATAATCGCAACTTCAATGACCAGGTCGTAATAAGTCCGAGGTAGTAATCTCGGTAGCATAGACATTTGGGCCCTGCTCTCGATTTGAAAAACGCCTACGGTATCTGCTGCACAGATCATGTCGTAAGTTGCAGGGTCTTCAGCGGGGATATCAGACAATTCAAATCGTTCGCCTCTTTGCTCTGATACCAAATCAAGCGCACGTCGTATGCAACTCAGCATGCCTAGCGCTAGGATGTCAATTTTAAGCAGTCCAACTGCATCTAAATCATCCTTATCCCATTGAACAACACTGCGGTTTGCCATGGCGGCGTTTTCTATCGGTACGAGGCGAGATAGTTTTTCATGGGCGATGACGAAGCCGCCCGGATGCTGCGACATATGGCGTGGAAATTTCATCATTTTGTCGGCAATTTCTGACCATTTTTGTGCGATGGCAGAATCTGGATCTAAGCCACAGTCTTTCAGACGCTGCGCAAGATCAGCACTACCGCCCCAGCCATGGCGGGCTTTGGCCACTTTTTCTACGATGGATAAATCAATTCCGAGCGCCTTGCCGACATCTCGTAATACGCTCTTGGGGCGGTAAGAAATAATTACGCCTGTTAATGCGGCTCTCAAGCGTCCATATTTACGGTAAATGTACTGGATGACTTCTTCACGTCTTTGGTGTTCAAAGTCCACGTCGATGTCTGGTGGCTCATTGCGCTCTTTTGAGATAAAGCGCTCAAACAGCATGGTGCCGCGCGCCGGATCAACTTCTGTAATGCCTAAGCAGTAGCAAACCGTTGAATTGGCGGCACTGCCTCGTCCCTGACAAAGAATGTTCTGGCTGCGAGCAAAACGGACAATGTCATATACCGTCAAAAAATACGGCTCGTATTTAAGCTCTGCGATCAATGTCAACTCGTATTCAAGCTGCATTTGCACAGTCGCGGGAATGCCAGAAGGAAAACGCCAGTTCGCACCGATGTAGCTTTCTTTGCGTAAATAGCTCGTCACTGTTTCGCCTGCAGGGACGAATTCTTCTGGGTATTCGTATTGAAGTTCATCCAAGGAGAAGCGGCATAATTGGGCTATCCGCAAGGTTTCATCTAATGCTTCTCGGTTGTACAAATTAGCGATGCGTAGCCGAGAACGCAGATGTTGTTCTGCATTGGATGCCAGTTTATAGCCGCATTGTGAGATTGCTAGTCCATGCCTGATCGCGGTCATGGTGTCTTGCACTGGTTTGTAGGAGCGCACATGCATACATATGTCTCCGGTGGCAACCACAGGCAGGCCGTAATGCTCTGCAACGCTATAGATGACTTGCTTGTGCGATTCATCCTTGGAGCGGTTGTGCAGGCTTAGCGCAATGCGTGCTCGACCGGGACAGGTGTGCACCAGCCAGGCCGCTTGTAGTGCTAAGGTTTCTGGCGCAATGCCATAGGATGGCGCCAGTATTAACTGACAGTCTGGCATCCCTTTTAAATGTGAGAGATCGCCAGTCGGATGAGCTAGATCTTCTGGTCTGATCAGGTAGCTGCCTTTTTCTGCGCGGGTACGACCTACTGTGATGAGCTCACACAGATTGCCATAGCCATTTTTATTCATCGCAAGAATGATCAGATTAAAAGCGGGCGTATGATTTTCTGGAGTGATCAACATTTGACTACCGATGATCAGTTGTAAACCATATTTTTTTGCTTCCACATGCGCTTTGATAATGCCAGACACACTGCATTCATCGGTAATAGCGATGGCTTGGTAGTCTAGTTTGACGGCACGTTGAATTATGTCTTCTGGCGCAGACGCCCCGCGCAAAAAACTATAATGCGTGTAAGTTTGGAGTTCGGCATAAGCCGGCAGTAAAGAGTTCGTTAGCATGGCGATTAGGCAAATTAGGCAAACAAGCCATGTAAAAACCAGCGCGGGTCTGCAGAGCGCTCAAGATAAATCCAATAGCAGGTCGAGTCGCTTGCTTGAGCAATATAATAATCACGAGCAGCCATCGCATCATCAAACCAACCACTTTCTATACGTTCTGGCCCTTTTATTATTTTGAGTGTGGAGTTGTAAAAAGGACGATCATCTCGCATCATAAGTTGGATGGGATTTTCTAGAAGCCAGAATGGACGTTCCAAATCGGTGACGTCGATATTGTGCTTTGAAGCTTGTGAAGTTTTTGAAGCAGTAACTGACACCCAACAATTTGCAAGCTCAGGTCTATGATCTGGCACTGGTGCCAAGGTCAACACATTGTCTTTACCTAGTCTAGCGACAAGCAGCTCCAATAGACGATTGTGGTCTTCCGGCGAACCACCCGGTTCAGGAAATAAGGAGTCAGTGGGGGGCAACATTTCCAACAGTTGTAGCACTTCAAGACGTAGTGCAATGACTGGCGCGGTCAACTCAAGTCGTCCTAACCTTTCTCTGATAAGCCGAATGAGATGCTCTTCATGCCAAGCGGGTTCGGCTAAGGCAATTTCTAAACTGGTTGGCGCAACGGCGGTACGACCTCGTTCGTGTTCTAAATATAAAACAAAGCGGGAGGCCGCCTTTTGCAAAGAAACCAGCCAGCCGACCAATTGCAATAATAGACGTTTAACACCAAACAACAGTGCCTCAGCATGTTCGATGCGGTCATGCGTTTCCATGCGCGCTGAAAAACTTAATGGCGTCTTGATCCATTCAAATAATTCGGGTGCCATACCAAAGGCTTTATCCATAGCATCGAGCAAAGACTGATGGGTGCGACGTTGTAATCCGGCTCTAGGTAATTTGCGTAACTGACCAATGCTATCGCAGCCTATGCCCTGCAACCATTCAAAGTACGCTGGTGCATAAGGTAGCAATAAAACAGGCAAACGATTCAGCCGTCTTTCCATAGTCTTTGATTGGATAGTACGTCTAAGTTGGGAATACTTTTTACCGATTGGTGCTCTGGACAGTAAGTACGCGCCCATGGCCGTTGGCGCAGTTCCCATGGTCGCGGTAAATCCTAACATCCGCACACATTGCTTGATGTGTCGGCAGATGGAGAGAGGGCCGCGAAATAAATTCAAACTTGCAGTGACATCGAGCAGCACACAAAAATCATCGGCATACGTGACTTCTGGCGTGAAGCGTAATAGCGCCATTGTGATGGTATTGAACGCACTATCTTCCTTGTGTAGATCACGATCCAGCATGACGGCATCTGGCGCCACGGCGGCTACGCCACTGCGTCGCATCGCTAGTCGTACGCCAGCAGAGCGCGCCTCTTTAGTGGCAATCTGCACTCGGTCTTGCTCCATTAACACATAGCGGCCAGGTTCAGACCAGGATGGACGTAATGCTTCCAGTGGCAGATATCGCAGGTGCAGGCAGATCCACATGCGCATGATGGTGTTCCGATATGTTGAAGTGACTATTGAAGTGACGACTGGCAGGCATACCAGGCAAATGAACGAAATAAATATGCTCTGAATGTGGTCCTTGCCGCTTGATAATTTCTACGTTGATACCCGCGGGTGCCGGTCGTAAGGTTAAGCGTAGTGGGGCGGGGGAAGTATCTCTTTGTGCCGATATGGGACGCATAAGAAAAAAATACGTATCAGTCGTCTGTGCCGCCAAATTCAAGCGACGTAAAGCTTCTGCACGAACATTCGTTTGCCATAAAAGTACTGCACCACAACTGCCATTTTTGAGGATTTGCTCAGCGCCCCACAGCGCATCTGCAGCTTTCTTGGTTTTGAGCCAGATGAGTCGCTCTGCGGGCAGTTGCCAATTCTGACAAGTCAAGCCATTCGGTACATGGGGCGGTTGGATCAATGCGATCCGCTGTGATTTTGCGATAGCGGCCAAACTTGACTGCAAAAGTTGCATTTCACCAATCCCAGCTTGCTGCACTAATAATTCGATTAATGAAGAGCGAGGCCAACCACCATTGGGCAATTCAGCATCCAAATTCTGAAATCCACTCGCCAGCACCGATGTTTTATAAACAGCCATCTCACTAGCTCGCCAAATCGCGTGCGGCATACTACTAAGTACGCGCGACAGGTCGAGTAACACGGGAGAAGGGGAAGTCATAATGTGACGATCAGGCAATTTTTTAATCTAAAAATACTGTATTTATGTACAGTATAATCGCAAAAAAACGAAAAGTCATCTTCACTTTTAAAAGATGATTTATTTGAAATGGGACTGTGTGAGGGGCGGTTTTTGCAGCGCTTTATAGCTTTTGCTAATGTTGTATGTATATCTCTGAAAAATTTTTAAATTGATTATTGATTTGCTCAGTGGCTCCACCCATGACTCAACACCTCAGCCTGCTTCAAGCACAGCTCAATCGCTTCATCGGCTTTGTCTGGTGGGTACTTCCATTTTCTGAGGGCGCGGCGTACTAGGTTGCGTAGTTTGGCGCGGACGGCATCACGTACTTGCCAATCGACCGTGGTGGAGGCGCGTAGTTGTTCGGTGACGTATTTGGCGAGGTCGCGTAAGTTGTTGTCGCCTAGTTCGCGGACTGCGGCTTCGTTTTGAATTAGGGCGCGGTAGAAGGCGATTTCATCGGCATTCAAGCCAAGCCTAGCCGCTTGCTCTGCGTCTGCTGCCATATCCTTCGCCATCTGTATCATTTCTTCGATCACCTGTGCGGTTTCGATGGCGCGGTTGTGGTACTTGCGTAGAGTTTCTAGGATGCGATCTGAGTATTTTTTCTCGGAAACCACGTCTGTTTTCATACGTGCTTTGACTTCATCGCGCAATAGCTTTTCCAAGAGTTCGACGGCAAGGTTCTTTTGCGGTAGGTTGGCCACGTCATCTAAGAATTCGGGCGAAAGCAAACCGATGTTCGGTTTGTCTAAGCCCACCAATTTGAAAATATCATCCACGCCTTCCGCAATGATGGCGTTATCGATGATTTGTTTCATCGCGCTATTGCGTTCTTCATCGGTGCGGCGTTTGTCGATGGTGGTGAATTTGGTGATAGCGTGCTTCACTGCGCTTAAAAATGCCACTTCTTTTTTGACTGGGCCGACTTCATCCAAGGTGCTGCACAAGGTGTAGGCTTTACTCAAGGCTGCCATGACGTCTAGGAAGCGCTTCTTGCCATCAAGTTCGCCATTCGCGCCCTTGATGCTAAACAGATGGTTCATCGCACCAGGCAATAATTGCAAAGCTTTGGTTTCAAATTGGCTGTAGTCAAAACCATGAAACATGGCGTGAATGATCTCCAGCTTTTCTAGGAAGATGGCGTAGGCTTCGTGCGTGTCGAGCGTTGGTTTGCCTTTACCTTGCGAATTGGTGTACGTGTGCAAAGCTTTTTTCAGTTCACTGGCAATGCCAATATAGTCCACCACCAAACCGCCTGGTTTATCTTTAAAGACGCGGTTCACTCGTGCAATCGCTTGCATCAGGTTATGCCCCTTCATCGGCTTATCGATGTACATGGTGTGGCAATTCGGCGCATCAAAACCCGTAAGCCACATGTCACGCACAATCACCAAACGCAATGGGTCATTCACATCTTTAAAGCGTTTCTCAAACAGCTTCTTGGTTTCTTTGTTATAGATGTGCGCTTGCAGCTTTGTTTGATCAGAAGCCGAACCCGTCATCACAATTTTGATCGCGCCTTTATTCGGATCGGCATCGTGCCACTCTGGTCGCAATGCCGTGATGGCGTTGTACATATCCACGCAAATCTCGCGACTCATGCACACCAGCATGCCCTTGCCCGGCATACTCGCGGTTCTACTTTCAAAGTGGGCGACAAGGTCTGCCGCCACTTGTTGAATACGCGGGTCACTACCGACCAACTTCTCTAACGCAGCCCATTGCGATTTAGTGCTTTCGCGGGTAGCAACGTCTTCTTCATCTTCGATAATTTCTTCAATCTCTTCATTCAGGTCTTCGATACCCGCTTGATCGATATTCAATTTAGCGAGACGAGATTCGTAATAGATCGGCACCGTCGCGCCATCATCGACCGCATCTTGAATATCATAGATCGACACATAATCACCAAACACTGCTTTGGTATCTTTGTCGGCTGAATCAATCGGTGTTCCCGTAAAGCCAATGAAAGACGCTTGTGGCAATGCATCCCGCATATGCTTGGAATAGCCAAAGCTATACTGCCCCGTCTTAGTATTGAACTTGGCTTTGTCGCCATATTGGCTACGGTGCGCTTCGTCACTCACCACTACAATATTATGGCGCGTCGATAAGACTGGATGCGTCGTCTCCTCGCCCAACAAAGCAAACTTCTGCACCGTGGTAAAGATGATGCCGCCCGATTGGCGCGATGAGAGCAGTTCACGCAAGCTATCGCGGTCTTCCGCTTGCACTGGCGTTTGCTTTAATGACTCTTGCGCCATGCTGAAAGTGTTATACAACTGCCCGTCCAAATCATTGCGATCCGTGACGACCACAATGGTGGGGTTATTCATCTCCGGTTGCGCTAACAGCTTGGCCGCATAACACAACATCGAAATCGATTTACCGGAACCCTGCGTATGCCACACTACACCCGCCTTGCCTGAGCCCGGCACGACTTCATTCGCATAGTTAGCGCGTGGTTGCATGATGCTGCGTCCATCGGCACGCTGAGCGGCAATCACGGTGGCGCGAACCGCTTCGCGCACGGCATGAAACTGATGGTAGCCCGCAATTTTCTTAATCGTGGTATCGCCATCTTGCTCATACAAAATGAAGAAGCGAATGTAATCAAGAAAGAGCTCGGGCTTGAAGAAACCTTTGACCAGGGTCTCAAGCTGATATTCAAATTTGGGTTTATCGTTTTCATTCGCGACAGTGCGCCAAGGTAAAAAGCGCTCTTTGTTTGAAGTCAGCGAACCAACCCGCGCGACAATACCATCACTGACAACCACCGCTTCATTGAAAACAAATAACTCAGGGATTTCGTCTTTATAGGTTTGAATCTGTTGGAAGGCCTGCCAAATATCTGCATTCTGATCGGCAGGATTTTTCAGCTCCAAAATCGCCAAGGGCAAACCATTGATGAAGACCAAGACATCAGGGCGACGATCAATTTTCTTACCAACCAAACTGTATTGATTCACCACCAAAAACTGATTATTGCTAGGCACAGAAAAATCAATCAAACGCACGTAATCGATTTTGGAGTCGGCACCGCTAGTACCATCCTGCGTTTTAAACTCAACCTTCACACCCTCGAACACCAACTGATGAAAGGCTTTATTGCTCTTGATTAGTGTTAAGGATTCAGGCTTTGCCAAAGACAAAGCCACTTGCTCCAAGGTCGGCAACGGAATGTGCGGATTAATGCGTTGTAAAACAGTGATCAAACGCTGCGTCAAAATAATCTGACGATAGTCAACACGTTCAGGCCGCGAACCTTCGGGCGCGATGTCATAGCCACTGACATAGTCGTAACCGATCTCTTGAAACCAGGAAAGGCAGATTTGTTCTAGTTGGTCTTCGGTGATCATCGAAGAAAATCCTTTTCATATTTACAGCTATATTTGGCACAAGGCGCAGTGCGATTTCCCATGATTAGGCATACCGCGCCACACACTTTTACCGTTAAATGCCAAGCGCAACAAAATTATGATCTTTTATCAAGGAGCGATTTTTGTATCTCTCGATGTTGTTTATCCAAGTGCGTCTCAAATACCTATTGAATATTCTTTGACTTCTATCAGGTGAATATTGGCCGTCTAACGCCCATTACCTGTATTGCTTAGTCGCGGGGAAAATGATCAGAAAGCATCCTAGATGACATCGATGCGGTCAATCTTGACGGCTCTGGTACTCGCTGATCTATGGTCCGTGCCAGCTCATTAAACTGAGAAAACGCCTCATTCAAACTCTTAACTTCTGGAACATAAATACAAAGGCGAATTGCAGTACCAGAAAAGCCTACTTCTAACTTACGCTCGATTCCCTTAGAAAAAATCAGTCCTTCCTCGCCGCTGCATATCGTAAAGCTCCCGCCGTTTGAGCATATTTGGCTCGTCATATACAGGCCATACCCTGAATTAGCCCATTCATCTTTACGAAGTGTTGGGCCACCTTTAAAAGCCCGTCCTGAAACACCGGGTAACAGGGCTAAGCGCAAAGCGTCGGCATCATTACTTATGGCTAAATGGGGATTGCGAGATAATGTGGCTCTGATCCCTAACCCTTGATCGAGTATAGACAATTCAACCAAATTCTTACTCGGCCAGTATTGCGCAGCGTACCAAATGGAATCCGCATTACTATGCTCAGTAACATTTCGAAGGATTTCACGCAACGAATATGTCAAAGTTTCGTGAAGGGCACCATTCGCATTTCTTGCTAGAACTGTTGCAAGTTTAGCGCAACGCATCTCTATAATTTCTTGTACTTCCCTCTGGCTTTGTCCCGCCTCTAAGTGTAGTTCTCGTATCTTCAGTTCTGTTATCGGGATATATGCAGAACTACCTGGGGCCTCGCCGACCTCATTTCCAAATTCAAGTCCAAAGGTTCGGAAGAAGCCCATATATGCTGCATAGCCATGCTTTTCGTGCCCAACAGCCTGACAGGTGGCAGGCTTTCTCGAGTCGGCAAAATCCCGAAGTTGTCGTGCAAAATAAAGCATTCCAAATGGCTCAAACCAGGAGAGCTTGGAAAAATCGATCAAGTATGAAGAATGCTCAGGAAGCAACCGTAGTTCTTTCGCAGCCTTCAGAGCTCCGTCGAGATCTAGACATTCCACATAAAATTTTAGGGGTTCAACACTGGATTCTTGCATTTTGCACTTTCATTTTGCCTTACTCGTCAATAACCTTAGGAACTTATGCTAACCAGACATCTAAATAGGAAATTCATTACCCATAGGAATCAACGCTTAATGTCACCATTTCCTGTTTGTAGTTTGGTAGAAAGCAGCTTTCGTCAAAATAAAAATATACTCATACTGGTAAATCTAATTTCCCATCGGGAGCCAATTCACCTGAGAGTAGTTTTGGAAGTAACGAATTTCTAATTTGTTCTAGTGACTTGCTTTCTCTAACCAAATGTTCTTTGTGAAGATATAGCTTGGTTATTTTCTTGGAAAAGATGACACTTATATCGTTGGTCGGTACAACAATTTCCTTGATAATCAGCTCAGACCAATGTCGTCGATATTCTTGAAATTCTTGTCTCCCCTGAATAGCGTAGTAGACCCAAGCTGTTGGAAAATTCTTTCCAGATAATGGGATAACATTTTGGGAAACGTCAAACGGTTCACAGGATAAGTGTGTTACGCACGTATGATCTCCAAATATGAAAATTGGTGCTTCTGGTGACGCATCGAAACCAGCCACTTCATTATGATAGCCAAGCAATATACCCGTTCCTTGCTCGTAAACTGGAACCTTGCCATAAGGTAGAACCTCCGTGTTTCCGTAGCGAGTTGACGGTTTTAATCGAACTAAGATGTCTTCGATTTTCTTAACCTCCCACCCCTCCGGAATCTCCCCCAACCCCGAATCAACCAGTGCTTCTGGGAATAGGGCTGCGGTGGCTTTTAGTTGGGCTAGAGTTTCTGGTGGGCTTTGGTTTAGTTGGTCTGGGGTTTTGCCGCTGATGGCGCACATGGCGGCTTGTTCTATGGCTGCTTGATCGCCGCCCGCTTCTTTCGCTGCGATCTTGGCGCGTGTGGGTTCGAAGTCGACAAACCAAGTCTTGAACATGGCTTGCGCGATTTGTTCTAGGGTTTGGTTGATTTGTCGATTGAGCAGTATCTTTTCATCAAGAGATCTAAGAATTTCGACAATACGAGCACTGGTTTGAAAGTCAACCTTTGGACATGGCAATGACTCAATAATTTTCCCGCTAATATTCGCCTGATTAGCGCTTCCGGATGAGTTTGAAACCAAGAAGTCTTGACTCTTACTTGTGGAAAGCAAGTAGAAAAGAAAGTCCGGGTGAATTGAGGTGACATCTTTGAGTACCACACGTCCAACACGTTGATTGATCCACGCGCTTGGCTCATCCTTCCAAACTCTCGCCACCCGCCCGACAAGAGATTGTGGAGCATTGGGTCCTGACCCAGTCATTGAAATTAAAATGTCACCTTCTTTGGTTTTCCATTCTTTCGTCTCATCTGCGAGCTGTTGGTCGATATATGACGGCTCTGAGTAATCAACATGGCCAAAACGCACGTTCTTTATTTTCAGAACGATACATCCTTCGCCCTCAGCGAAGTCGCTACTTTTGTAAGCATAACCTCCTTGAACTTTGGCATACTCGCCGAGTGTTGTTTGTTTAAAACTCATAACCCAACCCCGCCAAGTTCTTCTTGATCTCGCCTTCCAAGCGCGCACTGTCTTCAAACTGCGTTTTCAATTGTGCGGTCAAGCGCGTCATTTTTTCTGCGAAGGCTTCGCCATCTTCTTCGACTACTTCAGCACCCACATAGCGGCCGGGAGTTAGCACGTAGTCGTGCTTTTGCATGTCTTCTAAACGTGCGCTGGCACAGAAACCTTTTTGATCTTCGTAGCCCATCCCGGTTTGCCATGCATGATAGACATCGCAAATCTTCTTCAAGTCTTCTGCAGTGAAATCGCGCAGTACGCGGTCTTTCATGTAACCCAAATTGCGTGCGTCGATGAACAAGACTTGTTGCTTGCGGTCGCGCAATGCACGGCCACTGGCGGCAGTGCGTGCGCCTTTATTTTTGGTAAGGAACCAAATACAGGCAGGGATTTGGGTGTTGGTGAACAGTTGCCCCGGTAGCGCCACCATACATTCGATCAAATCGTTTTCGATCAGCGCTTTGCGTATCTCGCCTTCACCGCTGGTGTTGGAACTCATAGAGCCATTCGCCAACAGCAGTCCCATGCTACCGTTGGGCGCTAAGTGATATAGCATGTGCTGCAACCACGCGAAGTTGGCATTGCCGGACGGTGGTTTGCCGTAGACCCAGCGTGGGTCATTATCGTCGACACCGGTATCCCACTCCTTCATATTGAATGGTGGATTCGCCATCACAAAATCGGCGCGCAGATCGGGATGTTGGTCGTTGGTGTAGGTGTTGGCGGGCTCTTTGCCGAAGTTAAATTCGATGCCACGGATCGCCATGTTCATGGCGGCGAGCTGCCATGTGGTGTGGTTGTACTCTTGCCCGTAAATCGAAATCTCACCGATACGGCCTTGATGCTCGCGTATGAATTGTTCCGACTGCACAAAGAAGCCGCCCGAACCCATGGCAGGGTCGTACACGCGACCTTTGTAGGGCTCCAACATTTGCACGATCAAACTCACGATGGCTTTGGGCGTGTAGAACTGCCCGCCTTTTTTACCTTCGGCCAAAGCAAATTGACCGAGGAAGTATTCATAGACGTGGCCGAGAATATCTTTGCTCGACAAAGAATCGTGCGTGAATGGGATGGTGGAAATCAGATCAATTAATTCGCCGAGCTTGGCTTGATCGATCTGCAATTGCGTATAGCGCTTGTTCAACACGCCTTTGAGTTTGGTGTTGTCTAACTCAATCGCTTCCAGCGCATTGTCGATCAAATGCCCGACCGAACTGACTTTAACTTTTTGCGCCTTGCCGTTGACGAGCACTTCAAGTTCAGCTCCACCAATGACGACTTTATTGTGATCACGCAAAAATTGCCAACGCGCGACGGGCGGTACCCAGAAGGTATTGGTCTCGAGGTAGAAGTCGCGCACTTCTAATTCATTCGCAATTTCAGCCTGATACTCGGCTTCGTCCATGCCGTCGGGATCGAGATAGTTTTCGTGCTGAGGATCAGCGATTTGTTTGGCGAGCTCTTCACGACGCAAATCAAATGCATCAGACACATATTTCAAAAAGATCAGACCAAGCATGACATGCTTGTACTGCGCCGCATCGAGTGCGGGCAAAAGCTTATTGGCGCTGGTCCAGAGTTTCTTTTCTAGACTGTTGAGGAATTCTTGTTCGTTTTGGTCGACCATTTTGTTCTTCGTAGTTTTGTGTTTTTATAGGATTATGGTTCGTTATGTGGGTATTGATGATCTATGCCGTGATTTCGAATTGTTCGCTTTCGATGCGCTGGCGGCGTTCGTCCAGCGTTTCACCTTCGTACATCCAAAAGACTGAGCCACTAACGCTGCTGACACTATAGCCTTGGGCATGTAGGATATTCAGTGCTGAACGAGACAAACTGGTAACGGTGCCTTGGTATTCAACCTGGGTTTCGTTGATAACAGTGCATTTGATATCAATATCACGAGAGAAAACTAATTCCGCACCGACTGGCACATTAATCGCACGCAGATTAATACGATCACGTCTTACCCTTGTTTCGGTGACGGCTCGTTGTTCCTCTGCGTCTTCAAATACGCCGATACGTGGGGTTACATCTTGATGCGCGGTTAAGCGTAATGCGGTGACGACCTTTTCTGGGGATAAACGAAAGAATTCACGATTAGGGCGAATACGCTGCTCTGCGAAGAGTGTATGCAAAATACGTTCAATTTCGATGGCGCTTTCGACGCGTGCTGCGTAGTGGCATTCAAACGGAAGTGGGAGAGAAGTGCTGTCTAGACTCCGGATGCGTAGCTCAATGTCGTTGGTGCGACCTATCTTGATAATGCCTGGCATTGCTTGATTGGTCATTACATAAACAATTTCACTCATTGTGCTAATCCTTAGTCACGGTTTGATTTGCTTGCAAGCATTGTAAGTGAGTTTGCAATGAATCTTAAAGCGGGAATGATATGTTTATTTCTTTCTGCAACAGAAACAAAAAAGCCCTGTTATTGCTAACAGGGCTTTGTGTTCTGGTGGTGATAGGTGGACTTGAACCACCGACCCCAGCATTATGAGTGCTGTGCTCTAACCAACTGAGCTATATCACCAAGAAGCCCAAGATTATGCCAGTGCTTGGGCTATGCGTCAAGATTTAATGTGAATTGCTTTTGGTTTGCGTTAAATGAGGCTTAATGTCGCTTAATTGTGCTTATCCTTACACTTACTTCTTTACTTGTTTTTCTTAAAGGCTGGCTTGTATTGTTATTCGGGCATGATTTAGGACTTGTTCGCTGACATTGTTTTGGATGCAGTCAACGATGATGCGGTCAGGGATGGAGCGGCACCACGTGAGTTGGCGTTTGGCCAGTTGACGGGTGGCGATGATGCCGCGTTCACGCATTTCTTGGTAGTTGATGCGGCCGTCTAAGTAGTCCCAAGCTTGGCGATAGCCTACGCAGCGTATTGACGGTAGGTCGGCGTTGAGTTCGGGTCTTTGTTTGAGTTGGCGCACTTCGTCGATAAACCCTTGTTCCAACATGAGGTCGAAACGTTGGGCGATGCGGTCATGCAAAAAACTACGGTCGCTGGGTTCTAGTGATATGGCGAATAATTCAAATGCTGCGGCAGCACGCGTTTGTTGTGCGATCAATGTGGACATCGCTTGTCCGGTGAGCTGGTAGATTTCTAATGCGCGTTGTATACGTTGGCTGTCATTGGCTTGCAAACGCGCCGCAGTGATCGGGTCAACTTCAGTCAAGCGGGCATGCAGGCCAGATGCGCCGATAATGGCCATGTCGGCATCGAGTTGCGCTCTGATCGTACTATCTGCGGGTGGTAAGTCGTCGATGCCATTTAATAAGGCTTTGTAATACATCATGGTGCCGCCAACTAATATCGGCAGCTTGCCACGTCCTTGGATTTCTTTAACTAAGCGTGCGCTGTCGTTCAAAAATTGCGCGACGGAGTAGGATTCGCTAGGATCAATAATGTCGATCAAATGATGCGGCGCGGCGGCTAATTCATCCGCGTTGGGTTTGGCGGTGCCGATGTTCATGTCGCGATAGACTAGGGCAGAATCGACAGAAATAATCTCAGCTGGAATCTCACGCGCAATCGCCAAGGCTGCGGCGGTTTTGCCGGAAGCGGTGGGACCCATGATGGCGATGATTTTTTGTTGTGGCATAGATTTGGAAAAGATACTAAGGATAAAGTGATGTCAGAAAACGTCTTAGTTGGGATGCAGCGCTAGGCGCACGATGGAGCAATACGTCGTCTGCGAGTAAGGGCAACAACGGGATGCGCCCGAATAAGGCGTTTGCTAGCATCACTGATCACTGCCCACGCATAAACATTCTATCCAAATCATTCAATCCCAATTGCACCCAAGTTGGACGTCCATGATTGCATTGGTCGGCTCGTTCGGTTTGCTCCATTTGGCGCAGTAGCGCGTTCATTTCGACTATGGTTAAACTGCGATTAGCGCGCACGGCGGTGTGACAGGCTAGGGTGCCGAGTAATTCGTTGCGCCTGTCGATCAATACGCGTGAGCCGCCGAATTCTCTGACTTCGCGTAGGACATCACGAGCTAAGGATTGAGCATCGGCGTTCTTAAGCAAAGCGGGCACAGCGCGCACCGCTAAGGTAGTGGGCGAGATGGCAGCGATGTCAAAGCCTAGCGATTTTAAGATGTCTTGATTTTCTTCTGCGGTGCCGACTTCGACGCCATCGGCGTGAAAGGTCATAGGAATTAGTAGAGACTGCACGGGCATGGCGTTTTCATCTAAGGCATTTTTGAGTTGCTCATATAAAATGCGTTCATGGGCGGCATGCATATCGACTAAGACTAAACCTTTGCTGTTTTGGGCAAGTACATAAATCCCGTGCAACTGTGCTAAGGCAAAGCCAAGTGGGTGATCATCATTGGGTAAATTGGATTCTGCCGCTGCTGCTGATTTGCTACCAAAAAATGCACCATAACTGTCTGTAGATTGCGCTACCCCAGCACCTTGCGCACGTTGTTGCATGAAGCTGTAATCGTAGCCTGCGCTGTTGTTAGTACCGTTGCCGCCACCATTGCTACCATAACCACTTTGATTCAGATCGCTGTCTTTGATAGTAAAAGCAGGGGAGGCAAATTGAGCCGAAAAACTGGTTTGTTCGCCACCTATCCATGGTAGTCGTCCGCTATTGTTTTGTACTTCGCCCAAGCCGGCAGTGGCCGGGGCCGGTACCGTGCCGAACGCCGTTGCCGAAGTTTGCGCTAATGCACGATTAACGGCATGAAACACAAACTGATGCACGGCGCGACTGTCGCGGAAACGTACTTCAATTTTAGACGGATGCACATTAACATCAACTAGCGCAGGATCAAGGTCGAGTGCAATCACATAAGACGGATAACGATCACCATGCAAAACATCTTGGTAGGCGGCACGCACTGCATGCGTCAATAATTTGTCGCGTACAAAGCGACCATTGACATAAAAATATTGAGCATCCGCACGGCCTTTTGATGCGGTTGGTAAGCCGATGAAACCATGCAAACGCAAAGGTCCTGCACATTCATCAATCGGTAACCGGGCATTGGCAAAACCATCACCCAAGATCGTTGCACTACGTTTGTCGATAGCACTCACATTCCAATGATCGACGGTCTTGCCGTTGTGCGATAAAGAAAACGAAACATCAGGCCGTGCTAAGGCGATGCGCCGCACCACTTCGGCGCAATGGCCAAATTCAGTTTGTTCTGATTTTAAGAATTTACGGCGAGCTGGTGTGTTGTAGTACAAATCTTGCACATCCACCGTGGTACCTTGTCCGCCAGAAGCTGGGGTGATTTTGCCATTTTCAATTTGCCATGCGTGTGGCGCATCAGCGGTACGAGTGGTCAAAGTCAGTATGGCGACTGAAGAAATCGACGCTAAAGCTTCACCGCGAAAACCTAAAGTAGCGACGTTTTCTAATTCTTCTAATGAGCTTATCTTGGATGTGGCATGGCGTTGTACTGCCAATGGTAATTGATCAGCCGGAATGCCGCGGCCATTGTCGATGATAGCAATGCGTTTGACGCCGCCTTCTTCTAGCCGCACCGTAATATTACTGGCACCAGCGTCTAATGCATTTTCTAGTAATTCTTTTACTACGGCAGAAGGGCGTTCAACCACTTCGCCTGCGGCAATTTGAGAGATTAGATGATCAGGCAGCGCCTGAATTGGGCGTGGGGATAAATTGGTCGTCGTCATCTGATCATTATAACTGGGTTCGCTTAGTGTATGATGTCGCCGCTAGCTGAGGACTGCTTACAATTAGTTACTTCTAGCGATTTTGAGTAGGCTTTTGGCGAGCTTGCAGTAGCCTTTTTAGTATAAACAAGTGATGAACCGGCGAACCATGTTTGCCCTCACAGAAAGTTGAGCATTATGGATTTTATGCAGTTTTTGGATATGGTATTGCATGTCGATAAGATGGGGCAATTGATCGAGCAATACGGTACTTTGATTTATGTCGTGTTATTTGCCATCATCTTTTGCGAAACTGCATTCGTGGTATTTCCTTTCTTGCCTGGGGACTCGCTGCTGTTCATCGCTGGTACTTTCTGTGCCGCAGGTGCGATGAATCCTTGGTTCCTGATTGCCTTGTTATTATTTGCCTCGATTTCTGGCAATACGATTAACTACTGGATAGGTAGTAGCATAGGTCATAAAGTCATGGCGAGTAATTCGCGTTGGATTGATAAAGCGGCTTTAGAAAAAACCCACGCTTTTTATGAAAAACATGGTGGTAAAACCATCGTTTTAGCGCGCTTCACGCCTATCGTGCGTACCTTCGCGCCTTTCGTTGCGGGTTTCTCTGAGATGACGCATAGAAATTTCCAGATCTACAATGTGCTCGGTGCCGTGTTGTGGATCGTTTCATTAATCTTGGCGGGATATTATTTTGGTCATATTCCTTTGATTAAAAATAATCTGTCTATTATTGTGATGATCGGTGTCGGTGCTGCGATTGTGCCGATTATTCTCGGTTTGGTTTGGAAGTTTGGACGTAAGCTTTTTGTTAAAAAAGCGTCTTAAATTTCCCTACTATTTTCCCTATTTTCCTTTTTTCACCCATCTTCTATGCAAGCCTCTGGCGATGATAATCAAGTTATTTGGTTACAGCCGGAGGCACCTGCTAAACCTCAACTTGGACAAGCTTGTAATGGCTGCGGCGTTTGTTGCGCTGCTGAACCTTGCCCCGTTGCGCGAGTTTTTTTATGGCAGTGGCGCGGCGCTTGTCGTGCTTTAGAATGGCATGCCGAACTTAAGCAATATCGTTGCGGCATGTTATTGCGGCCGGCACATTATGTCTTTTTACTTCCGCGTTTTCTTGAATTAAGTTTTCGGTCTTGGATAAGGCGCTGGATAGCCGCAGGTGTCGCCTGCGATTCGGATGCACATATAGAGTAGTTGATGAGGACAAGTTGGATTTGCTTGGTAGTTTATTACTAAATTCTTGTATGGCATAAGTAAAGCGTTTTAAAAGATTGGAAACGCAGTCCTGAGTTCTATAAAATGCTTTGATCTTTTGCCGAGGTTTATCAAAGTTTGGGCAATCAGCGAATAACATGTAAGGACACCCCTCAGTGATAGAAATCGCTCAGTTAGAAAAACATTACCAAGTACAAGGACGCCAAATCAGTGCGCTGCGTAATATCAATTTGGACATCGCCCAAGGCGAGGTATTTGGCATCATCGGTCGTTCCGGTGCGGGCAAAAGTACGCTGCTACGTGCTTTAAATTTATTAGAACGACCAACAAGCGGCAAAGTGGTGTTTGAAGGTGAAGATATCACCCAGTTTAATACCCAACAATTGCAGGAGTTACGTCAGCGCATAGGCATGGTATTTCAGCATTTCAATCTTTTGAGTGCAAAAACAGTTGCGCAAAATATTGAATTTCCGCTCAAATTGACGGGTAAATATACAGCACAACAGCGTGCCTCTCGGGTGGCTGAATTATTGGACTTGGTCGGTTTGCAAGAACATGCGGCAAAATATCCAGCGCAATTGTCGGGTGGACAGAAACAACGGGTAGGCATCGCACGCGCCTTGGCCAATTATCCTCATTTGCTCTTATGTGACGAAGCAACTTCAGCACTCGATCCTGAGACCACGCAGGCCATTTTGCGCTTGCTGCTCGACATCAATCAAAAACTAGGTTTGACGATAGTGTTGATTACTCATGAGATGCAAGTAATACGTAGCATCTGTGATCGTGTTGCAGTGATTGATGGCGGTGAAATCGTTGAAACTGGCAATGTGGTCGAAGTTTTTCTTCATCCACGTCATGCGGTAACACAAAGTTTGGTGGCAGAAAATCAGGCCTTGGATTTGAGTTTGTTACAGGAATTGTCGCAACGTGGGCAAGGCAGTTCGCTCAGTTATTTACTACGTCTGACTTATGTCGGTTCGGCGACGCATGAGCCAATCTTAAGTCGTATTGCATCACAAACCAAGGCGGAAATTACGATCTTACAAGGGGTGATTGCGCGAATTAAAAATACACCGTATGGACAATTGATTGTGGAACTCTTGGGTGAAGAAAACGAGATTGATGCTGTCTTAAAATTATTAGGGCAAGCAGATATTCGTGTCGATGTCTTGAATCACTTGCTCACCAATTCAGCAGCTCATTCGCAAACTCAGGCCCAGGAGAAATAAGATGGATTTTTCAGTAATCGATTGGGACGATATTTTACAAGCGACCTTAGATACATTGACCATGACTGGTGTCTCTTTGGTGTTCACAATACTGCTTGGTTTACCTTTGGGCGTGCTGTTATTTTTAACGGGTAAAAAACAATTACTACAACAAGGCGCGTTGTACGCTTTATTGTCGTTTGTGGTGAATATGCTGCGCTCGGTACCTTTTATTATTTTGCTGATTGTGTTGATTCCGTTGACCTTATTTTTGGTTGGGACGTCGTTAGGGGTAGCGGGTACGATACCGCCTTTGGTGATTGGCACTACGCCATTTTTTGCACGCTTGGTTGAGAACGTATTGCGGGAAGTCGATAAAGGCATCATCGAGGCTTGTCAGGCGATGGGGGCTAAAACCCATCAAATCATTTTGCATGCTTTGCTACCAGAAGCCTTGCCCGGACTATTGGCTGCGACTACGGTGACGACCATTGCGCTGGTCTCCTATTCGGCGATGTCGGGTGTGATAGGCGGTGGTGGTTTGGGCGATTTGGCTTTGCGTTTTGGTTATCAGCGGTTTCAAACGGAAGTCATGATAGTGACGGTCGCTATCTTAGTGATTCTGGTTCAACTGTTTCAGTGGTTAGGCGACGTTTTAGTGGCGCGATTTACTCGTAAATAATTTTAGAAAAATGATAGAGGTCTTATGTCCAAACTTATTCAAATTAATTTTAGTCAAAAAAAGCGTCAGCTTTTGTCTTTAGTAAGCCTAGGTCTTTTGCTATTGAGTGGCGCTAGCTATGCGCAAGAGACGATTACCATTGCGGCCAATCCTGTGCCCCATGCGGAGATCTTAGAATTTGTAAAACCCCAATTGGCAAAGCAAGGCGTAACTTTGAAAATCAAAGTATTCACTGACTATATACAGCCCGGCGTGCAAGTGAACGAGAAACATCTCGATGGCAATTACTATTTGACGCAGCCGTATTTGAACGAATTTAAGAAAAGTCACAAAAATGATTTGCAAGTGCCTTTGGTGAAAGTGCATGTCGAGCCATTCGCAGGCTATTCAACAAAATACAAAAAACTGAGTGACTTACCGAATGGCGCGACCATTGCCATTCCGAATGATCCTGCCAACTCTGGGCGTGCCTTGATTTTATTGGCAAAGCAGGGCTTATTGAAACTCAAAGACATCAATAATATTTCTGCCACCAAAAAAGATATTGTAGAAAATCCTAAGAATTTAAAATTTAAAGAATTAGAGGCAGCGACTTTGCCACGTATTTTGGGACAAGTTGATCTGGCTTTGATCAATACCAATTACGCGATAGAGGCGAAGTTGAATCCATTAAAAGATTCTTTGTTCATCGAAGATGCAAATTCGCCTTATGCCAATCTATTGGTCGCTAGGGAAGATAATAAAAATAGCCCCGCCTTTAAAAAACTGGCTGCGGCTTTGAATTCTCCTGAAGTGAAAAAATTCATACAAGAGCGATACAAAGGGGCGGTGGTGCCAGCGTTTTAAAGGTGATTAGTTGTAGGGCGGGTGCAACCCGCGCTGTAAATCACCTTAACGATTTATCGCCCAAATATTTTTTCAAGCACCCAATTATCATCGCGACATCTTGAAAATTCTGGCGGCGCGGGTTGCACCCGCCCTACGAAATTCTATGCAATCTTACCGCGCGCCATCGGTGGATTCTTGGCAAAGTATTTCTTAATTCCTTTGACAATCGCTTCGGACAATTCTTCTTGGTAACCATCATCCGTCAAGCGAGCTTCTTCTTCGGGATTAGAAATGAAGGCGGATTCAATCAAAATACTAGGAATATCCGGTGCTTTTAGTACCGCAAAGCCCGCCTGTTCGACCGAGGCTTTGTGGAGTCGATTGACGCCAGCAATTTCTTTCAACACGACTTTACCCAGTTTCATACTATCGTTGATTTGCGCCGTCGTTGATAGGTCTAATAAAACGCCCGCCAGATGACGATCTTGCGATTTAATATTGATGCCACCAATCAGATCCGCGTCGTTTTCTTTCTTGGCTAACCACCGTGCCGCAGTGGAGGTCGCGCCTTTTTCAGATAAGACAAATACGGATGAACCACGAGCGGTAGGCTCTACAAAAGCATCGGCATGAATCGAGACAAATAAATCAGCTTGAACGCCACGCGCTTTGCTGACGCGGGTTTGTAGCGGTACAAAGTAATCACCATCGCGAGTCAGCATGACGCGCATATTGGGGACTTGTTCCAACTTGGCTTTGAGGCGTTTGGCAATCGCCAAGACCACATCCTTTTCACGACTACCAGCACGACCCAATGCGCCAGGGTCTTCACCGCCATGACCCGGATCAAGGGCGATGGTGATCATGCGTATTTGCGAATTGGTGGGACTCGCTTCTTTCACATCCTTACTGTCTTTGATTTCTTTTGTGTCTTTGCGATCTTTCGCGTCTTTAGTGTCTTTAGCATCGGCGACCAAAGGCTTGTCTGCTTTTGGACTCGATGCATTGGGATTTGTTGCGTTAGCTGATGCTGCATTAGGTACCGCAGCGACTGGCGTATCTTCTTTGTGCCATTCGCCTTTTTCTATCAAAGCGGTAATCGGATCAACGGGGTTGGCCGGATACAAGTCAAAGACTAAACGATGTTGATAATCGCCAATCGGTTTGAGCGTAAATACCTGTGGATTGATCTCGGCCTTGAGATCAAACACCATACGCACGACATTGGGACGATTTTGTCCTACTCGCACTTGTTTGATGTAGGGATCATTGGTCTGTATTTTGGCAACCAACTCTTTGAGCGTGGCATTTAGGGTTAAACCTTCAATCTCCACGACTAGGCGATTCGGATCTTTGACTAAAAAATGTGTGGCTTTTAATTCGGCATCGTTTTCCAAAGTGACGCGGGTGTAGTCAGCGGCAGGCCAGACGCGTACGGCTAAAATTTGCATTGCGTGCGCAGAGAGAGGCGCAAATACGGACAGCAATAAAGTGCCGCCAGCCTTTAAAAAAGTACGACGTTTTTTGCCTAGTGCGGGCGTTGCAATGGCACTGCCTGTTGATTGCACAATTGATTGGGCAGTTGATTGCGTATTTGTTTGTTTCGTTAGCTTGGGCATCACAGATTGGGGGCAAAGTGCAACTGGGTCAGGCATGCATTTCCTTTTTCGGAGTTTGCTTGCAATTTTACCTCACGACCAACAGCAAGAATATCAATAAACACCTCGAGATCAGCACGTGGCAATAAACCTTCGGCTTTTTCTGGCCATTCTATGATGCAGATGGTTTCTGCATTAAATTCGTCACGAAAGCCCGCCTCAATAAATTCATCGGCGCTGATCATACGATATAAGTCAAAATGCATAAATTTGATTATGCGATCTTTTAATTGTATTTGGTAGGGTTCCGCTAAGGTATAAGTCGGGCTTTTAACATTGCCTTGATGCCCAGCAGCCTGCAAGATGGCGCGGGTTAGAGCGGTTTTGCCGGCACCCAAGTCACCGTTTAAATAAATGACCAAGCCGGGTTGTAAACACAGTGCCAGACTTTTACCCAAGGCTTGAGTGGCAGCTTCATCGTGCAGGCTTGTTTTATAATGTTGCATGGGTGATGACCTCGAACAATCTAGGTTGAGCCAGCTTTTTTTATTGTTATGACTGGTTTGATATTTAGCGCGAACCTTACCATAATCCATCGAAACATTGCAAAAAGCACTAAAACATTGTTTTTAGACTTATTTCGACTTTAATAAATAATTTGAGTAGGGTGCGCTGTGCGCACCATTGCTATTAGCATGATTAAGCGCTCGGAGACCACCCGACTGGTGCGCATGGCGCACCCTACTTAATCTGTATAAATATTTTGGAGTGGCTATTTTTTGAGCTTTTTCAGTTTTATTAGTAAAGAAATTTTATGACCATTCCCGTTCAGGATTACGCCCAGCTCGCCTTAGAGATCAAGCAGTTGGGGCAGCAAATTGGCTTTGCTGATATCAGAATTAGTGACGTGGATTTATCGCGCGTGGCACCTGCTTATCAAGAATGGATAGATGCTGGTTTTCATGGCGAGATGGCGTATATGGCCTCGCATGGTAGTAAACGCTATCAACCTGATGAATTAGTGCCGGGAACGGTCAGAGTGATTACGGCGCGCGTTGATTATTTGCCGCGTGATACACCAAAGAATTGGCGTGAGCGAGAAAAAGCGTTTGGCGCGGATGCTGCGGTGATTTCAATCTATGCGCGTGGACGCGATTATCACAAGGTATTACGTCAGCGCTTGCAACAACTGGCAGATCAAATTGCTGAACGGGTCGGTGAATTTGGTTATCGTGTATTCACCGATTCGGCGCCAGTGATGGAAGTCGCATTGGCGGAAAAGGCCGGCTTAGGCTGGCGTGGTAAACATACTTTGTTATTGACGCGCGAGGCGGGTTCTTTGTTCTTTTTGGGCGAAATCTTGGTAGATATTCCTCTGCCTGTCGATCCACCTACCAGTAATCATTGCGGTCAGTGTAGCTCTTGTATCGACGTTTGCCCAACTCAGGCGATTATTGCGCCGTATAAGCTTGACGCACGGCGCTGTATTTCATATCTAACGATAGAGCTGCACGGCAGTATTCCGCTTGAATTACGTTCTTTGATTGGTAATCGCGTGTATGGCTGTGACGATTGCCAACTCTATTGCCCGTGGAATAAATTTGCCCAAGTCGCACAAGTTGAGGACTTTGACGTGCGGCATGGTCTCGATTCGCGCAGCATGCTAGAGCTATTTGCTTGGAATGAAGCAGAATTTTTGCGCAGGATGGAAGGCAGTCCGATTCGTCGTATTGGCCACGAAAAATGGTTGCGTAATTTAGCGGTCGGATTAGGAAATGCTGCGACATCTATGAAAGGCGATGCGGCCATAGTGCAGGCTTTGCAAGCACGTTTGGATCATCCATCAGACTTAGTGCGTGAGCACGTTGAATGGGCGCTAGCGCAGCATGCGGCGTAAATTTATTTCAACAACCCCGCTAGTTCTACCGCAGATTTGATTTGCATTTTGTCGAAAATATTGGCGCGATGAACTTCCACGGTACGCATGCTGATGCCCAATTCATCGGCGATATTTTTGTTCATCTTACCAACTAAAATCAATTCTAATACCTCGCGTTCTCGCTGGGATAAGGTATTCAGTCGGGTTTGCACGATGAATGCTGCGCCTGCCTGCAAAGACATGTGTAAAGCCTCTTGGACTCTATCCATCAAGGCATTGTCGTTAAAGGGTTTTTCGAAAAAATCAAAAGCACCGCGCTTTAAACTATCCACTGCCATGGGCACGTCGCCATGTCCTGTTAAAAAAATGACGGGCAAACGTTGCGTTAATTGTCTCGCGCTGAGAATATCAAACAAGGCAGTGCCGCTGAGCTCGGCCATACGCACATCGAGCAATAAACAGTCGCCTTCTGGCGCAAAATGCCAGTCAGCTTCTAGATGCGCTAAAAAGGCTTCGCCACTAGCATAGGTTTTGGCGGCAATATTGCGTGACTTGGCTAACCACAGCAGGGCATCTCGCAAAACTTCTTCATCGTCGACGATGTGTAGCATAGTGTCTCCTGCTCTCGGTAAAGTTGGAAAGTTTATGTCTGCGGAATATGGCAGGGAATCGTAAATTCAAATACCGTCCCGCCGGCAGGATTTGCCCGATATTTTAAACTGCCGCCGTGAAACTCTATCGCGGTTCTACAAATATTCAAACCCATGCCCATGCCAGTCGCCTTGGTTGAGAAGAAGGGCGAAAATAATTTTCCAGCAACGTCGGTTGAGATGCCATGCCCATGATCGATCACTTGAATTAAGACTAGTTGAGGGTATTTGGGATTATTGCCTGCACTTAAGTGAGCGTGAATTTGTAATTGACGTTGCGGAAAGGCGACTTCTTGCATGGCTTCGATTGCATTACGAGTCAGATTCAAGAGCACTTGTTCGATTAAGACTTTATCTGCGAAGACATCGGGTAAGTTTTGATCAATTTGATAATGGACGTGGATGTGGGCACTTTGAGCTTGTAGCTCGATCAAAGGCATGACGCTTTGTAGTAGGGTATTGATGCTCAAAAGCGCACGGCTCGCTTCTCTTTTTTTGACAAACTCATGCACACTGCGTATCACTTGCGCGGCGCGTTGTGCTTGTTGTTTGGCTTTTTCTAAGGCTTCGCTTAAAGACTGTCTTAGGGATTTTGGAATAGTAGTTGGCGACGTTTGCGCGGTCGGTAAAGTCTCGTTTTCTTCTTGCTGCAAAATATTCAAAGCACCCGTGGTGTAACTTGAAATAGCGGCCAAAGGTTGGTTTAACTCATGCGCCAGCATCGAAGCCATTTCACCCATGGTCGCCAATCTGGCATTGGCGTGCAGTTTTTCTTCCTGTTGCCGGGTCAACTCTTGCGCACGTTTTAATTCAGATACATCGAGAATCGAACTCATCCAACCGGTTTGTTGTCCGTGTTCATCCACCAGTGGCGATTCGTAAATTAAGACAGGAAAACGTTCACCGTTAGCGCGTTGATAAATGATCTCAAAGCCTTCTGGTTGTACGGTGCCCGTTAATATTTGTGCAAAGCGCGTCTCGTATTCAGCTCTTTCCTCAGGTGCCCAGTAGGGCATAGGCGGTAATTTGCCGACTAATTCTTCGGCGGGAAAACCTATCATTTTGCAGAAAGAAGGATTGACATAGGTCAGGCGTCCTTCCATATCGCGAGCTCTTAAGCCTGTGATGAGTGAATTTTCCATCGCTGCGCGAAAGGCGGCTTCTTTGCGCAAGGCACCTTCTGCATGCATCCGGCGATGAATATCGCGCCATAAGGCGATCAAGCTCCAGACTAGGCCTAGTGAAAGTAAAACGACAGAAAGTACTAATAGATTGGCTAACAGCTTAGGCGCACTCTTGGTGCTATTGGTGTGCAAGGTTAGCGTGAGTTGTGGCAGCTCTAAGGCGCGGTTATGGGTATAAATGTTTTTCCCTGGGCCGCCAGCCGCGCGTTTTGCTAAGACTTTTTCTTCGTTGTCTAATAGTGTGATGGCATTTTCTTGTGCGAACCACCAAGGTACCGTTTCATCTAATAAGGTTTGTAGGCGGTAACTGACTGTGATACTCGCCAGATAAACTTGGTCGCGGAACAGTGGAAAGCGACATAGTACAATGCCTGTATTTTGCGTGTGCTTCATGCAGGAAGGCTTTTGAATTTTTTGAGTAAATAGTGCGCTGGCTAAAATCGCTTGCCGGACTAATTCACGATTGTCCGTCTGCGCTGAGCTATCTAGGACACTGTCGCTGTTGGCCGCGATTAGTTTGTTCTGGTTATCCCACAACATTAAATCTTGAATTTCGTGATTATTATTGGTGTACAGGCGCAGTCTATCGATCAGCGCCTGATGGTTGATTTTGTTTTGTACAAAATCTTCGCTCAATGCCACTAGGCTTTCTTCATTGCGTTTTAATTGAAACTGGATCGCCTGTTCTACCCACAAAGTATCGGCGATTAGTTGTTCTTGGCGCTCATTGGCTTCCATGCGCTGCGCTTGCCACGGCAGCCAGATTAAAACTGCCAAAAAAAGCAGTACTAGCAGGATAGGCAACATCCAAGGCAGAGCGACAGGAAAGGCGCGAGTAGGTGCAGGTTTTGTATACATGACAAAAGTGTAGCTGAAGTGCTTGCCAATTGAGTTGTAAGTGACTTCTAAGTCTCGCTTTTGTCTAATTCAGGCGACATTGTGGTTAACCACAGTTGTACATTTAGGTTTTAGCAGCTAATAATGTTTGTACAATTTTAAAACTAGGAGACAACAATGAAGTCACATCTTAAAACCTTTTCTAAACGCCGTAGTCTGTTGGCCGCTATGGCAGTCTTATCGACCGCTACTATAGGCTTGGGCATGAGCAGCAATGCGGTGGCGCAAAATCCTATCATCATTAAATTTAGCCACGTCGTTGCCAATGACACACCGAAAGGTAAAGCCGCAGAGCGTTTTAAAGAGTTAGCAGAGAAAGCCACCAAAGGGCGGGTCAAAGTTGAGATTTATCCGAATAGCACGCTATACAAAGACAAGGAAGAGCTAGAAGCTTTGCAGCTCGGTGCGGTGCAAATGTTAGCGCCATCTTTGGCTAAATTTGGCCCGTTAGGTGTGAAAGAATTTGAAGTCTTCGATTTGCCATATATTTTTCAAAATCGTGATGTGTTGCATCGTGTGACGGAAGGCCCGGTGGGAGCAAGCCTCTTGTCCAAATTAGAACCTAAAGGAATTACAGGATTAGCATTTTGGGATAATGGTTTTAAAGTGATGTCATCCAACGTTCCCATGCGTGTACCTGCTGATTTGAAAGGCAAAAAACTTCGTATTCAGTCATCTAAAGTATTGGATGCTCAGATGCGCGCAATGGGTGCTAATCCGCAAGTGATGGCGTTCTCCGAAGTGTATCAAGCCCTACAAACAGGCGTGGTTGATGGCACAGAAAACCCCCCATCGAATCTCTACACGCAAAAAATGCATGAAGTACAAAAACACGTCACCGTCACCAATCACGGTTACTTAGGTTATGCGGTGATCGTGAATAAGAAATTTTGGGACGGTCTGCCTGCCGATATCCGCGCTCAATTAAACACCGCGATGAAATCTGCAACGCAATACGCCAATGCGATTGCGCAGCTTGAAAATGATACCGCTTTAGAAGCGGTGAAAAAATCAGGCAAAACCACGGTCTATGCATTAACTGATAAAGAGCGTGCGGAGTGGATGAAAGCGCTAGTGCCAGTGCAGCGCGAGATGGAAGGCCGTATCGGTAAAGAGCTGATACAGAGCGTCAATAAAGAAGCGCAAGCTTTGGGTTTTAAATAAAGTCACACGCTTTTTAAAGTCTCACACTTCAACGATTAATCTGATTGCCGTGGTGTAGAACCACAGCTTCAGATTGATTCCGTTTCCCAAATCTATTCTCATTTTTCTGACAGGGAGCTAGCATGAAATTGCTTGATCACTTGGAAGAGTATTTGATCGCCTTCCTCATGGCTATGGCGACGATCATTACTTTTGTTGCGGTATTACATCGCTACTTATCGGGATTTGATATTCCCGTGGTGCAGGACGCCTTGATTAAACTGAACACCAGTTGGGCGCAAGAATTGACGATTTATTTATTCGTCTGGATGGCAAAATTTGGTGCCGCTTACGGCGTACGCTCCGGTATTCATGTGGGCGTGGACGTGCTGGTTAACCGCTTGAGTGATAAAAACAAGAAGCTATTTGTCTTAATCAGTTTGGGTGCTGGCGCTTTATTTACTGGCATTATCGGTACTTTAGGCGCGAATTTTGTGTATGGCATGGCGCAGACCGATCAGACCTCAGCTGATATGGAAATCCCTATGTGGTGGGTGTATCTGGCGATTCCATTGGGTTCGTATCTGATGTCTTTCCGCTTCTTACAAGTCGCTTGGACTTTTATTAAAACAGGTGAATTGCCGAAGCATGATCATGCTCACGTCGAAGGCTTGGAAGATGAGGTGAAAGCATGAATGCGCTGATTATTTTCACCTTACTGCTCCTGCTCATGATGACCGGGATGCCGATCTCAATCGCGCTCGGCCTAACGGTATTGACCTTCTTATTTACCATGACTTCAGTGCCGATTGAATCGGTGGCTCTAAAGTTATTCACTGGTATTGAGAAGTTTGAAATCATGGCGATTCCTTTCTTTATTCTTGCCGGAAATTTCCTAACCCATGGCGGGGTCGCGCGCCGCATGATTAATTTTGCGGCGTCTATGGTCGGACATTGGCATGGCGGCTTGGCCTTAGCGGGTGTATTGGCCTGTGCTTTGTTCGCGGCGGTATCTGGCTCTTCACCTGCAACGGTGGTGGCGATAGGCTCGATTATTTTGCCAGCGATGGTCAAACAGGGATATCCGAGAGGATTTGGCGCTGGTGTGGTTACCACTTCAGGTGCTTTGGGAATTTTAATACCGCCCTCTATCGTGATGGTGATGTATTCAGTTTCTACCAATACCTCGGTGGGTAAATTATTTATGGCGGGTGTGATTCCTGGTTTGTTACTTGCTTTTTTCTTAGGATTGACGACTTGGTTTTTGGCACGCA
This sequence comes from Affinundibacterium danionis, assembly GCF_042432465.1. Taxonomy (NCBI): domain Bacteria; kingdom Pseudomonadati; phylum Pseudomonadota; class Betaproteobacteria; order Burkholderiales; family Oxalobacteraceae; genus Affinundibacterium; species Affinundibacterium danionis. Next base: position 122,167 of record NZ_JBHLXJ010000004.1, on the reverse strand, counting down.
AGCATAATTATCCACGTATGAAGAAAGCCACTTGGACTGAACGTTTTGTGACTTTCAGAAAAAGCGCTTGGGGTTTGCTATTGATCGTGATTGTGATGGGCGGCATTTATTCTGGCATGTTCACACCGACCGAAGCGGCGGCAGTGGCAGCAGTGTATGCCTTCATCATTGCGGTGTTTGTGTATAAAGACATGAGCTTGAAAATGGTGCCTAAGGTTTTGATCGATTCAGCCGCGATGTCCGCGATGCTGTTGTACATCATTACCAATGCGGTGCTATTTTCATTTCTAATGACGAGTGAAAATATTCCTCAAGCGATGGCGAGTTGGATACTCGATAGTGGTTTTGGCATGATTAGTTTCTTGCTGGTGGTGAATATTCTTCTGCTGTTGGCAGGTAATGTGATGGAGCCATCGTCCATCGTATTAATCATGGCGCCGATTTTGTTTCCAGTGGCGATGAAGCTAGGGATCGATCCAGTTCACTTCGGCATCATTATGGTGGTGAATATGGAAGTAGGCATGTGTCATCCACCAGTTGGTTTAAATCTGTATGTCGCCTCCGGTATCACCAAGATGGGTATTACAGAATTAACTGTCGCCGTGCTGCCGTGGTTGTGTACGATGTTAGGGTTCTTATTGTTAGTGACTTATGTGCCCGTCATATCGACTTGGTTGCCGAATTTGATCTATAACTAAACCCACGCCAATATATTTAAATGTCCGTATAAATATAAGTGGTCCGAATTGCCGTAACTTAATTTTAGTTGCGGCATTTTTGTTTCTCATGCGTGGTATAGCACACAATTTCCCTACGGAATCACTATTATTTCTGTGCGGAAAATTAATGAAATTATTGGGCTAAATCATTTAGCTTAATCCGCTTAATTATCAAAATAATGCATTTTGGACTAACACATTTTTTTTGAACTTTGCGATCTTTCTCTGCTGCAGAAGCACAAATGCAACAAAGCTTTTTATATATTTATTTGTCGATATTCTTGTCATAAAAGGCGTGCTATATTTCGCACACCTTAGATTTTTGCTGATAAATTATGTCGCAAATTTCAACAAGTCCAAAATACGGAAGTGCAATAATAGCGCTCTTCAGAGTGCAGTCAAAAAGGGGGGGAGATTCGCGTTTCAAGATAAGCTGAGTCCTGTTCTAAGCGACTAAACAGCCCGAACGTGAAAAATTTTAGAAGGCGCATCCACTGGATGCGCCTTTTTTCTTGGACGGTTACAATCACATAAATCATTTTGAATGGACCCGTGATGGCAACCCCCGAATCCAAACTAGAGTCAGCAATTTTCGCCGCTATTGTGCCTGCGCCGTTTGGTTATATTGGTGTGCGCACGGAGCATAGTTCTGGAACAATGCAAATCAGCGAGCTGGTATATTTACCGCCGCGCTTTCAAGAAAAAGCACCGGCTGACGCTGCGGCAGAATTAGCTGCACAGCAAATTGAACGCTATTTCGCCGACCCTGATTTTCCGTTTAGTTTGCCTTTAAAAAATTTAGGATCGCCATTTCAACAAAAAGTCTGGCATGCGATTTCTAATATTCCGCGCGGTGAAGTTAGAACTTACGGGCAAATTGCCAAGCACATACAATCAGCGCCACGTGCAGTAGGACAAGCCTGTGGCGCGAATTGGTATCCTCTAGTCATTCCATGTCATCGCGTGACAGCATCGGGTGGTCTGGGCGGCTTTGCGCATCATGATGACGAGACGGGCTTTCATTTGGGCGTTAAGCGTTATTTATTACGTCTGGAGCGCGTGCCAGAATATAGTAAGTTGAAATCTACCCAAGTGCAGGAGTCGATGTGGTAAAAGCAGTAACAAAGCGGCTAGCAAAGGATGTTGGCGCATCAAGCGTGATGACAGTAAAAAAAATCAAAGCTCCGACAACACCGTTGATAGAACTCCCCGCACAAGTCCAAGCACAGATAGATCAGTTTTGCGATAGCTTGTGGTTAGAAGATGGCTTAGCTAAAAATTCGCTCGACGCTTATCGACGTGATTTGCGCTTGTTTGCCGAGTGGTTGCACAGTACGACACAGAAGCATTTGCTAGAGGTGACGGAAGTCGATATTTTTTCCTATGTAGCCGCTAAACATGGCAGTTCCAAGGCGACCTCGGCCAATCGCCGTATGACGGTGTTGAAGCGCTATTATCAGCAAGCATTTCGTCAAAACCAGATCGCGCTGAATCCCTGTACCAAACTCAAATCAGCCAAGCAGGCGGATCGACTCCCTAAAACGTTGAGCGAAAAACAAGTCGAATCCTTGCTGCAAGCGCCTGACGATCAGACGCCATTAGGCTTGCGTGACCGGACCATGTTAGAGCTGTTGTATGCCTGCGGTTTGCGCGTGACAGAATTAGTTTCACTCAAATCTTTTGAAGTCAGCTTGAATGATGGCGTCTTGCGGGTAACGGGTAAGGGTAGTAAAACCCGTTTAGTTCCCTTTGGCGAAGTTGCCCGTATGTGGCTGCAACGCTATTTAAGTGAAGGCAGACCTGCGATTTTGAACGGACAGATAGACGATGCCTTATTCGTTACAGCACGCGGCGGTGCCATGACACGGCAAATGTTTTGGGTCGTTATCAAAAAATGTGCGGTAACCGCTGGCATTACTTCACCGCTATCACCGCATACCCTGCGTCACGCCTTTGCCACCCATCTGTTGAATCATGGCGCCGATTTGCGCGTCGTACAATTGTTATTAGGGCATGCGGATATTTCCACGACACAAATCTATACCCACGTCGCGCGTGAACGTTTGAAACAACTGCATGCGCAGCATCATCCGCGCGGGTAGGCTAGGTTGATTGCATGGAGCAAAACAAAAACCAAAAAGCAAAACCACTCAACGCAGAGGCACAGAGTTATTGAGAACAACATGAGAACCCCGTAAAAACTGGGTCATTAATGTACTTCTCTTGTTTTTCCTCTACCTCTCGGTGTCTCTGTGTTGAGAGGTTTTAGCCTTATTCCCTCACGCGATTGCCCTAGTGGATAAGCAACGCTGACCTATTTTAACCTCTCACCTAAGCTACAATTGCCTTCTTTACGGCAATTAAGTCATACAGCGAGAACTATCTTGGCAAAAAAAGAACACGTATCAGAAACGCCCGCAACTCAATTACTACGCAAGAAGGGTGCGGCATTTACCGAACATCCTTATGCTTATGAAGAGCATGGTGGCACCGCTGTGTCGGCGCGAGAGTTGGGCGTGGAAGAGCACTCGGTTGTAAAAACCTTGATCATGCAAGATGAACACGCCAAACCTTTGGTGGTGTTAATGCATGGTGATAAAACGGTCTCAACCAAAAATCTGGCGCGGCAGATAGGCTGTAAGGCGGTCGAGCCTTGCAAGCCTGAAGTCGCGCAACGGCATTCGGGTTATATGATAGGTGGAACGTCTCCATTTGGAACCAGGAAAGCCATGCCTGTCTATGTGGAAGCAAGTGTGTTGGAACTGGAAAAAATTTATTTGAACGGTGGTCGGCGCGGGTATCTGATTGGTATTGCGCCTGCATTGCTGTTGGATATTTTAATGGCGAAGACTGTGCATTGTGCTTTATAGTAGCGGGCTTTGGCTCCTGTTAATTGGACGTTTTACAGGCGCTGTATTGTTGATCAATAATAAAAAATAACTTCGAAATAAGTTCGAAATAAGTTCATAAGGACGGATGAGGATGGATGCTTTGATTGCTGTGGGCGCAGTATTGGCTGCTTATTTAATGGGTTCGGTGTCGTTTGCGGTGGTGGTGAGTCGCTTGTTTGGTTTGTCTGATCCGCGGACCTATGGCTCCAAAAATCCCGGTGCGACCAATGTTTTGCGCAGTGGGAATAAAGCTGCTGCGGCTTTGACTTTATTGGGCGATGGATTTAAAGGTTGGCTCGCAGTTTGGCTGGCTTTGTTTTTCCAAGATAAATACCAACTCGGAAGTGGCACGATAGCCGCTATTATTTTGGCGGTATTTCTCGGTCATCTTTGGCCGGTGTTTTTTAAATTTGTGGGCGGCAAAGGTGTAGCGACAGCCTTAGGTATTTTGTTGGCGGTGAATCCATGGTTAGGCTTGGGCACACTGGCAACCTGGTTGGCAGTTGCTTATGCTTTTCGTTATTCCTCATTGGCAGCCTTAATAGGTTCTTTGTTCGCGCCTTTCTATTACGCTTTATTGTTCGGTGCTGATTTGAATCTGTTAGCGATCGCGATTATGAGTGGCCTATTAATTTATCGTCATGGGCAAAATATTGCTAACTTGATGAGCGGTAAAGAAAGCCGCATTGGTAGTAAGAAGAAGTAACAAGAAAAAGTAATCCCGCTCGAATGCTTGTAATAAGAAAAAGCCTCGTATCAAACAAATGATACGAGGCTTTTTCAATTTGCAGTGACGTATTTCTATAGACGATTACGCCGCCACTAATTCATTCAAAGGCCAACGCGGGCGCACATTGAAACTATAATTCTTTGTTGCTAATTCAGGATTGTTTTTTAGACGCATCGCACCTGCGAAAGCTATCATTGCGCCATTGTCAGTGCAAAATTCTAATTCAGGGTAATACACTTGAAATCGTTTCTTAGGATTGGATGCGTTGGCGGCAGCATTGAGTGCTGCTCGTAATTGTTGATTGGCACCGACACCGCCGGCGATGACCAAGCGTTTAAGTCCTGTTTGCTTCATCGCGGTCAGGCATTTTGCAAGCAACACATCAATGATGGCGTCAACAAAACCTCGGGCGACATTGGCTTTATCTTCCTCAGTTAATGTTTGGGGATACTTTTTGACAGCGGTTAACACGGCTGTTTTTAAACCAGAAAAGCTGAAATTTAAATCTTTAGAATGCAGCATAGGGCGCGGAAATTGGTGTATCGCCGGATCACCGTTCATGGCGAGACGCGAAATCGCGGGGCCACCTGGATAATCAAGTCCTAATAATTTGGCTGATTTATCAAATGCTTCGCCCGCCGCATCGTCTAGTGTTTCACCCAATAATTCATAACGGCCTACGCCATCGACTCGCATTAATTGTGTATGCCCGCCGGAGACCAGCAAAGCGATGAAGGGGAATTCTGGTGGCTGGCTGGCTAACAGGGGCGAGAGTAAATGGCCTTCTAGATGATGGATACCTATGATGGGTTTATCCAACGCCAATCCTAGACCGCAGGCCACTGAAGCACCGACTAGGAGCGCACCAGCCAAACCCGGGCCTTGGGTGTAGGCAATCGCATCAATCGCGGTTTTATCGATCTGCGCTATATTTAGTGCTTCACTCAATAATGGCAAAGCACGTCGCACGTGATCACGTGAGGCTAACTCAGGTACCACGCCGCCGTACTCTTGATGCATGGCGATTTGTGAATGCAGTGCGTGTGACAACAGACCACGATCCGTATCATAGAGCGCGATACCAGTTTCATCACAGGAGGATTCAATGCCGAGAACGATCATGCTAGAGCTTTTTATTTAATTTATGATAATGGAGTGAACTGACTTAAAGACGAGTCATTTAAGAGGGCGTCATTATAAGCGATTACGAAAGCGGCAAAAATTAAACCCGCTTGGACGTCACTAGCCAGTTTTCTAATGCCGCACCATACAGCGGTTTGCTAGCGAAATAGCCTTGCATGGCATCGCAACCCAGCTCAATCAAAGTATCACGCTCGGCCTGCGTTTCTATCCCTTCCGCGATCACATGTAAATTCAAGCCATGTCCCATTTCAATAATGGTTTTGACCAAGCGTTGGGTGGACGATAATTGATCAATATTGATCACGAAACTGCGGTCAATTTTTAATTCTGTGACGGGCAATTGTTGTAAGTAGGCGAGCGATGAATGGCCAGTCCCAAAATCATCTATCGACAGACCTATGCCTGTATCGCGTAGCGTGTGCAGCAAGGGAATGGCGCTGCTAGGATCTTCCATAATGCCGCTTTCTGTGAGCTCTAATTTGAGACGCTCTGGATTGACTTTGTGCTGCTGTAATAGTTGGCTAACTCTGTCTGGGAAATGTTGATCGCGCAAATCATTGGTACTGACATTGACCGCGATACTCAGTGTTGGATAAGTCTCCTGCCAATTCGCTAGCGTTTGTACGGCTTGTTTCAGCATCCATTCTGTGACATGGCTGATATAGCCAGTGCGCTCTGCAAATGGCACGAATTCTATCGGCGAAATAAAACCACGTACTGGATGCTGCCAGCGCACTAGCGCCTCAAAACCATAGCAGTGCATATCACTTAAACGGACTTTGGGTTGTAGCCACATTTGTAATTCATGTTTGACCAAAGCCGAACGTAAATCGGATAACAAACTCAGATGACTTAAACGCGAAGCCTCTTGCGCATCGGAATACCAAGCGCTAATTTGGGTGTTGGCTTTTGCCGCATACAAGGCCACTTCAGCATTGCGTATTAAACTATTGAGATTAGGCGTTTCTGTATTCGCGAGGGCAATGCCGTACACCATGCTGACGTCAACGCTATGGTTGATGCAGACGATGGGTGTGCTTAAGTGATGATTAAGATGACTGATCATTTGTATGACTAATTCGGTCACCGTTTGCGTACCTGTGGCTGAGCAGAGCAGGGCAAACTGTCCCCCAGCAAATTTTGCTAGGTAATGACTGCCGTCAGGATAGTCGCGTAAGGCATGTTGTAGTCGCTTGCTGGTTTCTACGATGACGTTATCGCCGATGCCAAAGCCTAGGGTTTCGTTGACGATTTTCAGTCGTGCTACGTCCATCAATATCATGGCTTTGTTGGAGAGATTCGTTTGCGTGAATGTTTTGAGGAGTAGCGTGCGGTTCGGTAAGTGGCTTAGTTGATCGTAATACGCAAGTTGTTCGATTTCCGCTTCACGGGTGGCGATCGCATCGGACATGGTGTTGAGGGCTATACCGGCTTGGGCAATCTCGGTCGCACGTGTCAGCGGTACTTTACTGTCGTAATTACCAGTGGCGATTTGTAAGGCGCTTTGTTCTAGATCGTTGAGTGGGCGTACCACGCTGCTTTGTGTGATGAATGCCAGCCCTAAGCCGCACAATACCGCAATGACAGAAATTGCGATGACTTCTAATTTAAGTTGCTCAAGATCTCTTTTTTCTTCTTCTTGACGTTGTTTGATATTGCGTTTTTCTAAATCTAATAGCGCAGCGCTTTCGGTTAAGAAGGACTGACGGGCGGGAGCGACTTGTTCTTCAAACACCTTTTTCGCGCCATCGGGATTATCGAGTTCGATTTCATCAAACAAATTCAGGTAGGACTGGCGAAATTCTTGATGGGTACTCGCAACGCGTTCTAAACATGCCAGCTCTATTTCGTCTTTGCTTGAATTGGTGAGGGCAAGGATTAATTCGTCTATGTGTTTTTTCTTAGCATCGACTGCATCGTAAGCCGGTTTTCTCTTATCTTGCGTACTACTGAAAATGAGTACCAATGCGCTGGTCGAGCCTTCGATGTCCAAAGCTAAATTCTGTACTTGTAAAAGTTTTTGTAAATCTTCTCTAGCGAATTGTTGACTGCGTTGAGTTACGTGCTGTACTTGTGCCACGGTTTTTACAACGACTAAAATGAAGAGGCAGAGAATCAAGAGATAGCTGAGCGCTAATCGATAGCTGATTCTGCGAGGTAATACCCGCTCGATAGCAATGTGAAACGCGTCGTTCATAAATCCTCAGAATGTGGTACCAGCGGCTAAGTAAGAAATAGTGATCAAACATTGAGTAGCATCATGCAATATCTTAGTCTCAATTTAACTTAAGACGCAGTTCACAGAAACCGAAACCTTATTTCTTTATATGGAACGTTGTATCGACCACTATTTCGAGGGAAAAGAGTGCCATTAGACAGCAAATTTGTCAGGGTTTGAACTAAGTTTCTGGGAAGTTTGACTATATTCATCAGCTATCAGCTAAAATGAAATTCTTCAATTGCCTACTTTCGGGAGTCTGTCTATGTTTTTAGATCACGCCAAAATCTCTGCCACCCATAGCGAAACTGAACCAGATCGTATCGAACGATTAAATCGTGTGTATGGTTATGCTATCGCTTTGGCAGATGCCGACGGTAATACTGAATGCATTACTAAACTGGCAAAAATTCATGATCACAAAGGCACCCTCATGGTGATCTGGCACGCTGCTCCCACTGAATTTGAGCGCATCTATTTTGTGAAAGCGTGGAAGAGCAAGATTGGTGATGAATCGACATCTGTCGAGCATGCCTTGATGCTGTTAGATACAAACGCAGACGCTGAGGAAGAATGAAAATACCCTAGGCGTTTGATTTAATGTAAATAAAAAATGGCTGCATCCTTTTAATGGGATGCAGCCATTTTTTTGTGCTAGCTTGAGTGGGTTTGAAGATACAGTGGAATTTAAGCTAATTTCAAATCTTCCAGTAATTCAGCAACGCCTGTCCAACCAATTTCTATACCTATACACAAAAGAATAAAGGCCGATAAACGCATTAACACCGTTGCGCCTACTTCACCCAAGAAACTCTCTAAATTACGCGCAAAGCGGTAGGATAAATAAATGGCAAAAGTAGTCAGCAAAACACCTATCGTTGCCGCCAAACCAGTGATTAACCAATCGACTGGTTTCGCAGGCAACTGCGCACCCAAAGTAATTGAGGTAGCGATGGCACCTGGACCGACCGTGAGTGGAAAACTAAACGGGAAAAAACTATGTTTGCGTAATTCTTCCTTAGTCCATTTATCGGCCGATGCGGCGACTGAGGTTCGCAATTTGTCCTGTCCCTGATCGTTCAATAATTTCCAACCCGCCATGCCGACCACAATGCCGCCGGCTACCCGGACTATAGGTAAAGAAATTCCGAAAAAATCAAGTACATATGAACCGACAAAGACGGCACCCATCAGTAAGAAGAAACAATTGAAGGCGATACGTTTTGCCAGCCGATTGGCCATGACCTGATCCATGGGACCTGTCATTGATAAGAAGATAGGTGCAACCGCAATCGGATTCAGTATCGGTAATAAAGTCACTGGCACCACGACGAGGGCTTTGATGAACACGGATAGTGCAATACTCATTTTGCCTCCTGTAATAATTGAATCTTGTGATTATGCAATATTTGTGCGGCTACGTCACATACAAAATGGCTAGGTTTTAGATTTGCTACGATTTGCTCATGCTTTGCCAGCGCTCTACCTTAGTTGTTAGCACCTCACGACTCTGTGACATAGCTTGACGATGTCATAAAACAGACATGCAGTTGTCACAATCTTGAAGTATTCCCTCTTTATTCTGCTTACTCGGTGCACATAAATGAATAAAGGAGAACCCGCATGAGAGTGTTGACCCTGCCTAGCGATGCCAATCCTAGTTTTTCTAAATTAAGTCTCAGTCTTGCGAGTAGCAAAAAAGAAGTGAAAGAAGTGCAGCGTTTGCGTTACAAAGTATTTATTGAGGCGATGGGCTTATCGGCCTTAGCGAATCCTGATTGTTTAGATAAAGATGAGTTCGATGAGTATTGCGATCACCTGATTGTACGTGACACGAAAACTTTAAAAGTCGTTGGAACCTATCGTATTCTTGGCCCAAATGCTGCGCGTCAAATGGGACGTTATTATTCAGAGGGTGAATTTGATTTGTCACGCTTGCAAAATATTCGTGGCAGCATAGCGGAAGCAGGTCGTGCCTGTATTCATCCAGATTATCGCAGTGGTGCCGTGATCATGTTATTGTGGGCGGGTTTAGCCGCCTACATGCGTCGTGAGCGTTGCGAGTATTTGATTGGCTGCGCTAGTATCAGCCTCGCCGATGGCGGACATAATGCGGCTGCTATTTATCGCAGTTTTACGGAGAATGATTTTGCGCCACTCGATTATCGAGTGACTCCGCATTTGCCTTTCCCGCTAGAAAATATGGATGAAGGACACGAGGCGCGGATTCCGCCTTTATTGCGCGGCTATTTGCGTGCCGGTGCTTGGATTTGCGGTGAGCCGGCTTGGGACCCTGATTTTCATAGCGCCGATCTGTTCGTCATGTTACCGCTGGCGAATCTAGATAATCGCTATGCCAAACATTACGGTACCGACGGAGCGTCTTAATGAAACCAGCAGATCAGTTTCTGGAACATCCAATGCCCACTCGACCCAAGGCACCAAAAAAAGAGGTGCGACGTTTTCGGACTATCTGGATTTCTGATCTGCATCTTGGTACTTCGGGGTGTCAGGCAAAACGCTTGCTGGAATTTTTGAAAGCGACTGAGTCTGAAACCCTGTATCTGGTCGGTGACATTATCGACGGCTGGCAACTCAAGCGGCGTTGGTATTGGGATCAAACCCATAATAATGTGGTACAGACCGTTTTGAAGAAAGCCAAGAAGGGAACCAATGTCATCTTCGTTCCCGGTAATCACGATGAAGCCGCTCGTCAATTCATCGAGCTAGACTTCGGTGGCATCAAAGTTCGCGACGAATTGATCCATACCACCGCCGACGGCAAGCGCATGTTGGTGTTGCACGGTGATCGTTTTGACGGTGTCATCGCTTGCGCCAAATGGTTGGCGTATTTGGGCGACAGTATGTACACCGTGATTTTGAAATTTAATCAGATATTTAATCAATGGCGAGCCCGCGCCGGTCTGCCTTATTGGTCACTATCGCAATATCTCAAATCTAAGGTAAAGAATGCGGTCAGTTACATCACCAAGTTTGAAGATGCTTTAGCGGATGAAGCGCGTAAGCGCGGCTTGGATGGCGTGATTTGCGGTCACATACACAAGCCAGAAATTCGTGAAATTGATGGTATCAAATATTGTAATGACGGCGATTGGGTTGAGAGCTTATCCGCACTGGTCGAAGAGGCTGATGGTGAGTTGATGCTTATTACTTGGCATGATGTGGTGTCTCAGCACGGTCGTCACGAATTGACTGAGTCGCTTGCTTTGTCTGTCTAAGTGATAAATAAATTTAAGGCTGATTTTTAGGACTGAATTTTAAGCCTGATTTTTAAGCCTTAACCACCAAATCAGGCGACATGATCGCTTTCAAATAAGTACGCAGACCTTCACCATCACGTTCTTTTTGTGTGATCCACCAGACATTCCCCTTGCGTACTGCGCATTCGCTTTGTACGGGTGTGATGAGTTTTGCCGCGACCTCGCCCAAGCTTGGCTGATGTCCAACTAATAGTACCGATTCACGCGAATGTGGCCAGTTGGCGGCATTGAGTAAATCGTCGGCGCTGGCGGCGGTATCGATTTCTGGTGCGATTTTGAATTTACGATTCAGTTTGGCTAAAGCCGCCATGGTTTCCCGAGTTCGGATCGCCGGGCTGACTAAGATTCTGCAATTATCTGGTAAGACACTATCTAACCATGAGGCCATTTTCTGTGCTTGCTTCTGGCCTTTAGGCGTCAAGCGACGCAAGGCATCGGCCAGTTCGTCGCTACCGGGTTCCGCTTCTGCATGACGCCATAAAATAAGATCCATTCAGTCTTTCACCTAGTCGTCCGCTTGCGGTGATCCCAAAGTTTGCATGAGAAATTGTTGTGCGCTAAATGGGTGTTGTTTGCCTCGCGCTTTTTTGCGTTCGTAATTGCCGTCTGAATCTAAAGTCCACGCATTCATATTGTCCTTTAAGTAGGGATCAAGCCCTTCGCTGATGATGCGTTTCTTTAAATGTTTTTCCAAAACGGGGAAGGCTACTTCAATGCGGCGGAACAAATTACGGCTCATCCAATCCGCACTGGCGAGATACACGTCATGCTCTAAATCATTACGGAAATAATAGATACGTGAATGCTCCAAGAAGCGACCTATGATAGAACGTACTTTAATATTTTCAGATAGACCAGGTACGCCAGGACGCAAAGTACATGCGCCGCGCACGATCAAATCAATTTTAACCCCATCAGCAGATGCCGCATACAAGGCGCGTATCACCGATTCATCGACTAAGGCATTCATCTTGGCGATGATGCGACCTGGTCGCCCCTCACGCGCGATACGCGCTTCATTGCGAATCGCTTTGATGATTTTAGGTTGTAAGAAAAAGGGCGCTAGCCACAGATGTTCTAATTTTTTCGGTTTGGTTAAGCCGGTCAAATGAATGAAGACTTCATTGACTTCCGCCGCTTTTTTAGGATGTGCGGTTAGCAGACCAAAGTCGGTGTAAAAACGTGTCGTCGAGGGATGATAATTGCCTGTGCCTAAGTGTGCGTAGTGACGTAAGCGACCACCTTCTTCGCGGCGTATCACGAGTGCTAACTTGGCATGAGTCTTCAGACCGACCACGCCATACACCACCTGAGCGCCTGCTCTTTGTAAACGATCGGCCCAATTGATATTGGCTTCTTCATCAAAGCGTGCCATCAATTCGACCACGACCGTGACTTCTTTTCCCATGCGCGCTGCGGTGATTAAGGATTCCATTAAATCGGAATTCATCCCCGTGCGATAAATGGTTTGCTTAATCGCTAATACATTAGGGTCGAGCGATGCCGTGCGAATAAAATCGATGACGGTTTGGAATGGCTGAAATGGATGGTGCAGTAAGACGTCTTGCTTATTCAATACATCAAAAATATTTTTTTGCGCCAGCTTAGGATCAGCTTTTGCCGTAAAAACGGGGAAGCGCAAGTTGGGCTGATTCACGTGATCGATCAATTCAGACAAACGCACCATATTCACTGGACCATCTACCGCATAAAGACGATCTTTGGTCAGTGAAAATTGTTCGAGTAAAAACTGAGATAAAGATTCAGGGCAGTTTTGGGCGACTTCTAAGCGTACCGCCATACCAAATTGACGACCTTGCAATTCACCTTGTAAAGCGTGGCGTAGGTTTTTGACTTCGTCTTCATCGACCCACAAATCACTATCGCGTGTGACGCGGAATTGGGAATAGGCTAAAACTTCTCTGTCGTTAAATAAATCACCGATATGGGCATGAATAACTGAGGACAATAGACAATAAGCCTGTCCTTTTTCAGTCAATTCATCAGGAATCTTGATGACACGCGGTAATACGCGTGGTGCTTTAACAATGGCAATCGCCGTGCCACGGCCAAAGGCATCTTTGCCAGCGAGTGACACAATAAAATTGAGACTCTTATTAACAACTTGCGGAAATGGGTGCGCCGGGTCTAGTCCGATAGGCGTGAGAAGAGGTCTAACCTCACGATCAAAATACGATTTAACCCAAGCTCTTTGCGCTTCCGTTCTATCGTTGTGCCTTAATAGATGTATCCCTTTGCGCGACAAAGCTGGCAGGATGTCTTGATTTAATACTTGGTATTGACGGGTTTCGAGTTCATGACATTCTTTATCGATGCGATCCATCATGCCCGCGAAGGTAGCATGTTGGGCTAATTGTCCATCTACCGTGTTTTGTGCAAGCAGGCTAGCGACACGGACTTCAAAGAATTCATCCAGATTGCTACCGACAATGCATAAATACTTGAGGCGCTCTAACAGGGGAATGCTTTTATCTTCCGCTTGTGCTAATACGCGCCAGTTAAACGCGATTTGTGACATCTCACGGTCTAAATAAATGGCGGAACGTGGCAAGCTCCAAGCTGCCATTAACGCAGATTCACTGTCACTGCTCGGTTTGTTATGCATAGTCGTCGGAGTGGGAACAGGTGCGGCAGCGTTGTTGGCGCTAGTCTCCGCATTGTCGGTGCTAACGATTTTATCATTTGTGACATCGCGATTCATCATTGGTTCGGTATCTCTTTAGTGTTTCTATAAGTCATAAAGGCGGATAGTCATAATTGGCTCTGCTTAGCTAGCTACAGAGCTGCCTTTGTCACAGGGGCTTGTAAAGATTGTAGTTAGCTATTGTGACAAGTTTATGACAGAAAAATCGCACAATTTGAAATATTTCATGAGTGCGAGATTCTCGTCATAATCCTGTCATATTTGCCTTGTAAAGTTCGCTCCATGTTGTTTCAGGCCAGTGATTGGTTCAGTTGAAGTTAGCTGGGTTGAATAGATCAGCGTGCTGGCAGCGACATGAAGTTAAGAACAGGATTGTTTCCCAATTAATTGAGGTAATCGAGGTAAATATGCAATTTAATCGTATTGTTAAATCTTTAGTGATGGCAGCGAGTGCTGCGATGGCCTTTTCAACTGTGCATGCCGCAGAAGTGACTGGCGCTGGCGCGACTTTCCCTTATCCTATTTATGCTAAGTGGGCTGATGCTTACAAAAAAGCAACGGGAAATACTATTAACTACCAATCCATCGGTTCCGGTGGCGGTATCAAACAAATCAAAGCAAAGACCGTCGATTTTGGCGCGTCTGATATGCCTTTAAAAGCAGAAGAATTGGAAGCCGATGGCTTGATGCAATTCCCTGCAGTGATAGGCGGCGTGGTTCCAGTGGTTAACTTGGACGGCGTGGCACCTGGTCAATTGAAAATGACAGGCGAAGTTCTGGCAAAAATCTACATGGGTACTATCACTAAATGGAATGCAGCTGACATTGCAGCATTGAATCCAGGCGTGAAATTGCCAGCAGAAGATATCACGGTAGTACATCGTTCTGATGGTTCTGGTACTACATTTATTTGGACTGACTATTTGTCTAAAGTAAGTGCTGATTTCAAAACGACAGTAAGCTCCGGTACAGCTGTGAAATGGCCAGTGGGCTTAGGCGGCAAGGGTAATGAAGGCGTTGCTGCCAACGTACAACGTATCAAAGGTTCTATCGGTTACGTTGAATACGCTTACGTTAAACGTAACAAAATGACGCATACCCAAATCAAAAACCGTGATGGTCAATTTGTACAACCAGACGACGTTAATTTCAAAGCTGCTGCTTCTGGTGCTGACTGGGCAAAAACACCAGGTATGGGCGTGGTCTTGACTAACCAAGCTGGTAAAGACACATGGCCTATCAGTGGCGCCACTTTTATCTTGTTGCATAAAGTACCTGCTAATCCAGCCAACACTCAAGAAGTTGTGAAATTCTTTGACTGGGCATTTGCCAATGGTTCTGCAATGGCAACTGAATTGGAATATGTACCTTTGCCAAACGACGTGACTAAGTTGATTCACGCTAGCTGGAAAGCAAGCTTGAAAGATGCGTCTGGTAAAGCTTTGTACTAATAATTCTGATCGCTTTGTTTAGTGTCCTGCTGATGTATTGAGGCGATGCAAACACAAAGTAAAAAGCAAAATGAACATCTCGACTACCCGGTTGAGATGTTCGACCATAAAACGAATAAAAAATGTCTACTCCAGCGATGAACTCTTCATTACCTTTGACTAGGGATGAACCTAAGGAAGTCAGTCACGTGATGGCACATATCCCTACAACTCAAACGACGCAGCATAGTTCGACTATGCGCAAACAAAAGTTACAAGACTTTTTGTTTCATAAGCTGACCTTCAGTTTTGCACTGATGGTATTGCTGGTATTAGTTGGTATCGTTATCTCCTTATTCTATGGCGCGATGCCCGCTATGAAGGAATTTGGTTTCGCCTTTATTACCACCATAGAGTGGGATCCGATTAACGATAAATATGGCGGCATGATCGCCATCGTCGGCACTTTGGTGACGTCGGCAATCGCCTTATTAATTGCGTTTCCGATTAGTTTTGGGATCGCCTTATTTTTGACAGAAATTTGCCCTAATTGGCTCAAACGCCCGTTGGGTACCGCAGTGGAATTGCTCGCAGGTGTTCCTAGTATTATTTACGGTATGTGGGGACTGTTTGTGTTTGCCCCTATCTTTAGTAGTTACGGCCAGCCATTTCTTGCCAACACCTTAGGTAAATTGCCGGTGATTGGTGTTTTGTTTTCTGGCTCCATGATCGGTATCGGTGTGCTGACGGCCGGTATTATTCTCGGCATCATGATTATCCCTTTCATCGCTTCGGTGATGCGCGATGTATTTGAAATTGTTCCTCCTGTTTTAAAAGAATCCGCTTACGGCTTGGGTTGTACTCGTTGGGAAGTGGTGCGAAAAATCGTCTTACCTTATACCAAAGCCGGTGTGATTGGCGGCGTTATGCTTGGTTTGGGACGCGCCTTGGGCGAAACCATGGCAATTACCTTTGTGATTGGTAATGCCCATAAATTAAATTGGTCCTTGTTCGCTGGCGGTAACAGTATTGCCTCTAGTCTCGCGAACGAGTTTGCCGAAGCAGAATCAGAATTACATGTGGCCTCACTGTTCTTGTTGGGTTTGATTTTGTTTGTAATTACTTTCGTAGTGTTAGCGTCGGCTAAATTGCTTTTGCTCGGTATGAAAAGAAAAGAAGGTGTGAAATGAGCCAACAAATGACGCAACAAACTTCACAACAAACAACACCGGAAATAAGCTCAGTAGCGACGAGTTCCGTTTATAAATCGCGTTTGCGTAAACATAAAATTGGGATTTTCTTTTCCACAGCTGCGATGGCTTTGGGCGTATTTTTCTTAATGTGGATCTTGTTTACTTTGGTGATTAAAGGATTTGGTTCATTCAGTTTGGCGGCGATTGTAGAGGCGACACCCGCGCCAGGTGAAGAAGGTGGCGGTTTGGCCAATGCCCTATTAGGTAGTTTGATGATGGTAGGTTTTGCGACTTTGATCAGCACACCTATCGGCATCTTGGCTGGCATTTATCTTGCTGAATACGGTGAGAAAAATTGGTTTAGTGATCTTACTCGCTTTGTGACAGACATTATGTTGTCGGCACCATCGGTTGTGATTGGTTTGTTTGTTTATGCGATTTACGTAGCACACATTAAACATTTTTCAGGTTGGGCTGGGACCTTGGCGATTTCTTTGATCGCTATTCCTGTGGTGGTACGTACCACCGACAATATGCTGGCGTTGGTACCAACTAGTCTACGTGAAGCTGCATTTGCACTGGGAGCGCCGCGTTGGAAAGTGGCATTGTTTATTCGTGTTAAAGCCGTGAAAGCAGGTATTTTGACCGGTGTACTTTTGGCCGTGGCACGCATTTCTGGTGAAACAGCACCTTTACTTTTTACCGCTTTAAACAATCAATTTATTAACACTGATATGAATAAACCGATGGCGAATTTGCCGGTGGTTATTTACCAGTTCGCCATGAGCCCTTACGACAATTGGCGTGGTCTGGCATGGACTGGCGCTTTGTTGGTTACATTCAGTGTATTGGCCTTAAACATTTTGTCGCGCACTGTATTCGCGCAAAAAATTCATAAATAATTTTAGAGCAGATGAACATGATTCCTACGACGAAACAAGAAGCAGTAGAAGCAAAAGCCTGTATCGAAACCAAAGATCTGAATTTTTTCTACGGCTCTAATCGCAGCCTGCAAAATGTCAATCTGAAGGTTTACGATAAAAAAGTAACGGCCTTTATCGGCCCATCTGGTTGCGGTAAATCGACTTTATTGCGTACTTTCAATCGTATGTATGATTTGTACCCAGGCCAAAGAGCCGAAGGTCAAATTATCTACAACGGTCAGAATATTTTATTGCCGGGTCAAGACATTAATTTGTTGCGCGCCAAGGTCGGTATGGTATTTCAAAAACCCACACCGTTCCCTATGTCGGTGTATGACAACATTGCATTCGGCGTACGTCTGTATGAAAACCTGTCGAAAGGCGAGATGGACGAACGTGTTGAATGGTCTTTGAAAAAAGCCGCGTTGTGGAATGAAGTAAAAGATAAATTGAATAGCAGTGGTTTAAGTTTGTCCGGTGGTCAGCAACAGCGCTTATGTATCGCGCGTGGTGTGTCGGTTAAACCTGAAGTTCTGTTATTGGATGAACCGACTTCTGCACTTGATCCTATTTCTACTGTCAAGATCGAAGAGCTGATCAATGAACTGAAAGAGGATTACACCATCGCTATCGTGACTCACAATATGCAACAGGCAGCGCGTTGTTCCGATTACACCGCTTATATGTATTTGGGTGAGTTGGTAGAGTTTGGCGAGACCGATAATATTTTTATGAATCCAGTGCGTAAAGAAACGCAGGATTATATTACCGGTCGATTTGGTTAATAGAGTTGGTTAAGCGATTTGGCTAATTGTTCCGGATCTTAAATGACGGTCTCACATGATTGTGTACAGCCTTGTACGATGATGTCAGATCAATTTGATACAGATTATCTATACGAATTCAGGAGTAAGTAATGACAGGCGAACATTCATCATCGCAATACAACCACGATTTAGAGGCGATCCGTTCTCAGGTATTGACCATGGGCGGTTTGGTGGAAACTCATTTTCAAGATGCGATGGCTTGCTATCGTAGCGGTAACGAAACACAATCCGCAGCAGTCGTAAAGTCGGACGAAGAAGTTAATCGTCTGGAAGTCATGTTAGATGATATGTGTAGTCATTTGATCGTGAAGCGCCAACCAGCGGCAAATGATCTACGCACGGTCATGGCAACGGGTAAAGTGATTACCGATTTGGAACGCATCGGCGATGAATCGACCAAGATTGCACGTATCGCACAAAGTATGTTGAGCAAAAATCGCAATAATCCTATGTTCAGTGGCTATGAAACTGTGCGAGTGCTAGCGAATAATGTGGAGCAAATGCTGCACCAGTCTTTAGATGCGTTTGCTCGTCTCGATGATGCAAAAGCGGTACAATTAATTGCTTTTGACGAGACGATTGATAATGATTTTCGCTCTATTATGCGTAATCTCATTACCTTCATGATGGAAGATCCCAGCACGATTTCTAACGCGTTGGATGCCTTGTGGGTGGCAAAAGCGATAGAGCGTATCGGCGATCATGCTAAAAATATTGCTGAGCATACGATTTATATCGTCGAAGGACGCGATATCCGCCATTCTGACTATGTGTTAAATGAGCTAAAAAATATTAATCAAGATTAGGCACATTAGCATTCGCTAATAGTCGCTAATAATCATAAAGAAATAAAAAATAATGTCAGCAGATAAAACAACAATATTGATAGTAGAAGATGAGCCTGCCATTAGTGAATTAGTCAGTTTTACTTTGCGGGCGGCAGGATGGAATACGGTTGCCGTGGGTAACACAGCGCAAGCGTGGGAGTTTTTGCAGCATCGTACGCCGCAATTGATTTTATTGGATTGGATGTTGCCTGATCAAAGTGGCTTGAGATTGCTGTCGAGAATTCGCTCTGATAGAAACTTTAATGAAATGCCAGTGATTATGTTGACCGCCAAAAGTATGGAGGAAGACAAAATCTCTGGTTTGGATCACGGTGCCGACGATTACATTACCAAGCCATTTTCGCCTCGTGAATTGACGGCACGTATCAAGGCGATGTTGCGCCGTAAGAGTCCAGAACACGCACAAACCAGCTTAGCGATCGGTAAAGTGCATTTGGATCCAGTGAGTTGTACGGTACGTATCGACGATAAAAAAATCGACATAGGCCACGCCGAATATAAGTTACTCAAATTCTTTATGGCGCACCCAGAACGCGTTTTTTCGCGTAGCCAGTTACTCGATAAAGTGTGGGGTGATCATGTCGTGATCGAAGAGCGTACCGTGGACGTGCATGTATTGCGTTTGCGTAAAGTATTAAAAGAAGCGGAGGGTTTAATCAAAACCATACGCAGTGTTGGCTACATGCTGTCAGAGAAATAGTTATATATTCAGGTTTTTAGCCCAGATATAGACTTGGCCTAATGAATTCATGAAATGCTGAATTCACGATATAGACCATGAGATCGACCTGCGTTTTCTCTAACGTCGTATCGATCTCATGATTTATGTTCTATAGTATCCTCGTCGTCTGTATCTTCATGATTCTTCACTTCTCATTTTATTCACACTCAAGTTAATAATGCACCCACATCTGGTTTTTTGGATTTCTGCCGCATTGCGCATTGCGATCGTACTTGGCGCTGCGGCGACTTGCGGCTATTTTTTCGGCACGTTAACAGGCTTGGTTTTGGCCTTGCTTGGCATGCTCACCCTCATCGTGGTGCAGCTCCAGTATCTGTTGAATTTGTCCGACTGGCTGGATAATCCGAATAGCGCGCGATTGCCTGATGGTTGGGGCGCTTGGACTGAGATATTTTCTCGACTGTATAAACTGCGCCGTGGCGATGAAAAAAATCAAACCGAGTTGGCGGAGTGGTTAGCCAGATTTCGTCAGGCGATGACCTTATTACCTGATGGCGTAGTGATCATGGACGACGTGATGTTTTTGGAGTGGTGTAATCCGATTGCAGAGCGTGATTTAGGTCTAGATTTAAAGCGTGATAAAGGAATGCGTGTGACGAATCTGGTGCGGGCACCTGAGTTTATCGACTATATTATTTTGGGGCGTTACGACACACCATTAGTGCTCTCGGTACGCGATAGAAAATTGATTGTTCATGTGATTCCATTTGAAAATCGCCGTCAAATTTTGGTTACTCATGACATTACTGAATCTGAACGCATTGATATGATGCGTCGCGATTTTATCGCTAACGCATCACATGAATTGCGTACACCTCTAACGGTGATCAATGGTTTTTTGGAGATCGCTTCTATGCAGCCAGATTTAGAAGTGTCGATACGCTCTTCTCACGTTAAATTGATGGTGGAGCAGGGCGAGCGCATGCAGCGTTTGGTGGAAGATATGCTGACGCTGAGTCGTTTGGAGTCCACTGAATTTCAAGTGCGTTCAGAGCGTATCGATATGGAGATGATGCTGCGCCATATTTTGCAAGAAGCACAGGCTTTGTCGGCGGGCAAACACCAGATCAGTTTAGAATTTGATGGTCCCGACATCTCAGGAAGTAGCGATGAAATTCGCAGTGCGATCAGTAATTTGGTGACGAATGCGGTGCGCTACACGCCGGAGCATGGGGCGATCAAGATGATCTGGAAAAACAGTCCTCAGGGACCCAAACTGATCGTGCAAGACAATGGCATCGGGATTAATCAAGAACATATCTCACGCTTAACTGAACGTTTTTATCGGGTAGATAAAAGTCGCTCACGCGAGACCCAAGGTACAGGTCTGGGACTGGCGATTGTTAAACATGTTTTGATACGTCACGATGCACAACTACTGATCGAATCACATTTGGGTGAGGGTAGTAAATTCAGCGTACAGTTCCCTCGAAACGCGGTGGCGACGATCGAATAGCAGACTATCAATCCATTGCTAGGTGTAGTGCAAATGTCACTTGAATGTCTACAAATTGCTTACTTTATCTCTTAACTTCTATCTAATTTCATAAAAATTGCACAGTTCTCTATTTTCCTAAAAATTACTGGTTGAATCGGTTGATGTCGCTACTTCGCCCTTATACAATCATGGGCAAGGAGAATGATTATGTATCGAGTAATGTTGGTGGAAGATGATGAACGCTTGGCCGCGTTGGTAACGGAATATTTGCAAGCGTATGAATTTTCTGTTGATCTGGTCACGCGTGGCGATCTAGCTTTGGCTCATTTCAAATCGAGCTCACCTGATATGGTGGTGTTGGATTTAATGTTGCCCGGTATGGATGGCATGGTGGTGTCACGCCAGATTCGTGAAATTAGTAAAGTGCCTATTCTTATTTTGACCGCGCGCGAAGATTCTTATGACGAGGTGTCGGCATTAGAACAAGGCGCGGATGATTTTGTCAGTAAGCCAGTACAACCCCGTATTCTCTTGGCGCGGTTGCGTGCTTTGGTCAGACGTATTCCAGATCGCAACGCCACCAACGCAGCCTTTGACCAAGATGCTTTGCAATTTGGTGCTTTGCACATCTCACGCAGTGATCGCGTTGTGCAGTGGAAGCAGCAAGTGCTTGATCTCTCGAATACTGAATTCAAACTGCTAATGGTTTTGGTCGAGTCGCCAGGTAAGGTCTTATCGCGTGATGACATTCTGAAAAAAATGCGCGGTATAGAATTTGATGGTTTAGACCGTAGTATCGATAATCTGATCTCGCGCCTCCGTCGTCGCTTTGACGATCAGAATTCAGAGAAGATTAAGACTGTTTGGGGGGAAGGCTATTTGTTTTCACCATCGGCTTGGGAAGCATAAACCAATTCTGATAATGGCCGACGTTACACAATAGTGGGTGTCGGCTTACTCAATTAATGCAATCATGCCGAGTGGGCTAGTTCTGGTGAAGAGCTGACTTTTTTCTGGATATTGAGCGAACAAGAGATTGACCGCTTTGACGTTATTAATGCCGTCCGCCCACAAAGAACTATTGTCTGTCAGCGTTAGTGTTTGAGTGTTTGTATTTGGCATTCTTGTTTCAACATGCGCTGCATAATCTTTTTTTGCAAAACCCAAGCGGACTCCCACGCATTTTTTGCTCTTGCTTAGTGCCGGATCGATATATGCTTGATAACTCAATGCTTGCTCACAGGCCGCGCGTAATTCACTCATCTCGTAGATGCCATCCGCTCTTAATATAAGGCTGGTACGAAATTGAAAACTGGCTTGTCCAGATTTTTGGTTTAAAACTAATTCGGCGTTTTCATCGTAGGCCGATTTTAATAACGGCAAGGCGGCACGCCCCAACGTATCTAAAGGTAAATTCAGATGTATCGTTTTTCCCAGAATATGCAAGCCATAGTTTTCTATGTTGCTGTTTTTGTCTTTAGGAACGATTTGCAGATGGACTTGAATTAAATTTTTCGGTTTGCCAAATTTTTCAAACCAGAGCATGGACTTATAAGCGTCACGGTAGCTCGTCCATTCTGCATCGCTAGCCCTTGGCTTAACATCCCCTAATTTTGCTGGTGATACTGATGACGCCGATTGAGCTTGCGCGGGCGTTGCCTGCAACATAGTGCAAGCTATCAGGCAGCTGAGTAGCGTGCGCGCTAAAGTTCGGCTGAACGAGCGATTTACTGCGCTAGCTAAGCTTGGATCAGAGACAGCAAGTAATGAGATCTGGCGATTCACGATTCGGGTACTTCGGTTAAATGCAAAAAATTAATAATGTGCAGTAAGTAGCTACAGTAAATAGGGCCGACAAAATAAGGTGAACTAAATAAGGTGAACTAAAGCAGTGAATAATAAAAAGTTTGTAAAGTTTAAAAACGATAAGCCAAGGCACTCGATACAGTGACACTGGTGCGACGTTCTACTAAAGGACTATCACTGGTGCTGCCCACTAAATGACCTAATTGCATACGCGAAGTGAGTAGCCAAGATGAACTCAAACTCCAGTTCCAATTGGCTTCAAGATGTATATCTTTTATCCCAGCCTTAGGGCGAAAACTTCGGTTTTGACTGCGATTGGCCTCGACCTCAGTGACACCGAAATAGCTTTGCGCGTAGGCTTGGTTTACCGCATTGAATCCCACACCAAGGGTAAGGCGATGATGAGTTGGTAGCTCGGGGACGCTATAACGTAAGTCGCTACTGAGTCGCAGGCCATTTTTATCGTTACCAATCCCAAATAAAATTACATTAGTTTGACGTAAATTCTGGCTCAATGAAAAATGATAAAAACCGCCATACAGCAATCTGGCTTGGATATTATCAAGTCCAATTAATTTGTTATTGGTTTTTGACGCTGCATATTCAGGCCCCATCGCATTACTTTGCAAACTGCGCGGCGGGTCTATGCTATTTGATAAACCGGAAGGTGAGCGGCTAGGCTCTAAGGCAATGAGCGGACCGAAATCTTGTTGTGGTTGTTCCGATAAATGCCAGCCGGCACTCATTCCCGATAGAAACGCACCATTGCTCCATTGCACCTGCATCACTGGCAATGCGGCCTTTTTATATTTTGTCGCACCTTCATAGCTTGGGCGCAGCACCATCCCCATGCCGAGATACATATCATAGCTACCATCGGGCATAAGATTTTGTGCCGGCGTTTGCGCCACACTGGTGGCACTGTATGTCAGGCTGACAAAGAATAGGGTAAAAAGTTTTTTCATTTCATGATTCTCTCGATTGCTTGAATGTCGGTAGCAGGTATATCTTTGCATGGTTCGCCATTTTACAATCGAGGAATAGTTAAGAGTTCGCTGAACTAAAAAAACTACAAATAAATCGGAATACTGTGAAACTCTGCCACTTCCTCGCTGCGAGGAATCTCAATAATGATGTACGGTGTGGTGATATTCGCGGTGCATAAAGTCGCAGGGCCAGGATTGCGAACATGATAGCTGAGTTGAATTTTCCCCGTCGCACGCCATGCCGTGACATCTTCAATCGCGTAGCAGCCTGACGAACGTTCGCCTAAAAATAAAGCAGCGACCATATTTTTGCTGAAGTCCACATTGGGGATGCTAGCGCTACTTTTATTATGTGACATCCATAGGTTAGTCCAAGCGGCTTGATCCTTAATAA
The DNA here is from genome assembly GCF_042432465.1 of Affinundibacterium danionis. NCBI lineage: Bacteria > Pseudomonadati > Pseudomonadota > Betaproteobacteria > Burkholderiales > Oxalobacteraceae > Affinundibacterium > Affinundibacterium danionis. The sequence goes on along the minus strand of NZ_JBHLXJ010000004.1, from coordinate 97,933 downwards.
TCAGATTGCGCGTATCAGTGATGCCTGAATTGACTCCCTGATCCAAGGTTTTGTAGCTTATCCGCGCGTTACTGACATTATTAAATTCCACAGGCAAATCAATCTTGGCCAGCTCCACCATATTCATAGGTGTACTGGCTGTTTTGCTGTCAGGATCGCAACTGGCTATGGCGATTCTCTCTTCTTCAAAATAATCGGCGACCAATTTTTGACCGTTCGCGCTGACTTTCAAAATTTGCGTGATGCTGCAGTTGTTCGCTGTTTTAAAGAAAGTGCCCAATGTCATGCGCGATTGAAAGTCGTTACCGGAATAGCTTGTTGGCGCCTTGACGCCGGATACTTCCCAAAATTTATTCCATGCTGGCAGATCTTTAATAACGATATTGTTAGGTGCGACGCCACGATAAAACGGCGCGATTAAGGCACTTAGTGGAATCGCGACGCTGGCTCCGCCGGGGACGACAATTTGTTGTATTTGATGTTGGTTACCTAAACCAAGATCAGCTTTGTCGAGATTTTGCAGCATGGTTTTGAATAAGCTTTCACTGCTAGCATCGCTACAACTCAGACGCGGTCCAGCGATGCTGTCTGAATTACTACATAGCTGAGTTTGTGGTGTCATGCCATACAAGGTTTGGCTATAGGCAGCGTCTGCACAGCTACCGGCCTTATCCCACAATACTTGTTTTTGATCGATGACAAATAGGCGATTTTTAATATTTGCGCAGTTGGCATCTTTGACTAAATTAACAAAATCACTCGTGACGATAGGAGCCGGTGTTTTTGTGACTTCTTTTTCGAGTTTATTATCGCCACCACCGCACGCGGTCAGCATCGTAGTCGCCGCCAATAAACTAGCAGTCAAGGTCTGCGTGAAAGTGATGGATGATGGGGCAAGTGTGCTTGGTCTCATATTATTGTTCCTTCGCCTGTGGCAATGGTCGTTATTTTTTTGAATAGATGTGAAATAAGTTCAATGTTTAATATTGGCCTGCTTAGCAATTAGCAGATACTGAATCTTAGAGAAACTAGGCTTCAGATTCCTCCTGAAAGTGCCGCGAATTTGTCGTCAATTTGTATCGAAGCTGAGATTACTCTGCAAATGTTTATGCGCGACTACTTTTTGACTCCATGATTTTTTGGCCTGATCGTCTACTATCTTATAAAATAGGCAGCAAGGAGAACTTAATGCCGTTGCACTATTTATTTGTCATACGAATCTCGTGGATATTGCCTTTAGCGTGGGCAAGTCGGCGACACGCCCATAATTCGCTATGAATCGTCTCTTTCTACGGTTTCTTGGTCCCGTCCTGCTATCAATTGCGGTGGCCAGCATCTTGGTATATGCGGTGGTGACCTGGATATTTGGTGACCCTATAGAACAAAGTGCTTTACGTCAGGCCGCGCCGCAGATTTTTCTGATCGAACAATACATCGATAAAGCCGCCAGTGATGAATGGCTTTCGCGCTTGAATAAGGTGCGTGAAGTGTCACAGGTCAAATTTGAATTGATCCCTTTAAATCAAGCATCTGCTAACTTGAACCAAGCTCAGCGTGGGCAATTGAAGGCCGGCAAGATTGTGATAGATGCGGCTAATCGAACGCTTTATCGACGCGTTGATTTGGATGGTGAACGCTATATCGGTAGTGAAGACGACGTATTGCAGGCACAAGATTTACCTATCGACTATTGGTTTAACATTAAGTTGGAAATAGTTCGCTACATTATTGTCGCGTTTGTTCTGTTGATACCTATTGGTTTTTGGTCACGCTCACATTGGCGCGATATTCAAGCGTTGGCAAAAGTGACGCAAGATTTTGGTGCTGGTCAATTAGACGCACGTGCTAGCACGCCCACAAGTGCGAGCATTTATCCACTGGCTCAGCAGATTAATCAAATGGCGAATCGGATTGAAACGCTGCTGAGCTCGCAACAGCAATTATTGCATTCGGTTTCCCATGAATTGCGCACACCGATCGCGCGTTTAGAATTCGCGCTGGAGATACTGCAAGATAGTTTAGTGGCACAAGATGCTGATGCTAATGCGGATGCAAAGCAAGTGCAAAGAATCATTGCGATGCAGGGTGATTTAAGTGAACTAAATAATTTGGTTTCTGAGTTGTTAAATATGGCCAAACTAGATGCGCAAGGGCAACTACAAAAAGCATCGATAGACATGGACGAATTTGTTCAAAATTGCCTGCAACACCTGCCTCCTAAACCGCCAGGTTTGCAGCTGCAAGTCGATATTTTGGCACCAGGCAAATCATTGTATGCCGACCATCGTCTGCTATCGCGTGCGATACAAAATCTCTTAAAGAATGCGTATAAGTATGCCGATCAAAAAATTATTTGGCGTATTGCATTACAAGGCGAATTTTGGCTCATCAGCGTGGAAGATGATGGTGCTGGGATTCCTGAAACAGAGCGTGAAAAAATCTTTGAAGCTTTTTATCGCTTAGATCGTAGTCGTGATCGCGCCACCGGAGGTTTTGGATTAGGCTTATCTATAGTGCGGCAAATCCTAGTTTTACACGGTGGTCGTATCAGTATTAGTGAGTCTGAATTAGGTGGTGCTAAGTTTGAAATCAGTTTGCCGACGGTAAGCTAAAACTCTTGTTCGACATAGATAAATACGCATCTAAGTACCAAATGAGTACCAAATGAGTACCCAATAAATACCAAGTGACCCAGATGCGTATTAGCTAATTTATTTCTGTACAGGTTTTGTGTGATGCTGCAACCAGCTCAATGCCTCACCTTGTACGCGAGGTGATAAACGTTGTAAGACCATTTGATGATAGTCATTCAGCCAAGCCAACTCATCATCACGCATGATTTCCAAGTCGAGACAGCGGGTATCAATCGGGCATAGGGTTAAGGTTTCAAATTTCAAATAGTCGCCAAATTCGGTGCTTTCTGCTGGTACGCATAACAGTAAATTTTCGATGCGAACACCCCATTTACCGGGACGATAAATCCCAGGTTCATTTGAGGTGATCATGCCGACTTCCATCACCATGTTGCTATTGGGAATCGCGCCAGAAATGGATTGCGGTCCTTCATGAACATTCAAAAAATAACCGACGCCATGTCCAGTGCCATGACCGTAGTTGATGCCTTCCGCCCAAATTGGCGCGCGGGCTATCGCGTCTAATACGGTGGAGTAGGTACTATAGGGGAACTTTATTCGCGACAAGGCAATCATGCCTTTTAAGACTAGCGTGAAATCGCGTTTTTGTTCAGCCGACGCCGTCCCCACAGGTACGACGCGTGTGATATCCGTGGTGCCGTTTAAGTATTGTCCACCTGAGTCGATCAATAATAATCCGTTGCCTTGAATGCTGGCATGAGACTCGGGAGTGGCGCGATAGTGTGGCATGGCGCCGTTGCCGTTAAAGCCCGCGATGGTGCCGAAACTAGGTGAAATAAAATGCGGCTGACTGGCGCGGGCTGCACAGATTTTTTCATCTATCGTTAATTCTGTAATCGCTTCTTTATTTTGTACTCGCTCGTACCAAGCAAAGAATTCACATAAAGCAGCGCCATCTTGCTCCATCGCTTCACGCACAAATTGGGCTTCTTCTGAGGTTTTGCGTGATTTCGCATAGACCGAAGGATTGAGTGCCTCAATGACTTTGACGGAGGAGGGAATCGCCTGTTGAAAACCAAAGGTAATACGACGCGGGTCGATTAAAAGCGAATCGGTAGCGCCTAATGCTTGTAATCCTTGTTTCGCGTTTTCATATGCTTGCAGTGCCACGCCATCTTGCGCCAAGCGAGCGACCAATTCTTGCGGTACTTTGCTCAGTGGTACAAACAAAGTTGCACTCTCCAAACCGATCAAAGCATGCGATACGAAAACCGGATTGTAATTGACATCGGCACCACGTAAGTTGAAGACCCAAGCGATGTCATCCACCGTAGATATAAAATGCCAGTTCGTCCCTTTGGCACGCATCTGTTCACGGATTGCGGCTAATTTTTGAGCGCGGCTCACTGTAGCAAACGGAAGCGTGTGTTCGTACACTGCAGCGCTTGGTAAGTCTGGCCTATCGGTCCAGACTACATCGAGTAAATCAAAGTCAGTTTTTAATCTAATGTCTTTAGTAGAGAGCGCGGACTGCAATGCCCGGGCGCTGGCTAGGCTCAGAATATTGCCATCAACACCCAACACGCCCTGTGGCGTTAAATGTTGTGCCAGCCAGTCTATATGCGCAGAGGCGGCTGCTGACTGAATTTTCATCACGCTAATGCCACTACCCGCCAATTCGATCTCAGCTTGTGACCAATAACGACTATCGACCCATAATCCAGCAAAGTCTTGTGTGACGATCAAAGTCGCGACCGAACCAGTAAAACCAGAAAACACTTCGCGACCTTGCCATCTTGCTGGCAAGTATTCGGATAAGTGTGGATCGGCGGAGGGAATTAGATAAGCGGTATAGCCGTGCGTAGCCATCGCGCTACGCAACTGAGTCAAGCGCTTTGGAATTGATGTAGTCATTTTTTGAGTCTCTTAAATGGATTAAAGAGTGAATTTATTGCTCAGTAAGCTCATGAAAATGAGCATTGGTAGATTGTAGTTAGGTATCAGTAATGAAAGAGTTCAAAACCATTCAACACAGAGACGTAGAGGTACAGAGAAAACCAAGAGAACAACAAAAAACGTAATTTCCTATCTTTGTTTTTTTCTCTTTGTCTCTGTGCCTCGGTGTCTCTGTGTTGAGAGGTTTGTTTTTGTTTTCCATTGTGTCCGAATAGTCACAAAAGTTCAGCGTAAAAAACGGCGCATTACATGTGGCGCTGGTTCATTTGGATTAGCATGTACGTATTCCAACTCTGGTGCCAGTTCAAATTCATAGGCTGCGTAGAGATCGACCAGCCGTGGTTGATCGGTGCGTACACCTAAGCGCAATTCTTCTACGCCCGAGGTTTGCGCATGATGAATCACGGCTTCGAGTAAATGTTGCGATAGGCCTTCGCCGCGAAATGCGGGCAAGATTCCCATGCGGCGCATTTCCCAAGTGCTGCCCTCGCCATCTAAGGGCAGCCATCTTACTGAGCCGGCCGGCTCGTCGTTGACTAGTAAGACAAAACCACCGCCTTGCAGCAATTCTTGCTCTACTTTTTCACTCGATTCGTGATGCCCAGAAGATGTCGTCGCTACTTTTCCAGCCCAGCAGTTACGCGTTAGATGCGCCAGTAAAGGCGCATCTTCTACATTAGCTTCTCGAATGACGACGTCCATAGTTGTGATGATAGATACGATGGTTAGGCTGTTGTATGAAGCGCTCGTTTAGCGCACACGCATACCCGGTTCTGCACCCGGCCATGCTTCTAAAATATACAGGCCTGGATTAGATTTTTCATCCGCAGCAGATGCCGCTAAAACCATACCTTCAGACATGCCAAATTTCATCTTGCGTGGCGCTAAATTGGCGACCATCACGGTAAATTTACCGATCAGTTGTTCTGGTTGGTAAGCGGATTTGATGCCAGAGAATACATTGCGCGTTTTGCCTTCACCGACATCTAAAGTTAAGCGCAATAATTTATCTGAGCCTTCAACGTGTTCGCAATTGACAATCTTGGCGATACGTAAATCAATCTTTGCGAAGTCATCAATCTTAATCTCAGGCGCCAAATCTTCAATAGCGCTACCAGCCGCTTCTGCACCTTCAAGGGAAGGGGTAGGGAGGGAGGTTTCAGTCGGAGATTTTGTAACTTCAGTCAAAGGAGTAGTCGGCGCATCAAATAATTGATCAAAGATCTTAGGATCGACACGTTGCATCAAATGCACATAAGGATTGATCGTGTGCTGATTTGGAATTGGTGTTGCAACGCTCGCCCAATTTAAGGGAGCGATATTTAATTGCGCTTCTACTTGACTTGCTAAGTGCGGCAAAACAGGTTTTAAGAATATCGTCAAAATACGGAAAGCTTCTAATAAACGACTACAAACTTCTTGTAACTTAGCGTCATTCTCTGGCTGTTTTGCCAGTTCCCATGGTTTGTTCGCATCGACATAGGCGTTAATGATGTCGGCTTGTTCCATGATGGCACGTAAGGCTTTGCCGAATTCACGTGTTTCATACAAGGCTTGAATGTCAGCTGACACTTTGCGTAAATTTTGTATGAAGGAGTCGTCCTCAGTTGCCCACGCGGTGTTGACCACGCCATTGAAACGTTTAGTAATAAAGCCAGCAGCACGACTCGCGATATTGATGTATTTGCCGATCAAATCAGAATTTACGCGTGCCACGAAATCATCTGGATTCATATCCAGATCTTCAACTTTAGCATTGAGTTTGGCCGCGAAGTAGTAACGCAGCCATTCTGGATTCATACCGATTTCTAAATAGCGCAATGGCGAGATACCGGTACCGCGCGATTTCGACATTTTTTCGCCGGAAACAGTGACGAAACCGTGTGCGTAGACATTGTCCGGTGTTTTGTAGCCAGCAAATTTCAACATGGCTGGCCAGAATAAGGTATGAAAATAGGTAATATCTTTGCCGATGAAATGAATTTGTTCGGTGCTAGGATCGGCCATGAAGGCATCAAAATCACGTCCGATTTTGCCGAAGTAATTTTTCAAAGACGCCAAATAACCGACTGGCGCATCCAACCAAACGTAGAAATATTTACCCGGCTGATCAGGAATCTCAATGCCAAAATAAGGTGCATCACGGCTAATATCCCAATCACCTAAACCGCCATCACCTTCTAACCATTCTTTACACTTGTTGGCGACTTCCGATTGCAGACGATTATCTTGCAAAGCCCAGCCGCGCAAAAATTCTACGCATTGTGGATCAGACAGTTTGAAGAAAAAATGTTCTGAGGATTTCATAACTGGCGTGGCGCCAGTCAGCACGGAGTAGGGATTCTTAACTTCAGTTGGCGCGTAAACGGCAGAACAAACTTCGCAAGAGTCGCCATATTGATCTTTAGCGCCGCACTTAGGACATTCGCCTTTGATGTAGCGATCAGGCAAAAACATATTTTTGACTGGATCGTAAAATTGCTCGATGGTCTTGCTGGTGATAAAACCTGCGGCTTTTAATTTGCGATAAATGTCTTGGGACAATTCGTGATTTTCTGGCCCATCGGTAGAATGCCAATTATCGAATTCAATGTGGAAACCATCCAAATATTGCTTACGCCCAGCAGCGATTTGTCCTACAAATTCTTGCGGCGTTAATCCGGCTTTTTCAGCTGCAATCATAATCGGCGCGCCATGCGCGTCGTCGGCACCCACGAAATGGACATCACTGCCAGACATTCGCTGATGACGAACCCAGATATCGGCTTGGATATATTCCATGATGTGACCGAGGTGGAAAGGCGCATTAGCGTAAGGGAGGGCGGTGGTGACAAACAACTGGCGGGTCATAATAAATGATTGCTTTAATTAAGTACGACGGTTAATAGACAAAACCGATATTTTAACAGCGAACTGAGTCTAAAGCTTGGAAATCAGCGCCACGTTTCACTCACATTGTTGAATTAATGAAATGGTTTTTATACTAATAAATGAGGGTTTAAAATTGATGCGATAGGCTAACTGGGGGCTAGTAAAAATCCAGTAAAAAGCAAGGCTATCTTCAGTTAGCATTAGAAATTACGTTAGACTGATAGAAATTGAATGGAGAATCACATGTCAGCAGGCCAAATTAATCATCAGCAAATTGAAAAAACTATTGGAGAAATTAAAGCTATCTTAGCCACAGTTATTGATCCCAATACGCAAAAAGATTTTGTTTCTACTAAGTCAGTTAAGAATATTCAAATCAATGACTCCGTTGTCAGTCTAGATATTGAGCTGGCCTATCCAGCGAAAAGTCAAATGAGCGTGATTGCCGATTTGGTGAAGCATGCTCTGCAAGGCTTGACTGGTTTGGAACAAAAGACGTTTCAAATCAATGTCACAACGAAGATCGTGGCGCATGCCGTGCAGCGCGGCATCAAAATTATGCCGAATGTGAAAAACATTATTGCAGTTGCCTCCGGCAAAGGCGGTGTGGGGAAATCCACAACGGCGGTGAATTTAGCTTTGGCTTTAGCGGCCGAAGGCGCGTCGGTTGGTCTATTGGATGCCGATATTTATGGTCCTTCGCAGCCTATGATGATGGGCATTTCGGCACGTCCCGAATCCCTGGATGGCAAAACCATGGAGCCTTTGCAAAATTATGGCGTGCAAGTGTCATCCATAGGCTTTATGATCGATCCAGATTCGCCTATGGTCTGGCGCGGCCCTATGGTGACGCAGGCTTTGCAGCAGTTGCTGGAGCAAACCAATTGGCGTGATTTGGATTACCTAATCGTTGATATGCCACCTGGTACGGGCGATATCCAGCTAACTTTGTCACAGAAAGTGCCAGTAACCGGTGCCGTAATTGTCACCACGCCGCAAGATATCGCCTTGCTTGATGCGCGTAAGGGTTTGAAAATGTTTGAGAAAGTCGGCATCCCTATCTTGGGTATCGTTGAAAATATGAGTACACATATTTGCTCCAATTGCGGCCATGCAGAAGCGATTTTTGGTGCGGGTGGCGGCGAGAAAATGTGTTCTGAATATGGTGTTGATTTCTTAGGTGGACTGCCATTGACGATGGCAATTCGTGAGCAAGCCGATTCGGGCAAACCGACTGTGGTGGCTGATCCGGATGGGCAAATCGCACAAATTTATAAACAGATTGCACGCAAAGTGGCGATTAAAGTTGCGGATAAAGCGAAAGATATGAGCAGTAAATTCCCGACTATTACCGTGCAAAACACCTAGGTCAATCGCGCCCATTTTGCCAATTTTTATGACGCAAAGTAAAGATCTCTACTACATGCAAATGGCGCTAGAACTCGCTTCTCGCGCCACTATTTTGACATCACCAAATCCCAAGGTGGGATGTGTGATTGTGAAAGATGACGTCATTTTGGGACAGGGCTGGACGCAAGAGGTGGGGCAGGCACATGCAGAAGTAATGGCTTTACGTGATGCGGCCAGTTCAGGTAATGATGTGCGCGGCGCAACCGCTTACGTGACGCTTGAACCATGCAGTCATTATGGACGGACGCCACCTTGTGCGAATGCTTTGATTGTGGCAGGTTTAGCGCGTGTGGTCGCGGCAGTTGGGGATGCGAATCCTCAAGTGGCAGGGCGTGGATTTGCGATGTTGGAAGCTGCGGGTATCGCGGTAGCTCATGGCTTGCTAGCCACAGAAGCGCGCGCTATGAATCGAGGTTTCTTTAAGCGCATGGAAACTGGGAAGCCTTGGGTGCGCCTCAAGATGGCAGCTAGTTTGGATGGCTATACCGCTTTGCCGAATGGACAGAGTCAGTGGATTACTGGTGCCGAGGCGAGATTGGATGGACATCATTGGCGCGCCAAGTCAGATGCGATTTTGACGGGCATCGGTACGGTGCTGGCAGATGATCCACAGATGAATGTGCGTTTGCCTGAGCAAGACGTCTTACGTCAACCACGTAAATTTGTGCTTGATTCTCAATTGAGAACACCTGTGTCCGCTAAATTGCTTCGAGGTGCATCCGTGAATATTGCGCATGCGAAAAGAAATCCAGATGCGGAAGAAAGTTTGCGACAAGCGGGCGCAAATTTATTGTACTTGCCTGATCAGCATGGTGCGGAGTCGCAAGTCGATCTACCTGCATTGATGTTAGTAATGGGCGCGCAGCAAATCAACGAGTTGCATGTGGAGGCGGGTGCTACGCTCAGTGGCGCACTGATTGCGGCGGCTTGTGTGGATGAATTGCTGTTGTATTTAGCGCCTAAACTATTGGGTTCTGGCGCTGGTATGTTTGCTTTACCGGAATTGCAGCAACTCAATCAAGCGCGAGAATTGACTGTACACGACGCTAAACAATTAAGCGATAACACAATTAGAGTGCTTGCGTGTTTTACTTAGTGTGCCAGTCTCGCCTATGTGTTAGGCTGCAAGATAGCACAATGGTGTAATCAGGGCTGGGTACAGATACAAAAAAACCTCATTGATTGCTCAATGAGGTTTTCTATTTTGGTCGGAGTACAAGGATTCGAACCTTGGACCCCCTGGTCCCAAACCAGGTGCGCTACCGGGCTGCGCTACACTCCGAAAACTGCCAGCATAATTTCACGTGTTTAAAAATTATGCGAATATTTTGTGAAACTAAAAAGGATCGTCGAGACTTTTGGGTTTCGACGATCCTTGAATTTGGTCGGAGTACAAGGATTCGAACCTTGGACCCCCTGGTCCCAAACCAGGTGCGCTACCGGGCTGCGCTACACTCCGAGAAGCGAGATAATACGACCTGCGGCCAAACTTGTCAACCGCCTCGGTTTGGCTTTGATTTACATCAATATCGACTTACAGATTTTGCTCGCTATGAAATACTCGTTTTTCACCGGTGATTGGATCGGTAAATGCGATAGATTTTGCGAGTAATTGTAGGGGATGATTAAAATCGTCGGAACCGCTGGGCAAGCTTGTGGGATAAAAGTTGTCGTTAATGATCGGGATGCCGAGGCTGGCCATATGTACACGTAACTGGTGTTTTTTTCCTGTGCTTGGGCGTAGTTCATAGAGTGTAAGCTCATCGCGTCTTTCTAGAATATCGATGTCCGTTTCTGAATTGATGATGCCTGGTACTTCTTGCATTAGGAAAAAACGTTCGCTTTCCACCATACGGCTGGCTTTGTGCAAGGGAAATATAATCTTAGGTAAATGCGGTGCGACGGCATGATAAATTTTATCGATGTGGCGCTGTTGAAATAATTGCTGATAGGCGCCGCGACTTTTGCATTGTTTTGAAAATAAAATTACGCCTGCGGTTTCGCGATCTAATCGGTGTAGCGGGCTGAGCTCTTCATTTCCAGTTTTCTGTTTGAGTCGTACTAATAAGGTCTCACGCAAATAGTCGCCGCCGGGCGTGACAGCTAAAAAATGCGGTTTGTCGGCGACCAGTAAATGTTCATCCTGGAATAAAATTTTTTCTTGAAAGGGGATCGTTTTTTCATCCTCAATCTCGCGATAATAATAGATACACATACCTCGTTTTACCGCGCTATTGGGGTGCAAGATGTCGCCATTGCTAGCGCGTATCTCCTGTTTCTCAAAACGTTGTAGCCAGCGAGTTTTATGAATATCTGGAAATTGCTGACAGAGAAAAGTCAATGCGTCATCCCAAGCGCCTTCTGGTAACCAAATATAGCTAGGGCTGATACCGTGACGAGTTGGTAGCGGAGATTTTGGTCGTTCTTGCACGATGATTATAATGAATGCTAAAAGGCTGCCATACTAGCATTACGTCTATGCTTTATCTGGGATTGATTTGAGATTGATGCTGTCGACTGCCTAGAGTGCCAAATTTTGAGTGTTAGATTCGTCGATTAATGTTGATTAATGTCTGGTGATGCTTCATTCAAATTGAGCCAAGTATCATCAAACACACTTAGGCGGTAAAATAGCATTTTTGACTTTTGCGTTCATTTCCTTTGTTGATTTTAAATATAAGGAAATTCGCCAGCATTGATGACAGCTTTTCATTTACCTACTTCTGCCACCACGGTGCGCACCCGTTTTGCCCCTAGTCCAACTGGTTATTTACACGTTGGTGGCGCACGTACTGCCTTGTTTAGTTGGGCGTTTGCCCGTCATTTTGGTGGCACTTTTGTATTGCGTATTGAAGATACTGATCTTGAGCGTTCTACGCCAGAAGCGGTGCAGGCGATCTTGGATGGTATGAGTTGGTTAGGACTGCAGCACGATGAAGGCCCGTTTTACCAAATGAAACGTATGGATAGATATCGCGAAGTATTGGCAAAAATGTTGGCTGAAGGTAGTGCCTATCATTGCTATTGCTCAACGGATGAAGTCGAAGCCATGCGCGAACGCCAACGTGCGGCAGGTGAAAAACCTCGTTATGACGGCACTTGGCGCCCAGAGCCGGGTAAGACTTTGCCTGCGATTCCATTGGATCGTAAACCGGTAATACGTTTTAAGAATCCATTAGATGGTGTGGTAAGTTGGAATGACGTGGTCAAAGGTGAGATCACAATTGCTAATCGTGAGTTAGACGATTTGGTGATTGCGCGTCCCGATGGCACGCCGACCTATAATTTCTGCGTGGCTGTCGATGATAGTGATATGCAAATCACGCACGTAATTCGTGGCGATGATCACGTTAATAATACGCCGCGCCAAATCAATATTTTGAATGCACTCGGCGCACCATTACCATTCTACGGTCATGTTCCTATGATCTTGGGTACAGATGGCCAAAAGTTATCGAAGCGCCGTGACGCGGTAAGTGTGATGGACTATTTAGATAAAGGCTTTTTGCCCGAAGCCTTACTAAATTATCTGGCGCGTCTGGGTTGGAGTCATGGTGATGATGAAGTATTTAGTATGGAGCAAATGATTAGTTGGTTTGATCTCACTCATTTATCCAGCTCAGCGGCGCAATTTAATCCAGAAAAATTGGCTTGGTTGAATAACCACTATATTAAAGCTGCAGATAATCAGCGTTTAGCCGAATTGATTCGTGGTGATATGGAAAAATTAGGCGCTCAATTTGAAGGTGCACCCGCGTTGGCGACAGTGATTGCGCTTTTGAAAGAGCGTACCAACACGACTGTAGAGTTGGCACAGGCAGCCATGCTGTTTTATCGCCAGCCGCAACCGGATGCCGCATTAGTCGCGCAGCATATAACGGAAGCGATTCAACCTGCTTTGCAAGAGTTCACCAAATTATGCGCAGAAGTTGAATGGAGCAAAGCAGCAATTTCCTCTATGATGAAAGAGACTTTAGTGAAACATGGTTTGAAGATGCCGCAATTAGCAATGCCTTTGCGCTTATTGTTAACCGGTCAATTGCAAACGCCTTCGATCGATGCCGTGATTGAATTATTTGGTCGTGACGTCGTGTTAGCTCGCCTGACAAAAAATTGATTATCTCGGTTCAGGGTCTATGCTGAACAGGGGTTTCCCCGAGTATTAAGCTTTACAAGCAAACGCGAAACTTGTTATACTCCCGTTTCTGTTTTGTGCGGGGGTATAGCTCAGTTGGTAGAGCGCTTGCATGGCATGCAAGAGGTCAGCGGTTCGATTCCGCTTACCTCCACCACGATCAGTTTATAGATTCAAATCGCAGCAAATATTTTTCAAAGTTTTAGAAAATTACTTGCCAGAATGAAGAAGTTGAGTATATAATCTTGGTCTTACTTGATCGCAAACGTAAATAACGAAGCGAAACAAAAAAGTAAAAAGCAGTAAATTAGGTCAGTAATAAGGACAAATTTTATGTCCCCATCGTCTAGAGGCCTAGGACATCACCCTTTCACGGTGAGTACAGGGGTTCGAATCCCCTTGGGGACGCCAGATTAAGCCGCTAAGTTAAAAAACTTAGCGGCTTTTTTGTTTTTCTATGCATTCGTGAAGAAGTTGGTGCATGAGGTGGCGCCACCCCATATTGCCATATCGATACCGGAGCGTTCTTGCGCATAAATCTTCGTTCAAAGTAAAATTGATTTATGCCTTTACTGATTTGAACTATGCTCTTTGAGTGATTCGTGACGATTCCAATTGCTGGTAAAGTGCGAGGGCATCGTTTAAAAATGCGTGTCGAGTTTTGATTGCTGCGTCGCCTTGAAAAAACTGGTGTGGATGCTTTGAGTGAAACTGTGACCGAGTTTTCATTTGCTGTTTTTCGTGTTCACTGCATTCAATGTTTAGCCGTTCCAAAATATCTTCCCAAATAGCCGCAGGTAGTTCTTGGTAATTAATCAGGTGTAAAAGTCTGTCATCGAGATGCGTAATTGCAGCAGAATAAAACTGTGCTAAAAGTTTTAGGCAATATCCATCTAAATCTCCGGGTGATAAATTTTCTTGGGATATTTGTAAATCTCCCAAGTCCACAAGTCCTGGAACCATTTGTGGCCCACGTTGGCGTCGATGAGAGTCTAATACTTGTTGTGGGTCGCGATACAGAAAAAGCATGGGTGTTTTTGGGTAGGCTTGGCGAATAAAATCTAGTCGCCCTAGATGCCAGCTATCTAATTTGATAATTAAATGCTTTTCGTTAGTGAAACGTTGTTGCCCTAACGCAGCTATTAGTTGCTGAAATCTGCGTAGGTTAGTTTCATCCGTTACCTTATGCGCTCGAAGAAACGCATCAATAACCGGCGGTTCTGACAGTACAACACAGCTCTCCAAGGTGCTAAGTGCCTGAGTCAATAAAGTTGATCCACAGCGCGAGACATGAAAAACAAACGCGGTCGGCTCCAGCGATTGTTCAAATTGCGTTAAGGCTGAAAATGAGGTCTTACAAACTCGTCGTTGATCGTGAGCTTGCTCATTTAAAGTATTTTGAAAAAAAGAACTGTAAAACCGTTGCTGACCCATATCCCGCCAATAAATCTCCAATTCTTGTGGGCAAATACTAACCGGATACCAATTCTTCAGCGAGAGAAGTGTGCTTGCTTCTATCCATTTACCTTGGATGAAACTGCGTTCTTCGGCGGTTAATTTGGCGGGAGATGGCATACTGACTTTTTAAAATGTAAAGGGTTGGTGATTCTTGTTTAATGATTTGAGTTTAATTTGTCGATTCGTTGCTGCTTGAATGTTTTATTATTTTAGGCGTGAATATCTTTGAAAAAATTTTCATTTTTACGTAAAAAACGAAGTGATAATTTTGCCAAATGAGGGAAATTTCTTTAAAGCACAATTGAAATCTAGATAATATGGCATGCGTGCTGTTATTATGCTTCAAGTTAAATGATTTTTGCGAAATGCTATATCTTAAAATTAATCATAAATATAATGGAAAGATTGTAAAAATGTACATTGATAGTATTAGTTATGATAATAAATTGGCTCGAAATGTTCTGTTTGGAGTTATTGCATTCCTGATGTTGACGGCAAGTTTTGGTCTTAATTTATGGCCATTTAAGGTCTTTTTTTCACCGCTAATTGCAAATGATGCTCAAACTATATACGAATTTTTGACTGGTTATGTTTTGAGTTTTGCCGTTATGTTTTGGGCTGCTAATTTTAGCGTCAGATCGCAAGTTATATTATTATTGCTATGCCCTGTGGTGGCAGTCATAACTCTGATTTTGTTGCCAGAGACTTGGGTGTTTAGTTTTAGTCAGCCGAATCCGACTGCTATCACGTTTTTCATATTTTGTATGGGCGTGCCTGCATTTGTTATGCTGTTGATCCGTATTTGTGGCGGTCAACTACGTGGTAATGATCCGATATTTGAATCTCGGTTGAGAGCTATGGTCGTTCTCTTTTTGTTGATCGCTATGGTCCCAGATGCTGCATTACAACTAAGCTCTACGCTACATCCAGGTACTTTCGATTTATATGCCATGCAATGGGATGCAATTGCGCATTGGGGTATTGCACCTCGATTAACCCAATTTATCGACTCAATTTTTATGGCTCGGGGATTTGTTGAACTTTCATATAATTTGACTCCTACAGCGTTTCTTGCGATTGCACTGCTTCATCTTCGAAAGAGGCCTGAACATGTTGCATCTGCGACCTTGGTTTGGGTTGTTCTTACTTCTTGTGCTTTCCTCGCTTTTAATTTTTTTCCGATAACAGGTCCAAAGTACGTATTTGGCAGTGCTGGTTATTTATTCGCACTGCAACAACCATTTGAATACATACTTGATTTGGTTCTTGTGAATCCAGCTCCGAGAAATGGGATGCCATCTATGCATTTTGGTTGGATGCTGGCATCGTCGATTATTTGGTGGCGAAGTGGAACGCACTGGTGGTCGCGCGCAATTATCATAATAATGACAATGCTTACTGCCTGTGGAACACTTTTGTTAGGAGAGCACTATGTAGTCGACTTGATTGTTGCGGTGCCATTTGTGCTGGCAGCGATAGCGCTTTGTACTACTTCAGTGCCATGGTCCACTTATGAACGAAAATACATTGTATTAGTTGGTTTTGGTACTTGGTTAGTTTGGATTATAGTTTTGCGTAATTTGGTGCCGTGGGCTAAAGAAAACGCGTGGTTTCCTTGGTTAATGTTGAGTCTAACAATTGCAGTTGTCGTTGCCCAAAGTCGATGGATGGCACGTTTTTACTTATTGACTAAACCAAGGGATGTTGTAACTAATGTTCAGAGTGAGAATTCACTTCAGCATAGTTTTCTTGAGCGCCGAATAGGTTGGCTATTTTTTGCATCAGGCTCGGCAGCGTTGATTTATCAGGTCTTGTTTGCAAAAAAACTCGCTTTAGTCTTTGGTAGTACATCGACTGCTACATTGACCGTCTTAGCTACTTTCTTAGGGGGGATGGCTATTGGCTCATTAATAGGAGGGCGATACGCGCAAAGAGTAAAATTGCCGTTGAAGACATACGCCTTGATTGAAGGCGGAATTGCAATATATTGCGTTTTGACTCCTTTCCTTTTTGATGCAGTACAAACTTTATACATTGCTATTGGAACTGGGTTAGCGCCAGAATCTCCTGTATTGCTTACGCTCCGAGTTTTGCTCGGGGCTGGTGTGCTCTTAGTGCCTACTATCTTAATGGGAATAACATTACCTTTCCTCGCAGAAGTAATTAATGCCCCAGGGCAAAAACTAGGTTCTAAGGTTGCTTTGCTTTATTTTGCGAATACTGCTGGTGCGACTTTAGGTGCATTATTAACTAGTTATGCAATTATTCCTATGCTTGGCGTCAACTCAACAACGCGTATTGCAGCTTTAGTTAATTTGTTAGTTGCTTTGGTTGCAATTGATCTAGCTAAGAAATTCCCTTGGCATGAGCGACAAGTTACTCAGTTCCAGGTAAATAATTCATCTAGCCTAAGTAAGTCTGCGGTTATTTGTGCAATCTTAGCTTTGGGTATCGGCGGTGTAGTATCACTAGGCTTAGAAGTCGTTTACGTTCATATGTTGTCTATTGTTGCAGGCAATAGTGTCTATGCATTTGGTTTGATGTTGGCCACATTTTTGCTCGGATTAGCTATAGGCGGCGAAGTAGCTAGGCGTATTTTGAAAAATGAACAAATTAATAGATTGCAGACGCTATTCTTGTCCTTGCTCGGATTGGCAACGAGTTTAGGTTTGGGAATGTGGATTTGGAACGAGATTCCTAATTATTTTGCTAGTTTCGCCGAACAGGATGCTACTAAGAGTTTTGTAGCAAGGGAGGCAATTAGAGCTATGGTGTGCGGTGTTGCGATGTTTCCACCGACAGTGTTTATTGGTGCCTCTTATGTATTCGCAATGGATGTGGTTACACAAAATAGCGGACATAGTGGAATTAAGATGCTTGGGATAGGTGCTGCATTCAACACCTTAGGAAATATTGTAGGCGTTTTATTGTTTGGTTTCTTTTTGCTTCCTATGTTAGGTGGACTCGGTGCCGCACAAATATTGACCGCGGCTACTTTATTACTGGCATTGATGGTAGTAGTGATTGGTGGATATCGTTTAGCAAAAATGGATTTTGTGGTTTTTGGTATAGCAGGATTGTGCGCAGCATTGTCTCTGCAAATTAAATTGGATTACAACACCTTAAGTTCTGGAGCAAATGTCTATTTTATTGCTCAACAATGGGGTAATTCAGTTGATCATGCAGAAAGTATAGACGGTGGCCTGACAACTGTTGCTGTAGTGCCAAAATCTGAAGCGCAAAAGCGTAGTAGCGCGCAAAAGGGGGAGTTTAAAACACTTCTTACAAACGGGAAATTTCAAGGTAATAACGTATGGGAAGGGGAAATGCAGGCACAGTTTGGATTCGCATTTGCTCCATTAATGCATCAAGAACGTCGCGAACGGGCATTGGTAATAGGTTACGGTACTGGAGTTACTAGCAAAGTGTTTCATGATGCGGGATTTAAGCATCTCGACATCGCAGAATTGAGTAGTGATGTAGTTAATATGGCAAATAAACATTTTGCAGATGTTAATGGTTTAGTTAGCCGGCAAGATGGTGTGCAGATGCATGTTACCGATGGTAGAAATTTATTGTTACTTGCGCCTCCTACTCATTTGTATGATGTAGTTAGTATTGAGACCTCGTCAATATGGTTTGCTGGTGCAGCTTCTTTGTATAACAAAGAGTTTTACAGCCTAGTTAAGTCAAAGTTAGCCAAAGATGGTATTTTGCAGCAATGGGTTCAATTGCATCACATGCATACGGTGGACTTACTGACTGTCATCGCAACCTTACGTTCTGAATTTAAATTTGTCTCTATGTATATTATTGGTGGGCAAGGCATATTAATCGCCACGAATAGTGATGCACGTAAAGCGCCAGTCGCTGAGGCTATTACTTTTCTTAAAACGATACCAAGTTTGGAGCCAATACGTCTAAGATTTATGACAAAGATAGAAGAGTTGGAAAACTTACGAGTGTTAACTAATGAAAATATTAGCAAAATGTTACAACAATTTGGAGCAGGGGCCGGTACGCTGATTTCCACAGACGATAATTTGAAACTTGAATACAATACGCCCAAAGGTAATGTTTTGGACACGTCAGCATCTACTAAAGCTATTTATAAATTAGTTTCTCGCTATAGCGAAAGTCCACTTTTCAAGCAAGAAACTCAGCCTGAAAAGAAGTAGTTATCAATTTGTTCTAGTCAAATTATCGGGATCAAAGTATTCAATAAAAGCTGATTTTCTGAAATTTAGAAAATCAGCTTTTTTCAATTTCTGCTCGATGCAATATGTTCAATGCATCAGGTTAGGCATGAATTGTGGTGAGAGATTAAAAAATAATTTTAAAATGGGCTTGCATAAACTACTGATTTTTTATACAGTGTCGACATGCAGTGATTTGTGCATTCCCTTCTTCATAATGCCAATCTCTAAATAACATTTAGGTTTTATTTTATATTTATTAAGCCCACCCCCAATATTACTAAGTATTTATTAAGCACTTATTAAGCACTCACCAGGAAGAAATCATGGACGACAGAAAAACTGATAATAGCGCCGACAAAAGCAAAGCTTTAGCTGCTGCCTTAGCGCAAATTGAGAAACAATTTGGCAAAGGTTCTATCATGCGTTTGGCTGATGGTGCTCCGGTTGAAGAAATACAGGTGGTTTCTACAGGTTCGCTTGGTCTAGATATTGCGTTAGGTGTTGGGGGGTTACCGCGTGGTCGTGTTGTTGAGATATATGGCCCAGAGTCCTCCGGTAAAACCACATTGACTCTGCAAGCCATTGCAGAAATGCAAAAGTTAGGCGGCACTTGCGCATTTATTGATGCGGAGCATGCCTTGGATGTGGGTTACGCCCAAAAGCTCGGTGTTAATTTGAATGATTTACTCATTTCTCAGCCAGATACAGGTGAGCAAGCCTTGGAAATTACCGATGCATTGGTGCGTTCAGGTAGCGTGGACTTGGTTGTGGTTGATTCGGTTGCTGCATTGACGCCAAAAGCTGAGATTGAAGGCGATATGGGTGATTCTCTGCCAGGTTTGCAAGCTCGTTTAATGTCACAGGCTTTGCGTAAATTGACGGGTAGTATTAACCGTACCAACACGCTTGTGATTTTTATTAATCAGATACGCATGAAAATTGGCGTGATGTTTGGTAGCCCTGAAACGACAACAGGCGGTAATGCTTTGAAGTTCTATGCTTCTGTGCGTTTAGATATTCGCCGTACTGGTTCTATTAAGGCTGGTGATGAAGTAGTGGGCAATGAAACCAAAGTGAAAGTTGTAAAAAATAAGGTGGCGCCTCCATTTAAAGAAGCACATTTCGATATTTTGTATGGCGCAGGTACTTCACGTGAAGGCGAAATTTTGGATTTAGGCGCTGAGTGCAAAATTGTTGAAAAATCTGGCTCATGGTATAGCTATAACGGTGAAAAAATCGGGCAAGGTAAAGATAATGCACGTAACTTCCTTATAGAGCGTCCGGCTTTAGCGCATGAAATTGAAAACAAAGTGCGTGAGCAATTGGGCGTGCCTTTATTGCCTGCACTTGCCGAAGAATAAGTTAAAGTTTAGGCTCGTAGCGTGTTGAGCCGAGTTCATAGGATAGATCACGTTAGTCTTAAGTCGACCTACTTGGAAACAGGTGGTCGACTTTTTTTATTTCTTTATTCATGATCACGCTTTTTCATTATTGCTAGCAATGCTTAAACCTAAACTCAGTTTAAAAGGGCGCGCTTTGCGCTATCTGTCTATGCGTGAACATAGTCGACTTGAGCTCGCACGTAAGTTATCCCCATATGCAGATAATGATGAGGAGCTAAATCTCTTATTAGATTGGCTTGAAGCGTCAAAATTTCTTTCGGATCAACGCTTTTCGGAAGCATTGGTGCATAAACGTCAAGCGCGTTTTGGCAATCAAAAAATATTGGCAGAATTGCAGAGTCATCAATTAAGCAAAGATGATTTGTGTGAAATTAAAGCGGAATTGCAAGAAACAGAGCTGCAAAGAGCTGTCGATGTTTTATGGAGAAAATTTGACGCGCCGCCAGCCGATCACCGAGAGAAAGCAAAGCAAATGCAATTCTTAGCGCAACGTGGCTTTTCAAGCCGAGCAATAGGCTACGCTTTACGCCAAAATCGTGAGCTGGAAGATAGTTGACAATGGCTTTTTTTTACGGAAGTCTGTTTTTCGTTTAAAACAAGATGAATGTGAATCCTTGAGAAACCACAAAATATTGATAAAACGCCTCAATATTTGTATTTTTAAGTGCTCGCTTCTCGAAATTGGTCTAACCAAAAAATAGAATTCGTTCTTTAGCTGTGCTAAAATTCACAGGTTTTTTGCAACGCCGCAAGAGCGGCTGTTATGGTAGAAGCTACGATAACGCACGCAATTGTGGCTTTTTTTGTATTTGAATTGCCGCCCACAGGCATGATGCCCTCAACAAATTTGATTACTTCTTTGACTTCATTAATCGAGTCAAATCTAGGCTTACGTGTTTCCACCGAAAATTCAGGTGTGATTCCGTACAGCCATGACCGCAGTATCTATCATTGGTTGGTGTTGATCATGCCAAATCTGGCCGCGCTAATCACAAAGAGTTATAGCTATCCGCAGTATTTTTCACATCCCCTTATTAAATTCCGAAACGTGATGCTTTAATGGCAGTCGCGTTTTTTTGTTTGGAATGACGCTTTTTAGAGCGATGTGACTTTGAATGTGATGAGTTTGTTGGGATTCTTTGAACAGCATGGCCTCGGTTTTGTTTTTTAGTAATTGGGTGAGCTGCACAGTTTCGTTTCGTTTTTGTTTTGTTTTTTAACTAATACCTCAGTGTCTGAAGGGAAGTCGTATGAAAATCCATGAGTATCAGGGTAAAGAAATCCTCCGTAAATTCGGAGTGACCGTACCGCGCGGTATCCCATGCATGTCCGTTGAAGAAGCAGTCAAAGCTGCTGAAACTTTAGGCGGTCCAGTATGGGTAGTCAAAGCACAAATTCACGCCGGTGGCCGTGGTAAAGGTGGTGGCGTTAAAGTTGCTAAATCCATGGAGCAAGTACGCGAATACGCAGATGCGATCATGGGCATGCAATTGGTGACACACCAAACAGGCCCAGAAGGCCAAAAAGTGCGTCGTTTGTTGATCGAAGAAGGCGCAGACATCAAGAAGGAGCTGTACGTAAGTATGGTGACTGACCGTATTAGCCAACGCGTGGTATTGATGGCATCCTCCGAAGGCGGTATGGACATCGAAGAAGTCGCGGAAAAACATCCAGAATTGATCCACTCTATCGCGATTGACCCAACTGCTGGTTTGCAAGATGCTGAAGCGGACGACATTTCTCGCAAAATCGGTGTGCCAGAAGGTTCTATCGAAGACGCACGTGTTCAATTGAAAGGCTTGTATAAAGCTTTCATGGAAACAGATTGCTCCTTGGCTGAAATCAACCCATTGATCTTGACTGGTTCTGGCAAAGTGATCGCTCTCGATGCGAAATTCAACTTCGACGCGAACTCTTTGTTCCGTCAACCAGAAATCGTTGCTTACCGCGATTTGGACGAAGAAGATCCAGCGGAAATCGAAGCATCGAAATTCGACTTGGCGTACATCTCCCTCGACGGCAACATCGGTTGCTTGGTCAATGGCGCAGGTTTGGCGATGGCGACTATGGATACCATCAAATTGTTCGGTGGCGAGCCAGCAAACTTCCTCGACGTAGGTGGTGGCGCGACTGCAGAAAAAGTGACCGAAGCATTCAAGATCATGTTGAAAAACCCAGGCTTGAAAGCGATCTTGGTCAACATCTTCGGCGGTATTATGCGTTGCGACGTGATTGCTGAAGGCGTGATCACGGCGTCTAAAGCAGTGTCATTGCAAGTGCCTTTGGTGGTACGTATGAAAGGTACTAACGAAGATATCGGTAAGAAAATGTTAGCTGACTCTGGTTTGCCTATCATTTCTGCAGACACGATGGAAGAAGCCGCGCAGAAGGTAGTTGCCGCTGCTGCTAGTCATAAATAATATAAATGCGTCATTCCCGCGAAAGCGGGAATCCATTTACAGATGTTGAGTTATACCTACATACTTTCTGATAAGCCCCGAGGAACACTTTATATCGGTGTGACTTCAGATTTGATTAAACGAATTTGGCAATATAAAGAATCGTTTGTTGATGGGTTTAGTGCAAAGTATGGTTTGAAAAAATTGGTATGGTTTGAAGTTCATGAAGATATAAGCGAAGCCATAAAGCGCGAAAAACAGCTTAAAAAATGGAATCGTGTTTGGAAGATCGAGTTAGTCGAGAAAACCAATTCTGAGTGGCGAGACCTGTATCTAGAGCTACTAAATTAACATGGATTCCCGCTTTCGCGGGAATGACGAGATAGAGGAATATATGAGTATCCTGATTAATAAAGACACTAAAGTCATCACCCAAGGTATCACTGGTAAAACTGGCCAGTTCCATACACGTATGTGCCGCGACTACGCAAACGGTAAAAACTGTTTCGTGGCTGGCGTTAATCCAAAGAAAGCTGGCGAAGATTTCGAAGGTATTCCAATTTACGCGAATGTTTCTGAAGCTAAAGCAGCAACTGGCGCAACAGTTTCAGTTATCTACGTTCCACCAGCAGGTGCAGCGGCTGCGATCTGGGAAGCAGTTGAAGCGGATCTCGATTTGGCGATCTGTATCACAGAAGGTATTCCTGTTCGTGACATGATGATGTTGAAAGACCGCATGGCAAAAGCGGGTAGCAAAACAAAATTGCTCGGCCCTAACTGCCCAGGTTTGATCACACCAGACGAAATCAAGATCGGTATTATGCCAGGTCATATCCATCGTAAAGGTCGTATCGGCGTGGTTTCCCGCTCTGGTACATTGACTTACGAAGCGGTTGGTCAATTGACTGCACTCGGATTGGGGCAATCTTCTGCAGTTGGTATCGGTGGCGATCCAATCAATGGTTTGAAACACATTGACGTGATGAAGATGTTCAACGATGATCCAGATACAGACGCTGTGATCATGATCGGCGAAATCGGTGGTCCAGACGAAGCGAATGCATCTTACTGGGTACGCGACAACATGAAGAAACCAGTGGTTGGTTTCATCGCTGGTGTGACTGCGCCTCCAGGCAAACGTATGGGTCACGCGGGTGCATTGATTTCTGGTGGTGCTGATACTGCGCAAGCAAAATTAGATATCATGGAAGAATGCGGTATCAAAGCAACTAAGAATCCATCTGAAATGGCACGCTTGTTGAAGGCGATGTTGTAATTTTTGGATGATTTAGGTAGTTAAAAAAGGAGCCTCGGCTCCTTTTTTATTTTCTGATGTTTTAGGTTTGCTCGCTATAAGAAGCTAGGTGCAAACTCTTAACTGCTTGCTGTACCAATGTTGCCGTTGCGCTATTGAAACATAAATTTCTTATTGGAACGTCAAAATTTCCAGCAATAATGTTAAGCTAAAGTAGTTTGTGAGATTTGGCCTCTAGCATATTTGTGTTTCAGCAAAATGTCAGGGTGTCATTTTTCTGCTAATTGATTTTTCGCTTTTTTATTCCATATAATCGACACCACAAAAATTTCTTCGTCCATGTTTGTACAAACAGTTTTGGAATTTGCCAGTCATACTGATATAGGATTGGTGCGCAGTCATAATGAAGATGCAATCGAGATCAATGCTGAGATCGGTTTGGCCATCTTGGCTGATGGTATGGGCGGATATAACGCGGGAGAAGTGGCCAGCAAAATGAGTGTAGATCTGGTGCGCGAACAGATACAGCAGAAACAAGCCGCTAGTTGGATGTTAAGATTACCTTGGCAATCCTCAGCGCCCGCCAAGTGGATTAGTGATGCGATCACCCACGCTAATCAGGAAGTGATAGAGCAGGCGAATAAGAATCCAGATAATTTCGGCATGGGTACCACCATTGTTGTTGCTCTTAGCTATTTTGATCGCTTGTTCATAGGTCATGTAGGAGATTCACGTGCCTATCGTTTTCGCGATAACTATATAGAACAGATTACTAAGGATCATTCGGTATTGCAGGCGCAAATTGATGCTGGTTTGATTTCACTGGCTGATGCGCATCTTTCCCCAATTAAAAACTTAATCACGCGAGCGGTTGGCTCTCACGAAGAAATTGATGTGGAAGTACATGAGCACCAGATGAAGGTCGGTGATATTTATCTGCTCTGCTCCGATGGCTTGTCGGATATGTTAGATCAAATTCATATTCAAAGCGTATTGCGCGAACAATCGAATGACTTAGACACTTGTAGTAAAACCTTAGTTTATTTAGCGAATCGTCAAGGCGGTCCGGATAATATTTCTGTTGTTTTAATACGCGTTAAAGAATTGCAGGAAAGACGCTTTATGGAGTATATTTTTGCTAGCTAAAAGACAATAAGAATAAAGGCCTAATAAAACTGCACTTGTTTGTTAATTCAATATCGTTACGCTATCGGATAGTGTTGAAGATATTAGTAGTTAGTATTAATAACTAAGTATATTTTTTGAAGCCTAAGTAGCAACTCCCCCCTAAATGTAGTGGTAATGGCTGAAGTGTTTAAAATTTGATCGTATTTCTTCAATATTTCAACAAGTTCAGCTTTCCTTGAAAATAATTTGAGTTCGGTGGATTTATATGGCTAAAGTCGTCGTCGTTTTTAATGGGCAAGTTCAAAAAGAGCAGAGCATAGATCGCGCAAGATTAAATATCGGGCGTCGTCCTGGTAATGAGCTAATTCTTGATCATCTGGCTGTGAGTGGCCGTCATGCAGCAATAGATACCACATCGGAAGGTTCCTTCATTCTAGATCTTGGCAGTACCAATGGAACATCGGTCAATGGTCAGCCCATTAAAAAACATCTATTGCAAAATGGTGATGTGATAGAGATGGGTAAATACCAGCTAAAGTTTGTGCTGGAAGATGATAATTATGTTGCGGCGCCAGATGAAACCTTGAAGGTCGCTAGAATCAAAGTGTTAACCGGCACCAATGCTGGAAAAGAAATGATACTTTTCAAGCCAATTACTAGCCTAGGAAGTCCCGGTATTCTGGTGGTGTCGATCACTCGTGAAGGTAATCGTTTTAAGATAGTTTTTGTAGAAGGAAAAATGTTTCCCAAGATTAACGATCAAAGTATTGATGCAAGGCCGAGTATTTTGCAACATGGCGATGTGATTGATTTGTCGGGAACTAAGATGGAGTTTCAGTTGAGTTGAGGCTCTTAATGTACTTGGGTCAAAAAAGCAGTGCCATATTGAGCACTGCTTTTTTGTTTCAAGGGTATCTTGATATTTTACATTCGATGTAGCTGACAATTTATGTCAACTGGCCGTTTTTTGATTCAAAGTGACGAAATTTGTCATAGTATATCTTTGAAATTGCCTTTTACGTCTGTATATTTGCTTTGAGTTTAACTAATTTGCAATGAATGGCGTTGGCACAGGGTTTGCTTATTAGTTCGTGTAGTACGGGATTTGGCTGGACTATCTTTTCTTAATCTAAGGAGTATTTAAATGAAATACACAAAAATGACTAAACGCGTACAGCAAGGTTTTACGCTGATTGAATTGATGATCGTTGTTGCGATTATCGGTATTTTGGCTGCTGTTGCGATTCCAGCTTATCAAGATTATGTTGCTAAATCTAAGTTTGCAGCGGCCTTGGCTGAAATTGCTCCAGGTAAAACTGGTTTTGACGTTGCGTTGAATGATGGTTTAACTGCAACCACTGGTGCAAGTGATTCAACTAAATGGTTTATTGGCGTGCAACCTATAAATAACAACACATCGGTTAATGTTGTAAGTGGTATTAGTGGTACTATCACAGGAACAATTATTAAAGGACCAGCGACAGTTTCTGGCGGTGTAATTACTTTGCAACGTGATGCTGCGACTGGCGCTTGGACTTGCTCAACTGGCGTTTCTCAAAAATTCGTTGGACCGACGACTGTCTGTACAGGTACTTAATTGCTTAACTTGGAATCTAGCGGTAGAGATTTATTTGTTCTGCTAGGTTTTTATGTTTGCAATTTATATAAAAACACCCCAAGCATGGGGTGTTTTTATATCTAAAGATTCTAAATCTTTTTTTACCCTGATTTAGTAAGAACGTTTGGAAAAGTTGTCTTATTTTCTTTGTAGTATCGAGTCTTATTGAAGTTGCATTTGTTTTGGGAAGGGGGGGTTAAATGAAACGAAACTTAATCTTGTCTTCGCGCTTGCAGGGTTTTACCCTGATTGAATTAATGATTGTGGTGGCTATTATTGGTATGTTAGCTGCAGTTGCAATCCCAGCCTACCAAGACTATGTAGCAAAATCTAAGTTTACGGCGGCTTTTACAGAAGCTGCTGCTGGTAAAACAGGCTTTGATGCTGCATTGAATGATGGCTTGACCCCAACATTGGTGAATCCTAGTACCACGTCAACTTGGTTTATCGGTGTGCAGTCGGTAAATCCGAATAGCCAAATTTCAATTCCTAATGTGACGAATTCTGGGACGATATTGGCGACAATAGTTGGTGGGCCTGATTCTGTTAGGGGTTTGACTATTAGTTTTAATCGCAGTGCCTCAACTGGTGCTTGGACCTGTTCATCTTCAGTGAAACAACGCATTATCGGTGGTGATAACTACTGTGTCGGTAGCTAATAGATTTCTATTCAGATATGTGCTATTAGTGCTTAGTTGTTCAAAATACGATGCCTAAATTGACATTGAACTTTAGAGCAAAGATTTTTAGCTCATAGTAAGCGGCTTTCAATCATTATTATTTTGTTGAAATCCGCTTAATTTTCTACACAATATCCTCCATTTTCGAAAAACTTGATGTTCTCCCAAAGGGTTCTGCATTACCAGCTTGTGACTTTTGGTGCTTTTTACCTTTTCGCCAATCTACTATCTGTTCACGTCCACCCCTTCCGCACCTATTACCACGAAACCTTAGTTGTAGTAGCCGCGCTCGCTTGTTGTCTTGGCTTTGTGTCATCCTCTAAGATTGAAATCCGCCTTTCTGCGGCGCTGTTCATTCCTATTTTCTGTATCTTTGCGTTGTTCATGCAGTCTGTGATTGGTTTGAGCAGATTTCAATATTCAGTTTATCCCTTGTTTTATTTTGTCTTGACAGTATTCGCGATGATATTGGGAGCAAATTGGGCTAAGCAATTACAAGGTGCTGAAAAGATTTGCTTAATGTTTGCTTGGGTACAGTTGCTAGCCTCGGTGCTGTCCGTATTAATGCAATGCATACAAATAGCAGGACTCGACTGGAGTCCTATAGTAATGTACATGGCGCACAGCCCTGACACGCCTATGCGTCCTTTTGCTAATGTGGCGCAGCCGAATCAATTGGCCTTGTTACTCTGTTTTGGCCTTGCCTCAATATGGTGGCTAGCGCAAACAAAACGTCTTAACGGGTATTTGGCGCTGGCATTTTCAGTGTTTTTATTGTGGGGACTAGCACTCACGCAATCTCGTATCGCTTGGATTATTCTGCCTGTTTTCGCTTTGTTGGCTTGGTGTAGAGCGATAGGCGAGTATCCAATGCGTCGAACGGCAATACTATTACTTTTATTGGTGTATGTTGGATTCGTGTGGTTTTTGCCCTCAATTGCGGATATGTTGGGTTTTTCTAGTGCCACTATCGCTGAGCGAGTCGGTGGACGATCTGAGCGCAGTGGCTTGTTGCAGCAGGCTTGGTTCATGATCAAACAGCATCCGTGGTTCGGTGTCGGTTGGTTTGGTTTTGGTGCTGAGCAAGTTAAGATTGCGGCTGATTTTCCATCTACTATTTATGCCGAGCACTCGCATAATCTCGTATTGAATTTGATGGCGGAATTGGGTGTGCCGGCGGCTTTGTTGATTTTCGCGGCTTTGCTCTTTTGGTTTTATCAGACTTGTGTTGCACGTTCAGCCGCGAAAAATAATCAGGTCGCTTTTGTCATGTTAAGTCTCATCGCGGTAGGCGTGCATAGCATGGTTGAATTCCCGCTTTGGTATGCCTATGTGTTGTTGCCGATCGCGGTATTAATGGGAATGCTGCATCAGATACGCTGGCCAGATCAAGCTTGGGTGATTACTGTGCCACGGGTTGTACCTGCTGCCATTTCAGTGACGGGCATGGTGGTGTTGGTATTAGTTACTCTGGACTATCAACGTGTGGTTGATGGCTTTAAAGCGTTTCGCCAGGCTGAGACGATCGCCGCAGTCCCAGAAGCGGCGATAGCGCGCCCGGGATTGACTTTATTGCCCGATTATTTTGACTATTTTCAGTTGATGAAAGTCACGCCAAAAGAAAACATGTCTGCGCAAGAGATCGCTTTTATTGAGCGTATGAGTTTGCGTTTTGGCTATGTACATGTTTTGAACAAATTGGCGGAAGTTTATGTACTTAATGGACAGCCAGCCAAGGCGCAACGTAGTCTTCAGACTTTGCAGCGCTTACATCCAATTGTCTACCCCAACTACTTTGATTATTGGCAAAGTCTGGCGCAAAACGATGAGCGGTTTGCGGTAGTTTTTCTTCAAATGCCTAAGCGTGATGCGCCGTAGGTAAGCAAGGGGATACAAGCTTAATCTATCATCGACACCCAATCGCCCGATTTGCCACCGTGTTTTTCTAGCACTCTGATATCGCTCATTACCATGCCTCGGTCAATCGCTTTGCACATATCGTAAATGGTGAGTAAGCCGATTTGTACAGAGGTTAATGCTTCCATTTCCACGCCTGTTTTACCTACGGTTTCGACCTGTGCTGTGCAATTGATGCTGTGGGTTTCTTCCTGTAATTCAAAATCGACCGCGACCCGGGTAATGGCCAGTGGATGACAGAGTGGAATTAAATCGCTGGTGCGTTTGCTTGCCATGATCGCTGCAATTTTTGCGATACCTAGTACATCGCCTTTTTTTGCATTACCTTCTTGAATCAGCTTGAAGGTCGCCGCTTGCATACTTATCTTACCTTTTGCAACCGCAATTCTATGAGTATCCGTTTTTGCAGAAACGTCCACCATGTGTGCCTGTCCACTTTGGTCAAAATGAGTGAGTCCGCCGTTGGCCGGATCATAGTTGGTGTCGGTAGAAGTAGTACTTGTCATAAAATGAACGCGATAATAAATTGTGAGTTAAACTAGTTTTGTTTAAAAACCGAGTAGTGATGATATCACCGTGAAAAAAGATTTCCCGCAATTTTGCAAAAACTTGATGCGTCTCATGTTGGTCACGACTTTGAGCACTAGTCTGGCGGTGCCGCCAACAGTGATGGCACAAGCGACGAAAAATAATCAAACCTTACCAACTTTAGGTGATACCGCACGCGGTGATTTATCGCCTGTGATGGAACGCAAAATTGGTGAGCAGATCATGAGTAGTGTTAGGCTCGATCCCGATTATTTGGAAGATGGACCGGTGATTGAATATTTGACTAAATTAGGAAATAGTTTGTTGGATAAACGTCCCGATGCGCGCGGTGAATCGTTGTATGAATTTGAATTTTTTGCGGTGCGCGATCCGGTTTTAAATGCGTTTGCTTTTCCCGGCGGTTTTATTGGTTTTCATTCGGGTTTGATTTTGGCGGCGCAATCCGAATCTGAATTGGCGTCGGTGATGGGACATGAAATAGGGCATGTGTCGCAACGCCATATTGCACGTATGTTAGGTAATCAAAAACAGGATTCTTTAATTCCAATTGCAGCACTGATTTTGGCGGTATTGGCTGCGCGTTCTAGTCCCGATGCCGCGATGGCGATGGTGATGGGCGGGCAAGGTTTAGCGATACAGAGGCAGCTGAGTTTTAATCGCGATGCTGAACGTGAGGCAGATCGGGTTGGTTTTCAAATTCTGCGTGATGGTGGCTACGATACTTCAGGCATGTTGGCGTTTTTTGGTCGCATGCAAAATGCCTCGCGTAATTATAGCGATAATGGTTTGTCCTATTTGCGTAGCCATCCTTTAACTAGCGAGCGTATGGCCGATATTCAGGGACGATTGTTTGGTGAACGATATCGTCAACGTGCCGATGGCTTAGATTTTTATCTGACTCAGGCACGCGTCAGAGTGCTACAAGATAGCAAGGCG
This sequence comes from Affinundibacterium danionis, assembly GCF_042432465.1. Lineage (NCBI taxonomy): Bacteria > Pseudomonadati > Pseudomonadota > Betaproteobacteria > Burkholderiales > Oxalobacteraceae > Affinundibacterium > Affinundibacterium danionis. Next base: position 67,425 of record NZ_JBHLXJ010000004.1, on the reverse strand, counting down.
CAAGGATTGATCGATGCGTCCACTTTTTTCGATAATCAGGCGAAGAATGGCAATGAAGAAGCACGTTTGAGCGCTCAGTATGGATTAGCTTTTGTGGCTTTGAAACGCAGTGATTTTGCCACGGCAGAAAAACTGCTGAACCAGGTCATTACACAAATCCAGCAACTTCCTTCTCAGAAAAAATGGTTGAAAGAGACGAGTGCGTTCGCCAGTCTTGCCATCGACATAGAAATGGGAAAGAAACGCCCAGATGTGGCGATGGCGAAAGCCAAAGCAGCCATTCGTGACTTGCCTTTAGCACGTGGTTTGGTGCATCAATATGCCGAGGTGTTAATTGAAGCAAAAAATTACGCGGATGCCGAGCAATTTTTACGTGATCAGATTGTTCTGTATCGCCGTGAAGCAAAGTTACAGCATTTACTAGCAAAGACTTATGCCGCTTCCGGCAAATCGGCACTACAGCATATTGCTTTGGCCGAAGCGTATGCCATAGAAGGTGCGTTGCCAGCCGCCTTAGCGCAATTGGAAATCGCGCGACTTGATCCCGATGTAAAGTACTACGATTTATCTGTGATTGATGCGCGTGAGCGCGAATGGAAAGAGCGCCATCGTCAAGAATTGCAAGATGAAAAGAAGGGCAATAAATAATCCCTGATTGTAGTTTATGCCTTTGGGCGAGGGCGCGCGCAATAGTTTTCCTCACGCATGAGTGCTTCCAGACTGCTTTTTTCTAAGATGAGTGGCACACCTTGGATGTTGACTTCGATCTTGCTAGTTAGATTGTCGAGAGCCGACGTGTTCAAAAATTCTAGTAAGCGTGTTTCTGAGAGTGCTTGTTGATTTTCTCGGCAATCGTCAATCAGTAAGTTCAAATCTCTATCGTCTAATTGACATAAATGCTGGGCTGTTTTGCAAACGATATTCCCATCATCTAACATCCATACGCGTTCGGCTGGTGGCATTATTTCACCGGTATGCAGACGCCAAGATTGGTCGGGTAAAAGTTGTGCGATGTAAGGTGTCGCTAGCAAATCGACGTAGACTTTTTGTGGGCCATTTTGAAAATACCAATTGCCACTTGAGTCGCATAAATAATTGCGATTAATAAAGCTCACTAGCGTCGAATTGCGAATGGGGTCTCCCGGCAAATTAAGTGCCTGCGCCCGCTCATCGCGCATACGCCAGATGCCGCGTGCGTCGAGAGAAAGCCAACCATAGCAATGTGGTACATTGGGCCATTTGGCCATCGCTGCTTGAACTATGTCATCCATGCGCCATCTCAGATTGGGTTAAATAGCAGATGATTTTATTAGGCAACCAGTCTAGTGTGCCGGGAAAACTTCCCGTAGCAAAACCGACGTGCCCGCCTTCTTGAGGATAGTCTAGTGTGACATAGGATGAGGCGGTTTTTGGTAAAAAACGTGCCGGCATAAATGGGTCATTTTGCGCATTCAGTACTAAGCTGGGGACGCGTATATCGTTCAACACCCAACAAGCACTGGCGCGATGCCAGTAATCATCAACGTCGCGATAACCATGTAAGGGCGCAGTGACAATATTGTCAAATTCATAGAGATTTTTTGACGCTAACATGCGTTCTTGATCGAACAGCTTGGGAAACTGTTTGAGCTTATGTAGGCATTTTGGTTTAAGCGTCTGCAAAAAATTTCGAGTGTAAACGCGGTTAAAGCCACGTGATAAAGTAGCGCCGCTATTAGTCAAATCGAGTGGCGCAGACACTGCACAAGCGGCATCAATGATGTTTGCTCCATGTTGAGATTCGCCCAACCAACGAAGCAAAGCATTACCGCCTAAAGAAACACCGCTGGCATAAAATTTGGCGTTGGGATATTTGGTTTTGAATTCACGATGTAAGCGACGAATAATCCAATCAATCTCTTGCGAATCGCCAGAGTGATAAAAACGCGGTGCTTGATTGGGTTCGCCCGAACAACCTCGAAAATGCGGTATCGCACCAGACCAGCCGAGTTGCTGTAACTTGGCCATGAGCGCTCGTGCATAGTGACTGTTGCTAGAGCCTTCCAATCCATGAAATAAGACCAGACAAGGACGGCCAGCTTCGCCATCAAGAAAGTCGACATCAATAAAATCTTGGTCGGGTGTGATCCAACGCTCGCGTCTTAGCACTAGCTCAGGTTTACGCATAAGGGTCGCGGGATAAATCGTTTGGCTATGACCGCCAGCCAACCACCAGGGTGAAGAGAATTGCATCAGTGTAGAACGCTAGCTTTAGATAAATCCAGCGGTGCTGGTCCGGCAGCCACGGAGGCATGATGCATCGCAATACGCCAACCGCGTGGTGTTTTGACGTAAACATTAGTGGCGATGATGTGTACGTCTTGGGCGATCGAGTCTTTCGCTTGAAACTCTTCGATCACGCTGTGAACTGCGGTGAGTAGGTTGCGTATGACATGTAGCTGTCGAGTATGCAGTTGCATGTTACCGTTTTCAAAGATGAATTCCCAAGAAGCACGTATGTCGGCATGGCCTATTAATCTGCCAGCGTTGGGATGTATGCAGACGATTTCTTCATCTTCTGCCCACAATGCCATTAGCCCATCAAGGTCACCGCGTGAAATAGCATCGTAAAATGCTATTTTCACCTCATCGGCACTGCCGTTGTGCTGTTTTTTCGCAGGCATAGAGCTATCTTTAGGAATGAAGTGCTGATGATTGTAGCGACTCAATAAGCTTAAGTTGGAGCTTAAGTATTGAGCACTATCTTAATCGTGATTTTAGTGTGCTTTCAACACCGTGCCTGGTGCCAGTGTGTAAACCGTTCCGCAATAAGAGCAAGTCGCTGAACCGCCGTGTGACAAATCCAAGTAAACGCGTGGATGTGAAGACCATAATGGCATCGCCGGATTGGGGCAGTGAGCAGGCAGATCGCTTGCTTGCAACTCAACTGGGGGAATAGATGGCTTGACTGACATGATGCGCTCCTGAAAGGGTGATTTTTCACAGACCGTGATTTTAACGGATTCCATCCTGTTTGCGTATGCCCTATGTGTGATGGTCTCAATGGTTTTTCTAATTGATAGCCATTCTGATTACTTTCAGTGATCGCTCAGCGAGTATTTGCGATGGGCAGTACAATATCGCTTTTTACTCAGCGCGGTCGGTCAGCGTCTGATCGTAAAACGAATCTCTCTCTTCCTCTGATGTTCACCGTGTTTTCACTATGTTAAAAGACTGGAATTCAAGCCTATTCCGCGAAGGCTTTAAAGCTTCTGCGCCTTCTTTATTTGGGATGGCCGCTTGGGGTATGGTGGTCGGTGTTGCCATGATCAAGGCTGGCTTAAGTTTGCCGCAAGCATTAGGGATGACTCTGTTGGTATTTGCGGGCTCTGCGCAATTAGCGGCTTTGCCCTTAATCGTAGCGAATGCCCCTATTTGGGTCATTTTTGCGACCGCCCTGATCGTTAATTTGCGATTTTTGATTATGTCAGCCCTGATCGCACCGCGTTTTGCCCACTTATCTTGGATGCGTCGTACCTTGTATGGTTTTTTAACGGGTGATATTTCTGTTCCATTGTTTATGCAACGCTTTCCGCAAATGTGGAAAAACGAGGCCAAAGAACGTGATCAAGTTTTGTACCTGAAAGGTTTGATTTTGCCGAATTGGTTTGTTTGGCAAGCGGGATCAATCTTAGGCATCTTGGCCGGAAGTCAGGTGCCCATGCATTGGGGATTGGGTTTTGCAGGAACCTTAGCTATTTTGTGTATTTTGTTGCCATTAATGCGTAATCGCCCGGGTTTTATCGGTGTGCTGGTGGCGGGCGTGGTAGCCGTTGCCGCGCATGCTATGCCGTATAAGTTGGGTTTATTGCTTGCGGTATTGATTGGTATGGCAGTCGCTATGTGGGTGGAGGAACATTTTGAACCCGCGACTGGCGCAGAATCTACTGCGCAGGGGGGGAACCATGAGTGATATTGAAATTTGGATAGTGATTATTCTACTGACTGCCGCCACGGTGATTGATCGCAGTGCGTTCTGGGTAATTGGTCACCATATTAATTTGCCAAAAAGGGTACAAGAAGCTTTGCGTTACGCTCCAAGCTGCGCCTTGGCTGCGATTGTGGTGCCTGATTTTTTCATTAGCGATAATCAGATTATTACTAGCTTACATAACCCCAAATTAATTGCAGGTATTGCAGCAGGGGTCTTTTATCTATGGAAGAAAGACATGCTGCTTACGATCGTTTTTGGTATGGGAATCTTTACCTTAGTTCGTCTGTATTTTTGAGTAGATATTTTGAGCTGGTAATAAACTGTTAGGCTTAATTTAATAAATGAGCTGGCACCAGCATTTCTTCTGGCTTAGGCAAACTTAAATTTAAATCCCAGCCTGATATTTTTTCTGCATCAATCAACAATTTACAAAATCCATGGAGCAAGGAGGTTTCTAGACGCAAGTCTACAGTCCCCCCTTGTGTAGGAAAAAACTGTATCCACAGCGCTGCATTGACTTTCAAATGAAATTTGATCGATTCAATCAAAAAAGGGCGCTCGCCATTCACTGGCGTGCGGTTTTCGTCTGAATACGCCTGATCAAAGTTACCGCTTTGTTTGATCTTGTCGACTGCATTTTGATGCTCCATATTGACTAATTCATCACTGGCAAAGGCCGTCTCGGGTCGATTTAGACGCATGTGTGCGCCAATCGCTTCCATTAAGGTCGGCCACATTTTTTGCAGCAAACGACGTGTGAAAAAAATCTGGAGTTCTTGTTTGCTTGGCTCTGCTTCTTCGGTAGAAAAGCCTATTCTCAATAAGATGCGGTCTTCGTCAGTGAGGTAAGTAAGATTGAGTTGTTCTAAATGCATAAGTGATTGATGTAACGCAAAACGAATAAAGTTTTTCCTATTGACTACGCTTGAAAAGTGATTTTGTCGCCTAATCTATAGTGCATTAGAAAATTAACGCTCAAGGAGCTTGATATGCGCTTAGATAAATTAACGACAAAATTGCAAGAGGCACTCGCTGACGCACAGAGTCAGGCGGTTGGTAATGATAACCAATATATAGAGCCTGTGCACGTCTTACTCGCTTTGATCAATCAGGATGATGGTGGTGCCCGTTCGCTTTTGCAACGTGCTGGCGTCAATGTGAACGCCTTATTGAACAGTTTGAAAGCAGCTTTAGAACGGATCGCCAAAGTCAGCGGAACGGATGGTCAGGTACAAATTGGCCGAGAGTTGATGGGCTTGTTGAATCTTGCCGACAAAGAATCTCAAAAACGTGGCGACCAATTTCTGGCCAGTGAAATGGTCTTGCTGGCTCTTGTCGACGATAAATCAGAAGCCGGTAAATTAGCACGTGAAAATGGCTTGACGCGCAGCGCTTTAGAAGCGGCGATCAAGGGCGTGCGTGGCGGTGCTAATGTCGATTCGCCAGAAGCTGAAGGCCAACGCGAAGCACTCAAAAAATATACCTTAGATTTAACGGAGCGTGCTCGTCTGGGCAAGCTCGATCCAGTGATCGGTCGCGATGATGAAATTCGTCGTGCGATTCAAGTTTTACAACGTCGCAGTAAAAACAATCCGGTATTAATCGGTGAACCCGGCGTGGGTAAAACCGCGATCGTTGAAGGCTTGGCGCAGCGTATCGTGAATGGCGAAGTGCCTGATAGCTTGAAATCAAAACGGGTACTTTCACTCGATATGGCGGCCTTGTTGGCGGGCGCAAAATTCCGCGGTGAATTTGAAGAACGTCTGAAAGCCGTGCTCAAGGAAATTGCGATAGACGAAGGCCAAACCATCGTCTTTATCGACGAGTTGCACACTATGGTAGGCGCTGGTAAGGCGGAAGGTGCGATGGACGCCGGCAATATGCTGAAACCTGCATTAGCGCGCGGTGAATTGCATTGCGTAGGCGCGACCACTCTGGACGAATATCGTAAATACATAGAAAAAGACGCGGCTCTTGAACGCCGCTTCCAAAAAATTATCGTTGACGAACCTAGCGTCGAAGCAACCATTGCTATCCTGCGTGGCTTACAGGAAAAATACGAAGTTCACCACGGTGTCGATATCACTGACCCAGCGATAGTCGCAGCCGCGGAGTTGTCGCATCGTTATATTACGGATCGGTTTTTACCAGATAAAGCCATTGATTTAATCGACGAAGCGGCAGCAAAAATCAAGATAGAAATTGATTCTAAGCCCGAAGTGATGGATAAATTAGATCGCCGTTTGATTCAATTAAAAATTGAAAAAGAGGCGGTTAAACGTGAAAAAGACGAAGGCTCAAGAAAACGTCTGTCACTGATTGAAGAGGAAATCAAATCCTTGTCGCGCGAATATGCCGATTTAGAAGAAGTCTGGAAGGCAGAAAAAGCCACAGTACAAGGCAGCACGCATATCAAGGAAGAGATAGAAAAAATCCGTTTGCAAATGGACGATGCTAAACGCAAAGGTGATTGGCAAACGATGTCGCAATTGCAGTATGGTCGCCTCCCAGAATTAGAAGCGCAACTGAAAGCAGCGGAGTTACAAGCGGCCAAAAATGAAGCTACTGACGGTAAAACGAAACTCTTACGTACACAGGTCGGCGCAGAAGAGATCGCCGAAATTGTATCGCGTGCGACCGGTATTCCTGTGTCCCGTATGATGCAAGGCGAGCGTGAAAAGCTCTTGCAAATGGAAGACGCTTTGCATGCGCGGGTGGTCGGTCAACACGAAGCAATTACGGCAGTTTCTGATGCGATCCGTCGCTCACGTGCAGGTCTCGGTGATCCGAATCGTCCTTACGGTTCTTTCCTATTTTTGGGACCAACGGGTGTCGGTAAAACCGAGTTGTGTAAAGCGCTGGCGAACTTCATGTTTGATACGGAAGAATCTTTAATTCGTATCGATATGAGCGAATTTATGGAGAAGCATTCCGTCGCCCGTTTAATCGGTGCGCCACCTGGTTATGTTGGCTATGAAGAGGGCGGTTATTTGACCGAAGCGGTGCGACGTAAACCTTATAGCGTGATCTTGTTAGATGAAGTTGAGAAAGCCCATCACGATGTGTTTAACGTCTTGTTGCAAGTCTTGGATGATGGTCGTATGACCGACGGTCAAGGTCGCACTGTCGATTTCAAAAACACCGTGATCGTCATGACCTCGAATCTGGGTTCACATCAAATTCAAGCGATGGAAGGCAGCGAGCCAAGCGTGATTAAAATGGCGGTGATGGGCGAAGTGAAATCGCATTTCCGCCCTGAGTTTATTAATCGTATTGATGAAATTGTGGTGTTCCACGCTTTAGATGCAAAAAATATCGGTGCCATCGCTAAGATACAGTTAGCAACATTGAATAAACGCTTGGCGCAAATGGAGATGGGCTTACAAGTCACTGATGCCGCTTTACTGAAAATCGCTGAAGCAGGTTTCGATCCTGTGTATGGCGCACGACCACTAAAACGCGCGATACAACAAGAGATAGAAAATCCTTTGTCTAAGATGATTTTACAAGGCAAATTTGGACCGAAAGACGTGATTGTTGTCGATGCTGCAGGTGGTGAATTAGTGTTTAACGTTGCGGCTTAAATTTTTCAGTTAAGTTTTTCGTAGGGCGGGAGAAACCCGCGCCGCTTAGGTGCTCGATGGCCTGGCGGCGCGGGATGCACCCGCCCTACCAATTTTGTATCCTTGACTTCACACCGAGACGATTTTATTTTTCGCCGATAATGTGTATCATCAAATCTCAATAAGCAATTTCCAAGAGGTTTGCATGTCGCCATCAACACCGCCAGAGGTTCAAGTCCGTCCGAGTACGATGGATGAAGTTGCGGAACTCAATCAATTAATTCAGCACTCAGCACGCGAGTTGAGTCGTGGTTTTTATACCGAACAAGAAGCCGAATCGGCGATTAAATATGTGTTTGGTGTTGATACAGCTTTAGTAAAAGACGGTAGTTATTTCACCGCCACACTTGATGGCGAATTAGCTGGCTGTGGCGGTTGGAGCCGTCGTCGCACTTTATATGGTGGTGATCAAAGACCGATGGGCGCGGATGAGTTCCTCGATCCCGCCCACGATCCCGCCAGAATCCGCGCCTTTTTCATCTCACCCAAGTCAGCGCGTCGTGGTGTCGGCAGAGCGGTATTCGAAGCCTGCAAACAAGCGGCGTTAGCGCAAGGCTTTTCGAGTCTGGAATTAATGGCGACCTTGCCTGGTGTACCGTTTTATAAAGTCTTGGGCTTTGAAAAAATGGAAGATGTTTCTGATACTTTGCCTGATGGTGTGACGATACGTTTTGAACGTATGCGTTTGGATATAGACTGATCAAACAGATAAAAAGCAAAAAGCCTGAACTGCAACTACAGTTCAGGCTTTTCAATCTTATAGCTAAGGTATTTAATCCAACTTCGCCGCATGCTCACGTGTAGCATGGAACACCACGTCCGGCCAACGTTCTTGCGTCAAGCGTAAATTCACCCCCGAACTAGCGAGGTAGGCCATATTGCCCGCTGCGTCATACGCCACGTTGGCACCCGCGCTGGAGCGTTCAAAATCGGCTAGCATTTTTTTATCTTCGCAGGTAATCCAACGAGCGCTGCTGATGCTGGTGCCTTCGAATACCGCATCAACGCCGTACTCATTTTTTAAGCGACTGGCGACCACTTCAAACTGTAAAACGCCAACTGCACCTAAGATCAAATCGCCGCTGACGATGGGTTTGAAGACCTGTACTGCGCCTTCTTCACCTAGCTGCTGCAAACCTTTTTGTAATTGCTTGGTTTTGAGTGGATTCAAGATACGCGCGATGCGGAAGAAATCTGGTGCAAAGTACGGGATGCCTGTGAATTGCAATAACTCACCTTCAGAAAAACTATCGCCAATTTGCATGTTGCCGTGGTTTGGTAAACCGATGATATCGCCTGCGTAGGCTTCTTCTACTTGTTCACGGGATGAGGCCATGAAGGTCACCACGGATGAGACTTTAATATCGCGATTGATACGTAAATGTTTGAGTTTCATGCCACGTTCAAAACGACCTGAGCAAACGCGTAAGAAGGCGATGCGGTCGCGATGCGCTGGGTCCATGTTGGCTTGGATTTTGAATACGAAACCTGAGAATGGTTCTTCAGTTGGTGCTACGGTACGCACCGTTGCATCGCGTTCACGTGGTGCTGGCGCCCAGTCGAGTAGGGCATTCAAAATCTCACGGACACCGAAGTTATTAATCGCTGAGCCGAAGAATACCGGCGTTTGCGTGCCTGCCAAAACTGCTGCCAAATCGAAAGGATGTGAAGCGCCATGTACCAATTCCACTTCCATTTTTAACTGTTCGATTTCTAGCGGGAACAGTTCTGCTAGACGGGGATTATCGATGCCTTTGACGACTTCAAATTCTTGATCAGCGCGTTCACTACCTGGTGTGAACAGCATGATTTCATCTTTCAGGATGTGATACACACCACGGAAAGTTTTACCCATGCCGATAGGCCAAGTGACGGGAGAACATTGAATCTTTAAGACTGATTCTAATTCGTCCAATAATTCCAAAGGATCGCGGGTTTCACGGTCCATCTTATTAACGAAACTGATAATCGGCGTATTGCGCATACGGCAAACGTTCAACAACTTGATGGTTTGTTCTTCCACGCCCTTAGCGGCATCAATCACCATCAAGGCGGAATCGACGGCAGTTAATACGCGATAGGTATCTTCAGAGAAGTCTTGGTGACCCGGTGTGTCGAGTAAATTGACGACGTGATCGCGGTATTCAAACTGCATCACAGAAGAAGCGACCGAAATACCACGTTGCTTCTCAATTTCCATCCAATCAGACGTTGCATGGCGACCGCTCTTACGCGCTTTGACCGTACCGGCTAATTGAATCGCGCCGGAGAACATCAGAAGTTTTTCCGTGAGCGTGGTTTTACCCGCATCCGGGTGAGAAATAATGCCAAAAGTACGACGACGTGCGACTTCTTTGCGGATTAGGTCGGTGGATACTTTTTTGACAGTGACGTTGTCTTGCTCGTCGTTATTATCTGGGGCGCTGGTGATATCGGTCATTGCTGGCGTTCTGTAAGATTAGAATAACCGCGTATTTTAACATGCCGACTTAGCGACTTCTTATTTTTACAAAGTGAAGTGCGGTGCTTGCTTTTAATGATAATTAACTACTATCAGCTTCGCTATTCCTGACAAATAAGCAAAGCTGATAGTTTTTTACACATTTAGTCTGTGATAGGGGGACTTTTAAAACTCCACCACAGAGCGTATCGACTCGCCGCTCTTCATCAAATCAAAGCCTTCATTGATTCGTTCTAAAGGTAATTTGTGGGTGATTAAATCATCGATATTCAATTTACCTTCCATATACCAATCGACGATTTTTGGTACGTCGGTACGTCCACGTGCGCCACCGAAAGCAGAGCCTTTCCAGACGCGTCCGGTGACTAATTGGAAGGGGCGGGTACTGATTTCTTGACCAGCAGCGGCGACGCCGATGATGATGGATTGGCCCCAACCTTTATGACAGCATTCTAGCGATTGGCGCATGGTTGTGGTGTTGCCTATGCATTCGAAGCTGTAATCGGCACCACCATCCGTTAAGCCGATAATCGCGTCAACCACGTTGCCAACTTCTTTAGGATTAACAAAGTGGGTCATGCCGAATTTGCGTGCCATGCTTTCACGTGCGGGGTTGATATCGACACCAATGATTTTGTTTGCACCGACCATGCGTGCCGCTTGAATTACGTTTAATCCGATACCGCCTAAGCCAAACACGACGACGTTGGCACCTGCTTCTACCTTGGCTGTGAATAAGACCGCGCCAACGCCGGTGGTGACGCCGCAACCGATGTAGCAAACTTTATCAAACGGCGCATCCTCGCGGATTTTTGCTAGGGCGATCTCAGGCACCACGATGTAATTTGAAAATGTTGAAGTTCCCATGTAATGGAAAATCGGATTACCGTCGATAGAAAAACGGCTAGTCGCATCCGGCATTAAGCCACGGCCTTGGGTGCTGCGGATGGCTTGGCACAGATTGGTTTTTTGTGACAGGCAGAATTTGCATTCACGGCATTCGGGTGTGTAGAGTGGGATGACGTGATCGTCCTTTTTCAAGCTCTTCACGCCTGGGCCGACATCGACTACAACGCCAGCACCTTCATGTCCTAAAATCGCAGGGAAAATACCTTCAGGATCAGCGCCGGATAAAGTGTAGTAATCAGTATGGCAAATGCCTGTCGCTTTGATCTCGACTAAGACTTCTCCTGCTTGCGGGCCTTGTAGATCAACTTCTTCGATGGTCAGAGGTTTTCCTGCTTCCCAGGCGATGGCGGCTTTTGTTTTCATGTGGTTTCCGATTTATATAAGTTGAAGTAAGGGGGGAGCGTGCTACGTGTGCTTGTATGGTATTTTAGCCTAATTGTGATTTCTTACCTCGTCACTCACTGAATGTGTGATTCTTCGAAGATTGCCTTAAAATAAGTTAAAATTCTGCAAATGTTAATGAACGGACGTGCGCTGTTGAGTGTCTAACGGTGATTGATCCAAATCTTGTTTTTTCCTAGGAGTTACTATGGCTTTTTCACCCTTCCGAGCGATCGGGCAAGCAATTAAATGGAGCTGGAATGCGGTTGATGCTAGTCGTCGCTTCTTATTTAATTTAATTTTTTTGATCTTCGTTATCTTTATTCTGGTTGGACTATTTTCTTCGAATAAAGTGAAAGTCGAAGACAAAACCGCCTTGATCCTTAATTTCAAAGGCGATTTGGTGGAGCAGCATGCGGGCAGTGCTAGCGATGCTTTTCTGGCTGAAGTACAAGGTGAAAATAAGCGCTCGACACAGTTGCGCGATATTTTGACTGTCTTGGATGCGGCGACTAAAGATCCGAAAATCAATAATGCTGTGTTACTGCTAGATGGTATGCAAAGCGCCGGTTTGCCTATGTTGCGTGAAGTCGCAGCGGCTTTGGAGCGTTTTAAAGCTAGCGGAAAAAAAGTGATTGCTTGGGGCTCTAGTTTTGATCAACGCCAATATTATTTGGCATCTCATGCTAACCAAGTCTACATGCACCCTATGGGTAATGTGATGCTCACCGGTTTTGGTCGCTATCGCAATTATTACAAAGATGCTTTGGATAAAATTGGTATCACCGTTAATGTATTAAAAGTCGGGACATTTAAAAGTTTTGCTGAGCCGTATATCGCCAATGGACCATCTCCTGCTGCGGCCGAAGCTGATGCATTTTTGTATAACGCGATGTGGAAGTTCTATACCGATGGGGTAGAAGCCGCGCGCAAATTGCCCGCCGGCTCGATTATGAAAAGTATCGACAATTTACCTGAGATGTTAAAAGCGGCGAATGGTAGCGTCGGTCAGTTCGCGGTCGATGCCAAATTGATTGATGGCTTGAAAACACGAGATGATCTGCGTCAAATGATGTTGGGCTTGGGCGCGAAAGATGAACATACCAAGAGTTTTAAACAAATTGCGTTTGATGATTATTTAGAAAATCATCGTTCGTTTGCTTTTGGTCCTGCGGTTGCCGTGATCGTCGCAGAAGGTGAGATCAGTGAAGGCACTGCGCCACCGGGTGCGATTGGCGGCATGTCAACCGCGAATCTGGTACGCAAGGCACGTGAAGATGATCAGGTAAAAGCGCTAGTGTTGCGTGTCGATTCGCCTGGAGGTAGTGCATTCGGTTCAGAATTAATACGCCAAGAATTAGAGTTGACGCGCAAAGCAGGCAAGCCAGTCGTTATCTCTATGGGTAATGTGGCGGCGTCGGGTGGTTATTGGGTGTCGATGTCTTCGGATGAAGTGATTGCTGATGCGGCGACGATTACTGGTTCTATTGGTGTGTTCGCGATTTTCCCAACGGCGGAAAAAGTGATGGATAAAATCGGCGTACATACCGCGGGTACCACGACCACTTGGATGGCTGATTCGTTTAATCCTTTGCGTCCTATGAATCCCAAATTTGGTGAAGTGATACAGCAAGGTATTAATAATGTTTACCATGAATTCACAACGAAAGCGGCTGTTGCGCGTAAAACCACACCAGAAAAAATCGATGCAGTAGCACAAGGTCGGGTCTGGACTGGTGAGCAGGCGAAAGAACGTGGACTGGTAGATAGGCTCGGTAGTTTTAACGATGCGCTGAAGTCTGCCGCGACGCGCGCTAAATTGGGTGAGGGCTATCGCGTCACTTACATCGAACGTGAACCATCTAAGTTTGATCGCTTCTTTAGTATGTTTGGTGATAATGCCGCTCAAGCGATGTCAAAAGTAGTCAATGAAAAATTCAAAGTGGCGGTAGCGCCGACGGGCATTCCACCAGCCGCTGCGACCGAGATGGTGAAAGACTTAAATTGGTTGGCAGACCTGCGTAAGGAAAACAGATCTTATATGGTGATGGCGCATTGTATGTGTACTTTGCCGTAGTGCGAGTCTTAATAAGTCCCAGCCCAGTAAGGACAACATTATGCATGCGTTGCTTTAGCGGCATGTCGGCATTATGAGTTAAACCCACTGAGTGTATAAATTCGGTTCTATAAGTGCTCCTTATAGGTTTGGAGCTGCAAGCCTTGTATTGTGCGCTAAGGGTCTCAGCAAATATTTTTTAATGCTAGGCATTTGAAAAAATAATGTAAGGTAAAAAAGGGAGGCGAAATGATGCCTTCCTTTTTTATTTGTATTTTCCAACGAGATTTTTGGGCGAACTCTTTATATTCATGTTTATTCGCGTATATTCAGCTTCCAATTTCTACATGAATACCAAAGAATATGGCTTAGGCACTGCATTTCCTGATGATTTGCTGTGTACTGAGACATTCACAAAAAGGCCGCGAGAGAAAAGGTAAAGCAAATGAATTTTGGTGAAAAATTAAAACAAGTCCGTACTGAGAGAAATCTGACTCAGCCGCAAATGGCCGAGGCGATAGGGATAGAGCAATCGTATTTGTCTAAATTAGAAAATGATAAATCGGTCCCGTCAGCGGAGATGTTTCAGTCCATTATTAAATCCTTGAATTTGGATGCTAAGGATTTTTTGAAAGATATTGACAAGAAAATTCTGCAAGGCTCGTTAAAGCAAATTCCTGAGGTGGCGCATTACTTGAACACGACAATTGCAGTGAAAGTACATAATGTTAAACAATGGTTACTGGGTTCAGCCGCGGCCTGCGTGCTTGGATTTGTAGGCTTGTTAGCCGCCAATAACGGTATTTTCTTCGCCAATAATTTGTATAAATATGAATCGCCTGGTGTGTTTCTTGCGAATGAACCTGAAGATATTTTTGAACAATTCTCAAAGATTTTGAATCTTAAAGCGTCGGCAAATATCATAAATCGTGAAGAGTTTTCAAAACAATTGGCTGATTTTGAGATGACTAGAAAACGACCTGTGGCAGTCGAGAAAGACCGTGATTACGGCACCGTCTTTTATCAAGAGGTCGATGGCGGTCGTCGCAAGTTCAGTTTAGTCAACGTGCGTTATGTACTCTCTATGCCTAACAAAATTCTGCAATTCTTAGGCGGCATCTTTGTGTTTTGTGGAATTTTGGGATTCTTTATGGAGTGGCGTTTGCGTAAGCTTCAGGTCACTTGAAACGATGTCGGATAGCTAGATCGCGATTCCCACTGAATCGAGCAAATACTTGAACAAGTAATTGAGCGAATAATCGAGCAAATAATCTCGCAAATTATAGTGTTCCGAGTTTTTTCATAAACCATATAAATTAATTGTAGTAGCGTATATCACGCTAATTGGTAGGGCGAGCTTTTGCTCATTTTTTTGAAAAGGTAAATTTATGTCACACATTAAAACTTTCTTTGCAGGTGCAACGACTATGGCGAGTGCATTGGCGGCCGTCTTTGCATTAACAGGTGCCAGAGAACCAGTTAAACACGAACACTTTGATGAAATCACTGTGGGTCGTATTAATATCGTGGAGCCTGATGGCACCAAGCGTATTGTGATCTCTAATCGTGCGCAGTTTCCTGGTGATTTTATGCAAGGTAAAGAAGGTGCTCGCCCAGATCGTCGTAGTTTTGCTGGGATGATTTTTGTGAATGAAGAAGGTACAGAAAACGGTGGCTTTATTCAAAAAGGCAGTATCAGTGAAAACGGGAAAATTGATGCAGGATTGTCTTTAACCTTCGACCGCTTCCGCCAAGATCAGGCTTTGCAGTTAATCAGTAGCGATAGCGCGAATCATCAATCTACGGGAATACGCATCAATGACGTACCCATGTATAAAGTGACTTCATTAGACGACATGAAAACCTTTGCTGCCGAAGCGGAGAAATTGCCAACCGCTGAGCAAGCCGCCTATTGGAAAAAATTGAGTAGTGAAGGTCGCTTATCGGAGAATCGCATTTTCCTTGGCAACACCAGAGATAAAGGTTCTACTCTAAGTTTGAAAGATGCGAAGGGACGTACTCGTATGATGTTAGTCGTGAGCGCCTCAGGTCAGGCCGAGATTCAGATGTTGGATGAGGCGGGTAAAGTTGTGAAGAGCATTACGCCGGGCAGTTAATTGCTTAATTAACTGATTAATTGATTCATTAAGTAATCTAGCTAAAAAAGCCATCATGAAAATTTCATGATGGCTTTTTGATTTAGCATGGACTTATTTTAAGCTAACTTTTTGGCTCAATTTACCGCCTTTAATACTATCGTAATTAACCACGATATCACCGCCGCCGCTTTCTACCAAGAAGAACAAGGTCGTGTTGCCGAAGCCAGGTACACCATTCACCATCAAACGTTCTGGCCTATGTTCTTGCAGATCAATCTGATTGGTGTAAGGATTGCGCACAATGCCGCTGGAAATGACTTTGCCGTGACTGACCGTGGCCAGATCGACGCGATGCAATTTATTCGCGATGACGATACTACTGACACTAGGAATCGCCCGTTCATTAATCAAGGGTAGTTCTACGTGATATAAATTGGTGCCCACTTTTTTGACGGTGGGTTCCAAGAAGCGCAGCTTCGGTACGTTCATCGCATTGAGTAATACAAATGCAGCATTGCGATGCGTTTCTTCTTCTAGCATCCATCCTTCAGGCATGCGACCGGTATCTTGACGCCAACCACCGATTTCTATTTTGCCGTATTGCGGATGATTGGCTTCTTTGAATGGGATAAATTGACGACCAAAAGTCAGCATGTCGTTCCACTTGAGCTGATCATAGCCTTTAGGCCCTGTTTGTACTGGGCGCACCGGATCGCCTACTTTGGGGGCTGGATCAAAACGGATGATGTTATTGTCGTCCATCACTCTGCCAAACAATTCTGGCACAAATCCAAAAGCGCCGACCACACCGTAGAAATGATCTGTGGTGCTGCCGTAGGCCGTATATAAATCGCGCCAGGTAATCATATAGCTATAACCTGGCATCATTTTTTCACCCTCGCGACCAAGATAATCGAAAGTGCGATTATCAGCGGCGCTGACGGGTGTTTGTGTTGGCGAACCCGGTCCACGCAAAATCATACGACCTGAATTATGAAAACTAATCACACTGGAAACTTCCAAGTGATCAAGCGCCCAATTGGCGATACTGCGTGTTTCTGGAATCTGTAATGGATAGTCAGTCGCCCCATTTTGAATATAACGTGGTGCCCAGTCATAGCCCCAAGTACGATTTGGATCGGCATAACCAACACTGTCTTCGCCCATTAAGCCATCACCATCTTGATCAAAGCCTTCTTGACCAAGTAATAAGTAGTCGCCAAGTTCACCTGGTTCTAAAGGAAGTAAAACGCGCGGATCTTTTGGGTCTAACTTACGATTACCCAAGCCCATTTGAACTTTTTTGCGCATGGTCGTGATGACGCCATCTTTGTTGATATCGACGGGGCCGTCCTCATCCACTTTACCGTCACGATCGTCGTCAAACGGCCATGGTGAAGAACGTGGGTAGCTTGCCGTTGCTGGTTCATCAAACCATTTGGCACGACTATCTGGACTCACACTAGGTACAAAATACAGGGTTGAGCGATCGACTGTTTCGGTAATCTTGTCGAGCTTGCCGTAATTTTTGAGGATGTAATCAATCGTGTAAAGCACTGTATCGGCTGCTTGTGCTTCATTGGCGTGAATTGCACCATCAACATAGGTGGCAGGTTTGTCGCCTGCTTTGCCGGTTTTTTCATTATTGATAGTGAGCATCCACATATCGGTACCCGCAGCAGTTTTACCTAAACTTTTTACCGTGACCAGATTCGGATAGGCGGCAGCATAGGCTTTCATGTACTCCACAATTTCTTTATTGTGATGTACACGATTGAAGTGCGGCTGCGGCGCTTTGACGGAATCAGCGAAACTAGGCGTTACGAATAAGGCGCAGGCGAGAGCAATTGCGCTAAGTTGAATTGGTCTTTGGGTTTTCATGCGTGATTTCATCTCAGTTCGCCTTTCCTAAAGTAATCGTTGTCAGTGCTTGTCCAGCTTGATCTGTCCATAAGCCAACGGTGATCGTGCTGCCAGCCGCGCCTTTGACTAACCATTCGCCCTTAATCGTGCTGGCTGGCTCAAGACGTTCTACTGTCGCTGCTCGATTTAATGTGAGCGCAGTCACGCCTTTTCCCGGACGCATTTCTAAACGTACTGGGAGTTTGTTGCGCATTCGGGTGGCTAATTTGCTGTGGGTTGGAAACTCACCTTGCATACCGCCGATGGCGGTAATTTGCCAAACGTCATCGCCTTTGGCGACAGCTTTGGTTTCCAAGATTTCTAATTGCGCTAATTTTTCACCCCAATTTAAGATTTGCTCAGTGTGAACTTTTAAGGCGGGTTCTAATACTTTGGCAGTGGGTGCGTATTCTGCATAAGGGTCGAGACCGCCAACTTCGACTTCTGTGCCATCAGGCAGTTTTATTTTCTTCCAAGCGATGATGGATTCAGGTGCGTTGGCGCTTAGGTAGCTGATTAGATCTTTTTCTGCGTCGCTTGTTTTGGCGGACGGATTGGCAGCGTTTGGACGTGACGCATTGCCGCTAGTGCTAGCGACAGAAGCAGGTGCTGGGGCTGCATTAGCGTCTGGTGCCGCAGCTTTAGCAACAGGCGCTCCCCAGACATCTAACTCTATGGTCTGCACACCATAATGGAAGTACAACCAGTTCGCCAAGCTACCTTTACCAGTTTGTTTTGCGCTGCGTTTGCTGTCTAAGCCTGCTTGATCTAAGGATTTTTTGTAGGCGTCGCCTAAGTTGGCGAGCACTTTCAGATCATCAGCTTCTAGTTTGTTGGCTTCGGCTGCTGGCGTAGCGCCGGGCGGCGTGATGCGATCAAAACCAGTAGGTGCAGAGAGCAATTGATTGGCGGGGCCAAATACCACGGCCATGGCGATATTTTTATGCGATAGCACCGCGTCCATCGTGGCTTTCGCTTCGGGCGTTACCCCTGGCCAAGCACCAGCGCTGGTATCCGCCACCGGAAAGCCCGCCGGGAAGTTGCGATCAGGATGTACGCCGCCTATACCATCTTCGTTATACACACCATCTTTGTCGTCGTCTTTCCCTTCGATAAACACGCGATGCGTACCGCGCTCGCCTTTGCTGACATCGGCTTTAATCATGCGACGTGGATCTTTGGGATCGATAATCATATCGCCACTAGGGTCTTTAATCCGCATTTGGGTGATGATGCCATTGCCGTCGAGATCATCAGCGCCATCTTCGGCGACCAAACCGTCAAGGTCGCGGTCTAGTTTGCTATCGTTGCCAGCACGCAATTGGCGTGGCGTTGCGAACAGGCCATTGTGTGCATCAGGATTTAAAATTGGTGCGACGTATATCGTCCGTTTGGACAGCAACTCCTCAACTTTTTTCTCATTGGAGTTTGCTAATGTATTGATCAAATGCATGGCGGCTTCTGAGCCAGCATGATGAAAACCGGCGATATTGGCGCCGACAAACAAAGCAGGCCGCTTGTCCGCAGTGACTTTGCCGGAGCCAGCAATTTGCACGAAATACAGTGAACGTCCCCCGGCGCTTTTGCCAACGGATTGTAGCTTGATGCGCTCAGGATACTTTTGCGCGAGGCTCTGTAATTGTTTTTCTATTGTTTCAAAGCTGCGATAGTCTGAATAACTTGGACTGGCAGCGAAGCTGGGCAGGGAAGTTGCTCCTATGCACAAACTTAAACTGAGTTGTAGGCTTAATTGTAATGCGGATCTTTTTAGTGGTCTTACCATGTCACCCTCCATTGGAAATGTGGGCTTATGACCATTTTGCTTGATTTTTAGTTCAAACTTTCAATCGGTATTTGAATCTCGAAATGGCTGGCAGACCGGATCTGTCCGCCAGCAGTGAGTTGTTATACCTTAGTCACGACGTGCAGTACCAAAATAACGTTGCATTGCACCTTCATTGATCCCAATCGCATTAGTCGCCGATACCGGTTTCAGCGCTTTTAATTCTGGTTTGCTCTCGACAAAAGGTTTGATTCCCATGTTTTGATGAATCTCGCTAGGATAAATTAAATAGCCACGCGTGATGACCGCGGAGATTTTACGTACGTCTTCGATATTCTTAGTCGGATCGCCATCGACTAAAACCAGATCCGCTAATTTGCCAACCGTGATAGAACCACGTTCATTTTGTGTGCGAGTGTAACGCGCACCATTGCGAGTAGCGATTTGCAGCGCTTGTGCTGGCGTCAAACCTGCTTTCACCAAAAACGCCAATTCAGAATGCAAAGTAAAGCCCGCTAATTCATCGGTGCCAGCAACGATAGGTACGCCAGCTTTGTATAAACGGCCAACGAATTCGACCATTTTTGCATAGGATTTTTCGTAGCGTTGATGAGTCGCTTCATCAGCGATTTTCATCGTGCCCACCGAGAAGCCGCGACGCACATCTGGCGGCATGTGATCAGCAATCGTAGCGAAGGGCTCGTTGATTGTGCCGTCTTGTTGGCGCAGGAAAGAGAAAGTGGCTAGGGTAGGATCAATGGCGATTTGCTTAGCCTTCAAGCGGGCTATAAAGTCTTGCACAGGCTTGGAATCGAAATCCAGATCCGCTGTTTTTTCAGACGGCAAAATGAAGCGATCTAAAGTACGGGTATCGGTCTTAGGTGTCGCTAAAAAATTCAACATAACTTGATTGATATGTTGAATCTCATCGTAACCTGCATCTAAGGCTTCGAACGCGCGCAAACCGACAGGGATGTGGCCAGAAACCCGCATGCCACGTGAATGAGCGTAAGTCACAGTGTCTTTCAAAATGGCTTTAGGAAAGGAGTTATAGATCTTCAGTTGGGGATAGCCATGCTGCGCATACCAGTCAATCGCATTTTTGGCTTCTGCCAAGTTTTTGATCACAAAACCATTGTTGGCAGAAAACGGACTTTCACCTTCTAAGAAGCCCGCAGGCACCACTTGTGGCCCTAGTAAATCACCTTTGTTGACTTCGTCCAAAATCAATTGCATCTGCGCATTGTCATTACCCATATCGCGCACGCTGGTGACGCCAGCGGCAATATTTAAGCCACCATCCCAACGCCCAACGTGACCATGCATGTCAAATAAGCCGGGTAATAAAATACGACCAGCCGCATCGATTTCGGATGTCGCACCACGCACTGGTGAGCCTGCTGGCAAGATCGCTGTGATACGACCACGCAATACATAGACGTCCGATGCTGCACCGACTTTGGCTTTTTCGCTATCGAAAATACGGGCGTTGCGAATCACGGTTAAACCGGATAGTGGACGTTGTAATTTTTTTGCCCAGTCCACCAAGACTTTGCTTTCGGCCGCTTTTTGGAAGTTGGCCATTGCTTCCCCATTGCCTTGCCAGCCTTCTTCTATCGCTTTCATGTAGCCAGGAATGACGACCGCAAACAGACGAGGATTGTCGCCCGTGGTTGCCCAAGCGAAGCTGGGTGATAGGCCTATGCCAGTTTGTGCCAATAATTGTACGGTTTGTTTTTTGTCGCCATTGACGACTTCGAGTTCACCGATTTTACTTTGCGATAGCGTGCCGGATGGGAGCAATTGTAGTTTCTTGTCCTTAGCTTTTTCTAATGCAGAAATTGACAGCGAGGCGATGGCGAATGAACTATTGAGAGGAATATACAGTGCCGATCCGTTGACTGTTTTACTACCTTTCTCAGAGGTGGATTTCCATTCTGCCTTATCACCTACGCGTTGATAACTCTCGTTGATCACCGCACCAAAGGTGGAATTGCCGGTCACCTTGTAGTCGGTGATTAAACCGTCAGCGCCCAAGCGAAATTCTTCATTCAATTCGGGACCGCGGCCATTGTCTTTGAAGATGAATTTCACTTTGTGCAAACCAGTATCATCGCGTTGAACCACTTGCTCGCCGGCTTGTTTGCCGTTTTCAACAAAGATTAAATATTTGGTGGTTTGAGTATCAGCGAAGGCGCTGGTCGCGTAGAGAGTTAGTAAGCTGGACGCAAGTAGTGTTTTGACTAATTTCATGGGCATACTCCGTATTAAATGAACTGAGGAATGAATTGCGGAATGAACTGAGATCTTTTGAGTGTAAAAACGAAAAAAATGCCCGGCTACTGTAGCACGGGCATACACATGTGAATATTTGCTTTGAGATAAAACGGCGTTTGGTGTGGGCAAAACGCAAATTTGGCAGATAGTTGTGAAGACGTAATTTGATCCGTCAAATTTATGCAAGTTCAGGGAATGAAAATTAATTCATTACTGAGCTCGTTTGGATTGTTCGCCGTAGTTGAGATAGGATAGTGTTGCCGCAATAAAGTACCGAATTCTGTAATGGCTTTACTCAATCCCTCAAGCACTTGATCTGCACCAAGCTGATTTTGTAATTGCTGACAAATCTTATTCCATTCTGCCTGTTCTACCAGCTTGGCAATACCTCGATCTGCCACGATTTCTATCTTACGTTCAGCCAGTATCAGGTACAGCAAAATGCCAGAATTTTCTTCCGTATCCCATACGCGTAAATCGGCGAAGTAGCTGATGGCGCGTTGACGAGTCGAGATGCCAGTCAGCACGAGGCTGACTGGTAATTGACTTTCGACCACAACCCGAATTTCACCACGATGCCCTTGTTCCGCGGCAGCGATTTTCTCACTGAGCAATTGCATGTTCTGTGTTGTAAAGTGTTGGCGATAAGGATTGCGAAGTAAATGCGAGCGCAAATTTTGCCATAGTCGATTATTTTTCATTACCAATCTCCCGAAGCGCCGCCGCCGCCAAAATCACCACCACCGCCGCTGAAGCCATCATTGCTGCTATGACTGCCACCGCCGTGTCCGCCACCAAAGCCACCAATGCCACCAACCGCACCACTTTGCAAAACTGCACCCGCAATATCCCAAAAGATGCGACTGGCTAACAGACTGTATAGCGCAACCATGAGAACGCCTGCCAGTAAGGCTATAGTTAGCGGTGTGCCCGCCAACATTGCCGCTGCTGTACTACCAGCGGCTAATCCACCACGACCCAACCAAGGCCCTAAGACTTTGCTGAGCACTAAACCCGCAATTAATAAGCCTAGCCAAATCAGTGGATGTAATCCAAAAATATTCAGATCGTTGCTGTAGTTTGCGCTGTGGCCTTTGCTGGGCGTGGGGGCTGGTAAAGCTTCGCCTGCGATGACTGCACTGATTTTGTCGATACCGGCGTCGATGCCGCCATAGAAATCATTGGTCTTGAAGGCTGGGCGTACAAACTCGCGAATGATACGGGCGCTAGTGACATCGGTGAGCGCGCCTTCTAAGCCGCGTCCTACTTCTATGCGAACGCGTTTATCATTTTTGGCGACCAAAAACAAAACTCCATCTGCCATGCCTTTGCGTCCTAGTTTCCACTCATCGACTACGCGTATAGAAAATTGTTCTATACCTTCTTCGCCCGTGGTGGGAACAAGTAAAACCGCGATCTGGCTACCTTTGGTTTTTTCTAGCGCCTCTAACTTCTGGGCTAGCGTTTCGATTTGTTGCGCGCTCAGGGTTTGCGTTAAATCGGTAACGCGCTTAGATAATTTGGGAACTGGAATTTGTTCTGCATTGGCATTACTACTTCCGACGATGAGAACGAGTGGGAGCAGCCATGCCAGTAGCAGTGTCAATAGCGAAGCACAGAGTGTCTTATATGACTTCACAGTCAACATTATTTCTTACCAAAATCGACTTTAGGTGCATTAGAAATCGCTTTTTCGTTTTCTACTGTGAAGTTAGGTTTGACTTCCATACCAAACATTTTTGCCGTCAAATTGCTAGGGAAAGAACGTACCGTCACGTTGTAAGTTTTGACTTCTTGAATATAACGATTACGTGCCACCGTGATACGGTTTTCTGTGCCTTCTAATTGCGCGGACAAGTCACGGAAATTATCGTTCGCTTTTAAGGCCGGATAGTTTTCAGAAATCACCATCAAGCGCGATAAAGCGGAAGTCATACCGGCTTGCGCTTCTTGAAATTTCTTCAGCGCTTCTGGATCTTTTGCCAGCTCTGGCGTCATTTGTATGCTGCCAACTTTAGCACGTGCTTCGGTGACGCCTAATAGCACTTCCTTTTCATGATCGGCATAGCCTTTCACGACATTGACTAAATTAGGTACTAGATCAGCACGACGTTGATATTGATTTAAAACTTCAGACCAAGAAGCTTTGACGGTTTCGTCTTGGGCTTGCAAAGTGTTATAGCCGCAGCCACTCAAACCGGTCACCAAACTAGTTGCTAATAGCGTTGTCAACAATAAGCGTTTCATAGAAATCACTCCAAAAAAATAAGAAAAGTAAAGAACCCGCGCAGCATACTCTATGCGATGCCAAAAAATCTTCGGTTATTTGGCTAAAATTTTTATCACCACTTTTTTGATTTGCATACCTAGCTTTACCGCGCGGCAGGGACGATGTAATTCACCGGGGAAAAAGATCGCATACATGCCCGGCGTCAGCACAATTTTAGTTTCATGGGGTTGCTGTGCGACGAAGGCAATATCGCGTTCCTGTAGGCGATCATCATGAGGTATTAGGTCGGGATTCGCTGGTAAATAACCTAGCGCTTCCTCGCCACTCAAAAGATATTGCACATCAATATGACGCTGATGAAATTCAGGAAAACCTGTCTCCCATGACTGTGTCATTGGGTCTTGAACCAGCGCAAACATCTGTTCATCATTGATAGGATACTTGCCAGGCTCACGCAGCAGATAATCTGTTTCTCGCAAGTGTTGCAAAGCCATTTCTATGTGGTCAGCGAATTTTGTATGAGTGTGATTGAGATGGCCGAGTATCATAGGTAAAAGCGTGAATAAACGTCAATAAGCGTCATTCAGAATGACGTAGATAAGGTTAATACTCTAATTATGGCAGAGATTGTGGCGCTGACTAAGCTAGTTAGCTAGCTCACGACAAATTCTTCCTGCGCCCGACTCCGTTTTTACTTACTGATGCTCATAAGGTAAGTGCGGTGAAGAAGGAAATGACTACGGAATGTAAGTAAGTCGATAAGTAAGCCGATTAGCTGGAATTAATTAGCTGGAGGATCGGGGAGCAAGCAAGCATCAACAATTTGTAAGTCATTGTCTTTGGCAAAGCTCATCACAAAATGGAAGGCGAGGGGTTCTATTTCTCTTAAGGCCTCGTTGACTACGACGGAGCGCACACCATTTAGCAAAATCGGGCGCACATAAGGGGAATACTGCAAATGAGCATTACGCCCGCCTTCAGGGCGAAAGCACGACATAGCGCCGCACAAACGTTCAGCCCAATCACTAGGGCGGAACTGTTTGCCATCGCTGGTGAGACCTTGGATAAAGAACTCACGTATCGGCGTCGAAGGTTTGTTTGCTGTATCGGTCATGTGATCCGCACGCTAAAACTACGTTGCTGCTATGTTGAAAATTGCTTGAAGAAAAAGATCAAAATTTCTAAGTGTTGTTGGATAGTGCCAGCACTTTTCATATTTTAATCTACTTAGGTATTATATCTTATAGAAGACTTGAACTAGAAATCGATTTAAAAAATTTCTTTAATGCAATGATGCTAAGTATAGTCGATATTTATCGGGAGTAAAGCCGCACTTGGTTCGCATTTTTGGGGGAATTACTGGTAATAAGTATCGATAAGTAGCGATAAATAGTGATTAGATTCAAGGGCTTATGATTTTTTTTGGCGGTAAGCTTGATATAGATTTTCGGGACTGTCGTTCTTTCAATGGTTGTATTTATGGTAACTCAAGGTTTATGCCTGTATTGATAGTCGAGAAAATGGCTGAACTTTTCCTAGGAATTTAGGTCATGTTATACAGCCTTTTAATGGTCTTTCCATGGGCTGCTAAGCTAGATGATGGCAAGAGCATCATAGACCTTGCTCTGTTAATTTTAAAAAAATATTAAAAAAGGGAAAATATGTTTATTCGTCAAAGCGTAGTCAAAGCGTGTCAACAATCTATTCTTGCGCTGCTCGTCAGTGGCGCATTTTTGCAGGGGGCAACTGCTGCGAATAAAAATGATACGGCGCCATTATTTACAGAAAAAGAATTGCAGACAGCGGCTTGGATACGTGACGCGGCACGTAGCGATAACTTGAGTTATAAGATCCTTGAATCCTTGACGACTGAAGTGGGGCCACGTATGGCGGGCACGCCAGGCGATGCGCGCGCGGTGGCGTGGGCTGAAGCGAAGTTTAAGGAGTTAGGCTTTGATAAGGTATGGAAAGAGCCAGTAACTTATCCAAGTTGGACACGCGGTATTGAAAAAGCGGAAATTGTTGCGCCATTTCCGCAACCACTTTCCATTACGGCACTGGGTAACAGTGTCGCGACTCCAAAAAATGGATTACGTGCTGAGTTAGTTGAATTTGCCAATTTAAAAGAAATGATGGCGGCACCTGATGAAAAAGTGCAGGGCAAAATTGTTTTCATCAATCACAGAATGCAAAATTCTAATGAGTATGGTTTGGTGGTTCCGGGACGTTCTGCCGGTGCTTCAGAAGCCGCGCGCAAAGGCGCAGTAGCGATCGTTATCCGTTCGGTCGGCACAGATAATCATCGTTTTCCGCATACGGGCGTGATGCAGTATGCACCGGGTGTGGCACAGATTCCCGCGGCGGCGATGTCGAATTCTGATGCTGACATGGTGGCGCGTATGATCAAACGCGGTAAGCCAGTTTCTTTGAAGTTGGAATTAAGTTCGGCTGCTGCTGGCACGTATACGTCGTATAACGTGATAGGCGAAATGACTGGCAGTGAGCTACCGAATGAGTATGTTTTGATAGGCGGTCATCTGGATTCTTGGGATTTGGGCACGGGTGCTATTGATGATGGTGCTGGATGTGCGATCACGATGGCGGCCGCTGAATTTATTAAACGTAATGGTTTGAAACCTAAGCGCAGTATTCGCGTGGTTTTGTTTGCCAATGAAGAACAAGGCTTGTTTGGTGGCAAAGCATATTTAGCGGCACATCAAAATCAGATTGCACAAATTCAAGCCGCAGCAGAAGCTGATTTGGGACAAGGACCTGTGACAAAAATGGCGTCTTTTGTCCGTACCGAAGCCTTGCCATTAGTCAAGCAAATGCACAGCGTCTTAGCACCTTTGGGCATAGAGCCTGGCGACAACAATGCCTTCCCTGGTCCTGATATGGGTGACCTGCGTATGGCAGGCGCAGCGAGTTTTGGTTTGGCCTTGAAAGCGGATGATTATTTCGATTTGCACCATACGCCGGACGATACTTTCGACAAGATTGAACCTGCGCGTATCAATCAGGCTGCGACTACCTATGCGGTATTTGCTTGGATGGCGGCACAGGCGCCGATTAGTTTTGGTTCAGGTCAAGAATTATTGAAGGCGGCAAAAAAGTAGCTTAAAAAGTGACTTAAAAAAGTCACTTAAAAATGAGTCAAAAAAATCAGCTCTTTTGGCGGCGTATCGTAATTAAAGATACGCCGTTTTTTATTGCTCGTTGGTTTTTGAAAATGCAGGTGCGATAGCCAAGCTGGTTAGAGCTAAGGCGAGTGGAACGCTGGCAATAAATCCCAGATACTTGAAACCCGCGGCCCCCATTACTGCGCCAATTGCAAATGAGAGAACCAGCTGACAATGAAGTTTGAGCTTGTGACGGTTCACTACGACTTTCATTTCTTCTGTATGCGTTTGGTTTCGATTCCAATACAGCATTTTGCCGAGTTCGATACCTATGTCGGTTACTAAGCCTGTGATGTGTGTAGTGCGTATTTCCGCATGCGAGATCTTTGTGATTAGGGCATTCTGCAATCCCATCATGTAACACAAAAGAATCGCCGTGAACGATACGGTAATCATTTCATGCTTCAGTAAGCCTTGTCCCAGCATGCCAAAAATTAATAGAAGGATTGCTTCCCAAAACAATACTGGCGCATATAGATAGCGCGGCAAATTGCGTTTGGTGTAATTCACCATGAGCGCGGTACAGGCAGCACCGGTTATAAAGGACACCAGCATGAGTAGTGCCGCCAGCGCTGCCATTTTGTGTCCAAGTATGAGTTCATCAGCGGCACTTGATAAAAGTCCTGTCATATGTGAAGTGTATTCACCTACCGCTAAAAAACCGCCTGCATTTAATGCGCCGGCAATCCAGCATAAGGTCACGCCTAGATGCAAGTTGGCTTTTGCGCTGCGTTGTGGAGAACTTAATTTGGCCAAATAGTGCTGTGGCATAGGATGTTTTTTTGAATTGAAAAGAACGGATAGCTTAACACTCCTGAGCTGTTTAAATTGATCCGTGCTGGGGAAAAAGTAAGGCCGTGAACTGCCTATTTTTACATCAATCTAAGCGCGATAAAACGCACAATTTCGTGATTAATATGTTGATATTTTGCAATAAATATTTGATGAGTAAAAAAAGGAATTTGACGATAAAAACAGTCCTATTTTTGGAATGGTATGTTGGATTGAGTCAACATACCAAATCATTGAAAAAAACATTTTTTTACCTGAATATCTATTTAAATCAAATACTTATAAGTATTTGGTATCAAAGAGTATGCATACCAATTGCAAATATTGTGTAATACCAACTAAATAAAACTAATACCACATGAATACCGCTTGACAATTGGTATTAGCAAACTTAAAGTGAGGACTCTTCGAAAATTAATATGTTTCGCTTGCATTGGTTACGCTGGTATTTGATTTCCTGGCCGGCGCTGCGATGTAGTAAATATTCCTGTGGGGGGAGTTTTCCGAAGTTGCAATCAATTGCGTTCGAGGTATAGAAAGCATTGTTTGAATTGAGTTTTAGCTTGCGGGTTGATCGAAATTTGTGTGCTACCTGCAAATACGATTCAAGTGATTTAAGTTTTTCTAAAGAAGTGGTAGTTCGGGCTTGGCAAATTTGGGGGAAGTAAGAAATTCGCTAAGTATTGAATTTTTTTATGGAAGTCTTGGGGGAATAGATGAAAAGTAATTTGAAACTTTGTATGACGCCAATCGCATCTGCTGTTGCTTTGATGTTTATAAGCGCAGCGATGCCGGCGATGGCGCAGCAAGCGACGCCTGCGAAAGCTGAGGAGCCACAACAGGTGGTTGTTTCTGGTATCCGTGCGTCTTTGCAGCAATCAATTGAGCAAAAGCGTCTCGCTAATACTTACGTCGAAGTGATTACGGCGGAAGATGTGGGCAAGATGGCAGATAAAAACGTAGCGGACTCTTTGCAACGTATTTCTGGTGTTAGTGTGGCGGCTGCAGGTGGTTCCGAAGGTAGCTTTGGTGAGAATGATCGTATCGCTTTGCGCGGTACGCCATCTGCTTTGACATTGACTACTTTGAACGGGCATTCTGTATCCAGCGGTGACTGGTTTGCAGACAATATCATTGGTGGCGGTCGTAGTGTGAGTTTTAGCTTGTTCCCATCTGAATTGATTGGTCGCGTGACTGTATACAAAGGCGCGCAAGCAAGTTTGTTAGACGGTGGAGCGATGGGTTTGGTGGATATTCAAACTCGTAAGCCACTCGATTTGCTGCGCACTAAGAGCTTTACGGCGCAAGCAAGCGTGGGTGTAATGCATTCTGACTACGCGAAGAAAACTGATCCACAATTGAGTGGTTTGGTTGCATGGCGTAATGAAGAAAGTACGATGGGCGTGTTGGTGCAAGCCTTCCATCAAAAGCGTCATTTGAGTCGCGTAGCACAAGAAAACTCTATTTGGTATGACGCGGTTGAGCCAGGTTCTCAAGTTGCAAAATCAGTTCCGGGTTCTGCTGGTGCGATTATGAATTACTTGGGCGGTACTGCATGGTTTGAGCAAGAGCGTACTCGTCAAGGCGCGATGTTTGACTTGCAGTTCAAGCCTTCTAAAGATTTGACTTTCGATGTAACTGGCTTCTATTCTCACATGGATGCGCCGAATATCAATCATAACTTCATGCAAACTGCTGGCCGCTTTATGGGTAACTCTTGGGCGGCACCGCAATTTCCAGCAGCGAACGTGAGTGGCGCCGTCAGCAATGGCATCATTACTCAGTTCTCCGCAACGACGCCAGCTAATTGTGCGGCCTGCGTTAAAGATGTTTCTGGTTCTATTCAAGAAATTTTCGGACGCCCTGTAGCTGAAAGTAAATCTCAGTTCTTCAATATTGACGGTAAATATAAAGTCAGTAACGACGTCACCTTGAGTGGCCAAATCGGTACAACGAAAGGCTTGGGTAATACTGAAAGTGGTGCTCTGAGTAATCCAATTCCATTCACGCCAATCAGCTATCGTTTTAATGGTGCTGACAAGCCAATGACTTATGAAACTGGTGGTAGCAGCACACATTCAATCGGTGGTGGTTATGGTGGCGTTCCAGGTACTTTTGGTTCGCACGTCACATCTAACGACAAAGAGACTTATGCTCAAGCTGATTTGGAAATGAAATTGGCCGATGCGGGTATCACTGCAGTTAAGTTTGGTGTACGTGGTGCTAAACATGAACGTAATTTGTCGGTGATCGATAATTCTCCTTTGCCAGGCATGGATGATCCTAAAAACTTACCTTTGTGGGGCTTGACAACGTTCCCATCTCATTTAAGTGATGTGGCAGGTGTTGGCTCTAATTATTGGACATTTAGCCAAGCGGCGGTCTTCGCTTGGGCGCAAAAATACACTGCATTTACTACTCGTCGTTCTCAAGCAGAATTTGACATCAAAGAACCTACACAATCAGCGTATGCAATGGCAGAGTTCTCTAATGATGATGGTCATTTGACAGGTAATTTTGGTGTTCGTTATACGCGTACGAAAGAAGATGTATTGAAGTATGAATTTGGCCCGTCTGGTAAATTTGAGCCACGCCAATACAGCAACACGTATAACGACTTTTTGCCAAGTTTCAACTTGCGTTACGATGTGAGCCGTGACGTGGTAGCACGCTTAGGTGTTAGTCGTACTATGGCGCGCCCAGAGTTAGGTGCAATGGCGGGTATCGATTTGCGCGATCAACAAAAAACAGGTACGACAGGTAATCCAAACTTGGCACCGATACGCTCTAATAACTTAGATCTCGGCGCTGAATGGTACTTTGCTCCACGTTCTGTTTTGGGTGCCAATGTTTTCTATTCTGATCTAGATGGTTATGTTTCTTATGGTGCGAGTTCAGGCATCTACTATAACCAACAAGATAAGACAAACACCTTGTACAACACAAGTTCACCGATCAACTCTTCTGCAAAAGTGAAGGGCTTGGAATTGAACTACGTGCAGGCTTTGCCAGGTGGCTTTGGTTATAACGTGAACTACACTTATACCGATGCTGAAGAAACAGGTAAAAAAGCAGGTTCTGCTTGTGGTGCTTTGGTGAAACCAGACTGTACGATGATCGGTGCATCTAAGAATGCTTACAACTTAGGTGTATTCTTTGAAAACGATACGTTTAGCGCACGTGTAGGTTACAGCTATCGTTCTGCATTCTTGAACGGTTTTAGCCGTAATACTGCGCAGTTCCAAGCGGGAGTTGGATTCTTGTCAGCGACTTTCTCATACAAAATCAATGACAACTTAAGCGTTTCATTGGATGGTAAGGATTTGAATAATCCTATGCACCGTTCAGAGATTCACTTCCCAACTTCAGGCAATCTGCCAGGCTCATTCTATAAAAATGGCCGTCAGTTCTTCCTGTCTTTGAACGCAAAAATGTAAGTGCTGTAGAGAGTGAATACATTTAATTTCATTTGTTCTTGAAATGAAATTAGATGGAGAAAATGCCTCGTCTGTTTAATCGACAGGCGAGGCATTGTTGTATTTAACTGAAGGTGCGAAGATGAATAGTTTGCATGAACTGAAGAAAATTGCGATTGTGGGTGGTGGCTCCGCTGGCTGGATGAGTGCAATGATTTTGGCAGATACGCTAAAAGAAAAAAATATAGAGATAGAATTGCTTGAGTCTCCTATCGTTGGTGTCATTGGTGTCGGTGAAGGTTCCACGCCTGCTTTAAAACGGTTTTTTGATAGTCTGCAAATACCCGAGTCGGAATGGATGCCTGAGTGTAATGCCACCTATAAATGTGGTATTACTTTTGATGGCTGGTCGACCAAGCCTGGCTTCACTAGTTATTTTCATCAGTTCGCCAGTATGGTGGACAATATCACGCAACCATTATTTATCAGTAACGTCCATGCACGTTTGCAAGGTATGGATGTGAATGCAAAACCGAATGATTATTTTTTAACCAGTGTTTTGGTTGAAAAGAATTTAGCTCCTATTCCTTCCGAAAATTTCCCGTTCACTACCAGTTATGGCTACCATTTTGATGCCACCTTACTGGGCCGATTTTTGCAGAAGAAAGCATTGGAGCGTGGCGTGCGTTTTACGCCTTGCCATATCGAACATGCAAGCTTGAACGAGCATGGAGATATTGATGCGGTGATCACCCGAGATGGCTTGCGTATCACAGCAGATCTGTTTGTCGATTGCTCCGGCTTTAGTTCGCTGCTCATAGAAAAAACTTTAAAGACACCATTCGTCAACTATACCGATAATTTGTACAACGATTCAGCCATTGCTTTGCCTACTGAAATCGGCAGCGTGATTCCTTCGCAGACGCTTTCTACTGCTATGAAATTTGGTTGGGCTTGGAAGATTCCGCTGACCAATCGATTTGGAAATGGTTATGTCTACAGCTCACAATTTTGTAGCTCAGATGAGGCCGAGACAGAGTTGCGTGAGAAATTAGGATTATTGGATGCGGACGTGTCGCCACGACATTTGAAAATGAAAGTGGGGAGAGTGGAAAAGCACTGGAATAAGAATTGTGTCGCGGTAGGTTTATCACAGGGTTTTCTTGAGCCTTTAGAGGCGACTGCTCTTTATTTGACACAAATGACTATCGCTATTTTTGCATTGTTTTTAGAGCGAGGTGATTATAGTGAGCAGGCCAGAGCCGCTTACAACAATGAAATTAATAATTTCTTCGACGGTCATCGTGATTACATCGTCGCTCACTATAAAACTAATTCTAGAACAGACACCGAATTCTGGAAGGTCAATGCGCGCAATCTTGATCGTGTGTCGGAGTCCTTGGGACGTTTATTTGAAGTCTGGTTGCATGGGAAAGATTTGTCCGCAGAAATACGTCGCCAAGATATAGAGCGTTACTATCCAATTGGATCTTGGTATGCGTTGATGGCTGGCATGGGGATATTTCCTGAGGTAAGTACAAGTGCATCAGATATGTCTAGTGTGCATGCGGGGCAGGGCGCGCAAATGAAAGACTTTTTGCAGCGTTGTGCGTTGAACTATCGAGACCATAGAACGGTATTAGAGCAAGCTGCACAAGGATAAATTCGGTACATCTCGATTACACGGCAAGCACTCTTAAAGTGACAGGGCTGGCGTAGAGAGTCGTTGTTATGCTTATTTTTTGCGGTGAGAAATCAAAGTAAATTTTTTAATTGTGTTGAAAAGCAGACGAGAAATTGTCGGTAGTTGTAAATAATTTGAATACCACTTAAATACCTATTGACAGCCACTTTGGAAACACATAAAGTGTACTTAAGTTGTAGTTTATGTCTGATTTATGTCTGAATTTCTGTGGTCTCTATCGTAAGAGGTATTGCAGTTAACAGCGTTTTTTGTTGGATGATGCCGTGAAAGATTCTAAGCAAGTGCAGTCACAGTTCAAGCTCCAAATGCCATCGCAGTTTCAATACCTGATCGGTGTTGACGGTGGCGGCACCGGAACTCGTGTTTTGCTCGTCGATAAAGATGGTAAAGAATTAGCGCGTGCCAGTGCCGGTCCTTCAGGATTAATGCACGGTGCCAAGGCTGCTTGGGAATCTATTCTAACAGCAATTGACAAGGCATTTGCGGAAACTGGTATGGTTACTCCAGCCTTGGGACAAATGGCAATAGGTTGTGGCTTGGCAGGCGTCAATAATAAGGTATGGGCTGATGAATTTCGTGCGGCCAACCCTGGTTTTGCTGGGCTTGCGGTAGAAACGGATGCTGGCACCACATTGCTAGGCGCTCATCAAGGGCAGCCTGGCGCTGTTATTGCATTGGGCACTGGTAGTGTTGGAGAGGTAATGCATGCTGATGGTAGTCGGCGTGAAGTGGGGGGGTGGGGTTTTCCTTCTAGCGATGAAGCAAGCGGTGCTTGGATGGGTTTGCGTGCGATTAATCATGTGCAGCACGCACTGGACGGGCGTAGCGCTATGGATGAATTTGCACAAGCTATTATCGACTTTTGTGGTGGTAGTCGTGATGCCGTATTTGCTTGGTTGGGCGGGGCGAATCAAACCAAATTCGCGCAATTGGCTCCCATGGTGATTGAGTATGCGGAACGGAATCCAAAAGCCCACAATATCTTGTTAGATGCTGGTTTGGAAGTTGAGAAAATGGCGCATGCCTTAGACCCAACTGGTATTATGCCAATTGCTTTGTGCGGTGGCTTAGCGGATGCAATTTGGGCTTATTTACCTGAACAATTATTGTCACGTGTAACCAAGCCTAGTGGTGACTCCGCCGCAGGGGCGCTGATTTTGGTCAAAAACCAATTTTTGAAATCGTAACAATCATAGCGAATTCAGAGGATAAAAAAGATGTTGGCACAACTACTTGATTTCAAACCTGATGGCGATAGTTCGACACCGCTTTATTTGCAACTGGCAAATAAGTTGGCGAATGGAATTCATAATGGCTACTGGCAACCCGATGAGGCCTTGCCTTCGGAGCGTATGTTGGCCGAGGCTTTAGAAATTTCACGGGTGACTGCGCGTAAAGCGATAGAGATGCTTTGTGAACGCGGCTTACTCACGCGCAAGCACGGTTCTGGTACTTACATTACACCTAAATTAGAACAACCTCTATCGCGCTTGACTAACTTTAGTGAAGAGTTGCGTCAACGTGGCTTTATGCCGGGCTCGCAATGGTTGTCGCGTGATACTGGCGTTGCTTCACCAGAAGAAATTTTGTCTTTAGGTTTGTCGCCGCATTCAGTGGTATCGCGTTTAAAACGTTTGCGTACCGCTGACAACGTAGTAATGGCGATAGAAAGCACGACTATTCCTAATATTTATTTGCCCAATCCAAAGTTGGTTACCGATAGTTTGTACGGTTATCTGGATCAAAATAATGCCTCACCAACTCGCGCTTTGCAGCATATTCGTGCGGTAAGCGCCACTGCTGAGCAGGCCAAATTAATTGGACTCAAACAAGGCACGGCGATGTTGCTGATTACGCGTGTTGGCTATCTCGCTAACGGCGCTGCCGTTGAATTAACCCATTCGTATTGCCGTAGCGATTATTATGACTTTGTCGTGGAGTTGTTTAGATGAGTGTATTGGGATCAGCCGCACAAAGCATTGAAGGTAATGTTTTAACGCCTACTGGTTGGGTCAACGGTAGCATTACTTTTGATCAAAAAATCACCGCATTGCCGACGCAAACGGTTGATCCTGATAGCAATCAGGCTTGCTATATCTTGCCGGGCTTTATTGACCTACATGTACATGGTGCGGGTGGTAAAGACACGATGGAAGGTGCGGGCGCGATCGAGGTAATTTCGCGCATGCATGCGCAGCATGGCACTACCAGTATGTTGGCAACGACCATGACAGCACCGATGTCTGATTTAGAGAATGCTTTGCACGCTTTGACAGCGGTATGCGCACAACGAGCCAGTGGCGCTGCGCGAGTGCTGGGCGTGCACCTGGAAGGACCGTATATCAATCC
Organism: Affinundibacterium danionis; assembly: GCF_042432465.1. NCBI lineage: Bacteria > Pseudomonadati > Pseudomonadota > Betaproteobacteria > Burkholderiales > Oxalobacteraceae > Affinundibacterium > Affinundibacterium danionis. Next base: position 32,290 of record NZ_JBHLXJ010000004.1, on the reverse strand, counting down.
CGGAAAACTGGGGGCGCAACCTGATTTTGCGCATGCGGGTTCTTTAGAACAAGTTCAACATTTACATCGTATTGCCCCCATCAAATTAATTACTTTGGCACCTGAAGTCGAGGGCAATTTGGCGATGGTGCGGCAACTGACTGATCTTGGTATGCGTGTCCAGTTAGGTCACACTTTAGGGACTTACGAAGACGGTGTCGCCGCTTTAGAAAATGGGGCTAGCAGTTTTACGCATTTGTACAACGCTATGTCGCGCATGGATCATAGAGCGCCAGGGATGGTTGGCGCAGCGCTGGCGCATGCTAATTTTGCCGAAATTATTCCTGATTTATTACATGTTCACCCCGGTGCTATTCGCGCTGCCTTGCGTGCAATTCCCAAAGTCTATTGCGTGACCGATTCCACTTCAGCGTCGGGTATGCCTGATGGTGAATACATGCTGGGACGTCAAGTGGTGCATAAGTGTCTGGGTGGTGTGCGCTTGGCTGATGGGACCTTGGCGGGTAGTACTCTGACCATGGATCAGGCATTAAAGAATTTAGTCAAGATTGGCTTGGAACTGGACGATGCGTCTAAGCGTGTTTCTACCTACGCAGCAGATTTTTTAGGATTATCTGATCGTGGTCGTCTGCAAGTGGATGCTTATGCAGACTTAGTAGTTCTTGATCGGGATTTGAATCTAATTGCTGTTTATATTGAGGGAGAAAAAATTGAGCTCAAAGATGCTTAAAGAGGCGTGCTCGTCGGGTGAATTTGTCGCTGCACAGTTAAGTCAAGATCGTGAACGTTTAGTCGAGCTGGGGCAGGCTTTACGCGCAACACCGCCGTCATCAGTTGTCACTATTGCGCGCGGAAGTTCTGATCATGCGGCAAATTACGCCGCCTATTTGATCATGGCGAGATTAGGCCATATCGTCGCTTCTTTGCCTATGTCTTTGGTGACTTTGAATAAAGCACCACTGCACGTAAAAAATGCCTTAGCGATCGCGATCTCACAATCAGGTCAAAGTCCAGATGTGGTGGAACCAATTCGTTATTTTCGTGAACATGGTGCGACCACGGTGGCGCTGGTTAATGATGCTAGTTCACCGTTAGCGCAAAGCGCGCAATGGACTATGCCGCTGCATGCTGGTCCAGAATTAAGTGTTGCGGCGACCAAGAGCTTTATTACTTCCCTCGTGGCGGGTGCGCGCTTGGCTGGGCACTGGCAAAACGATCCAGCATTCCTTGCTGGTATTGAAGAATTGCCGCAGGTTTTGCATCAAGCGACTCAATTGGATTGGTCTAATGCATTGGACGTGTTGGTACCAGCGCAAAGAATTATGGTGGTGGGGCGCGGTATTAGTTTTTCTGTCGCTTTGGAATCGGCGCTTAAGTTTAAAGAAACGTCGGTGATTCAAGCGGAGGCATTTAGTGGAGCAGAAATTAAGCATGGCCCTATGGCTTTGATTGATGATGGTTATCCATTATTGATTTTCGCAACTCGTGGTCCCGCACAAGCTGGCTTGATCGCATTAGCAGAAGAGATGCGCGGTCGTGGTGCGAATGTATTATTGGCGGCACCGGCTGATGTGAAAGAACGTAATTTAACGCTGGCGACGGCGGCAACGCCAGATCTCGATCCTATCGCTGCGATTCAATCGTTCTACGTGATGGCGGCACATCTGTCGGTCGCACGTGGATTGGATCCAGATAAGCCACGTCATTTGAGTAAAGTAACTAAAACAAATTAAGACGTACTTGGATAATAGAGCGGGAAATCAGATAATTTGATTCCCGCTTTTCTTTAGCATTTTTATTTTACGTATCTCCGTTCGGAGCACATGGAAGAGCAATGAGTTACCTGATCAGTAAAGAAGAAGCACGTCGTATTGCCGGACAATTAATTATGATCCGCATGCCGGAAACCGTCTTGAGTGAAACGACTATCAATTTTATTCGCGACCATCATATCCGCGCGATTTGTCTGTTCCGCCAGAATATGGTGAACCAAGAGCAGTTGTCAAAATTAACCGCTGATTTGCGGGCAGTGATGGGACCTGAAGCATTGATCGGTATTGATCAAGAAGGCGGTGCGGTCGTGCGTTCCACTTGGGTGCCGCAACCACCTGCTGCGATGTCATTAGGCGCAAGCAATGATGCTGATTTATGTCGCCAAGTCGGTGCGGCAGTGGCGCGTAGTGTTAAAGCCTTGGGTTTTAATTGGAATTTCGCGCCTGTCTTAGACTTAAATAATAACGTTAATAATCCGGTGATTTCTGAGCGTTCATTTGGCGCCTACCCAGCACAGGCGCATAAGCTCGCCAGTGCTTGGATGGAAGGTAGTTTGGCCGAAGGTGTTGCTTGTTGCGTTAAGCATTTTCCTGGTCATGGTGATACGCACGTTGATTCACACCGCGATTTGCCTGAAGTGAACAAGTCCCGTGCTCAGCTCGATGCATTAGAGTTAGCGCCATTTAAAGCTGCCGCGAAAAATGCACCCGCAATGATGACAGCACATATTGTGTATCCGCAAATTGATCCAGAAAATCCTGCGACAATGTCCAAGGCAATACTCACTGGCATATTACGAGATGAGTGGAATTATCACGGTGTTGTGATTACCGATGGGATGGATATGCACGCTATCGCTGGCCGCTATGGTGTTGGTACTGCTGCGGTGAAAGCTTTGGCAGCGGGTGCTGATATGGTGATGGCTTTGGGTAACACCGAAACCCAATTAGAGACCTTGGATGCTTTAAGTTCTGCGATATTGTCTGGCGAAATCGAATACGCGAGTTTGCAAAAAAAATTAGCACGTATCCGTCAGTTAACCGAAACTTATCCTAGTGTAAGTGGCATCTACACCGAACAAACTGATGCCGCCGATCGTGTGCTGATGGCACAAGCGTGGCAACGTGGTTTAACACCTTATCGCCAACCGCAAGCACCGCAACCCGGTAGTAAAGTACGTTTGGTGATCAGCGCCGATGTCGTGAGTGATGGTGTCTCTGAAGCAGGTATCCCTGCGCATAAAGTCGCCACCATGTTGGGACAAATTTATGACCTCGAAACTACGACATTTGATGATGCTAATAGCTTTGAATGGGCTAACATTCCTAATGACGGGCGCACGGTGATTTTGGCTTCTACAGTCCGCATTCGCTACAATGATTATGCACGCAAAACTTGGAAACCTGATTTGCATTTGGTCTTGTGGAACCCCTTCCAGAGTTTAGACATTGCAGCGCCAGCATTGATCACCTATGGTTTTGCGGCACCAGCCATTGACGCCGTCGCGAATTGGTTGTTGGGTAAAGCTGAGGCGACTGGGCAAGTGCCTGTGGCGGATTTTGATCGACTTGCTTGATCCGACTTTGGTGCAATATCAGGCTATGCTTCGATAGAATTTAGCAGCATAAATGCAAAAAAAACCGAAATGCGAATTTTGCATTTCGGTTTTTTTATGAGTTCCTTACCTAACTTATTAAGCTTAATCGAACAGAAATTTTTAAGCAGAAAACTCTCTGTTCGAATGAAGTAAAAAATCTCGCCTGCCTGTTTGTAAAACCTTAAACCTCTGCGCCAACTTCTTTGTTTTGTGCGTTGCTATTGTCAGTTGCATTCGGCTCTTGATCCTTAATATTCAAGAAGCGACACAAAAATAATACAGGCAAAGCAGAGATCAAAACCCAGATAAAAAAGTTATGGTAGCCAAGCATGGTTTGAATTTTCCCGCTGATCATCTTTGGAATGACTAAGCCTAATTGCATGACACCTGTTGCTAAAGCGTAGTGAGCCGTTTGGTATTTACCGACAGCGACTACTTGCATCATGAACAGAATTAAACCTACAAAACCGAAGCCATAACCGAACATTTCTATGCTGAGTGATGTTCCTATGATCAACAGGCTTTCAGGCATGGTGGTGCTGAGGAAAAAGAAAGAAATATTCGGGAAATTCATCGCAATAATTAGCCACGGTAAAGCGCGACGCAGACCTAACCAAGAGGTGAAATAGCCACCGAGTATGCTACCGCCTAAGAATGCAATAGTGCCTGCGGTGCCATACACGATACCAACCTGTTCGTTACTTAATCCCAAGCCACCATTAGCTTTTAATTCTTTTAAAAATAGCGGTCCTATGGTTTGGATTTGACCTTCACCCGTTCTAAATAAAATAATAAATAGAATGGCCAACCAGATTCCAGGCTTCTTAAAAAACTCGATGACCACATCCACCGTGGTGGTGTAGATGCTGTGCATGGATTGCTTGGATTCTTCTTGCTTGGTATTGGGCAATGACCAACTATGATATATGCCTAAACCAATCAGCATCGCGCCCAATAAGCCAAAGATAATGGCCCACGCTTGTGCCGGTGGCATACTTTTTTCAAGATGTCCCGCGAGAATGACCAAGCCACCTAGAGAGATAAATTTGGCCGCATTAAAGAACGCACCTTGCCAGCCTGCATAGGCAGCTTGCTGTTTGTTATTTAAGCTGGCGATATATAAGCCATCTGCCGCGATATCGTGCGTGGCGGAGGCAATGGCGACCACACCTAATAAGGCGATACTCACTGCGAAATAATTGGGCAACTGCATAGACAGTGCGACTAATCCTAAACTCACACCGCCGATTAATTGAAAGCACACCACAAAGAATTTTTTGCTGCGGGCAGCTTCTAAAAAGGGACTCCACAAAGGTTTGAATACCCACGCGAAACCAATCGCACCTGTCCAGTAAGCGATGTCTTCATTTGATACGCCCAGACTTTTGTACATTAAACCGGCAACCAGAGTGACCGCAAAAAATGGCAAGCCTTCGGCCAGATACAAGGTGGGCACCCAAGAAATGGGGGAACGTGAATTGTTTTTTTCAGTTGTCATGAACGAAGTCCTGATATGGATGGCATAGCGATTAAGCGACTTTTTTGCGTTACATCGCACAACATACTATTCTCAATTATTCAGGTCAACTGGTTTTGTATAATTAATGCCACTTAAGTACCAATATACAACTAAATTTTTATTTTTAAGATCAATTTATTACAAATGATGAAGGAAAAACCTATAATTTAAAGAAGTTGAGGCCAATCAAATAAAATTTTTGGAAAATTAAATCCCATGACTATTTGAGTATTTTTGTTGAGAAATCGCTTAACTGGTATTGTTTTAATGGTATGAGTCAGATGCCTGGGGAAATCGCTACCTGGTCGGATTTCTATCTTTGAAAGAAATTGTGAAAGAAATGAATATGCTCGAAGTGAAGACCATGCAACGTTTTTTATCCGTCGATGCTTTACGTGGATTAACCGTTGCCGCAATGCTGTTGGTGAACAGCGCTGGTGATTGGGATCATGTGTATCCTTGGTTGGAACATGCCAGTTGGCATGGTGCGACACCCGCAGATTTTATTTTCCCATTTTTCCTTTTTATTGTTGGTGTGTCTTTGTATTTGGCGCTGACACCCAAATTAGATGCGGGCGTTAATCGCGTCGACTTGGCGCGTACTGTGGTGTGGCGTGGTGTACGGATTATCGCTTTAGGTTTACTTTTACATACCATCGCTTACGCATTAATTCCTGGTCGTGAGTTTCGTCTAATGGGCGTGTTGCAGAGAATAGGCCTGTGTTTTATTTTCGCTGGATTATTAATGATTTATGTGCGACGCCTGCGATTGTTGGCGATATTGTCAGCAGCTATTTTGCTGCTGTATTGGGGATTGTTAAGTTTGGGCGCTTCCTATGAGCCGCATATCAATATAGTGGATCAGTTCGATACTAAAGTGCTGGGTAAATTGGCTTATAGTTTTGATGTGAGTACGGGTTTGGCGCAAGAGCCTGAAGGATTATTGAGCACTATACCTGCTTTGGTTTCTGTTTTGTTCGGCGTATTGGCAGGTGCGGTGTTGCGAGCGGGGCAAACGCAAAGGCTTTGGCAAACTGCCCTATTGTTAGCCTTAGTGGCGTGGATTTGGTCTTGGTATTTGCCCTTTAATAAGCAGCTTTGGACCTCATCATTTGTATTGTGGACTACCAGCTTTGCTTGCATTGCACTGTGGTTGGTACATCATTTGGTTGATCGAGGTTCTTGGCCTGCGCTCGGATTGAGTTTTGGTATTAATGCGATTGCTGCATACGCAGGATCTTGGATCGTAACTTGTGTCCTAGCTGGCATGGGCTGGATGACACCGATTTACCAACAGATTTTCGCCGCACATCTGGTGCCCTCCGTGGGACCCGAATTTGCTTCTTTCGCTTTCGCGGCAAGTTTCATGGGTTTGTTTGCGCTACTGATGTTGGGTTTGCGCAAAGTAGGGTGGCGTTTTTCGATTTAGAGCGCAATTCTCTATTGATGCTTTTCTGCATTTTTGTGCCACATTTTCTGCGACCTATTTAGTAATAGTGAATCAAACTCACTTCGGCTAGCGCTTAGCCTGTTGTGAAAACCTCTAAGTATACTGACGAAAAACAGCTAATCAGACCATGCCCTGCCCATCCTCTGTTAGGATGGACAGGTAGAGCAAATCATATCGCTTGTTTTGATGCTTGCTCTGTTTTTGCGGCCTAAGCTCGCTGGGGGAGGTATGTCAAAGAAACGCATTTCCGTATCAGACGTTCAAATCGGGCAGGCCCTGAAATGGGATGTTTATGGGAGTGATGGCGGCCTCTTGTTGCGTCGAGGTTTTGTGGTATCGAATGAGAATCAAATTGAGATCTTGTTACAGCGTGGAATGTATCTAGCGAGTGATATCGGAGAGGATGAGCCGCAGATTGACGCTGAAGGTCGAAAGATATTTCCTAAAACGGTTGAGCGCCCCTCTGTCGTTCGTATGATTGCTCAGGTACGCAACGAACTGAGCACACTGTCTTTTAATCTAACAGAAGCGCCACAAGCGAGAACGCAGTTCTTAGTGCTTGCGAAGAAAACGATGATCGCGACTTATTTGGATAGCGACGTTGCGCTAGGCTCTATCTTATTACATCAAACTGGCGGCTATGCGGTTCGTCATTGTGTTGATGTCGCGATAGTTTCAATACTGGTAGCAAAAGCACTCAAGAAAACAGATGAGGAGATCATTTTTTTGGTGGCAGCTTGCTTGAGCATGAACATCAGTATGTTAAGCCAACAAGAGCATCTGCAAGCCAAGAGTGAGGATCTCAGTGCGGATGAGCAAGCCCTTATTTTTCATCATCCAGAGCAGAGTGTCGCTTTATTGAAAGCCGCAGGTGTGCATGATGAAGCGTGGTTATCGTGGATCTTACATCATCATGAAAATGAAGACGGTACAGGTTATCCCGGCAAAAAACATAGTGCCGATATCCCTCAAAATGCAAAAATAATCTCAATTGCAGATCGTTATTGTGCTCGCATATGTGCTCGCAGTTATCGCAAGTCTTTATTGCCAAGCGCAGCACTGAAGGACATTTTGGTCGCGGGTAAATCGACCGTGGATTTGATGTTGGTCGCTTTGTTTATTCGTGAGTTGGGTACTTATCCAATTGGGAGTTTTGTTAAATTAGAAAATGGTGAGCTAGGCGTTGTTACCAGTAAAGGAGGCACCGCTACGACACCTTATGTACACGTGTTGACCGATGCTTGGGGAGCACCTTTGCCAGTGCCAATTAAACGGGATACGCATAAAAATTTGCATGGTATTCGCGAAGTATTACACAGGGATCAGGTTCGAGTCATATTTGCTATGCGTCATTTGTGGGGTGAGATTGCGATGGAGTAGGGTGTTTTATTGGTTTGTTGTACGTCTCCAGCTTCGTTTCCATTCTCTCCAATTTATTTTATTTTTTCGATTGATTGATTAAATCATGCAAGAAAATTCTGAACTGAATGAATCGCCAGCGGAACCAAATATTGGGTCGACCATCGAGTCGCCTATCGAGCCGATTCAGAGCCAAGTGCGAAGTCGTCAATTTGAATTGGTTTATGTGTATGCGGCCGATGTTGATTATGCTGCTGATTTAGCGCAAGTTTTGCGTTTGTTTCATTACGAAGTAAATTGTTTTAGCGACTTGGAAGAGTTTCGTGCAGCTATCTTGATCAGGGCACCTGCCGCGGTTGTTTTGGATATTGATTCGGAGCAGGGACAGCGTGCCAAGGCTGCTATGGCCGTCAGAGTCATTACGACTTTTCCAGCGATTTATGTTTCTGCTAAAGATAATTTCGACGACCGCCTAGTAGCAGTGCGTGAAGGGGCAGAAGGTTACTTTATTAAACCTGTCGACATACAAGCTTTGAGCGCTCGTATCGACGAAAAAATCGCGAAAAATACAGTGCGTTCTTATCGCATTCTTGTAGTCGATGATGATGAGTTTTTTTTGAGTTTTTTTGATGCGGTTTTAAGCAGTGCAGGCATGCATGTGATGCCGCTAATCGACCCTACACAAATTTTAGAATCCATTAAAACATTTAAGCCAGAATTAATTTTAACTGATCTACATATGCCGCAATGTAGCGGTATCGAGATGGCAAAACTAATACGGCAAAATAATCATTATCTCGATATTCCTATCGTCTTTTTGTCTTCAGAAACCGAAATGGAAAAACAGATAGGCGCGTTGGAAAATGGCGCAGATGATTTTTTGACTAAGCCAATTGATCCTGAAAAATTGATTTCATCCATCGCAGCGAGGGCTGAGCGTTATCGTAATTTGCGCAAGCAGATTTAGAAAGTCACATGTGGCACTGCAGTGCACCGCACGCCTACCATCCTTGAATGTTACTGCTAGATCGCTTAGTACATCTTTGAATCATAAATCATGATTCAAAGATGTCGCCACATTGAGATTTTTATGGATAAAAAATTTCTACCGTATAGTCAGACGCTTTTAATCCGTTAAGTTGGAAAAATATTTTGTGATTGGTTTCGCTATTGGCGGCCATACCTTTGTTTAGCAAATCCTTGTTGTCTAAATATTGACTGGGGCTGAAGGCTTTTTGTAACAGGTCTTTGCCGCGTCTATCTTTTAAGGTGAGATCAAAATGTGGCCAAGCCTGTACTGTGCCACTCTTGTTTTGGATTTGAACTGAGAGCGTATTCATGCTGAGCTCTTCATTGACTATCAATAACTCGCTACCTGTGATTTCTAGCAGACTCTTTTGGGCAGGTAATTTGATCTGGCAAGACAAAGCTTTGCAGATACTGAGCAATTGAGGCTTGAGCTGCGGCATTTGCGCCGCGATATCCGAGCGAAGAAAGTACGCGCTTTGTGCTACACCCAGTAGGGTGAACAGCACTACGCCCAATCCTAGTCCGTAACGCTTCCATTTTCCGAAACGCTGCGCCCGCTCTGCTTGTAATACAAAAGCAGGTGTGACTTCCGGATCGTGTACCATCGTTTCATTAAAGCTGTCTTGTTGATCTGCAAGGCTATCGGCAAGCTTTTCTCTGCCGCTAGAGACTCTTAAGTCATTAAGAGTTTGATGTTTGACTGTGGTGGTTGGTAGATCAGTTGAGGTATTCTGGGCGGTAATGTCGTCAAGTATAGGTTTTAAATCTTTTAATGAATCGATAAAACCATCTTGTGCTGATGTTGTTTCGTGTTTTGACCAGTCGTCGGTCGCTTCGTCCAGAACCGCAGCGCGTGTCTCTAATTCTAATTGATGAATATGAGCCAGCTCATCAACCCATTCTCTATCTTCTTTGCTTAGCTCAAAATCAAGATTGGCAGTTAATGAGGTTGGCTTTCTGGTATTTTGTTTAACGGCAGGTGTTAATTCTGCTTTAGGTTCTGGCTCAGATGTTAATGTTGCTTCTAATGTCGACTCTAATGTGGACTCTACTGATGAATCCAAGGATGATTCAAGTGCGGGTTTTGGTTCTAATTCCGTCGCAGAGCTTTCAGAGGCGCTTGGCGGCAAGTTAAGCGCTTTGTCGAGGTCACTTAATTGTGGGGAGGCTACTGCTGTGCTTGTTGCCTTGCTTGCGGTTGCAGTTAAGTGGTCAACATCGCTGTTAGACGAGTCTTGCGTGGAGTTTTCCGAGGTGAGTTTGGTCGCATCATGAGCTTGCTCGGTTTCCTCTAAGGTGAGATCGTCTTCATGATGAGCCGCCAGTTCTGTATGCGGTTGTACTGCTGAGGGAGCTTGATCTTTAATGATGGATTCAGGTTCAGCACTAAATTCGGTATTGAGTTGAGGACTAGCCTCGGTGTCGAGTTTGGGAGAGACTTCTCTATCAACGTCGCTATCAATCTCACTATTCAGCGCAGTACCAACTTCCGTATCGGTCGTTAAATTCTCGCCCTTGGTTTGAGTCTCCAACCCCGATGTGATGGTGGTTGAGCCCGCTTCTTCCTTGGCTTCTAAATCAATATGATCCGTTTTTTCTAGACCTAGTTCTGAGTCAGGATGCAAGCTTGAATCTAGGTTGGCATGTTCCTGACTTATCTCTGGTGTTGCTTCACCTTGGGAAGATGAAGCTGGCGGCAGGTGAGTATTCTCCATTGCAGCAATGATATCGCTAGCGCTAATATTGGCTGCGTTCTTTTCTACTGACGCTTGCGTAGCATTCGACGTAGGATTTGCCGAAGGTGGCGTTTTTGCCGCTGCCCCTGGTGCTAATAAATGTTCAATACCATTAAAGGTTTGTTTGCAGGCACCGCAACGTACCATGCCTGCATGCAGTTTTAACTGATCGTTGGCTACTCGAAAACTTGTGTAGCAATGAGGACATTGGGTTGCGAGTGCCATGAGATTTCTTAATTAGTGGAAGTCAAAGCGGAAATCAAAACGAGTGTCGATCTTATGCGCATAGATCAATTTTAAGCAAGGCGACCATGTAAAGCGACCCAGCCTTCGCGTTCTTGCCATACGCTTAATTGAATAAAGGGAGCGTAAGCTGCGGCGACTTCTTCTGCTTGACGGGCTAGTACACCAGATAAAATCAATGCGCCACCGGGAGCGACACGACCAGAAAGCATAGGTGCCATTAGTTTTAATGGGCTGGACAAAATATTCGCAACAACCACATCAAATTGATGTGAGGCAGGATATTTTTCACCGAAGGCTTCAGGCAAAGAAAACTCAATGTCACATTGATTGCGTTCCGCATTGAAATTGGCTGACTCGATTGCTTGCGGATCGATATCTACGCCTACGACTTTATTGCCTCCCAACTTCTTGGCGACCATCGCCAAAATTCCAGAGCCACAGCCGTAGTCGAGTACTGACAAATTTTGTGGCGCATGCGCTTCTAGCCATTCCATGCATAAACGGGTAGTCGGGTGGCTACCCGTACCGAAAGCAAGACCCGGATCTAATTCCAACACCAAAGCTTGTGGGTCTGGAATCTCATGCCAGCTTGGGACGACCCAAATATTTTTACCGATATGAATAGGTTCGAATTGAGATTGCGTTAAACGTACCCAATCTTGTTCTTCGACCTTGCGAGTTGTGAAAGCGGGAATTTCTGCCAGTTTAATTGACGCGGCGGCCTCCGCAACTAAGGCTGCATGATCAACATCGGTATCGGCCAGTGCAACCACACGGCTACGCTCCCATGCGCGTTCGGTGATCTCCATGCCGGGTTCTCCAAACAAGGGTTTTTCAGCATCAGTGCCTTCGTCCGCGTCTTCTACCGAAACGGATAAAGCACCAGCGTCCATCAAGGCATCGGATAGATTTTCTGCGTGATCGCGTGCTACTTCAATGATGATTTCTACCCAGGCCATATGTGCTTTCAAATTCAAAAAAATATGTTTGAGCGCCAAAAAATGGCGTCAATTTAAATCAAAAAACGCGATTGAATATAGTATCTCAATCGCGTCCTGCAAACTACCAAACTAGCTATCGGGCGCCTCTAAAAAATCCGAACTACGATGTGATGCGTCGTTGTGAGAAAAATTTTACCTCTTACATATCAAGCAAATGTAGCGGGTCAAAATTTTTCTCTCGTCTAGCCTGACTTAGTATTTTGAATTTTTAGAGGTGCCCTATAATGCAAAGCGTTTATTTCGACTTGTTGGACAATACTGGCATATCCGCTAATTTATGTTCGAGGTAGTGAATATTGGTGCCGCCTTCGATAAAACGAGCGTCCACCATTAGTTCACGGTGCAAAGGAATATTGGTTTGTATGCCTTCTACCACCATTTCAGATAAAGCGATTTGCATACGACGAATTGCCTGCTCACGAGTTGCGCCATAAGAGATGACTTTACCGATCATAGAATCATAATTGGGTGGTACAAAATAGCCTGCGTAAGCATGAGAGTCAACCCGAATCCCTGGGCCGCCAGGGGTGTGCCAAGTAGCAATACGGCCAGGTGACGGCGTAAATTTAAACGGATCTTCGGCATTGATACGGCACTCGATAGAGTGGCCACGCAATTCAATATCGGATTGTTTAAAACGTAGTTTGTCACCGAAAGCAATATGAATTTGCTCTTGTACGATGTCGACCCCTGTAATCATTTCTGTGACTGGATGCTCAACCTGTACCCGAGTATTCATTTCGATAAAATAGAATTCGCCGTTTTCATAGAGGAACTCAAAAGTACCCGCACCACGGTAGCCAATCTTGCGGCAAGCTTCGGCACAACGGTTACCAATTTTTTCTATCGTTTTACGTGGAATGCCAGGAGCAGGGGCTTCTTCAATGACTTTTTGGTGACGACGTTGCATGGAGCAATCGCGCTCACCCAACCAAACCGCATTGCCGTGTTGATCAGCCAAAATTTGGATTTCCACATGACGTGGGTTTTCCAAAAATTTTTCCATATAGACTTCTGGATTACCGAATGCTGCACCTGCTTCGGTCTTGGTCATCGTCACCGCATTTAATAGCGCCGCTTCGGTGTGTACTACGCGCATACCGCGACCACCACCACCTCCAGCAGCTTTAATAATGACCGGATAGCCGACTTTACGGGCTGTTTGCACGATGACTTTAGGATCATCGGGTAAAGCACCGTCTGAACCCGGTACGCAAGGTACGCCAGCTTCGATCATTGCGTGTTTAGCAGACACTTTGTCGCCCATCAAACGAATCGACTCGGCGCGAGGACCAATAAAAACAAATCCAGATTGTTCTACACGCTCAGCAAAATCAGCGTTTTCAGACAAAAAGCCGTAGCCGGGATGGATAGCTTGAGCATCAGTCACTTCAGCGGCACTGATGATTGCCGGCATACTTAAGTAACTCAAATTGGAGGGGGCTGGGCCGATGCAAACGGATTCATCGGCTAATTTGACGTATTTTGCTTCGCGGTCAGCTTCGGAGTGAACGACTACGGTTTTGATGCCCATTTCGCGGCAGGCACGCTGAATACGGAGGGCAATTTCGCCACGATTGGCGATCAGAATTTTTTCAAACATAATATATTTTGCTTTGGCAGAGGTTGCAGCCGGAGAGCTTAGGAGCGGTATATTTTGTTTTCGCCAGATTTATTGGCGAAGCAACTAGCGTCATTAAGCTGTTTGAGCTGATAGGTCTTGCTGAAATTAAGCAATGATAAACAATGGTTGGCCAAATTCGACCGGTTGACCATTTTCGACCAAAATTTGCTTGATGCTGCCAGAGAAATCGCTTTCGATTTCGTTCAATAATTTCATCGCTTCGATAATGCACAAGGTATCACCGCTGTTGACGTTTTTGCCAATATCAACGAATGGCGCGGAGCCAGGAGACGCAGCGCGGTAGAACGTGCCGACCATAGGAGATTTAATCACATGACCTTCAACCGCAGCTGGTGCCGCTGGCGCTGCAGGTGCAGCTGTAACAGGCGCCGCTGCTGGAGCAGGCATTCCTTGCTGCATGGTTTGCATTTGCGGTTGCATCATCACCATTTGGCCTTGTGGCGCAGGTGAAGATTTGACGATGCGAACTTTGCCTTCGCCTTCGGTGACTTCTAACTCAGAAATATCGGATTCCGCAACGAGGTCGATGAGGGTCTTGAGTTTTCTTAAATCCATGTGAAATCTCCTGAAAAATGTGTCGTTTAAGCCTGCTTTTGCTTGCTTAAAAGCTTGTTATTGGGAAGAATGCAGTTCATATAGAAAATCATTTTGTATGATTGATGATGTGAATTGCATGAAGATGCGAGAATTTAAAGGTTTTTTAGTGCAAAGTCAATTGCTAAGCGATATCCGTCGATGCCAAAACCGCAGATTACGCCTTTGGCGATATCGGAAAGATAAGAGTGATGCCGGAATGCTTCTCTTTGATGAATATTGGAAATATGAACTTCTAAAAATGGGATGGTGACACCTGCAAGAGCATCTCTAAGTGCAACACTAGTATGTGTCAATCCGCCGGGATTAATCACGATGGCATCGATTTTTTCGGCGCGCGCGGCGTGAATTCTGTCGATCAATGCGCCTTCGTGATTACTTTGAAAACAATAAAATACCGCTTCTGCGTGTTCTACTTGCTGCCTTGCTGCGTCTTCAACGTCAGTGAGCGTTTGACTTCCATAGATTTCTGGTTCGCGTGTCCCTAGTAAATTCAGGTTGGGGCCGTTGATGAGCAGGATCTTGCGTGCCATAGAATTTATTATTTTGCCGAAGTTGCAGGCATTTTGCCGTTATTTACCCCTAATTGGCAAGGAAAAACACGGAATCTTTTTAACTTTTTATATTCAGGCGCTGAATATCAGCACGTAATTCAGTCATTTTTAAGCGGCCAGAATAGGTTTTTACGACCTTGCCGTCTGCTGAGATTAAGGCGGTGAAAGGTAGGCCGCCCGCTTTGTTACCCATGGCTTGGGAGAGGCTAGTGCCATCCATGCCCGCGGAAAATACAGGATAGCTGATCTGATATTTCTGTGTAAATTCTGCAATGTTACTTGGTGTATCTATGCCTAGTCCAAGTAACTGTACATTTTTTGCTGCCAAGTCTTTTTGTAATTGGACTAATTCTGGCATTTCTTCGACGCAAGGTTTGCACCATGTTGCCCAGAAATTAACGACGAGAAATTTTCCCTGCCATTGTTTGATCGCTTGCGGCTTGGATTGAGCGTCATTTAAGGTTAACGCAAATAATTTCTGTGTGGCATTGTCGGCCGCTGGCGCTGGCTCGAATTTCTTAGCGCCCAAGCTAGCGCCCAGACCTGCAAAGATGAGGGCAATTAATGCAGCAGAAATAGCGAATCGTTTATTGATCATGATGTTCAGCCTGTTCTATTAAACTTTTAAGGTGAGCGAGATTGCCGCGCTCTTTTTTATCAGTGTGTCGCACATCGTCGGCATCATGCACTAAAAGATGCACGCCTTCGTTTTTAAACATGAAACTCAGGGTTTCTAGTGGGTCACCACGTTTTCCTTGATGCTCCGATACGTCGTAATCGATACCCGCATTGAGTAGGTAGATGGCGACATCTTTACTATTATCAGTATATAAATGTAGGTGGATGTCTGAGTGCTCGCCTGCGGTTCCATTCAGCACTGCGCCTATCAAGTAGGGATTGAATTGTGTTAATTCTTTCATCAAAATCGCCGCGGTCTGGCGCAAGTGCAGTAATCGTGCGGGTTGAGTATCGCCAAAAAATAAGGCCTGATACTCGCGTACTTCTTGTTCGATTTGTTCATTGTCGGGCAGGATGTTGCCATTTAACTTTTGATTGCCGAGCAATTGTTTTACTGCGCGACGTTTAGCCGCGCCGTATTCAGCACCTTCTTCTGCGATAAACTTAGCGGCCAGTGATGCAATTTCGTCACGTATTTGGCCGACCGAATCGCCGTCATTAAAAATAAAATTCGTCATTTGCGCATCATATCGCATTCGGTTTAGTCGTGTCTGTCTGCTTGCTCAGGTAGAATTGCGGCAATTGTTAAAAAGTGGTCAAAAAATTGGTCAAATTGAATGAAAAGCGCAAACTTTTGCCTTTCTTGTTCATGCCGCTTTATTCGTGACCAAGGATTATGGAAAGTTGGCATTAATTTATGCATATTCATATTTTAGGCATTTGTGGCACTTTTATGGGTGGTTTGGCAGTATTGGCAAAGCAGGCGGGACATCGCGTCACTGGTTGTGATGCGAATGTTTATCCGCCCATGAGTACGCAGTTGGAAGCTCAGGGAATCACCTTGATCGAAGGCTTCGATCCCGAACAAATTGATCTGGCACCGGATTTATATGTGATTGGCAATGTCGTGTCACGTGGTAATCCTTTGATGGAAATGATTTTGAACCGGGGTTTGCCCTATGTGTCCGGTCCACAATGGATAGGTGAGCAATTATTGCGCGATAAGTGGGTGTTGGCAGTTGCTGGAACGCACGGTAAGACGACGACGGCTTCGATGTTGGCGTGGATTTTGGACTACGCTGGCTATGCGCCGGGTTTTTTGATTGGCGGTGTGCCTTTAAATTTTGGCGTGTCAGCACGTTTGTCTGGTGAGGCTATCGAAGGTGCTGGCAAAAAATCTAATTTTTTCGTGATTGAAGCGGATGAATATGACACAGCGTTTTTCGATAAGCGCAGTAAATTTGTGCATTACCACGCAAAAACGGCGATTTTAAATAATCTGGAATTTGATCATGCCGATATCTTTCCTGATATCGCCGCAATAGAAACCCAGTTTCATCATTTAGTGCGCACTGTGCCAGGTATCGGACGCCTGATCGTCAACGCGAAAGAAGCCTCCTTGCAGCGCGTGGTACAGCGCGGCTGTTGGAGTGAAAAGGAATTTTTCACAGACGAGATGAACGGCGCAGATCGGGACTGGCATTTGGTATTGCAAG
Source organism: Affinundibacterium danionis (assembly GCF_042432465.1). Lineage (NCBI taxonomy): Bacteria > Pseudomonadati > Pseudomonadota > Betaproteobacteria > Burkholderiales > Oxalobacteraceae > Affinundibacterium > Affinundibacterium danionis. The sequence goes on along the minus strand of NZ_JBHLXJ010000004.1, from coordinate 15,613 downwards.
AATCCGAAGATTTTAGTATTTATTTCAAAACTGAATTGCAAGGTACGGTGCGTTGGTCTTTGAACGGTGCGCACAATCGTATGAATGCTTTGGCGGCCATTGCTGCGGCGCGTCATGTTGGTGTGACTCCCGCTATAGCGATTGCTGCCTTATCAGAATTTGTTAATGTAAAACGGCGTATGGAATTGCGTGGTGAAGTCAATGGCGTCAAAGTGATTGATGATTTTGCCCATCACCCGACCGCGATTGCGACTACGGTGCAAGGTTTGCGCCGTAAAGTCGGTGCATCTCGTATTTTGGCTGTGTTAGAACCTCGCTCTAATACCATGAAAATGGGCGCGATTAAACAAGCATTGCCTGCGAGTTTGATTGATGCCGACTTGGTGTTTGTGTACGGAGCCCAAAGCGGTAAAGATGCGATAGGCTGGGATCTCGCAGAAACGTTTGAGGAACTTGGCGAGAAAGTCAGAGTCCACCATCAACTCTCCATCTTGGTGAATGACATTGTGCAAGTGGCGCAATCGGGTGATCACATTCTGGTGATGAGTAATGGTGGCTTTGGTGGCGTGCATCAAATGCTCTTAGATGCCTTGGCAACAAAAAATTTTAGCGCGCACTAGTCAGGCTTTTTCATGATTTTGTATTTACATGGTTTTCGCTCATCGCCCGCTTCACTGAAAGCGCGACTGCTTACTGATTATTTTGCCGCCCATGGACGTGCCGCTGAATTCGTATGTCCACAATTGCCAGCTTCGCCTGCGCAGGCGATCAATTTGCTACTGCGCATAATCGACCAATATGTGGATCAACATTCAGCACAAAAATTGTGTTTGATTGGTTCTTCACTGGGTGGTTTTTACGCGACTTATTTAGCGGAAAAAAATAATTGTAAGGCTGTGTTGATTAATCCTGCGGTCACTCCACCACGTGATTTGGAGAAGTATGTCGGCGTGACGACGGCCTATCATAGTGATGAAGTGTTCGAATTTAAATCCGAATACGTGGAAGAATTAAGGCAATTCGCGATATCCAAGATCAGTCATCCAGAGCGTTATTTTTTATTAGCTGCGACGGGTGATGAAGTGCTAGATTGGCGCGAGATGGTGGCGCATTATCCGTCCGCCAAACAGCATATTATTCAAGGTAGTGATCATGGTATTAGCGAGTTTGCCGATTATCTGAATTTAGTTGTGGCGTTTTGTGATGCAGCATAAAACCGTATTTACAGTGGCTGCGAATTGGCATACTCATGTCAATCACGTGCAAGCTTCGCCTAAGATGGCAGATTGGCTCAGTAATCGTGATTCCTTGACCGAACGCTTGGTAGCTCATAGTCAGCAATTTCGCGTGCAGCGCTTATATCAAGGTCGAGCTCGGTGTTTGCAAGATGAATTTATGGAAATTGATTTGCCGCGCGTGCAACAAGTGGTAGAACGTGAGGTTTTATTGCGTTGTGATGAAGTGCCAGTTGTCTACGCGCACACGGTATTGCCTTTGCATGCGAATGCGTACCAGTGGCCGTTATTTGCCTCATTAGGGAATCGTTCTTTGGGCACAACCTTGTTTAGTGATCCTTTGGTGCAGCGTGGTCCTTTACAGTATGCACGTTTGCGCCCGGAGCATCCTTTAATGCGACGCATCGCAAGACTGGCTTTGTTGGAACTCAGTGAATCTTATTTGTTGGCACGTCGCTCGGTATTTACCCGACGTGGCTCCAAGTTGTTAGTTACGGAAGTTTTTTTACCTGCTTTGAGTGCACTGAGTTTGAATGCAGTCGGAGTTACAGCTGAATAAGTATGAATAGAGGTCAATAGAAATTATGGTGATTTCTTGACCTAGAAATTTTAAGAAAACAACTAGCATGAATTTATTTTTTGAAGAGTCGGGCGATTTCAAAGCGGGCACAGTATTGTCGCAAGCAGGTGAAGCTTATCAAGTGGAATTGGCAAGTGGTAAGCGCTCTAAGGTGAAAGCGAAAGACGTTCTTTTGCAATTTACATCGCCAGATGCCGCCACATTGTTAGAGCAAGCAAAAGCGCAGGCAAGTGAGATTGACTTAGAGTTTTTGTGGGAAGTCGCTGGCCAGGAGGAATTTGGTTTTGCTGAATTAGGTGCAGAATATTTTGGTCACGCACCGCAAGCAACGGAAGCCGCCAGCTTGATTTTAGCTTTGCATAATGCACCATTTTATTTTTACAGAAAAGGTCGTGGTCGCTATAAAGCCGCTCCCGAAACCGCATTAAAAGCGGCGCTCGCAGGGATAGAGAAAAAGAAACAACAAGCGATTGTTCAAGCGGCTTATGTGGAAGAACTTAAGCAATTGCGCTTACCTGAACAATTTAAAGCACTTGGTTTGCAACTATTATTTAAGCCAGATAAAAATAGTATTGAATATAAGGCGATGGTTGAAGCTTGCTCTGCATTGCAAATGAATCCAGCGCGCTTGATGTTGGCAACGGGTGGTTTGCCAAACGCGAAGCAGTTTCATTTGTCTAAATTCTTGTTAGAGAATTTTCCTAAAGGCGTGGGATTTCCAGCCACTGACTTACCGGTTTTGCCTGAGAATTTACCGGTTGCCGATGTTCAAGCATTTTCAATTGATGATGTCACTACGACAGAAATTGATGATGCGTTTTCTATTACTACTATCGACGAAAATACGGTCAAAGTTGGCATTCATATCGCCGCACCTGCTTTAGGTATACGACCAGGTGATGCGCTCGACCAGATTGCGCGTCATCGTATGTCCACTGTGTACATGCCGGGCGACAAAATCACCATGCTACCTGACGCTTTGGTGGATATTTATACCTTGGGAGAAGGGCAGACTCGACCCGCCGTTTCTTTGTACGTCACTTTAAATACGCAAGAATGGCAGATCTTGGCGACAGAGACCAAGATAGAAGCGGTGCCGATGTCGGCCAACTTGCGTCACAACGATCTTGATGCTTTGGTTACAGAAGAAAATCTGGCGAATGATGCCGGTGAGTACCCACATAAAGCGGATCTTGCTTTGCTGTGGAAATGGGTACAAGTTTTGGAAGCGGGACGTATGGCCAAACGCGAGAGTTTCGGTTTGAAACCTGAGCAGACCAATCGCGTTGATTTTAATTTTTATGTAGAAGATGACGTGGTTAGTATTGTGCGTCGCAAGCGCGGTGCGCCGCTTGATAAAATCGTTGCAGAACTCATGATTTTGGCCAATAGCACGTGGGGTAAATTACTGCATGATCACGGTATCCCTGGCATTTATCGTGCGCAGGGCGGTGGTTCTGGTGGTTGGGCAGCGAAGATGCAAGTGCGTATGGTGACGCATGCCGCGCCGCATCAAGGCTTGGGTGTCGATCAATATGCTTGGAGTACATCTCCATTACGTCGTTACACCGATTTGGTGAATCAGTGGCAAATCATCGCCTGCGTACAGCATGGTGTAACGGCAGCATTGGCTGCACCATTTAAACCTAAAGATGCGGACTTGTTTGCCATCGTTTCTAGTTTTGATGCCGCCTATGCTGCGTATGGCGATTTTCAGACGAATATGGAACGTTATTGGTGCTTGCGCTGGTTGGCTCAAGAAGGTCTGCGTCAAGTCGATGCGGTGGTGTTGAAAGACGAAGTCTTGCGCTTGCTAGAGATCCCACTGATTATTCGTCTGCCAGGTATGCCGCAAATCGCCCGTGGCGCTCAGGTGCGTCTCGAAATCCTGCGTTGGGATGAATTAGATCTGAGCATCGAAGCGCGTTTATTGGAAATGCTGACGACCGTGACGGACGAGGACTTGGAAGACGTTGCGGAAGAGGATCTAGAGGATGCAGGCGCTGTAATCGATGTGGGCGCAACTGAGACTGGAACTGAAACTGAAGTGGGATTGGAGGCGGAAGAAACCAATCCTAGCGATGTAGATATTGAGCTGCAAGTCTCTAGCTCTGTCGCGACAGTCGAGGATGAGGCAAATACTAGTTCAAACTAATGTACTTAATGTACTGGCGTATGAAGCATATGCAACTGCTGGCATAGGATTTATTGGATGAATTTGTGAAAACGATACTTGATAATTTGATTTTAAGTGCGGCTATTTTAGTGTCCGTACTGTTTCACACCGTGGTATTGCTGGTGCATTTTGTCATGCCTAAGCCCGAGGAAAATAGCGCAGTTGATTCGGGATTGGAAATCATTTTGGTCAATGCCAAACATGATAAGCGCCCTATGAATGCTCAGGCTTTGGCACAGGTGAATTTAGATGGCGGCGGCGCGCATGACGACGGACGGGCTAAATCACCGTTGCCAGATATGCGTCGTACCGAAGATGGCGATAATGTGCTGGTGGCACAACGTAAAGTACAGGAATTGGAAGAGCGTCAGCGGCAGTTGATTGATCAGGTACGTAATGAAACTCGCTTTAAATCACAACGTATACTGGACAAAAAACAGTTAGAGGATAATCAGCCACAAGAAAATGGACGTGATCCAGTTGATAGCAATAAAGCTTTAGCGCGCTCCATCGCTGAGATATCGCAAACCATAGAAGACCAAAATAAACGACCACGTAAAACTTTTTTATCCCCCAGCACGCAAGCGGTGGGGCATGCGATTTATTACAAAGCATTGCAGAAAAAAGTGGAAGATGTTGGGACTTTAAATTTTCCGCAGCTGAATGGAAAAAAAATGTATGGGGAAGTCATTATTTATATCCCTATCTTTCAGGACGGCACGATTTATGAAAAAGGTGGCGGCCCTAAAGTTGAAAAGACTTCAGGCAATCCAGCTCTAGACAGTGCCGCTTTAAAGATAGTGCGTAAGGCCGCTCCGTTCGGTAATTTTCCGGCGAATATGCGATCTAAGGATAAGGATGATATTTGGATTGTGATTACTCGATTCAAATTTACCCGTGATCAATTATTAGAAACAGAAATGCGCGGAGGGGCGCAATGAGCTCGCTAGGAAATCGCGCATTGCCAGACCAATATGCTGTGTTTGGAAATCCCGTGCAGCATAGCAAGTCACCTTTTATTCATGCCTTGTTTGCAGAGCAAACTGCGCAGTCTATTGTTTACCAAAAACATCTGGCACCACTCGATGGTTTTGCTGATGCGTTGCGTGCTTTTATCGCTGCCGGCGGAAAAGGAGCCAATGTCACGCTGCCATTTAAATTGGAAGCCTATGCATTGGCGACCACACTCAGTGAGCGCGCTGCGATAGCGGGTGCGGTTAATACCCTGAGTTTTCGAGGTGAAGAAATAGTCGGCGATAACACTGATGGTGCTGGATTGGTCAGGGATATCGTGTTGAATGCGGGCGTTCCGATTGCTGGCGCGCGCGTGTTATTAATGGGTGCGGGTGGTGCGGCGCGTGGTGCATTATTGCCCTTGTTGGCAGAACGGCCTGCTCGTCTGGTGATTGCAAATAGAACCTTAAGTAAAGCACAGGAATTGGTGCAGCTTGCGATGGCAGTGAATCGCAAGCAAAGTGCTCTTTCCTCATCGACCTGGGATCAATTAAATGAAGAATTTGATTTGATCATTAATGCGACTTCCGCGAGTCTATCTAGTGAAGTGCCTCCGATACCAGTCAGTGTCTTTGCCAAATCTTGTTTGGCCTATGACATGATGTATGGAAATGAGCCAACCAGTTTTATGCGATTTGCGCAGCAACAGGGCGCTCGTGTTAGAGATGGCATGGGGATGTTGATTGAGCAGGCCGCAGAGGCTTTTTTTGTGTGGCGCAATGTACGTCCAGATACTCGGGCTGTGTTTGATAAATTGCATGCGCAAATGAGTGAGGCAGTTGACGCGACTAAATCAACGGCAAGGTTGCACACATGAAGAAACGTATTTTTTGGTGGCTAGTGCTATTGCCTTTGGGTTTGTTTATCTTGGTGCAGTTGTATTTCTTAATCCATATTTTATGGTGGATAAAACATAACCCTTCGTCAACTAGTTTTATGCGTCAACAAGAAGCTATTTTGTTAGAAAAAAATCCTAAATTTGTCTTGCAGCATAAATGGGTTGCTTATGATCGTATTTCGAATAATTTAAAACGTGCCGTTATTGCTTCGGAAGACGATGGTTTTTCCGAACATGAAGGTGTGGATTGGGAGGCGATGCAAAAAGCCTTTGAGAAAAATAAGAAAAAAGGCAAAGTAGTGTCGGGAGGTTCGACGATTACGCAGCAGTTGGCAAAGAATTTATTTCTCTCGGGCGAACGTAGTTATGTGCGCAAGGGACAGGAGCTGATCATTACCTATATGCTGGAAATGTGTATGGATAAAGAGCGGATTTTTGAGATTTATTTGAATGTGGTGGAGTGGGGCGTTGGGGTGTTTGGTGCGGAAGCGGCGGCTAAACATTATTATGGTGTGAGTGCAGCGGGTCTATCCGCTTCTCAAGCCGCACGCATGGCAGTGATGCTACCTAAGCCACGTTACTATGACAAAAACACTGGATCTGCTTATTTGCAGAAACGCAGTGAAATTATTTTGCGCCGTATGAACTCATCTGAGTTGCCGTAGCGAGCCAGGAGTTAAGTATGATTAATGTATTTGTATTGCATAACGGACGTCTCAGTCAAATCCATATTGAGAGCCGTGAAGATTTGGAAAATACCTTACCGGTTTGGGTTGATCTTACTGATCCAAATGAGGAAGAGCGCGAATGGGTTAAAGGCATTTATGGCGTGACCTTGCCGGGTGAAGATGAAGTTAAAGATATCGAAGCGTCTGCCCGTTACTATGAAGCAGACAATGGTGACTTGCATTTGCGCACCGATTTTCTGATTGATGATGACGATGATGATGAACCTGCACGTACCGTCACGGTGGCTTTTATTTTGGCGCGTGAGATTTTGTTTTCGGTGCATACCGTTGATTTGCCAGTGTTTCGTCTGGTTCGTATGCGTGCTCGTTCTCGCCCTGGTTCGATTGCCGATTACAAAGATGTGTTGATGGATTTGTACGCGACTGATGCGGAGTATTCTGCGGATGCGCTGGAAGGTATCTATCAAAATTTAGAAGATGTTAGTCGAGCTGTTTTGCAAAAGGATTTTTCAGATCAGGATGCTGCGGTGGCCTTGAATGCGATTGCGCAAGAGGAAGATTTGAATGGTCGTATTCGTCGCAATATGATGGACACACGCCGCGCGGTCAGTTTTTTAATGCGTGGACGTTTGCTCAATGCCGAACAGTTCGAAGAAGCCCGGCAAATTTTGCGTGATATTGAATCTTTGGACGGACATACTTCTTTTCTGTTTGATAAGATTAACTTCTTGATGGATGCGACGGTCGGTTTTATTAATATTAACCAGAATAAGATTATTAAAATCTTTTCAGTTGCCTCGGTGGCGTTTTTGCCGCCTACTTTGATTGCTAGTATTTATGGGATGAACTTTAAAGTTTGGTTCCCAGAATTGGAATGGTCTTTGGGTTATCCATTCGCGCTGGGATTGATGGTGGTTTCGGCGATTACGCCATTTTGGTACTTTAAACGTCGCGGTTGGTTGAAATAGTAATTTAAGTAAAAAAAGCAGAGATTTTTGCTTTCTTGGAACATTTTGCCTAACCAATCTGACTTGCTATGCTTTGGTATAAGTTTATTAATGATTGTTAATGATTGTTAATGCAGCTATTGAGAAGGTAAATTTCCTTTCTGGAAACTTATGTCTATTGTAAAATTAAAAATAAGAATTCATTGCAAACGGTGTAGTTTTAAAAGAACTGGCACTGTAATAAATCAGCTTAGCTGATTCTCTTAACGAATTTCGGTGGCGAATAGGCATGACACAACAAGAAAAAAATCCTGCACAAGAAGCTGGTGCAAACCTAAGCGCCAGTTCCGATAAGGTCGCGCAGCACAGCGCAGGTAGCTCTGTGGGCGGTTCTGGCGCCAGTAGCACTAATAAGCTTTCAGGCTTAGATGTGAAAGTTATGCCTAGTCATGTTACGAATCAAGCTCCACATCAGGCTCCACATCAAGCGCCAAATGTTGCTGCCAATAGCACTGTCAATAATGCGCCCCCAAATGTCGCTCATAGTGCAGCTCATACTCCAACCCAGACTCCAATCCAGACTTCAGCTCATACTGCGCCTGCGAACCCAGTTAATCCGGCGGCTAATGCAGCGGCGCACAGTGCAAGAAACCCTGGACCGAATAACATAGGATTTGGTTCTGGTATACGTGAAGACTTATTGCATCGCGATCCCTTGTTGGACTGTTTGGTTGAGCTGACGCGGATTCATGGAAGACCTAGTACTCGTGCTGCACTTACCGCGGGTTTGCCTTTGTTGCCTCAAGGTTTAACACCCTCTTTATTTGCACGAGCCGCTGCACATGCTGGTTTTTCTGCGAAAGTAGTGCGACGAGATCTTTTGAAGATAGACCCTGCCTTATTTCCAGCGATCTTACTGCTCAAAAATAATGAAGCCTGTCTGCTGCAATCTTGGAGTGCAGATGGTAAGACGGCTCAATTATTGATGCCGGATTCAGGGCAAGGTGCGATCAACTTAACCCGTGAAGAATTGATGGGGCGATATACCGGTGTCGCTATTTTTTCACGACCTCATTTCCGTTTTGATCAACGCACGCCGCCTTTAGTTGAAGTGCCTCAGCGACATTGGTTTTGGGGAGCGATTTTAGAGCAAAGTCCGATTTTTAAAGATATTTTAGCTGCCGCATTGTTGATTAATCTGTTTGCGCTGGCGATGCCTTTATTCACCATGAATGTGTATGACCGCGTGGTGCCGAATTTTGCCGTGCAGACCTTGTGGGTATTTGCAGGTGGTATCACTTTAGTTCTGGTATTGGACTATGCAATCCGTTTATTACGAGGACACTTTATCAGCCTGGTAAGCAATCGGATTGATCTTAAATTATCTGCTTTGATTATGGAGCGGGTATTAGGAATGCGCATGTCGCAACGTCCTGCTTCGGTCGGCGCTTTTGCTTCGAATTTACGTTCTTTTGAGACGGTACGTGATTTTATTGCGTCGGCTACCGTGACCGCTTTGATTGATTTGCCGTTTGCAATTTTGTTCTTGTTTGCTTTGGTATGGATTGCCTGGCCCATCGTACTCTTGCCTATTATCGGTATTATTATTGTGGTGATTTATAGCTATATGGTGCAGCACAAGATGCGGGAATTGTCAGAGACAACCTTTCGTGCCGCTGCTTTGCGCAATTCGACTTTGGTTGAGAGTTTGACCGCGCTAGAGACAATCAAAGCGCACGGCGCCGAAAGCCAAATGCAAGCCAAATGGGAAAAGACCACAGCGTTTTTAGCTAAAGTAAATTCCGAGTTGAAATTACTTTCTGCGTCTAGCATGAATGGCGCTTCACTGATTCAACAATTGGTGAATGTTGCGGTGGTGGTCGCTGGCGTGTATTTGATACAAGAGAAAATGATGTCCATGGGTGGCTTGATTGCCGCGACCATGTTGGCAGGTCGTGCGATGGCGCCAGTCGCTCAAGTCGTCGGTTTGATGTTGCAATTTGAAGGTGCAAAAAACTCTCTGGCTTCGCTGGAAAAAATCATGGCAACGCCAACCGAAAGAAGTGATGAAACTGCCTTCGTTCACCGACCTGAAATTAAAGGTCAGATTGAGTTTAGGAATGTGCATTTCAGCTATCCTGGCCGTACCGAGGAAGCTTTGCGCGGTGTTAGTTTTAAAATTACACCGGGCGAACGTTTAGTCATTATCGGCAGAATAGGTTCGGGTAAATCGACATTAGAGAAACTCATTTTAGGCTTGTACACACCGAGTAAAGGTTCCGTATTATTGGATGATGTTGATTTACGTCAGCTCGATCCAGCCGATTTGCGTCGTAATCTCGGTTATGTGGAACAAGATTCTATGTTGTTCTACGGGACCTTACGAGAAAACATTACGATTCGTGCGCCGTATGCCGATGACAGTGCAGTGGTAGCGGCCGCTGAGTTGGCTGGTTTGACTGAATTTGTTAATAGTCATCCTGAAGGTTTTGACATGCTCATTAGTGAGCGTGGTGAATCTATTTCAGGTGGACAAAGACAAAGTATAGCCATTGCCCGTGCCGCTTTATTAGATCCTCCGGTGTTGTTGCTCGATGAGCCAACCAGCGCCATGGACTATCCTTCCGAGGCGCAATTTAAGGAGCGGATTGCACGTTATGGTCAGCATAAAACCATGATTATTGTGACGCATCGCCCAAGTTTAATGGATTTAGCAACGCGAATTATCGTGGTTGATAGTGGTGTTATCGTTGCTGACGGCTCGCGCGATAAAGTGATGCATGCGTTGCAAACGGGTCAAATTGGAAGAGCAAAATTATGAGTTTCTGGCGTCGTTTAGGACTAGCAATCATCGCTCTGCTGGAAAAGCTGCGACTTAAATTTATGTTGTCTCCTGGCGGTTGGCTGCAACGCTGGAAGGATAATGTTGCGTTGCCAGAGTCGGATTTTATGCATGATGCAGAAACCATCATGATTCAGCAAGAACCAATACGTGCTCGGATTTTGCTACGTTCTGTGCTGTTTGTTTTTGTCTTGTTTCTGTTGTGGGCGGCAGTGGTACATGTCGATGAAATTACGAAGGGTGAAGGAAAAGTGATTCCTTCGCAGCAGCTGCAAATTTATCCTAGTCTGGATGGCGGTATCGTGACTGAGATTTTGGTAAAAGAAGGTCAGGTTGTGAACGAGGGACAGGTCTTATTACAAATCGACACGACACGTTTTGAATCCTCAGTAAAAGAAAATCGCTCTTTGTATTTATCGTTAACCGCAAAAGCGGCACGCTTGCGCGCGATCGGTGAAGGTAAAGCTTATTCACCGCCAGAAGAGGTGGTGAAAGAAGATCCCAAGACCGCTGAAGAAGAGCAGCGCTTATATGAAACGGCAACCTCTGAATTGAATGCGCAAGTATCGATTGCTCGTCAGCAGTATGAACAACGTAGCCAAGAGCAAGCAGAGGCCAGTGCGCGCCAAAAACAAGCAAGCAATGCGTATGAATCAAGCTTGAAAGAATACAACGTCACTAAGCCATTGTTGAGCACTGGCGCCGTGTCTGAGGTGGAGTTATTACGTTTGGAGCGTGATGTGTCTCGTTTCAAAGGTGAGCGTGATGTCGCCGCAGCGCAAATCGCGCGCTCAGGCGCAGCTATGAATGAAGCGATGCGCAAGATTCAAGAAGTGGAACTAGCCGTCCGAAATAATGCGAGTAAAGAATTGTCCGAAACGATGGCTCGACTGAATTCCTTAATTCAAAGTGGCACGGGTTTGGCAGATAAGGTTAAGCAGTCGGCGATTCGGTCCCAAGTGCGTGGTACGGTGAAGCGATTATTGGTGAATACGGTGGGTGGCGTGGTGCAACCTGGGCGTGATGTGGTGGAAGTCGTGCCTAGCGAGGGTCGATTGATTTTGGAAGCCAGAGTGGCGCCAAAAGATATCGCATTCTTGGTGCCAGGGCAAAAGGCGGTGGTGAAGTTTACGGCCTATGATTTTTCTACTTATGGTGGTTTGGACGCCAGACTCGAACACATAGGTGCTGATTCAGTGACTGATGAGCGCGGCAATACTTTTTATACCGTACGCGTATCGACCGAAAAATCGACACTGTCTGGTGGCCAACCGATTATTCCGGGTATGGTTGCTGAGGTCGATATTATTACCGGAAAAAAATCCATATTGACGTATTTATTGAAACCTGTCCTGCGCGCCAAACAGGGCGCTTTTACTGAGAGATAGGTGCCTAATTGCAACAGCAAAATCTTTTTATGATGCATTTTTTTTGCTCCGAAGACCTGCAAATTCCCTTGGGTTTGAGTAAGGCTTTTCCTGATATTCAGTTGCTTGATCTTGCGCCCGCTGCGAATGTCAGCTCCGCCACTTCGATTGTGTGGTTTCACTTGCGTCCAGGCCAAACGGTGGCGCAACAAATGCAGACCTTGAAACAAAAAATGCCCAGTGCATATTTTGTGGGGATGAGTGATTTGCCTAACGATATGGAAGCATTAGCGGTGTTTTCCTTGATGGCAAAGGGCTATTGCAATACTCACGCTGGGGCTGAAGTTCTGCTCAATATTGCCGGCGTAATACAGCAAGGTGGCGTTTGGATAGGCGAATCTCTCATGCAAAAATTGCTGGGTATGCCTCCAGCGCCGCCTCAACTGGAAGTCGTTGCGGAAACTTGGTCAGGTGTGTTGACGGGGCGAGAAACCGAAGTGGCAAAAGCGATCGCGGTGGGTGCCAGCAATAAACAAATCGCCACTCAAATGGGAATTACGGAGCGTACCGTCAAGGCGCATGTGGGTGCGGTGCTCGATAAGTTGAAGCTGAAAAACCGCTTGCAACTGGCTTTGTTGGTAAAAGATCGTTAAATCTTTGTTTTCTAGTACCTTAGTACAATTGGCTTAATCTTTACCTGTTGTTACATTCTGGACATTCACTTTTTACGTCTGGAGCTCTGTAATGGCAAATTCGACAAGCATTATCGGTAAAGTAGTTGCACTGCAAGGTCAGGCAATCGTTAAGTCTCCAGACGGCAAACAGCACCAGCTTAAAGTGGGTGATGTGGTCTATGAAAAAGACGTGATTGTCACCATGCCAGGCGCGCATGTTGAATTAGCCTTTGATTCCGGTCATACATATGCCATCCGCCAAAATGAAACGGTGAGTCTGGATGCTAGCGTGTATGCACCTTCCCAAGTCGAAGTGGCAAATGCTGCTTTGTTACCTCCAGATACATCAGCACAAAACATCGCGAACGCGGTGGTCGGTGAAAATAGTCTCGACAAATTATTAGAAGAAACTGCCGCTGGTCTTACTGGTGGCGATGTCGGTGAAGGTAATAGTTTTGTTCGTTTAGATCGTATTGCTGAGAGCGTCACGCCTGCAAGTAATGATGCAGCACCTTTGATTTCTTCAACGCCGTCCAATTTTGTTAATCAGGCGCCACCAGCGGATGCCACAGTTGAAGTTACTTCAGTTTCATCCGCCAGCGCGACAGAGGGTGGTGCTTTAAATTTCGTGGTGCAATTATCCGCACCAAGCAACCAAGTCACTCAATTGAATCTGGCTCTATCATCAGGATCAGCCACGGTTGGCGTTGATACTAACAGCCAATTGGTATCTTTTGATGGTGGACAAACTTTCGTTGCGTTTGCTAATGGTGCGGTTACTGTTCCTGCGGGAGTGAGTTCGGTATTGGTGCGTGTTAATGTTGTGACTGATGGTCTATTAGAAGGCAATGAGAATCTGTCATTGTCTGCAAGTACTTCTGCAAATACTTCCTTGGTGACAGGTACTGGTTCCGTCATTGATGCTGCTGTGCCCAACATTAGTATTAGTGGTCCTGCCGAAGTCAATGAGGCGGCTGGTGTGGTGAGCTTGACGATCACCTTGAGTTCAGCGAGTCAGGCATCCATTTCTGTCAACTATGCCACGGCCAATGGTAGTGCTATCGCTGGCAGTGACTTCACGCCATTGGTTGGGAATGTTGTATTTGCTCCAGGTGAAACCAGCAAGACTATTTCAATTCCAATTACAACGGATCGCGTTTTTGAAGGACTGGAAAACTTCAATGTTAGTTTATCCAATCCGACAAACGCTTTAATTGGTACTGGTAGTGCCACTGTCGGTATTCGTGATCAGGCACCTGAAGTTAGTAATATTTCTAATCCAGTGGTTATTGAGGGTGGCGCGTTAGTATTTGATGTTAGTTTGAGTGGTAGTAGTACTACGCCAGTTCAAGTTACCGTCAATCTGGCGTCTGGCAGTGCGACTTTAGGTGTTGATACTTCGGGTCAAGAATATTCTGTGGATGGCGGTGTAACTTGGAGTCCTTTGGGTGGCACTGTCACTGTGCCACCAGGTTCGACAGGCTTTCAAGTCCGTGTTGGTACTGTAGTTGATGGTTTAGTCGAGGGTAGTGAGACGATAAGTTTATCTGCGTCCACCTCGCAAAATAATACGCCTTTGGTTGGAACGGGGACGATTAACGACGGTGATGTTACGACAGTAAATATTAGTGGTCCAAGTGATGTCAATGAGGCTATTGGCACTATTACTTATACTATTTCTTTGAGTGCGCCAAGCCAATTGCCAGTTACGGTGAGTTATTCAAGTCGTGATGGCAGTGCATTGGCAGGTAGTGATTATTCCGCAATTAGCGGAACAGTGACGTTTGCGCCGGGTGAAACTACAAAAACCGTAACGGTGTCGATAACTAATGATGCAATTTATGAGGGCGCTGAGAATTTTAGTTTGAATTTGTCAGGCGTGGTGAATGCAAGTATTGGAAGTGGCACAGTTGTTACCACCATACATGACGACGGTACGGGCACCGGCGGTACTGACGATGATAGGATAATCGTCACAAATATCTCTAACCCAACGGTCACAGAGGGAGGGGATTTAGTATTCACGGTGAATCTAAGTGGCGCTGGTGTGGTGAGCACTCCAGTCAGTGTGAATGCTGTATCGGGCTCTGCCACACTAGGTCTTGATACAGGTAATCAAGAGTTTTCTGTCGACAATGGTTTGACTTGGAATCCGCTCACTGGCAGCGTTCTTGTTCCTGCTGGTTCAAATAGTTTCCAAGTGCGCATTGCAACTTTGGTTGATGGCATTATCGAAGGTACCGAAACGATGGGTTTGTCTGCAGCGACTGCGCAAAACTCAGGTCCTGTCACTGGTATCGGCACCATTTTAGATGGCACAGTTGCTACGCTTAGTGTCAGCGGTCCTGCGAATGTGAATGAAAATGCGGGAACTGTCACTTACACCGTGACTTTAAGTGCGGCGAGCATTGCACCTGTTACTGTCAATTACGGAACAGTTAATGGAACGGCTATCGCAGGTAGTGACTACTCCGTCACTGGCGGTAGTTTAACTTTTGCTCCGGGTGAAACTTCTAAAACAGTTACCGTAGCCATCACGAACGACAGTATCACTGAAAGTCTTGAATCCTTCCAATTCGTGATTAGCGGGGCGAACAATGCTGTGTTAGGGACTAGCTCTGTTAATACTAATATTATCGATGATGATGCTCCGAGTGTTTTAGGCGTAGAACCGGGTGCTCCGGGTGTTGCCGATAATAATGTAGTTGAAGGAGCGAATCTGGTTTATACCGTTACGTTATCGCAAGCGACGACAAGCGCGACTACTTATGCGTACAGCTTAGGTGGTGGCACAGCGACAGCCGGTAGCGACTACAACGCCACACCAACGTTCAGCAATGGCGTCACCTTAGTCGGTGGCAATTTGATCGTTCCAGCCGGTGTGGCGAGCTTCACCGTCACCGTCGCGACCATCGATGATGCAGTCGTCGACAGTGCCTCACCAGAAACTTTACCGTTGGTGATTGCTGGTGTGACTGGTGCCGGCGGTATCTTAGACAATGACCAACCGACGATTACGACAGTCGAACCAGGTGGCCCAGGTGTCGGTGATGACAATGTGGTCGAAGGTAATAACTTGGTGTACACGGTCAGCTTGTCAGGCACCACCACAGTAGCGGGCACCTATGCTTACAGCTTAGGCGGTGGTAGCGCCACAGCCGGCGCTGACTACAATGCGACACCAACGTTCAGCAATGGCGTCACTTTAGTCGGTGGCAATTTGATCGTCCCAGCCGGTGTGGCGAGTTTCA
>NZ_JBHLXJ010000036.1:0-162381 GCF_042432465.1 Affinundibacterium danionis | reverse complement strand
TCGTGATTCATGATCAATTCTCCTCAAAATAGTGCCTTCACCGTTGAAGGCTTGAGATAGAATTGTAATTTTGAATTTCGGAGTTGGTATGCTTTGTTTTCTCCGCGTAGCGGCTTCGTCCAACAATGTTGCCGGAATGTTGCCGGCTTTGAGGTTCTCGCACAGCGCCAATGCTTCAAGTAAATAGGCCAAACTAAGTTGCCTTGCTGTTTCTTCGGAACACAGCAGACCTGGGTGTTTATTGGCTATTTCGGCATAGACTCTTAAGCACTTGATTTGCTCGTCTAAATTTTTTTGCTCGCGTGCAATGCTTAAGGCGTGTTGGATTTTTTCGTGAGCTAATTTAGCTTGACCTAGACGACAATAGGCAATCGCTTGACCGCGCCAGCAGTCAGAAATAAAAACAGGCTCGTTATGAACTTGAATTCTTTCCGCTGCTAATTCGAAAAAGCGTAGCGCTTCGTAGGGCGTTTCCAAGTCAATCGACAGGTCACCTAAGTATGCCAAGGTGTGCGCATAAGTGCGTGAGTCCGGTATTTTTTCTTGGATACGTAAGGCTTCTAATAATTTTTCTTTTGCTTCAGGATAACGACCTAATAGACGTAAGGCATTCCCAGTTTGGAGTAGTGCAATCGCCAATGAGCCTGGCCATTGATGTTCACGAGCCAAGGCCAAGGCTGCAACGTCCCATTCTAGTGCCGCATCCAGGTCGCCTAAGGTGGCGAATGAGTCCCCCGCATTGGTTGCAGTTAAGATCGCATGTCGTATTTGGCCCGTCTCTAGTGCGGCTCGGTGTGCGCGTATATGTAAATGGCAAGATTCACCTAGCTCACCGATTTTATTGGCAACGATGGCGCGCGCACTATCCAACCAAGTGCGCACGGCAGCGTGATAGTGATGTTCACTTGAAAAATGCTTGTTAAGTAAAGTGGCCGTTTGGGCCGGATCGTTGATGGCGCTGTTATGTAAATTACGTGCCAGGGCAATTTGAAAGCGTGTCGTGTCTTTGGCAATATGAAACTGTTCTATCGCGACTTTGAGAAAATGGTCGCGCTGTTCGATTTCGCCCAAATCCCTGTGTATTGAGCTCAGTAGAAAATAGCTATCACCGACCCCGGTAAAATTTTGTAGTGCACTGAAATGCTGCAATGCTTGGTGTGAAAATTTTAAAGCCTGTTTGAGCTCGCCATGTAGCCAGTGAATTTCGCCACGTATCAGGTCGCCTCTTGATTGATACTGAATACGTTCTTCTATTTGTGATGGGGCAGATGTAATCTGAGCCAATAGTGCGTTGGCGTCTTCAAGTAGCATCAAGCTACGATCATTTTGAGATTGGCGCAGGTACCAAGCTAGGCTTAAGAGATTATTGAGGCGAGCTGTGCCGTCGAGAAACGAGAGTGTGGTTTCAAGTGCTACGACTTCACTATCTAAAGCGTACAAATCCATGAGTAGATGGTATCCAAAAACCAGTTACTATCGGAAGAGTTATTGTGCAGGCGCAATTTACTTCATGCTGGGAGCACTTAAATGGAACTGGTCTGACAATCTAACACAAAGCTTTTTTACCTGAAACAAGTGTGAAAAGATTTTTTGTTAAAAATGTTTTAGGTGAGGAGTTTGTTTTTTTTGTTTGGGTATCAATGTTTTCAGAATGAAAATATTGATACCCTCACCGATTCATTTTAATTTGAATTAAATTTATTAAAACAACGCCGATGTTACTTTTAATACTTCATCTGCCGTTGTTACGCCATCGATAATTTTGTGTGCGCCGGCAATACGTAAGGGTTTCATTTCATCATTGATCGCTTGTTTGCGTAAGGCATGAATGTCGGAGTCCTGTTGTATTAACTTACTAAATGTCTGCGTAACGGTTAATAGCTCATACAAGCCAGTACGTCCTTTGTAACCCGTTTGACGGCATTCTAGGCAGCCTACAGGACGATATACTTTTTCGGGCTTGGCGATAGGCCAGTCCTCAACCAATGCCGACCAGACTGGATCTTGAATTTCCCCATCGTCGGATTTGCAATGCGGGCATAAGGTGCGCACTAAACGTTGTGCCAGGATGCCGACTATGGTTGCTTCCAGCAGGTAGTAAGGCACACCTAATTGCAATAGCCGCATAATGGCAGATGGCGCATCGTTGGTATGTAAAGTCGAGAGTACCAAGTGACCAGTTAATGCTGCTTGTATCGCCATTTCAGCAGTGGGTAAATCGCGAATCTCACCCACCATAATAATGTCCGGATCTTGTCGCATCAAGGCTCGTATGCCATCGGCAAATGACAGGTCGATGTTCGATTGCACCTGCATTTGATTGAAGGAGCCTTCTACCATTTCTATAGGATCTTCTACCGTACAGACATTCACATCCGGCGTCGCCAGCGCTTTTAGGGTGGTGTAGAGCGTCGTGGTTTTTCCTGACCCTGTTGGGCCAGTTACTAAAATAATGCCGTGTGGCTTTTGCGTTAAATGATCCCAGCGTATCGCATCGTTTTGAGGAAAACCAAGTTCCGGTAAGGTCTTCACCACGACTTCAGGATCAAAAATACGCATCACCAATTTTTCGCCAAACGCGGTTGGTAAAGTGGATAAGCGTAATTCAACTTCTTGTCCATCCGAGGTACGAGTTTTGACGCGACCGTCTTGCGGGCGACGTTTCTCGATCACGTCCATACGTCCTAATAGTTTAATCCGCGCCGTCATAGCGATCATGACGATTGCAGGTACTTGATAGACTTGATGCAAAACGCCATCGATACGAAAGCGTATCGCGGCCATGTCGCGCTTAGGTTCTAAGTGAATATCCGAAGCGCGTTGATCAAAGGCGAATTGCCATAGCCAATCCACGATGTTAATCACATGCTGATCGTTGGCATCGACTTGTTTGTTGGATTTGCCAAGTTCGACTAATTGTTCGAAGTTGTTGCGTAAGGCGACGTCGTTTCCATTGGCTTTGCGCGCATCTTTAATGGATTTTGCCAGCGAAAAAAACTGGGTAGTGTATTGCGCGATTTCGAGTGGATTGGCTAGAACCAGTTTGATTTCTTTTTGCGTGATTTTAGCAATTTCATCAAGCCACTCGTTATTGTAAGGATCGGTCGTGGCGATCGTGACGCTGTCATTATTTGCTTCGACCGGCAAAATATTAAAACGAGTCGCATACGTGGAGGACATCACATCCGACACTTTTGTAAAATCGATTTTCAAAGGGTCTATGCGATAGAACGGTAAACCGCTTTTTCTTGCCGCCCATTCGGTAACCCAATCTAAGGTCAATAAATGTTGGGAACGCAGCGCTGAATATAATTTGGCTTGTGCAATTGCGGTGAATGGGTGCATGTTGGCGGTGCCATTTTTAAGTATGCCCCGTGTGTGATTAAACGCTACTTTGGCATCTTCTTTTTTGATGATGCCGTCCTCCATCAACCAAGTGAAAATTTGTTGCAGGCTTAAATTTTTCGGTGTTGGATTCATATTTTTATTAAGTAGAGTTGAAGGGCAGCTACCGCTGCTTGCCGATATTAGTCGATATTAGTTGCTATGCTGATTCTTAGTCTAAGTTGTACTACTGGGTTTTCGCGAGTCCATCAACCCAGCTACGTGCCGGCAATTTGGTTTGTAATTGAATTGCTTCCGCACGTCGGTATAAAACGTCCAAATCAAGTTTTAAACGCTGTTTGAACGCGATGGCAACGACGTTACCGTCGTGTACTTCGGGCAAACATAAAACCGTACCAAATACATAGCGCAAGACTTTCATATTCTTGGCAAAACTGGGGTGGTCACCAAATAAATTGACCGTCAATACACCGTCTGCGGATAAGCAATCGGCACAGCCTTGGTAGAACTCTGTGGTGTCGAGCACAGGGCCACGCGCGGTAGCATCATATAGGTCAACTTGAAGCGCTTGGAATTGCCCATGATGGTCGCAATCGAGCACAAAATCCATCGCATCCATTTCGATGACCTTGAGTCGATCGTCATTGGGTGGAAGTTTAAACATGCTCTCACACACCATAATGACTGCAGGATTTAAGTCAACAGCCGTAACTTTGGCTGATGGGAATTGGCGATAACAGAATTTGGTGAGGGCAGCAGTGCCGAGTCCAAGTTGTGCCAGCTGTTTTGGTTGATCATGAAATAGCATCCAAGCCATCATCTGCTGTGCATATTCCAACTCCAGCCAGTCTGGCTTACGCAGACGCATCGCGCCCTGTACCCATTCGGTACCAAAATGAAGATAGCGCACGCCGTCGTGTTCTGACAGTGTTACCGGGGCAAACTTGGGTTTACGCGGACTGTCTTTTTTAACGGCGCTCGGTCCCGAGCGGTAGTTGGATTCAGCTTCTATAGATTTTCGTTTAATTAACATAGTGAGAAGTATGCAGGCACTGACCTGATTGTCATGCGTTGAAACAAATGCTTACGATAAATTTCGCTCAATATCGTTAAATATCGCTGAGTATTGATATAACAGCAGCAAAGCTTGATTGTAAACGCTATGTTATTGAATGTGTCATTGATTTCTAACTGGGATGCCCTAATATCTATTGTGTCTAGATTGTCGGTCAAATTGTCAACTGAATGTTAAATTTTGCGTTGTAAGCTGACAGGTAATCCATTCATATGTACAAGTGACGTGAAGCTTACGTTAAACCAAGTAAGGAGTTTATTTTGAAAAAATTAATAATGGTTGCTGCCGTACTCGCCGCTACCTTAACGACGACAGCATGTGTTTCCACTCATACTTCAGGTAGTGTGTATCGTCCTTATCAAACTCAGAATGAGATGTCAGTTCGTATGGCGGTGGTAGAGTCAGTTCGAGAGGTAACGATTGATGGTGGACGTAGCGGTGTCGGAACTTTAACTGGTGCGGCTTTGGGCGGCTTAGCTGGATCTAGTGTGGGCGGTGGGCGCGGCTCTACAGCGACTGGTATCGTTGGTGCTGTTGTTGGCGGAATAATCGGTAATAACGTCGAGTCAAATGCGAATACTCGACGCGGTGTGGAAATCACTGTGCGTCTTGATAATGGTGAACTAAAGGCAATTACTCAAGACGCTGATGAAAGTTTCCGTCCAGGTGATCGCGTTCGTTTATTGTCGGATCGACGAACCACTCGAGTTACTCATTAATTTGTAAATATAAATCCTCGTAAATAAAAAAACCGGAATTTGATTTCCGGTTTTTTTATTGGTACAGCTACAGCTCTATGTTATCTGCTAACGTTCAATAGCATCTCGTTGAGACGTTTCACAAATGCACTTGGATCCTCAAGTGTGCCACCTTCAGCCAAAGCCGCCTGATCAAACAAGATGTGCGACCAGTCATTGAATTTGGCTTCTTCGTATTTCAAGCGTTGCACCAATGGATGATCCGGATTCACTTCCAAGATCGGCTTGGATTCAGGTGCTGCTTGACCAGCGGCTTTCAACATTCTAACTAAATTGCCTGACAGTTCATTTTCATCCGCAACTAAACAGGCAGGTGAATCCGTCAAGCGGAAAGTAATGCGAACGTCTTTGGCTTTATCGGCCAAGGCAGTCTTCATTTTTTCAACTAAGTCTTTGAATTGGGTTTCGGTTTCTTCATGCTGTTTTTTCTCAGCTTCGTCTTCCAATTTGCCTAAATCCAAATCGCCTTTGGCTACGGAGACCAAATCTTTGCCTTCGAATGCAGTTAAGAAAGACAACATCCATTCATCGACGCGATCTGTCAGCAATAAGACTTCGACGCCTTTCTTGCGGAAGATTTCTAGATGTGGACTGTTTTTCGCTGCAGCGTAGGTGTCGGCAGTGACGTAGTAGATCTTGTCTTGGCCTTCTTTGGCGCGCGCTAAATAGTCAGCGAATGACACATTTTGTGCGTCGCTATCGTTATGCGTAGACGCGAAACGGAGCAGGGCAGCAATGCGATCCTTATTCGCAGCATCTTCACCGATACCTTCTTTTAATACCTGACCGAATTCTTTCCAGAAGCTGGCAAATTTTTCTTTTTTGCTTTCGGCTTCATCGCCCTCAGCATTCGCTAAATCTTCCAACATGCCGAGTACGCGTTTGGTCGAACCTTCACGAATCGCTTTGATATCGCGGGACTCTTGTAAAATCTCACGAGAGACATTCAACGGTAAATCGTTGGAATCAATGATGCCTTTGACGAAGCGCAAATAGACTGGCATCAATTGTTCGGCATCGTCCATGATGAAGACGCGTTTAACGTAGAGCTTAATACCACCGCGTTTATTGCGATCCCACATATCAAATGGTGCACGGCTTGGAATGTACAGCAATTGCGTGTATTCGCTACGACCCTCGACGCGATTGTGTGTATGCGTCAGTGGTGCAGTGTAGTCATGTGAGATATGTTTGTAGAATTCTGTGTATTGTTCAGGTGTGATCTCAGACTTGCTACGCGCCCACAAAGCACTTGCTTGATTGACAGTTTCGAGCTCGTCTTTCAATACTTGTTCTTTTTTCTCATCATCCCATTCTTCTTTTTGCATCAAGATCGGCAAAGAGATGTGATCTGAGTAGGTGCGAATAATGGATTTCAGTTTCCAAGACGACAGGAAGTCATCTTCGCCTTCGCGTAAATGCAAAGTGATGGCCGTCCCTCTATCTTCTTTGGTGATTGGTTCGACGCTAAAATCGCCTGCACCTGCTGATTCCCAGCGTACGCCTTCGCTCGCAGCCGTGCCAGCGCGACGGGACTCAACGGTCATCTTATCGGCCACGATAAAGCCAGAATAGAATCCAACGCCAAATTGGCCAATCATGGCGGCGTCTTTTTGTTGGTCGCCTGAGAGTTTGGCAAAAAATTCTTTGGTACCAGATTTCGCAATCGTACCCAAATGATTGATCGCGTCGTCACGCGACATACCAATCCCGTTGTCTGCAATGGTGATGGTGCGCGCTGCCTTATCGAAGCTGACTTTGATTTTTAATTCGGAGTCGTTTTCGAATAAGCTGGCATCGTTAATCGCCTCGAAACGCAATTTATCGGATGCATCCGAAGCATTCGAAATAAGCTCTCTTAAGAAAATTTCTTTATTTGAATATAAAGAATGAATCATCAATTGGAGTAACTGTGAAACTTCAGCTTGAAATCCTAGGGTTTGTTTTTCTGACATGCTTTCCTCGATATTTAAGAATTTTAGGAATTGATAGAGTCAATGAATCGTACAAAGTGAATATCAAATGTGGTGTCGACTTGATATTTCAAGAGCCCATTCTTCATATTTTTGCATGTGATGATGCGTGACTTGGCCTTGCCGCCACATTGCTTGGCATGCCAAGAATTCACTTTTTTGTCATCAATACGTAGTAAGTCTTTGAAATAATGACGAAAATATCTGCAATGTTTGTAATCAAGGCGGTAGTTTTGCGTTGCAACATGCTATAATCGTGGGTTATCCGAATTACCTCTAAATAAACACAATCATGACCGACAATATTCGCGCTATTCGCAACATCGCCATTATCGCTCACGTTGACCACGGCAAAACAACGCTGGTGGATCAATTGCTGCGTCAATCTGGCACTTTCCGTGATAATCAACAAGTTGATAATCGCGTTATGGACTCCAACGATATTGAGAAAGAGCGCGGTATTACGATTCTTTCCAAAAACTGTGCTGTGGAGTACAAAGGCACCCATATCAACATCGTTGATACCCCGGGCCATGCGGACTTCGGCGGCGAAGTGGAACGCGTCTTGTCCATGGTTGACAGCGTTTTGTTGCTAGTAGATGCGCAAGAAGGTCCAATGCCACAAACTCGCTTCGTGACACGTAAAGCCTTGGCTTTAGGTTTGAAACCTATCGTGGTTGTGAACAAGATTGACCGTGAAAATGCAGATCCGCAAAAAGCAGTGAATGCGACATTTGAGTTGTTTGACAAGCTCGGCGCGACGGATGAGCAATTAGATTTCCCTATCGTTTACGCTTCTGGTTTTAAAGGCTACGCTGGTCTCGAAGACACTGTGCGTGAAGGTAATATGGAACCTTTGTTTGACGCGATTTTGAAACACGTTCCTGCACGTGAAGATGATCCAAATGGTCCATTGCAATTGCAAATCACTTCTCTTGAATACTCTTCTTACGTTGGTAAGATTGGCGTAGGTCGTATCCTGCGTGGTCGTGTTCGTGGTGGTCAAGATGTCGTATGGATGAATGGTCCGGAAGACAAGCCAACAAAAGCACGTATCAATCAAGTATTGACATTCAAAGGCTTGGATCGCGTTCAAGTCGATGAAGCTTTGGCTGGTGATATCGTGTTGATCAATGGTATCGAGGAAATCAGTATCGGCTCTACTATTTGCGCACCGGATACACCGGAAGGCTTGCCAATGCTGAAGATCGACGAACCAACCTTGACGATGAACTTCATGGTTAACAGCTCACCATTGGCTGGCCGCGAAGGTAAATTCGTAACGACACGTCAAATCCGTGATCGTTTGGAACGTGAATTGAAATCCAACATGGCTTTGCGCGTTGTGCAAGCTGAAGGTGATGACTCCACATACGAAGTTTCTGGTCGCGGTGAATTGCATTTGACGATCTTGATCGAAAACATGCGTCGTGAAGGTTTCGAATTGGCAGTTTCCCGTCCACGTGTAGTTTTCAAAATGATTGATGGCGTGCGCCATGAGCCGTATGAAAACTTGACCGTTGACGTGGAAGAGACTAACCAAGGCGGCGTGATGGAAGAACTCGGTCGTCGTCGCGGTGACTTGCAAAACATGGAACCGGACGGCAAAGGTCGTGTACGTTTGGAATACCGTATTCCCGCGCGTGGCTTGATCGGCTTCCAAGGCGAATTCATGACCTTGACACGCGGTACCGGTTTGATGAGTCACGTATTTGATGAATACGCTCCAGTGGATAATTCTAAAGGTGAGTTGGCTGGTCGTCGTAACGGTGTATTGATTTCTCAAGATGACGGTGCTGCTGTTGCTTACGCAATTTGGAAATTACAAGATCGTGGTCGCATGTTTGTGGTGCATAACGATCCAGTCTACGAAGGCATGATTATCGGTATCCACTCACGTGACAACGACTTAGTTGTGAACCCGATCAAAGGTAAGCAATTAACCAACGTTCGTTCTTCTGGTACGGATGAAGCGGTACGTTTGGTACCACCAATTCAAATGAGTTTGGAATACGCAGTTGAATTCATTGAAGATGATGAATTGGTTGAAGTCACACCGAAGAGCATCCGTTTGCGTAAGCGCTTCTTGAAAGAGCATGAGCGTAAAAAAGCATCTCGCGAAGCTTAATTATTATTTGAATTGGTTTCAACACGAGCCCGCTTGATGCCACATCAAGCGGGTTTCTGCTTTTTAACTTCGGAGTTTGTGCATGCAGCAACCCAGCCATAAAGTGGCATTATTGTTGATGATTATCGCCCCGACTATGTGGAGTACAGCCGGTGTCTTATCGCGTCATTTGGAATCAGCGCGTGGTTTTGAAGTCAGTTTTTGGCGTAGTTTTTTTGCAGCGATTTTTGTGGCCTTGGTATTGGCTTGGCAGCATAAAGGCAAGCTAGGTAAAAAAATAATCGCTCTTGGACCTTATGGTTTAGCCTCAGGTTTTATGTGGGCTGCGATGTTTACTTGCTTCATGTTGGCATTAACCATGACAACTGTCGCGAATGCCTTAATTGTGGAGAGCTTTGCGCCACTATTGACGGCCATTTTTGCTTGGATTTTTTTGGCAGAAAAAATTCCACGTCGTACTTGGCTAGCCATTTTTGTCGCCTTCGCAGGCATGCTTTGGATGTTTGTTGATGGTTTTTCTAAGCTCGATGCACGTGGTTTGATTGGCGTAATGTTAGCTTTGTGCGTGCCTTTCGCGGTTGCAGCAAATGTGATTATCTTAAAAAAAGGTGGCCAGCACGTGGATTTGATTCCGGCGGTTTTGGTCGGAGGACTTTTGTCTGCGGTCCTGATGCTGCCATTCGCTCTACCGTTTTCAGCTTCTACCCATGATTTAATTATTTTGGCGACCTTGGGTGTGTTTCAACTTGGCTTGCCGTGCATGATCATGGTGCACGCAGCGAAAGGTTTAACAGCGCCAGAGATTTCGTTATTGTCTTTGCTTGAAGTCGTACTAGGCCCATTTTGGGTATGGCTCGCAATTGGCGAGGAGCCCGCCAAAGCAACTTTGCTTGGCGGTACGGTAGTGTTAAGCGCCTTGATATTTAATGAAGTGATGGCCTTTCGGCAAGAGCGTTTGTCGAAAGCTGGGTAGAACAAGCGCCTTGCTTGTTTTTGCGCAGTACGAGCCAGTTTATTTGTGTAAAAATTTCGTAAAATTGATTAACTTT
This sequence comes from Affinundibacterium danionis, assembly GCF_042432465.1. Taxonomy (NCBI): domain Bacteria; kingdom Pseudomonadati; phylum Pseudomonadota; class Betaproteobacteria; order Burkholderiales; family Oxalobacteraceae; genus Affinundibacterium; species Affinundibacterium danionis. Next base: position 152,053 of record NZ_JBHLXJ010000036.1, on the reverse strand, counting down.
AAGCGCCGATCATCAGGCCAGCGCGCCTGAATCAGATTGCCGTATTTTTTAATGGTATTCCTATGTCAAATCCTTCAGCCACAGATTCCGCTAAGTTGAAAGCGCCAGAGTTGTTGTTGCCCGCTGGTTCTTTAGAAAAAATGCATGCTGCGTTCGATTTCGGTGCCGATGCTGTGTATGCGGGGCAACCTCGTTATAGTTTGCGGGCACGTAATAATGAATTTTCTACGTTGGATATTTTGCAACAAGGCATAGAAGGGGCACATGCTCGAGGTAAGTCTTTCTTTGTTGCTAGCAATATTTTTCCGCACAATTCCAAACTCAAAACCTATCTGAATGATATGGAACCAGTGATCGCCATGAAGCCAGATGCGCTGATTATGGCCGATCCTGGCTTGATTATGATGGTGCGCGAAAAATGGCCGGAAGTGAATGTGCATCTATCCGTACAGGCGAATGCAGTGAATTGGGCTGACGTTAAATTCTGGCAAAAAATGGGCTTAACCCGCGTGATTTTGTCGCGTGAATTGTCTTTGGATGAGATTGAGGAAATCAAGCAGCGTTGTCCAGAAATGGAACTCGAAGTGTTCGTGCATGGTGCACTATGTATCGCTTACTCAGGCCGTTGTTTGTTGTCCGGTTACTTCAATCACCGCGACCCGAATCAAGGTACTTGCACCAATTCTTGTCGTTGGGATTACAAAGTTGAAAATGCAACCGAAAATGAAACGGGCGACTTGCAACGTATTCCGGTTGAAACAATTAAATTTGATTTCAACAAAGCGTTAGAAGAGGCGAATCAGTCATTCTCGGCCATGGGGGATATGCCGCGTCATCCTCTGGCCGATCGTCCTTATCTGATTGAAGAAGCCGGTCGTCCGGGTAATTTCATGCCGATCTTAGAAGATGAGCATGGCACCTACATCATGAATTCTAAAGACTTGCGTGCGATTGAGCACGTTGAACGGCTGACAAAAATTGGTGTTGATTCTCTGAAGGTAGAAGGTCGCACTAAGTCTCTCTACTACGTTGCACGAACAGCGCAAACTTATCGCCGTGCGATCGATGATGCGGTCGCGGGGCGCCCATTCAACGAACAGTTGTTAGGCGAGTTAAATGGCCTGGCAAATCGTGGTTATACCGACGGATTCTATCAACGTCACCACACGCAAGAACATCAAAACTATATGGAAGGTGTTTCAAAAGCGTATCGCAGTCAGTACGTCGGCAATGTTTTATCGGTGGCAGATGGCTGGGCCGAAGTGGAGGTGAAAAATCGTTTTTCCGTAGGAGATAAAATTGAAATTATTCATCCTAGTGGCAACGAAATCGTCGATTTAGCAGCGATTCGCAATAAGCATAATGAAGCGATTGAAGTCATTGGCGGCGCGGGACACAAGGTTAGGATTCCGCTCGACGCTAAATACGATAAGGCCTTGTTAGCGCGTATGCTGTAAACGTAAAACGGCTCGCGGCTTAATTGTTGGCAGGAAGCAACATTAAATAATCTTGGTTCCTGCCTGAATAAATCATGGGCTATCTGGGCTTTAATTTGCTAGTTCGCGGATCGCATCAGCGAGTTGAGAAAATAAGCGATCGATTTGCGCTTTATCGATAATGAGCGGCGGTGATAAAGCAATGATGTCGCCCGTAGTGCGGATTAATAAGTTCTTTTCCCAGAAACATTTTTCGAAAATATCATAGGCGCGAGTCGTTGATTTACCGATTTGTGGCTCTAATTCTATACCGCAGACTAAGCCCAGATTTCGTATGTCTTTAACATGCGGCAGTCCGCGTAAGCTGTGAGCAGCTTGTTCAAAATAGGGCGCCATTGCGGCGGCCGCTTCAAATATTTTTTCTTCTCGATAAACTTCCAAAGTCGCAATCGCCGCTGCGCATGCGAGTGGATGTGCGCTGTAGGTATAGCCATGGAAAAATTCGATTTGATCTTTGGGAGCCGCATTTACCAAGACATCATGTATCGTTTGAGTGGCAATCACCGCACCCATAGGAACCGCTGCATTTGTCAGACCTTTGGCGCATACGATCATATCAGGCATAACACCAAAATAGTCAGCAGCAAAGGCGCTGCCTAAACGTCCAAAACCAGTAATTACTTCATCAAAGATCAATAAAATGCCATGCTTAGTGCAGATGTCGCGTAGTTTTTGTAGATAGCCTTGTGGTGGAATAATAACCCCAGTTGAGCCTTGCAGCGGTTCTACTATGACCGCTGCGACACTAGAAGCATCGTGTAAAGTTAATAGACGTAGTTCGAGTTCATCAGCTAACTCCGCACCATGCTCAGGCAGACCTTTACTAAAGGCATTTTTTGCGATGTTTAAAGGGTGACGTAGATGATCGACACCGGCTAATCCTGAGCCAAACTGTTTGCGATTGCCGGCGATGCCCCCAACCGAGATACCGCCAAATCCCACGCCGTGATAACCACGTTCTCGACCTATTAAACGGCATCGAGCCGCATCGCCGCGTGCACGGTGATAAGCGAGTGCCATTTTTAAGGCAGTATCGACGCCTTCAGAACCATCATTGCAAAAGAAAACTCGGTTTAATGCTTTCGGTGCCATTGATGCGAGTTTGCTGGCGGCTTCAAATGCAAGCGGATGAGCCATTTGAAAGGTGGGGGCAAAGTCTAATGACGCTGCTTGCGCTTGTATCGCTTGTACGACTTTGGGGTGATTATGGCCCGCATTGACGCACCAAAGTCCGGCGGTACCATCAAGAATTTCTCGACCATCTTCACTGGTGTAATACATGCCTTTGGCGCTTTTTAATAAGCGGGGCTTGGCCTTGAATTGTCGATTGGCCGTAAATGGCATCCAAAAGTGCTCGGTTTGCATAGTCGCTTTCGATAATTGAGTAAATTTGAGGCTGTCGTCAATATGCTTATTTTGCGTCGATATCGAGCATTTGTACATCGTTTAAACGAGCGCGGTACAGTGCGGCAATTAGATCCGATTGTGTCACGATACCAACCAGATGCCCAATTTGATCGACGATAGGTATGTGATGCATCCCTCCATCAGATAGCACGGGCACTAAGTCAACGATGTGGGCATTATCTTGGGCGGTATACACTTTGGTCGTCATAATTTCTCCCACAATGCGCTTTTTGCCAGTTTGATTTTGAAACAGTTGTTCGACAAATCGCTTTAACTTGTTGTCTAAACCTTGATAGTGATCGAGGCTAGCGTGCTTCATAAAGTCTACTAAACTTACTATGCCGACGATTTGTTTATCCTGATTGATGACTGGGAGAGACTTAATCTTGTGTTTGCGGAGTAATTGCCATGCCTGATCTAAGGGTGTTTCGTAGTTCACACTCACCATGTCGCGTGACATGATATCGGCGCAGCTGATGGTTTCAAAGCGACGTCGGTAAGTATGCATTTCCGTCTGGGCAAATAAATTCGCTAAATCATCGGGGCTAATATCGAGTACTTCATCATATTTTTGGATGACTTGGTTCACATCTTCAGCGCTAAACCCGAGCCGTGCAATTGGAGTAATGTCAGCAGTTTTGTGTACGTTCTTGTTGTCGTGTTGCTGTTGGTGTGGATAGCGATGTCGCGTTAAATTGTTAAAAATAATCGCTAGTGCTAATAGTAATATCGAATTTAAACCCACGGGTAGCCAGACATAGCGAAAGCCCAATTCGTGGATGGCGCTATCGCCGAGGACTGCTGACAAGGCGATTGCACCACCAGGCGGATGCAGACAACGGCAGGTGAACATCGCTGCAATCGCCGCAGCGACAGCGAGTGCAGCTGCGAACGGTGTACTGCCAAGATAGACCGCGCAAGTGACGCCGACCAATGCCGAGAGCATGTTTCCTGCTAATAGTGACCACGGCTGCGCCAACGGACTGGATGGTTGCGCGAAAAGTAAAACCGCTGAAGCGCCCATCGGGGCAATAATAAAGGGCAGACTTGCTTGGCTACTGAGCAAATGATGGCATAGGAGGGCGGTCGTTAAGATACCTGTTAGCGCACCAAGGCAAGCGCGAGCACGTTCAAGATAATTGACATTCACTTTGCTCGGCAAAAAACCGCGCAGCCAATCTAAGTTGGTAAAGAGTTGAGAGAATAGCTTCATCAGATTTTTCGCAATTTAATTCGTGCTCGTATCGTGATGAACACGCGCGATCACTTGCTGTAAGTGCTTAACTTGATTTTTATGTAGCAGGGCGATTTCGTTGAGTAGTTGTTCGCCTTTGGGGAGTAAATGTATTTCGACGCAGCGTTTATCTTCTCGTCCGGGCTGACGTTGCACCAATCCTGCTTTTTCACAACGGCTAACTAAGGCCACGACTCCATGATGATGTGATTGCAGGCGATGCGCTAATTCAGCGATGGTTGCCCAGTCTTTTCCGGGGTAGCCTTTGATTTGCAATAGTAATAAATACTGCAAAACGGTTACACCATAAGTTTGTGTAATGTCTTCGCTGAATCTTAGAAAAACTCGCAATTGAAATCGAAAGTCCGCAATTTGTTCGAACTCATACTTACTCAGCTTTGTTGTATCTGATCCGCCGCTATGGTCGTGCTTGTGATTAGGTTGATGGTTAGGATTAGGATCGAGATTTTTAAGCATTGAAAATAGAAATTAGAAATGAAGGATGGGGCAATATTGAAATCGGATGTTGGCTGTGCAGTTGCCTCGCAGTTGCTTTGTTTTTGATCAAGCTAAAGCAATGTTTTCGATATTTTATATCACGTTGTGATATAAATGTGAGGTGGCTCATGGGGTGATGTGGGCTATTTGCCATCTAATGAACGGATAATCTAACAATCTGGTCACGAAAATTCTATGAGTAAAAAATTTCCAGTGAATCCGAAAAATCCTGAGCGAATTTGTTGGGGCTGCGATCGGTACTGCCCTTCGGATGCTTTGGCGTGTGGTAATGGAGCTGACCGAACGGCGCACCCAGCTGAATTATTTGGCAGCGATTGGCAGACCTGGGAATTGAACCAAGTGCCAGTTGATGAAGCTGCCTCTAAGGAAAATAAAGCAAAATAAAATTCACTTTAAGCAAAGCTGATTGGCGGCGGGGGATGCGTTGCAATGCGTTGAAATAGGATGCAGGGCGTAGGAAGGGCACAAAGGTTACAATAGCGCCTGTTTATTTTTACCCGCACTTCAGTACTTATGGTGAATTCTCCTGTTCTTCCCTCACGCCGTCTCTCCGTAGCCCCCATGATGGACTGGTCTGATCGGCATTGTCGCTTATTCCATCGTTATATTTCGCGGCATACTTGGCTTTACACCGAGATGGTGACCACCGGCGCGATAATTCATGGCGACGTCGCGCGCCATTTAGATTTTAATCAGGAAGAGCATCCAGTTGCTTTGCAATTGGGCGGTAGTGAGCCTGCTGATCTCGCGATTGCCGCCAAACGCGGGCAAGAGTGGGGCTATGATGAAATCAATTTAAATTGTGGCTGCCCCTCGGAGCGTGTACAAAAAGGCGCATTTGGCGCATGCCTGATGGCGGAACCCAATTTGGTTGCTGACTGCGTGAAAGCGATGCGTGACGTAGTAGATATTGATGTCACTGTGAAGCATAGGATAGGTATTAATGACGTAGAGTCATATGATTTTGTCAGAGATTTTGTTGGTCAAATCGCTGATGCGGGCTGTAAAACATTTGTAGTGCATGCCAGAAATGCGATATTAAAAGGTCTATCACCCAAGGAAAATCGCGAAGTTCCACCGCTGAAATACGATTACGCATATCGCCTGAAAAAAGATTTTCCTAATTTGGAAATTATTATTAATGGCGGAATCAAAACTTTGCAGGAAATTGACGAGCATTTATTACACGTCGATGGTGTAATGCTGGGTCGTGAAGCCTACCATAATCCTTTTTTGATGACGGATTTTGACGCGCGCTATTATGGCGATACCAGTATCCCAAAGACAAGAGAAGAGGTCGTATTGGCCATGTTGCCTTACATACGTCAGCAACTGCAAAAGTTTGGCGAAAATGGCAAAGGCTTGAAACTCAATAGTATTACGCGCCACATGCTGGGTTTAACTTTTGGACTGGTCGGTGCCCGAGCTTTCCGACAAACCTTGTCAGACACGAAAAAATTGGCTTTGAATAATCCAGATCTCTTAATCGAAGCCCTGCAAAAACTCAAAGCGGCTAATCCAACAATGGTAATTTAAGGCGGCAGACTTTTTTAAAGATGGTGGGTCGTGATGGCTTAAATAAGTTTGCGATCCTCATTTTTATTGCGAGTAATGCGCTTAAAAATGCTTCTAAAAATCGTTCTGCAAATAAAAATGCCCGCAAGTGCGGGCATTTTTATTAATTCTGGGGTGGACGATGGGGCTCGAACCCACGACAACAGGAATCACAATCCTGGACTCTACCAACTGAGCTACGACCACCACTGGATCACATGTTTGGTGCACAAGTGCACTGCAAGTGAGCCTCGCATTATACGAGGATTTGTTGAATCAGGCAAATGTTTTCGTTTTTGCTTTAAATTGAAAAATGCAAAAAAAAGCCCGCATACATCGCGGGCGAATATTCACTATAGGGTAGGAATACAATAAAACACATACTACGGTTCTAAATATAAAGAATCACAACAAGGGATTCCTTACTTATTACAAATTCTTACCTCTTGATGGATAGTGATACACAAGGTATTACTGCTGGGTTGCCGTGCCTTGGTGACTGTACGGGATAAATCGTTGTTGATGTTTATGCCTGAGTTTAGAACACTGTTAGTTGTGATCGGTATAAATGTTCAAATCCGTCTAGCGTCAGAGGCTTGCTAAAAAAGTAGCCTTGAAAAGCATGGCAGCCAGCCTCTAGTAGAAATTCTTTTTGCAGTGCTGATTCCACACCTTCTGCGATAACGCCTAATCCCAAGCTTTTTCCCAGGCCGATGATGGTTTTAACGATAACCGCATCATTAGGGTCATTTAACACATCGCGTACAAACGATTGATCGATCTTTAATTGATCTAAAGGTAAGCGTTTCAGGTACGCGAGGGACGAATAGCCAGTGCCAAAATCATCTAACGCAAATGAGATGCCGTTGGCTTTGAGTTCAAACATCTTTTCGATGACGCCTTCGACTTCTGAGACTAACAGACTTTCAGTCAATTCTAATTTTAGTCGATAAGGATTGGCCCCAGTTTTATTCAGTATCGACAATGTTTGGTGTACAAAGTCTTTTTGTCTAAATTGATGTGCGCTAACGTTGACTGCTAATGTGAGATGTTCGGTGTCGGGGCTTTGCTGCCAAAGTGCTAGCTGCTGACAAGCCTGCTCTAAGACCCATTCGCCTAAAGCTAAAATCAAGCCAGTTTCTTCTGCCAATGGGATAAATTCGGCAGGGGATATGGTGCCGCGTTCAGGGTGTTGCCAACGTAGTAGAACTTCTGCGCCAGTCAGTCTCGCATTGCTACGACTATTGTCAGGTTCAGTGTAAAGAAGCTGGGCTTGGTAATAGAGTTGAAATTGGTGCTCAGCGATGGCGATGTGTAAATCATTCTCCATAGCGGCTCGCCGCATGACAGCCACTTCCATTGCGGGATCAAAAAAACAAATGCCGCTCTTTGCTTCTTGTTTCGCTCTCTCCATGGCGAGATTGACTTGCTTGAGTAAATCCTCGACCTCAAATTGATGTCCTTGAAAAACGCTTAGCCCAATGTTGGCAGTGCTGTGATGGCTACAATTATCAAAATGGTAGATTTCGTTGAGAGCGGCCCGAATTCTGGTCGCCATCTCTTCACTATGGCTGGCGGCTTCCGCTTGGTTGTCGCTCAAGCCCGCTAGCATAACGATGAATTCATCGCCACCTATACGTGCGACAGTATCTCCTTCCCTGACACATCGATTAAGTCGACTCGCAACTTGTTGAATTAATTGATCACCTATTTCATGCCCTAGTAAATCGTTGGTTCCTTTGAGATCAATATCGATCGATAGCAAAGCGCAGTGGTTAAGATTACGGCTACTGTTTGCCATATTTTGTTTGAGCCTGTCGATCAATAGTTGACGATTGGGTAAGTCGGTTAATTGATCAAAATAGGAGAGGTGATTGATGCGCTCTGCGGCTAATTTTCGCTCACTGAGATCGTAATGTGCGCCTATGTAGTGCGTTATCTTTTGTTCGGCATTTTTGACTGCGGAAATGACTAGCCAATAGGGGAGTACCTCGCCATCTTTGTGTTTGTCCCAAATCTCGCCTTGCCAGCTACCCGTGTCGCGGATTGATTTCCACATTGCCTGATAGAAGTGTTCATCTTGTGCTCCAGATTTTAGGTGGTTAGGCATTTTCCCTATTATTTCTTCAGGTGCATAGCCCATGGTTTTGGTGAAGGCTTTATTGACTCGCAAGATAGTGCCATTAGCGTCCGTAATCAGCATGGATTCTTGGACGTCGAAGGCACTGGCCGCGAGCCTAAATTCGGCTTCCGCTTGTTTGCGTAAGCTGATATTTTTTGCGATCCCTCTGTAACCTTGAAATTTTCCTTCCGCATTAAAAACTGGGTCTCCGCTGAGGGCTAAATAATCTGTTTTGTTTGGTAGCAGCGAGGTTGTCTTGGGGGAAAGCTCAATTTCACGAAACGGCAAATGTTTTGTCAGACACTCTGTTAATTCATCTAAGGCAGTTGGTTCAATGTCGAGATTAGGCACTTCCCACAACGGAAAGCCAATTAAATTACTGGCGAGATCGTCGAATTGTAAGTGTTGATGGTGGCTAAATGTTCGTGAGATAAAACGATGTTCATGATCACTTTCCCAGTAAAAATCCGAGGACATTTCAGTTAAAGTACGAAAGCGAGCTTCACTCTCTTTGAGGGCTTCGTCGCGCAGCTCCATTTTTTGAATCAAATTATTAAATGATCCTATCAGTTGTCCGATTTCATTGTTTTTGATAATAGGCAGACGAGATAAAACCTGGCGATGTTTGATTTGATACGAAATGGTTTTAATCGTCGTAAAGATGGGCGATAACTGCCATTTTAAAATCCACCAAGTAAAGCCCGCCGCAAAAAGGGTTAATAAGATCGCGCTAAAAATAATCCGTCGCTGCATCGCATTGATAGGTTCGAACGCGAGTTTTGCTGGTAGCGAAATATTGAGGTTCCAATTGGGAAGGGAAATCGATTTGACTGCGGTAAATTCTTCATCCCCAAATGCATTAGTACGAATACCATATTGAAAACGTGGTTCGTGCATGTTGGGCAATAATGTCTCAAAGCGAGGTAGTGAAATTGCTTGGAATGTTATATTTTTGTCGGAGGTGGAAACGATGGCTTGATGCTGGGGAGCTATGATCTGATAGTTTTCAGAACGATGACTATCCATATCAGAGATATGATCCAAGAAATTTTTGTTCGATAAATTGGTGACGCCAGCTAAGCTACCTATGACTTGACCTTTTGCATCGCGAATTGCGACACCCATGCCGAATAAAAGCGCATTGATGCGTTTACCGACGACGGGCTTTCCTACGGTTTGCTGACCAGTTTCTATAGGTGTACGGATATAGTCGCGGTCCAAATAATTCAGATTAAGGCGATCCACACTTTTGGGTGCCGAGGCCAAAGCTGTTCCATCTGTTCTTGTGATAAACGTACCAGCATTGAATAAATTCTGCAGCAGTGTATTGCGTTCTAAGCTAGCTTGTAATTGTTCTGGATTTTGAAATAGCTCGGGCGTGATCTCTGCTGCGGCGTTGCTCAAGGCATTAAACCTGTCCACAAAATCACTATTTACAGTGTTGGCTAGATAGGCGGCTTTGGCAGTTTGTTGTTCACCTAATAGTTTCTCCATATCTTGTCGTAGAGTCAGACTGGTATAGAACGCCATGAACCACAAACTCAGGATAAAAATCACGAGCACAGACAAAGTCACTCGTGTTTTAATTGAGTTTGTTTGGCATCGCAGTCGTTTCATTGAATGATATCTTTCAAGTCTTTTTAAGATGACAAATAGTGCTTTATGGCAATCTTAGAGGGTTTGGCGCTAAGAGCTTTGATAAAAAATAAGTATTTCTACAAAAAACTTGTTTTTATCAAATTTTTGGAAATGGGCGTAAGAAGCTAAACTTCATGACATGCACTTGTCATAGCAATGTCACACTGTTTAAGTAAAATTTAACCTATCTGCTGTACATGCAACCGATATGCATGATGGTAGCTAGGTGTGCGCTGCCCGGTACTTGCCGGGCAGCTCGCCGACTTCGCCTAATCCGATTTTTTTCAATTGTCGAAGCTGCTTAAAACGGGATTTGCCGAAGTCGTCTCAAAAATTAGCTTGCATCAAAATAGAGAATGATTAATCTTTGATTGATGCTCTTAGCTTGCTCACAGTCATCTGACAAGTTATAGTCAGTCTTCAAAATTTTTTGAAAGCTGACTATGCACCTTCACCCGTATTTTCGCCGTGTTCCATGGCTAGTTTGTCTGTTGGCGATGGTTGCTAGCGGCGTCGTTTCCGCACAAATGAATGTGTCTCATCCTTTAGTGAATAAAATTAGTCAGTCTGATGGCAGCTGGATTGATGAGGCAAAGCTTTTGGAAAAAGTGCAGTCGCCTGCTTACGTGTTTGTCGGTGAAAAACATGATAATCCTGAGCATCACCGACTAGAGCTTTTACTAATACAAGCGCGCTTGAAAAATGTCACTGCACCAGCGGCAGATAAAGTCATTTTTGAGATGCTGGATGACAGCCAAGATCAGGCATTGGCGAACTTAAAATCGGGTAATAGCTTGGAGCAGATGCATACCATATTGAGCTGGTCAGCGAAGTCATGGGATTGGGCGAGTTATGGCACTTTATTTCAAGCAGCCTTGAATAAAGAAGCTTTAAAATCCGGCAATATCAGCAAATCATTTATCTCTAAGATTTATCGCGAAGGTGAAAAATCGATGCTGGAAAATCCACGATTTGAGACGGTTTTCCAGGCGACACCGACGATTAAGTCTTATTTGTTAGATCAGATTTTTACTTCGCATTGCGGTATGCAAAGTCGCGAGACGCTGACGCCTATGCTACACATACAATTGGCAAAAGATGCCAGTATGGCCTCGGCGATGGCACAGACTGCACGAGGAATGTTGGTCGCTGGAGGTGAGCATGTGCGTGCCGAAACTGCGGTGCCCTGGCATTTGAAACAGAAAAAGAAAGGGGCAGAGGTGATGGTGATACAACTCATAGAAGTAAAGCCAGATCTGCATGATGTGCAGAGCTACCTTCAAGCGACTGGTAAGGCAGATTATTATTGGTTCACCAGCGCAACTGAAGCGAAAGATTACTGCGCTGGTGTAAAGGGTAAAGCGGCGCAATGAAGTATCTACATGCAAGAATACACGCCTACTGAGAACTAAGTGAGAGTTACCTGAAAACGATCTTTAAACATTGAAAAACAGTTCTCAAGTATCGCTCTCACAAAAAACGCTTATCGTTTAATTTAGAAAAAATCCTGATGAATCAAAATATAGCTTTGGCGTTTGGTTTTGCCACAACGCCTCTGGAGCTCATTTCATTTTTACTTTCCTTGCTTACCGTGGGTTTGAACATTCGGCAGATCCATTGGGCCTGGCTATTTTCCATTTTGTCTTCGGCACTATACGCATTAGTATTTTTTGAGGTGCGACTGTATGGTGATATGGGGCTGCAATTTGTATTTATTTTGGTATCCGTTTGGGGCTGGTCGCAATGGCTGCGTGGCGCAAGTGAAGGTGGTCAATTATCCGTGAGTTACCTTAGCGCAAGCGAGCGTTGGCGCTCTGGCGCTATTGGTTTGAGTATGTTTTTTTTGCTGTATCTGTTTTTGAAATTTTGTACGGATACGGATGTGCCCGTGGCAGATGGATTCTTAACTGCTGGCAGTTTGTTGGGACAAGCCTTATTGTCCCGTAAGAAAATTGAAAATTGGATGGTCTGGATTGTCGTCGATGTGTTGTATGTCGCTCTGTATCTTTATAAAAATTTGATGTTGACTGCGATTTTATATGCGGTGTTTGTCGTTATGGCGATACATGGCGCGCGCGTATGGAAATCGATTTATCTTCGGTCAAAAATGGAATCGAACGCAGAATAAAAAGCAGAATAAAAAGTAGAATCTTAGAAAGTAGTGAAGTGAAAAAAATAGAAGCGGATATAGGTTTGAATAGTCCAGTAACAGCAATGGCAACGAGCGAACTAGGTGAAACCAGTGTGGCAAATGTACCTGTAAATCGTATTGCAATTCTAGGCGCAGAGTCTTCTGGAAAATCAGAGTTGGCGCAAGCCTTGGCTGCGCATTTTGAGACCTTATGGGTGCCAGAATATTTGCGTGAATTCGTTGAAGTAGGTGGGCGTGTTCCAGTTTCAGAAGACCAATTATTGATTGCCAAAACGCAGTTAGCTAGAGAAAATCTAGCAGCGGCGAATGCGCGCTCGTGGTTATTTTGCGATACCACACCGTTGATGACCGCGCTGTATAGCCGTCATTATTTTGATGAGATTGATCCTGAACTCGTAGTACTGGAACTAGCGCACAATTATCAATTCACAATAGTGACTGCGCCCGATTTTCCATGGGAGCCCGACGGATTGTTACGTGAATCGCCACAAGTGCGTCAAAAAGTACATGAAGATTTACTTGCTCTTTTAGATGAACGTCAAATTCCATTTATGCTGGTGGAGGGAAGCTTAGAAGCGCGTTTGCAACAGGTGCAGTTTGCATTAGATTTTTTATCTTGAGTAACGCGTGTGCTATTGTTTGTATTCGCGCAGGAGGGTTGCGAGCAGCTGTTCGTAGATTTGTCCGTTGAATTGCCACCAATATCAATAATGAGTGGTCATGGAATTGATCGACTCAAAATCGATATTGGTGTATTCGCTGTCTTTTTGCAGTGTTTGAATGAGCGATTAATTGTTTTCAAGCAAGCTTTTTAATTGTTCTAAGCGAGAAGGGTGACGCAATTTTTTCATTGCTTTCGCTTCGATCTGACGGATACGCTCACGTGTAACGTCAAATTGGTTACCCACTTCTTCTAAAGTATGATCACTCGCCATTTCTAGGCCAAAACGCATGCGCAATACCTTCGCTTCGCGCGGGCTCAAAGCGTCCAAAATCTCTTTCAATTTACCTTGTACTGAGGCTTGCATTGCAGCAGCCATAGGCGATAAGGTGATATTGTCTTCGATAAAGTCGCCCAATTGTGAATCGCCATCGTCGCCGATAGGCACGTCCAAGGACACAGGTTCTTTTGCGATTTTTAAGATTTCACGAACTTTGATTTCCGGTAAATCCATTTTTTCTGCGATCAACGCTGGATCGGGTTCTGTGCCATTTTGTTGCAAGCATTGGCGTTTGATACGATTCAATTTGTTGATCGTTTCTATCATATGCACGGGTACGCGGATAGTACGAGCCTGATCCGCGATCGCGCGCGAAATAGCCTGGCGTATCCACCAAGTAGCATAGGTAGAAAATTTATAACCACGGCGGTATTCGAACTTATCGACCGCTTTTAACAGACCGATATTGCCTTCTTGGATTAGGTCTAAAAACTGCATGCCACGGTTGATGTATTTTTTTGCGATAGAAATTACCAGACGCAAATTGGCCTCAGTCATTGCCGCCTTGGCGTCACGGGTACGCTTTTCCGCCGAGATCATTTTTTTGTGAATGGCTCGTAATTCCGTCAATGGAATTTTCGCTTCTTGTTCTAGCACGATGAGGCGACCTTGTAATTCTCGTGCCGCATGGATATTGCGTTTGAGGACTGCACCATAGGCTTCGCGCGCTTCCATTTCTTGTTCTAACCAATCGCGATTGGTTGCATTACTCATGAAGGTGGCGATGAAATAGCTACGTGGCATACCGCAACGATCGACTAATAATTCCAGCATGCGTTTTTCAGTTTGACGCAATTCCGTCATCTGTTTGCGCAAAATGTCACACCATTTTTCAGTGGTTTTGACGCTGAAACGTATGCTTTCCATTTCTTTGGCGACGTTTTCTTGTGCCGCTTCGTACGTTGGTGACTTGTAGGCATTTTGTTCAATTTGCGCAAACATATCGTCGAAGCTGGTTTTGATTGCCGCAAATTTTTCTAATGCCGTCACTTTCATTTGCGCCAATTGTTCGGCACTTAAGGTGTTGCTGGTTTCCGCTGCGCCGCCTTCTTCGTCGTCTTCATCTTCATCGATTTCGTCGTCGCTAGACGCTAAGATGGATGGTGCGATATCTAAGCTCTCGGGTACATGGAAGCCATCAATGATGTCATCAATAATTACGTCATCATTGCGGACTTTTTCCGCTGTATGTAGCACTTCTTTAATCACAGAAGGACAGGCTGAAATCGCTTGCAACATGTCTTTTAAGCCGGATTCGATACGTTTGGCGATTTCAATTTCACCGCTACGTGTCAATAGCTCAGCGCCGCCCATTTCGCGCATATACATACGAACTGGATCGGTGGTGCGCCCGAAGTCAGAGTCAACCGTAGACAAGGCTGCTGCGGCCGTTGCTTCCGCATCGTCATCGCTAACGGAAGTAGCGACATTATCCGACAATAGCAACATCGTCGCGTCAGGTGCTTGATCATAGACCGCGATACCGACGTCATTTAAGGTGCTGATAATGCCTTGTATCATTTCTGGATCATCGACATTTTCAGGCAAATGATCGTTGATTTCAGCATGGGTTAGATAACTACGATCTTTACCCAATTGAATTAATTTGGTGAGACGTTGGCGATATTCTTCCAACTGTTCTTTGCTGGCGCTTGCAACACTGGCTTTGCCCGCTTTGACGCGCGCAGCACGCTTTAACTCCGCTGATTCGAGTGCGTTGAAAGCATGGATCTCTTCGTTGTATGCTTGCGGAGAAGAAGGTTTGCGGCCGCGACGTGCTGCTTCTTTGACCGTTGGAAACGCATAGGCCGATGTGTCGACACTAGCAGCGGCGCTGCCCGTGGTGGTTTCAACCGCGCTGATGGGCGTTTTTGCAACACGAGCTTTAGGCGCGGCTTTCGCTACCGGTGTCTCAATTGCATTGAGCATATTAGCTTTTGTCGTTGCCGATACTGATGTATCTGGTACCTCAGGCGATTTTGCTGTTACAGCATCATTCGCAACTACTGTGGCTGGCTTGACTTCAGCCGCAATGATTTTCTTTTTCTTTACTTTGATGACAGGCGCTGGCCCTGCTGGTCGCGTCAGCATTTGTTGCGCGTAGTCGTCTATTGCATCTGAACTTGCTTCAGCTTCAGTTGCAATGATGTCTGGCGTAGCAGTAGCGGGTGCAGTGGCATCCACTGGAGATTCTGTCGCCATCGTTTCAGTAGGCGCAGACTCAATTCCAGCCGTGCTTATGTTGTCCTCGTTGTTTGCATTTGCTATGGGTTCGTCCGTTGGCGCTTGCGTCGTTTGTGATGAGACTAAAGCTAAGCGTGAGCGGCGTTTAGTGACAACAGTAACGGATTGCACCTGCGTTTTAATGATGTCACCGCTCTCTAATTCTGGTGATTCTGTCAGGATGGGCGTCTCAAAAGTACGGGTCTCCGCTTGTGCAGCGGCGCCCTTAGTTTTGGCGAGTGACAGAGGTTTGCCTAATTTGAGTGTCTTTGTATTTGCTGACACAGTTGCAGAAGTGGATTGCGATTCGGATGGTGTTAAGCTGTTTTTCATGTAACAAATCAAGTGCGACAACAAAATGCCAATCAAATTTGGATGGCAACAACAAAAGCAAAATAGGGAGCAAAGCAAATACCAGTTTCAAGCACAAGTAATAGATTGGAAAGTTAAGCCGAAATTCAAGCCTATTTTGATCTGTTGTGCTTTTTCACCAGTTCAATTAAATAAAAAACCCGCGAGGCGGGCAGATGATTTAAATGAATTTTTTTGCGTATTTTTATGCGAGGTCGGGATTATCCACGGCTTACCTGTTCTTGACAAGCATTACCGTACTTATTCGGGCGATTTGTTTGTGAAGTTTTGTATCTACCATTGAGTTAATTACCTAAGTTAATTACCAAGTTAATTATTTAAGGCTGCTTTCTTGCCTTAAAAATAAATATAGAAAGAAACAAAGAGAAAATGTAATCCGCATAAAAAAATGATGACATGATAAATGCCATTGATCGTTTTGTGCTTTTTTTACTAAAGCATAGAGGAAATGCAGGTCCCTTGTTACAATACGTTTTTTGCTTAGTCGCGATGCGTTATTGAACTAAAGTATTTTGAGATATTTTTGGGTATTTCAAAATCAAGTTTGAAAAAACGCAGAACACAATTTACCTCATATTCCTTAAGATCATGATTGATATTCAACTGCTCCGTAAAGACATCGACGCTGTTGCCGCTCGTTTGGCTACTCGCAAATTTATTCTTGATGTCGCTACCTTTAATGGCCTAGAAGCCGAGCGCAAACAGATACAAATGCGCACTGAAGAATTGCAGGGCAAACGTAATTCTCTGTCCAAACAAGTCGGTATGCTTAAAGGTAAAGGAGAAGATGCGTCTGCGGTCATGGCAGAAGTCGCAGCGATTGCGGATGAGTTAAAAGCATCCGAAGTACGTTTGGGCGAAGTGCAAGTCGCTTTAAATAATTTTTTGTTGACGATTCCTAATTTGCCTGATGAATCTGTGCCAGTTGGGGTAGATGAAACCGGCAATGTGGTGGTGCGTAGCTTTGGTGAGCCAGCAAGTTTCAATTTCGACGTGAAAGATCATGTCGATGTTGGTGCGCGTTTGGGATTGGAATTTGATGTGGCAGTGAAGTTAACGGGTTCCCGTTTTGCTGTTTTAAAAGGTGGCATGGCTCGTTTGCATCGTGCGTTGGCGCAATTTATGCTTGACACGCAAACCATGGAAAATGGCTACACCGAACACTACACGCCTTACATGGTGAACGCAGATTCTATGCGTGGCACAGGTCAGTTGCCTAAATTTGAAGAAGATTTGTTTGCGGTTAAAAAAGGTGGTCAAGACGGTGAAGGTGAGTCTTTGTATTTGATTCCTACTTCCGAAGTTACTTTGACCAACACGGTGCGTGATGAGATTTTGAATGCAGACAATTTGCCTATCAAAATGACTGCACACACGCCGTGCTTCCGTTCTGAAGCCGGCAGTTATGGCCGTGATACGCGTGGCATGATCCGTCAGCATCAATTTGATAAGGTTGAATTGGTACAAATTGCTCATCCAGAAAAATCCTTCGAGGCGCTGGAGGAGATGGTGACTCATGCAGAAATGATTTTGCAAAAACTCGGTTTGCCATATCGTGTGATGAGCTTATGTACAGGTGACATGGGCTTTGGTGCGACGAAGACTTATGACTTAGAAGTTTGGTTGCCAGCGCAAAATACTTATCGTGAGATTTCATCCATTTCGAATATGGGGGCTTTCCAAGCTCGCCGTATGCAAGCGCGTTTCCGAAATGCACAAGGCAAAACCGAGTTTGTGCATACCTTAAATGGCTCTGCATTGGCGGTTGGTCGTACTTTGGTCGCAGTATTGGAAAACTATCAGCAAGAAGATGGTAGTGTCGTGATTCCTGAAGCTTTGCGTCCGTACATGGGTGGTATCGAGAAGTTGCTGGTGCCAGCTTAAACCTGATTAAACTCTTTTTTTCTAAAAACGGCATCCATTTGGATGCCGTTTTTGCTGGATCAATATGCCGGGGCAAAGCAAGTGATTCAATGTAACTGAAAGGGATGCCAGCTAGTGCTAGCTTCGTCTATCTTTTCGTTCTATTTTAGGTGGGCAGTAGATCGCTTTTACGGCGATCTATGAATAAACTATTGCCATGTATGCGTTTGGCTTGCTTCTTTGCATCCGCCGCTGCGACTGAGATTTGATGATGTGAATAATACTGCTGAGCTTGCGAACGTATAACCCCCAACGATAGACTGATCAATGGATAGAATACTTTTTTTCCTTGTCGGTCTTCGCTGATATAGCCGCCACGATCCCTATCCTCATTGCTATAGAATTCGTTAACTGCAATCGCAAAATCGTCCAATATGCTGTTGCAGCGTTCTTCCCAATCGGTGCTTTGAAACAAAATAATAAAATCGTCACCTCCTATGTGCCCAATAAAATCTATTTGCGGGTCGCAATGCGTGGCTAAGACTTTGCTCGTCATTTGTATCACTTCATCACCGCGTTGATAGCCATATACATCATTGAATGGCTTAAAGTGATCGAGGTCGCAGTAACATGCCATGAATGATTTTTCATGCTGAATTAATTGATCAATGTGTTGATTGATCGGGACGTTGCCAGGTAGTTGGGTGAGGGGATTGGCGTAACGCGCTGCATCGATTTGCATTTTGGTGATTTGACGCATTAAGTCGGGTCCTGTTGCCAATCCAAGATAACGACCATTTTCAGTAATGATGATGCCATTGATCAGACTGTCTGGATCTGCTTCGACGATCAGGTGACTGACCTGCTGTAAGCTGGTGTCATGCTCCACCACCAAAGGATTGATATCCATAAAAACCGAGCACGGTTTTTTGCTATAAAGTTCGCGCTGATATGGGCGGGCAAATCGGTCAATCATATTGTGACGATTGATGATGCCTATAGGTTGGTGGCCATCGACGACAGGGATAATTTTGAGTTTTGGATCGGCCAGAAATAGATTTTCTACCTGACTATTTAAGATAGTAGAGTTAATGGTGACTGGCGATTTGAGTAAGTGCTTGATCGGCACCATCGAGGTTGAGGTGGTTGTCCGGGGCGTTATTGGTGCGTTTGGTTTGGCCGACAAAATTTTGGCGACTTCTGCGGAGATGGTTTTGGCTGGATTGGCATGCGGCTTTGCGACGTGGTAACCCTGACCACATGCGACGCCGAGATCGCGCAGTGTAATAAGTTCCGCTTGCGTCTCAATGCCTTCCGCGACAACTTTTGTTCCGGATTTTTCCGCAATATTTTGTATTGACAAGACAAATTGTCGTTTAACTTCATCATGGTCTATGCCGTGAATGAAGTGCATGTCAATTTTAACAAACTCCGGTTTGAGCTCAGACCATAGTCGCAAACTGGAGAAACCTTCACCCAGATCATCAATGGCGATTTCAAATCCCATTCTTCGATAATGCCGCACCGCTTCTCGTAGCAGAACATAATCGTGCGTTGGTTGATATTCGGTTAATTCTATAATCACCCGCTCTGGATTAATGCCTAGTTCATGGATGTAATCCAGCGTTTCTCCATGTTTGGCATCTCTTTGTAATAAACATTCTGGGCTGACATTGAGAAAAAGCTTGCCAGGTAAATTAAGCGCTTTAAATTGCTCCAATACGACTCGTCGGCACAAATGCTCTATTTTGACGGTCAGATTATGTTCGAATGCAGCTTGAAATAAGTTAATGGGCGAGTGTAATGGACTGTCCGATGGGCCACGTATTAAGCCTTCGTAGCCTAAGATACTGCCATCACTCATTTGAATAATTGGTTGAAAACGTGCGTGTAAGAGTCGCTCTTGGATAATACGATTAAGCTGCTCCAAGCTGTCTGAGTTTTTCTGAGCATGTGGAGCAGAAAACTGAGATTTTACGGATTGGTGCACAAAGTACTCCCTAGCTTGAATGAGTTCGATTTCCATAGTCCGTTGATTGCTTTAAACAATTTTTCATTTTTGTTATTGCAGTTAAGTCAGTAAGTGAGGCGTCGCTGTTGTGGCGAGTTGGCTATGGGGTCTTAGGGTAGTGATTGAATGTGACATGTTGATGTCAATTCAAAAAATGCCGCAATTTATTGTCTAAATTGTTATTTGAATTGTATTTGTGAAGCTTAATTTTCGTACTTGTACGATTTTTCACATAATTTAACAAATTATGAGGAGCGCTTCAGTTTATGAAATATTGTTCTAAAATTTTTGCCTAAGCATTGTTTTCCTAGGGAAATAAAGTTTGTTGCCCTATCTATTTAAGAAATAAATTCGAAACCCTAAGCAAACTAAGGCTTTAAGCTTGTCTGATTGCTAAAAAAACAGGCTACCAAACCGTTTTGAACTTTGCTACAATCCGCGCTTGGCTACACTTGATAGTTTGGAAAGATGGCAGAGTGGTCGAATGCACCGGACTCGAAATCCGGCATACGTTTATGACGTATCCAGGGTTCAAATCCCTGTCTTTCCGCCAAATCAAGTGACGCGATTATTTGGCACAGATCAAAAACGTGAAAAAAAGTCAAATTAGGACGTATTTTTGTGTTCTATTGATCATCCTCAATCATTTACGCTGCACTTAGGGTAGGCATCGTTTTTGATAATGATGAGCTTGCTGTTTGACACAATGGCTGTTCTAAAGCGCCTAGGTTCAGTTCTTATTATTTTGTAAGAACAGGGTTGAAATTAAAATTAGCGACCATACTATTTCAGTAATGGTTCGTACAGATGTATTTGGCTGTATTTTGTGAAGAGTGAGTAAAAGAATGGCAAATTTATTAGACCTGAAGTCAGATGACTTTGATTACAATCCAAATAATTTATTGGATACTTTAATTAAGCAATTGCATTTGAAAAATGATGCAGCATTGTCCCGTGCGTTGGAAGTTGCACCACCTGTTATCAGTAAAATTCGTCACCACCATTTACCGGTTGGTGCGTCTTTGTTGATTCGTATGCATGAAATCAGTGATTTAAGTATCAAAGATTTGCGCGCATTGATGGGTGACCGTCGCGAAAAATTCCGCATTGGCGACCAAGTAATTCGTGTCGATTGATTGTAGTAAATTCAATTCGATATGATTGCTGATAGGATTAGATCACTTGTGATTTAATCCTATTTTTTTATCTTCTGAATTCGAGCATAAAAATCTAATTTAAATATTGAACATTTGAACGGTCTATCATTCATGCGTAGTTGAATTGCTCGTGCTACTATAAAGCTCCTGAATGTTGCATGGGTTCTTTATCGAGGTCATCATGACAGTTCAATTTACGGGTAGCGCCCATCTTAGCCACGACAGTAAAATGCGTCTTTATCCAACCAAGGTGATTAATATCATTGGTGGTCCTGGTTGCGACAAATCTCTCTTCTCATCTGCCATTATTCTCAACTTAAACCTTCGACATAAATCAGTAGAGCAAATCCCTGATTATGCGAAATCTTTGGTCTGGCAAAAAGATTATGATGCATTAAGAAATCAATATCGTATCGCACAGCGACAATTTGAAATGCTCGATTTGTTGGATGGGCAAGTACAGTACCTGGTGACAGAATGTGCTTTGATGCAGATTCTCTATTACAACGAGACTTATAGAGAGAATATTTGCGATGTCGACAAAACAAAACGGCAAATTTTGGAGTGGTATCACCGTCATGACAATATTAATTTATTAGTCGAGCGTAGTGATAAAAAATACGTGCAAACAGGGCGTTTTCAAAACGAGGAAGATGCTAGAAAAATCGATGCTGAGCTGAGGGTAGTTTTAGAGCGAGAAGAAATTCCTTTTATTTCTATGCCTGCCGATGTCGCTGCAATTAATAACTTTGCACGGTCTTTGCCATAAATTACAAGCCTGTTGTCAGCCTATAAGGCTCATTTTTATATAGGCTGCGTTAATAAATATCAAGGAAAAAGAGTATAAAAAAATGGCGTAGCAAGTTATATGCTACGCCATCTCAATTTTTTGGTCGGGACGGCAAGATTCGAACTTGCGACCCCGTGCACCCCATGCACGTACGCTACCAGGCTGCGCTACGCCCCGACTGTGAACGAGCGATTATAGGGTATTTGCTACTTTTTATCCATCAAAAAATGAGAACGTATTTGCTCTTTAGGTTGTTCCTTATGTTGCTCATTAAGTTGCTCATCAATGTGCGCATTAACCCGCGCAATTAGCTGCTCATTAAATTACATCGTTAAATATCCTTATTCATTTTTGTTTTAGAGATTGTCAGACTAGTTTAAAAGCGGTCACAATAGCGGTTTGGCGCAGTTAATTGGCGCGAATGATTTGATACTTGTCACGAGCAAGCTTATCTATACTCACTTATCTACCATTACTTAAAGAGATCACTATGTCGATAAAGATCAGTCAAAATTTTGATGCGGGTGCTATTGAGGTGCTCAGCACCGCGGATGTAGGAAATATTCAATTGAATTTGCGTTCCGATTCGAATGCCGAATTTTCACAATGGTTTTATTTCCGTTTGCAGGGAGCGCGTGATCAAGATGCGACGATACATATTATGAATGCGGGTCAAGCGACTTATCCGGATGGCTGGGTGAATTATCGTGCCGTAGCCAGTTATGATCGCGAAAATTGGTTCCGCGTTGAGACTGAATTCGATGGCAAGGTGATGAGTATTAAACACACGCCTGACACAGACAGCGTGTATTACGCCTATTTTGAGCCGTACAGCTGGGAGCGTCATTTAGCGTTATTGGGTAGCGTGGAGCAATCCGATCAAGTGCGTGTGGAAGATTTAGGCAGCACGGTCGATGGTCGAGACCTCAATTTGGTCGTTGTTGGAAATCCATCCGCGAAGAAGAAAGTATGGATTATCGCGCGACAACATCCGGGTGAAACCATGGCGGAATGGTTGGTTGAGGGAACCTTGAATGCGTTGCTTGATCCATCCAATCCTATCGCTCGTGCTATTTTGGATCAGGCGGTTTTGTATGTGGTGCCAAATATGAATCCGGATGGTTCTGTGCGCGGTAACTTGCGTACCAACGCCGCAGGCGCGAATTTGAATCGTGAATGGATGACACCTTCGCTGGAAACTAGTCCTGAAGTGTATCACGTGAAAAAGAAGATCGAAGAAGTCGGTTGCGACTTGTTCCTCGATATTCACGGCGACGAAGGTTTGCCTTATGTCTTCGTGGCAGGCAGCGAAATGTTAGAAGGTTTCACTGAAAAACAAATGCAAGAGCAAACTGCATTCGTAAACAGCTTCTGCGCTGCTAGTCCCGATTTTCAGACTAAGTTTGGCTACGAAGCGAGTAAGTACAACGAAGACTTATTGAAGCTGGCTTCCAAGTATATAGGTCACACTTACAAGTGTGTTTCCTTAACTTTAGAATTGCCATTCAAAGACAACGCCAACATGCCAGATCTCGAAGTCGGCTGGGATGGTTCTCGTAGTATGAAATTGGGTGAAGCAATGTTGCAGCCTATTTTGACCACTGTAAGAAATATCGTGAAAAACTAAAGTGGGTATAGAAATTGAACGCAAATTTCTGGTCGTCGCAGACGACTGGAAGACGCTAGTCAAACCTGTTTTTATGCGTCAGGGTTATCTCAGTTCTCAAGCGAATCGTGTGGTGCGAGTGCGGATCGAAGATCAAACCGCCATGTTGACGATCAAAGGTAAAACCGAGGGTATTGCTAGAGGAGAGTGGGAATACCCGATTCCTGTGAGCGATGCACAAGAGCTATTAGATGGTTTGTGCGAACAGCCTTTGATCGAAAAGAATCGCTATCGCATTGTGATAGAAGATTTGGTGTGGGAAGTGGATGAATTCTTTGGTGATAATGCGGGTTTAGTGGTTGCTGAAGTTGAGTTAAATAGCGTTGATCAAGCCTTCGTTAAACCAGCTTGGTGTGGCGAGGAGGTTAGCCACGACCATCGTTATGCAAATGCGAATTTGTTTAAGCATCCGTTCAAACTTTGGTGATATTTTTTATTCTTTATTTTCCGTAGTATCTCGTATCTAGACCTATAAAAGAAGACAGGCAGACTAAATGTCTGACTGTTTTCTTTTATGCATTTTTACCGGAGCGGCGTTATCGCAAAACGCTAGTGGAAATGTACCGAGCCTTCCGGCGGCGCATCTTCGGGCATTTCTGGATGAACTAATTCTCCTTCGGCATCAGCATACAAGGGAGCCTGGCAATCATCGCAAAACTCTAAACCAAAAATATCTTCCAACATTCGTATATTCGTCAGTCCGCTCTCTTTGAGCAAGGTCGGGATGTCACCTTCACGTTCGTCCATAGTAGAGATAGACGGGCCTATTAGTGCATTGACTTCATCTTCTTGTTGATACAGCGGCCAAATCACGCCATAGATGATTTCTGGCTCACCTTTTAGGGTAAAGCCTATGCGTAGCTCATCGACTTGTCCTGGGTGGGTTTCGGGGCCAAAACGCGCGACGATTGCGCCTAGATCAGAGGCCTCTACATTTAAGGTCTGCGTCAGATAGAAAACGGCTGAGCGTATAGAAATTGGGCGTACCAAAATATCCGCTTCACGACAGGCTGAATAGTAGGCTTCAGGTAGCAAAAATTCGAATCCACAGCCAGGTAATAAGTGGGCCACATCGGCATGTGCTCTTTGTTTCCACAATAAGACGGCAGCTTCTTTGGCTTTACTGATATCGAAAGGTGAGGGCGTCATTTGCCATTGGAATAAAGGCGAATTTTCAGGTGCAATAATGACGCCTAATAAATAACGACTGTCGGCCAGAAAGGGCACGGTTTTGGGTAAGTCTTTCGCCGGCGTTATCGCCTTATCTTGCAAAAAGTGTTCAGCCGTCTGATGCATCAATTCATTGATCGCACAGTGATCTTGCGGTAGCTGATCGATAGAATATAAGTTGGGCAAAATACTTATTTGCACTCCCTTACAAAGAAGGGATTCGCGCCAACTGGTAGTTAAAGATTTTAGTATGGTGGAAGGAATAGTGCCGGAAGCGATCTCAAAACGACTCCACGCCAAGATAGGCGCAGCAACCAAAAGTAAATCATAGTTGGAATCGCCTACCTTTACGTTGCCTGAGGTGGCAATTGATTCTATGGCTTCGATCAGTACTTCGTAGGCTTCTGGCTGGTTGGTGAAAACATGTTCGGCCGCGGAATCAAGTACCGATTGGTGCTTTAGTTCTAGATTTTTTGCCACTAAAGTATCGAGCAAAGATTGCCAATCATTGTCTTCTAGGCGGCTACCAGCTTGCGATATCGCATGAGATAAATTAGCGATACGGAGAGCATCGCCAGCTAATTTTTGAATTTTCTTTTTCGGTGCGCGTCGCATGATGTTCTCGATTCTTAAGATGGTCGGTGTGCTGGCGCTACTAATATGATTGCTTAAAATGGATATCGGATAATAGGCGGCTGTTTTGCATCAACTGCCGCCTATAAGCGTCCTATTTTTTTGTGTATTGCGTGTTACCGAACAAAATATCTTTGCTCTTGTCATCGGTCAATGGTTTTCTTAAATCGGCGAGCACTTTCAGACCTCGTTGCACGGCAGGGCGCTCATTAATTGCATCAAACCATCGTTTGGTATGCGGATAGTCGGCCCAATCGATACCTTGATTTGCTGCAGATCGAGTCCAGGGAAAACACGCAATATCAGCAATGCTGTAGTGCTCTCCGGCCAGATAAGATTGCTGGCTTAATTGCTTTTCTAAGACATTGTATAAACGCTTGGCTTCGTTTGTATAACGGTCATAGGCGTAGTCAATTTTTTCTGGCGCGTAAATGCGGAAGTGGTGTGCCTGACCTAACATAGGTCCTAGTCCACCCATTTGGAACATCAACCATTGCAGCGTCTGGTACTTCTGCCTATCACTTTCACCTAAGAATCGTCCCACTTTACTGGCGAGATAGACCAAGATTGCACCGGATTCAAAGAGCGCAATTGGTTTCCCTTCTGGACCATCGGCATCGACTATCGCGGGAATTTTATTGTTGGGTGAAATCGCTAAAAAGTCAGCTTTAAATTGATCACCTGCCGCGATATCGACTGGGATAGCTCGGTAACTCAAGTCGCATTCTTCGAGCATGATATGGATCTTGTGGCCGTTCGGCGTAGGCCAAGAATAAACGTCAATCATAGGTTCTCCAATAAAAAGAATTTGAAAAGAATTCGAAGTGTTTATAGCCAAGTGCGTATAGTCTTAAGTGGGGCACTTGTAATGCGGCATCGTGTTTGATTATATCCTGTGCCACGCAATTTCATTTTGATTCTTACGGTGCGCAATAAAGCTCGATAAGAGAGCTCGATAAAAGTTCTCAATTGGTGTAAATGCGACACCGAGAACTTTATATTCAAATTCAGAAAAATTATCTAGACAAACTAATCTAGATAATTTAGTCTAGACAAATAGATCTACTTTGTGCAAAGGAACAATAATGAGTAACTCCGGTACCCATCAGGGCAAAAAGAATGTAATACCGAAACCTACCGCAGCGGAAATGGAAATATTCAAGTTGCTGTGGGTATTGGGACCTGCGACCGCTAAACAAGTCCATGAAACTGGTGTTAAAGAGCGACCAGAGTTGGCCTATGCATCGGTCTTGCGCATGCTGCAAGTGATGCATAGCAAAGGCCTACTCGCACGTGATGAAAGTCAGCGCGCGCATGTTTATAGCGCAGTCGAGGCACAGGATGATTTGCAAACCAACCTAGTCAAAGATTTGATACAGAAGGCTTTTTCTGGTTCAGCCAAGGCTTTAGTCCTAGCAGCTTTGCGCAGTCATGTTAGTAAAGAAGAGCGTGCTGAGATTCAGAAATTTTTGCACGGAGACGAGAAATGACTAGAGAACTATCCAATCTATTGCAGACCCTGATTCAAGCGCTTGGTTGGAGCCTCGTTCATTTTGTCTGGCAAGGTTTTGTTATTGCAATCGTATTGGCAATGATGTTGCTTGTGACGCGAAAAGCCAAGGCGCAATGGCGCTATGCAATCGCATGTGCCGCCTTATTATCATGTGCGGCACTGCCAGCGTGGAAATTTGTGCAAGCACTAGAGCGTGGAACGAATATTGAGGTGGTGTTTCAAACGACCGCGCAGGTATCTTCGCCGACATTAGAAGCTCATCCATTAATACAAGTGGGTAACATAATTCAAACTAATTTGCATTGGATCGTTTTGTGTTGGGCTTTGGTGGTTTGCCTATTGAGCATACGTCTCTTTCTTGGATTGTGGTGGTTGCAAGGTTATGGCAGCGGACAACGCGGACAGGTTAACAGCTACTGGCAAGCGCAGCTCGATGATTTGGCACAGCAATTTGCCTTACCTGGACGCGTCTTATTACGTGTCGTAAAAGATATAGACAGTCCGCTCACGATAGGATGGCTGCGTCCTATGGTTTTGGTGCCAGCTTCCTTAGTGACAGGCATGGAGCCGTCTTACTTGCAAGCCTTGCTAGCACATGAGTTGGCGCATATTCGGCGCCATGATTATCTAATTAATCTGATCCAAAATTTGATAGAAATGATTTTGTTTTTCCACCCAGCAGTTTGGTGGATTTCAAAAAAAATCCGTAATGAAAGAGAAAATATTGCGGATGATTTAGCTGCAAGCATGCTCGGCGAACCGCGGCGTCTGGCGCTTGCTTTACAAGAGTTGGAGTTACTCCAATTCACCACCCCTCAACTCGCCCAAGCGGCACATGGAGGAAATCTTATGTCCAGAATTAAACGTTTAATACGTCCAGAAGTACAAAGTATTAATTGGAAAACCGCGGTGTCAGTAGTAAGTATCGCGACAGTTTGCGTAGGCTTCGCTGCAAACGCGGCAATCCCAGCCTTATCATCACACAGCCGCTCAACCCTACCAAATCAAGTGGTAGCGATCTCAAATGAAAATGCGACTGATTCGGATGTAGAGAGTTCGCCACTGATTGCAAGCGAGTTTCTTGAGCAGGCATCAGAAGTCAAAGCAGGTGTTAATGTGCCAAAGAGTAAGACGAGCATTAATAAAGATGGAGTGACTAAGGCTCGCATTGATTTTGAGAAACCTGGGTGTAGACCAGAGTACCCACGCGAAGCATTGAGCAAGGAAGCGACTGGTGTGACGACACTTGCGATCGCTACTTCTGCAAAAGGACGCATTGAAAAAGTCCGTGTCCTAAAATCAAGCGGTCATGAGTCACTTGATAACGCGGTTAGGAATCAACTGTTGTCAGGAAAATGCACACAAAATCCTGGAATGATTAACGGCAAACCGCAAGCAACGATCACGCAAGTTCAATACGTGTGGAAGCTAGATTAATTAATTTTTTAACTCGCCAGATATTCTTTAGGAGAGAATATCTGGTAGCGTCGAAATCTATTTGTGATTGGAATATTTTGTGAAGATAGTATCGAAAGGCCTTTGTGCCTTGATAAGCTTAATGCTGACTAGCTCTGTAATCGCTTCATCCTTACCTACTTACCCATTTATCCACGCGACCGGCGAAGCAACACTTAGCATGCGGCCCGATCTCGGTGAAATTGATTTCGAATTGACCGAGCTGAGTGCTGATCCTGAGATGACCTTTAGTATGCTGGAAAAAGCATCGGCGGAGGTGATTACATTTTTGGCGTCGCAGGGATTGAGTTCGGATGATATTGAGGCGGCCGACATTAAACGCTTTGTGAGCGATGTTGAGTATGCCGATGCGACCGATGCACCTAAGAAATTTCGACTTTTGCGCAATTTCCATATCGTCATTCGTGATCTGCAAAAGTGGAACATGATTATTGCGGGTCTATTGGCGAAGCCCTTTGTAGGAAATTTTTCGGTCAATTTTGGACGTAGCGATATGGATAAAATTCAAAATGACTTGGTGATCATGGCAACGACGAACGCTAAGGACAATGCGAAGCGTTTGGCGCAGGGACTGTCGGTACGGTTAGGAATTGTCGGCGCTGTATCGCAATCACCCTTGAAAAGTATAAGTACCTTATTAGGTCTTGATGGCGCGATCAAACGTGAAGAGCAGGCGGTTCAACATAAGCCAACGACAAAAGATTTTTATGTGCCCACTTGGTTAAAGTATAAGCAGAATGTGGATGTGGTGTTTCGTATTAAGCCTTGAAAGCATTAAATTGAGATCAAAAAACTGTAAGGCGATCTAAACTTGTGCGATCAGCTCATCGCCAATCTCATCCGCCTTGTAACGTTCTTTTCCTTTCAAGGGAAAGGCTAGGATGAAGATGGGTGTCAAATATTTTCTCTCTCACCCTAAATGGGATTTATGCCGGGCAAATCAAATTGCCCGATTTTTTTAGGTGGAATCTGCAAACTAAAATAGATTCAAAACTCCATCCAAACCCACAAAATTCAAAGCAACATTAGCTTGCGCTCGCACCACAGGTTTTGCGCGGAAGGCGACGGATAGCCCGGCAATGCTCATCATTTTCAGATCATTCGCACCGTCGCCCATGACGATGGTTTGTTGCGGGCTGATACCAAGTTCTGCGCACACTTTTTCCACTGTGCGTTTCTTTTCGTCGGCATCAACGATAGTGCCTATGACTTTGCCTGTCAGCTTATCGTCAATGATTTCAAGCACGTTGGCATGGGTATAATCAAGATTTAAACGTGACTTCATTCTGTCGGTGAAGAAGGTAAATCCACCTGACACTAATAAGGTTTTCATACCTGCTTGTTGAGCTTGCTTCAGCATATTTTCTGCGCCCAATGATAATTGTAGGCGTTGATCATAGACGCGCTGTAGAGCAGACGCCTCTAAGCCTTTTAACAAATCAACACGACGAATTAGGCTTTCTTGGAATTCAATCTCACCGCGCATTGCGGCCTCGGTGATTTCTGCAACTTGTGGTTTGAGACCCTGCATGTCGGCTATTTCATCTATGCATTCTATGGTGATCAACGTGGAATCCATATCCATCGCAACCAGCTTGAAATCACTGAGTTGAGCTTGTGGCCCATGATAAACGTCGAACTGGGCGGTCAAGCATAGCTCTTGAATTGCTTGCAGAATTTTTGCATCGCATTGCACATCTTCTAGGCGAACTGCGTTGTCGTTTATCGCTACGATTTGCTGCGCGCCAGATAGTTGGGCAATGCTTTGAATGCTTGCCGCTTGTTGAGTCAAGATAGGATTTAAACTTTGTAGTATCAGATTCATAGTGTGCATAGTGAATGGTGCGACAGAAGATTAGTGCAGTGCTTTCATCGTGCTCTTGATCTGAGCCACCCGTGCAGCCAGATCAGGCATGTTGGCATTAATTCGCAACTTATCTTGTCCGTTTAGTTTGATGTGTTTGTTTTTTTGAACCAATTCAATAATACGCATGGCATCGATTGGCGGTTGTGGCTCAAATTGCAGTGTCGCCGCTTCGCTGTGGGCATCAATTTTGATAATGCCTAAAGGTTTAGCCGCAATACGTAGGCGATGTGTTTCTAATAGTGATTTGACCGGCTCTGGTAATTTACCAAAACGATCTATCATCTCTTCTTGTAAATCATCAATCGCATCCAGCTTGTTGCAATTGGCCAGACGCTTATAGATAGATAAGCGTTCGTGTACATCACCGCAAAAATCGCTGGGTAAGAGAGCTGGGATGTGTAAATTGATTTCGGTTGTGGTGGAAAGTGGTGCGGCAAGATCTGGTTCTTTGCCATTCTTTAGACTGCGTACGGCTTCACTTAACATATCGGAATACATTTGGAAGCCAATTTCATACATTTCTCCCGATTGATTATCACCTAGAACTTCGCCAGCGCCGCGAATTTCTAAGTCATGCATAGCGAGGTAAAAGCCGCTGCCTAATTCTTCCATTTGTTGGATGGCTTCTAAACGGCGATTCGCTAGCTTGGTTAAACCTTGGACATCGTGTACCAACAAGTAGGCATAGGCTTGGTGGTGCGAGCGACCGACGCGTCCCCGTAATTGATGTAACTGCGCCAGACCAAATTTATCGGCTCTGTGCATGATGATAGTATTGGCACTAGGGACGTCGATACCAGTTTCGATAATCGTGGTGCACAATAAAATATTGTAGCGTTGTGCGACAAAATCGCGCATTACTTTTTCCAGATCGCGCTCGTTCATTTGGCCGTGACCAACGCCTATTCTAGCCTCAGGTAGGAGTGCTTCGAGCATGGCTTTACGGTTTTCTATGGTCTCCACTTCATTGTGTAAGAAGTAGACTTGTCCACCGCGCTTTAATTCGCGCAAGCAGGCTTCACGGATCACCGAATCGCCTTCACTACGAACGAAAGTTTTGATTGCTAAGCGTTTTTGCGGCGCAGTAGCAATGATGGAGAAATCGCGTAAACCCTCTAAAGCCATACCTAAAGTACGTGGAATCGGCGTCGCAGTTAAGGTGAGTACATCAACCTCTGCACGCAGTGATTTCAGAGCTTCTTTTTGGCGCACACCGAAGCGATGTTCTTCGTCAATGATGACTAAACCGAGACGTGAGAATTTCACATCCTCGGATAATAGTTTATGCGTGCCGATCACGATATCGACAGTGCCATCACCCATTCCCTTGATGGCTTGTGCGATTTCTTTTCCGCTTCTGAAGCGAGATAATTCGGCAATTTTCACCGGCCAATTGGCGAAGCGATCGGTGAAAGTTTGCGCGTGCTGCTCTGCCAGTAGTGTGGTTGGCGCGAGAATTGCGACTTGCTTGCCACCCATGACGGCAACAAAAGCGGCGCGTAAAGCGACTTCGGTTTTCCCAAAACCTACGTCGCCACAAATGAGTCTGTCCATCGGTTTACCCGAGGTCATATCGCCAATTACCGCAGTAATTGCAGCGGCCTGATCAGGTGTTTCGTCAAAGCCAAAACTATCAGCAAAGGCGGCGTAGTCGTGCGCCGAATATTCAAAAGCATGGCCTTGGCGCAAAGCGCGACGTGCGTACAGATTGAGTAGCTCGGCAGCGGTGTCACGGATTTGTTGGGCAGCTTTACGTTTGGCTTTTTCCCATTGTCCTGAGCCAAGCACATGCAGTGGCGCGTCGTCTGGCGAAGCGCCAGAATAACGTGAGATCACATGCAACTGCGACACAGGTACGTAGAGTTTGGTGTCTTTGGCGTATTCTAGGTGTAAGAATTCAGTTTCACCTTCACCTAAATCCATGCTGATCAGACCCATGTAGCGACCGATGCCATGGTTGCTATGCACGACAGGATCGCCAATTTTTAATTCTGACAAGTCACGCACCATGTGCTCAACTTGCGTGACCGCTTCTTGTTTTTTGCGACCTATGCGTTTTCCTGAACCAGCATATAACTCAGTTTCGGTGATAAACGCAATGTCATGCGTCTGGAACCCTGCGTGTAAAGGGGCGACACCCAAAACCAGTTTGGCACTGCTGGTAAGGAAGTCTGTGTAATCTTCGCTGGCGCTGATTTCTAAATTGAAATCGCGGAAATATTGTTGCAAAGTTTCGCGACGTCCGGCCGTTTCTGCACAGATGAAAACGCGCTTATCGGTTTGTAATAAATACGAACGCAGATTCGTCAGTGGATCATCGGCGCGACGATTAACGGCGATATCAGGTAAAAAACTCGACACTTCAGACGCTGCGCCACCGTTTTGTACCACCCAACGCGATTCCGATTTTAAAGTCGCAAAAAAATCTTCATCACGTAAGAAGATGGTTTCTGGCGGCAGAACAGGGCGCTCTCTGTCCGATTTTAAAAACTGATAGCGTGAGCGGGTATCCGTCCAAAATCGTTGTATCGCTTCTTCGATATCGCCAATCAAGACGTAATGCGTGTTCTGTGGCAGATAATCAAAAAGTGTCGCCGTCGATTCAAAAAATAAGGGTAAATAGTATTCAATACCGGCAGACGCAATTCCATTGCCAATATCTTTATACACGGTAGAGCGAGATGGATCACCTTCAAACTGTTCACGCCAACGATTACGGAATGCGCTGCGACCCGCTTCATCCATGGGGAATTCACGACCAGGCAGTAAACGAACTTCTTTGACCGGATACAGTGAGCGTTGGGTATCCGCATCGAAAGTACGTATAGTTTCTATGCTGTCGCCAAATAGATCCAGTCGATAAGGCAGCACCGAACCCATAGGAAACAAATCAATCAAGCCACCGCGTACAGAATATTCGCCAGGAGACATGACTTGCGACACATGCGTGTAGCCAGCCAAAGTTAATTGTGTTTTGAGCTTGGCTTCGTTGAGGGTTTCGCCCACTTTAAAAAAGAAGGTGTAGGCCGCTAAAAACGAGGGCGGTGCCATGCGGACTAAAGCCGTGGTGGCGGGAACGATCAACACATCGCAATTGCCACTATTGATTTCATATAAAGTAGCGAGACGTTCGGACACTAGATCTTGATGCGGCGAAAACGCATCGTATGGGAGCGTTTCCCAATCCGGTAGCAAGTGACAGCGAAGATCTGACGCAAACCACGGTAACTCACTGAGCAAGCGTTGAGCGTCTGCTGGGCTGGCGACAAAAATGGTTAAAAATCTTTGTTCCGCTTTTAATGCAATAGCAGCTTGCGCGATGGCATAGGCGTCGGCAGAACCGTGCGTAGACGGCAACACAAATCGGTGACCCGCTTTGGGTAGCGCTTTGATGAAATCGAAAGACATTAGATGTAAAGCAAGGAGTTTTGCAAATTCATGCTAATCAGTCTGGAAAAAGCCCAGCGGCAGGAATTGGCGGTTAAAATGAAGGTCAATTATAAACGATGCGCATGCACGGCTACTTGTATCCTTGAAATGACCCAACATTCTTCCGACTTATCTGATGTGCCACGCCATTTGCACGAAAAATATGTAATTGGCACGAAGCCTAACTATATTGCACTGATTCCAGCTGCTGGGGTGGGGGCGCGCATGGCAAGTGATGTACCAAAACAGTATCTGGATTTGGCTGGGAAAAGTGTTTTGCAAAGGACCGTTGATTGTTTTCTCAATTGTCCGCAAATTGACCACATTTTTGTCGTAGTCAGTGCAGAAGATGCCTTTATCGATGAGGCTTTAGCCGCGAATGATAAGTTGACCGTACTTAATTGTGGTGGCTCCACGCGTCGAGATACGGTGCAAAATGGTTTGGAAGTCATACGTAAGTTCAGTCACTACCAAGAACATGATCAAGTGCTGGTGCATGATGCCGCTCGGCCGGGATTGACCCCCATGTTGGTCAGTAAATTGATTGATGCCATAGGCGACGACGTGAATGGCGGTTTGCTTGCCTTGGCTGTAGTGGATACGGTTAAGCGTTACGCGGCAGGGAAGGTGACAACGGTAGAGCGTAAAGATTTATGGCTAGCGCAAACACCACAAATGTTTGGACTAGGTTTATTAGCAATCGCTTTAGAAAACGCGATAGAGGTCACTGACGAGGCGAGCGCTATTGAAACGCTAGGCTATAGCCCTAAACTAGTAGAAGGTGCGATACGCAATCGTAAATTGACCGTGCCCGAAGATTTGGAATTTTTAAATTTATTTTTTAAAGAGTTATGAGCGCAAGCATAAAAAAACAGGCTAGCAGCATGCCTTTACCGTTTCGTATCGGCCAAGGTTACGATTGCCATGCTTTGGTTGAAGGACGTAAATTGATTATTGGCGGTGTTGATATACCGCACAAAACTGGTTTGTTAGGGCATTCGGATGCGGATGTGTTGCTGCATGCGATTACCGATGCTTTATTAGGCGCAGCGGCTTTGGGTGATATCGGTAAATTATTCCCTGATACCGATGCTCAATTTGCCGGTGCCGATTCGCGCGTTTTGCTCAGAGAAGCGATTTCGCGTGTGCATGAGAGCGGCTATGTACTAGGAAATCTAGACGCGACGATAATTGCTCAGCAGCCCAAAATGGCGCCGCATATTCCTATTATGGTTGAACATATCGCAGATGATTTGCAAGTGTTGCCGTCGCAAGTGAATATCAAAGCGAAGACCAACGAGAAACTGGGTTACCTAGGACGAGAAGAGGGAATCGCCGCCGAGGTAGTCGCTTTGCTCTATAAAGCGTAATCAATCTAAGCTCTTCGATCTGTGGTTTGTGATCTATGATCCGTCGAGCTGAGCTAATGTGTTATTTGAAGAATTAAGGAGAAAACGATGAAACGCGATATGTTAAAAGGTCTGTTAAAGCAATTGCAGGATGGCTTGCATACGACTGAACAGGTTGACTCAGAAATGAAGGCCTTGCTACAAAATTTGCATCAAGATATCGAAACCGTCTTAGCAAAAGATGAAAATCCAGATGATCCCTTGTATGCAGCCTTGAGCGATCGTTCACGCGCTATTTATGCGCGTTTTGCAAGCAATCATCCCAAGTTAGAACCAGCTCTGCGTGAACTCGGCAGCATGCTGGAGAAAATGGGTGTGTAGCTAGACCTCAGCATAAGCGCCAGATTGATAACAAAAAAGACGCCCGAGAGCGTCTTTTTTTGCGTCTTAAGTCGATGATTAAACCGATGATTAAGGTAGCGATCGTGAATTACTTGATCACAGCCGCTTTGATCAGAGATTGTTGATAAGCCTGAACTTTTTCCTGTACCAAGCTTTCAGCAATTTGTTGCTTCACTTCATCTAAAGTTGGCAATTTCAATGGACGTACATCATCCAACTTGATGACATGGAAACCAACTTCTGTTTTTACTGGCGTTTCTGTGAACTGACCTTTTTTCAAGGTAGCCAAAGCCGCAGCGAACGCTGGTGGTACGTTGGCTTGGGAAACCCAATCCAAATCACCGCCTTTACCAGCAGAGCCAGTGTCTTTTGATTGCTTCGCTAACTCATCAAATTTAGCGCCAGCTTTCAATTTGGAAATGATGGCTTTTGCATCATCTTCTTTGTCTACCAAAATATGGAAAGGATGGTATTCGTTGTCGCCATTTTGTGTTTTCCATTTATCGTAAGCCGCTTTGATGTCAGCTTCGGATACAGGATTTTTTTCTACGTGAGCACGCATCAAAGATTGAATCAAAATTTGCTGACGAGCCATCTCAATTTGAACTTTTACATCTTCATTTTTGCCGTAACCCGCTTTTTCTGCAGCTTGTAACAATACTTCTGTACCAACCAAACGGTCTTTGATCATGGCACGCAACTGTGGCGTGTCTTTTTGACCTTGAGCCAAAGCTTGTTTTACAAATGGTTCTGCTTTTGAAGCAGGGATTGCTTTTCCATTGACCGTTGCCAAATTCTGCGCCATCGCAGGGAATGCGGTTACTAGAAGTACAACCAGCAAATGAGCGGGTTTAAAAGTCATTATCTATTCCTAAAATAACAAAGTAAATAAAACAAAAACGGTTAACAAATAGGTTTATTGCGAAGCTTCGGAAGGACTTAAAGCATGGATTACGAGTGCATGTATTTCCGTGTGCATTAAATCGCCAACGGCATCATACACTAGACGGTGGCGGGAAATGCGATTTAAACCAGCAAATTTTTCGCTAATAATTGTAACAGTGAAGTGTCCGGCACCACTGGCCGCACCGGCATGTCCTTTGTGTGCTGCTGAATCGTCACTTAATTCGCAGGAGACTGGCTGCAGTGCTGACTCTAATCGGTTTTGTATAGCCTGTATTCTGGTCACTGATAGGCTCATTTTGGCTCCTCAATATATTTTGCCAGGTAGAAACTTTGGAGAATTAAAAACACCGGTAAGGCACCGATGGAGTAGAGCTTGAAACTGACCCAAGTCGTTTGCGAATAAGAGAAAGCGACGTAGATATTGAGTATGCCCATAGTTAAAAAATAGAGTGCCCAAACTATGCTTAGTTTGCGCCATATGTCATCTGGCATCGTAATCTGGCTTCCCATGGCTAACTTGGGGAGATTCTTTTTAAAGACGAATTCACCCAGTAAAAAGGCGGCACCATAGGCCCAGTAAATGATGGTTGGTTTCCATTTAATGAAAGCGTCATTTTGGAAATAAATTGTGGCACTACCAAAGACCGTGATGATGAAAAAAGAAAGCCAAAGCATGGGATCGACTTTCTTTTTTGAAATAACTAAATAGGCAATCTGTAGGATAGACGCAACAATCGCAAGTGCAGTTGCCAACAAAATTGGTGCTTGTTCGATGCCGACACCGTTGCCTGCAGTTAAATGGGACAGATTTTGGTTGGCGAGTTGTTGTGAAGCTTCAGCGTTTTTCTCACCCCATTTGTAGGTAATGAAAAATAAGATTACCGGAAAAACGTCAAACAAGAATTTCATCATAATGTGTAGAGTGTAGTGAGAATTAACTTTAATTCTTTGCTTTGAATTTTAACGAAGCAGAGTTAATGCAATAACGTAAGCGAGTCGGCGGCGGCCCATCAGGAAAGACATGACCTAAATGGGCGTCGCAGATATTACACACAATTTCAATGCGCGTCATGCCATGTGAGTAATCAGGGATTTCCCTCACATGTTCGGGATTGAGTGCTTTGAAATAGCTGGGCCAGCCGCAGCCAGAATCAAACTTAGCGTCAGATTCAAATAGCGGCGTGTCGCAGCAAACGCAGGTATAAGTGCCAACTTCGTGGTGATCCCAAAACTTGCCTGTGAAGGCGCGTTCGGTCGCCGCATGGCGAGTTACCTCGTATTCCATATCGGAAAGCTGGCGACGCCATTCGCTGTCAGTTTTTTTTATTTTGTTCATGTCGATTCCAATCTAATTTGTTGCTGGTTTATTGCAAACTTATTGCAAATTTATGGCTGAGTTATGGGTGATTTATGGCTAATTTGAGTGAATGAAATACGTTGCTCTATTTTCTCAGGAAGAACAACTTACCGATAAAGTGGTCGCCCAATCAGGAGGAAGTTGCGCATACTGTTCATGTTCGATTTGCTCATCGTAGGGTTTGGCTAGGATGCTCAGTAGTTTATGAATTTCACTAAAGTCTTTTTGCTCCGCGCGTTCTATGGCCTGTTGTGCAAGGTAATTGCGCAGGACATACTTTGGGTTGGTCAAATTCATGCTGGTTTGACGTTCTAAGTCCTGTGAATTTTCTAGTTGTAGGCGTTGACGATAATTTACTAACCATTGATCAAGTCGTTCTCGATTAATAAATAGGTCACGTAAGAAATGATCGTTTTGTTGATCTGCGATTTGTAGGCGACCGAGTTGCCTGAACGCGATAGTAAAATCCGTTTTTGCCTCGGCCATTAGTTCGAGATATTCATTGAAGATGTCTTGATCCTCAGGCATGAATGTCGTCAGGCCAAATTTGGCATGCATGAGGCGATCATAGCTGCGTTCGAATTGTTCGGTATAGCAAGATAGTGCTTCTTGTGCAGAGTCCACCTCGCCAATTAAGGGCAGCAGTGCTTGCGCTAATGCGTGGCAATTCCATTGTCCTATACGTGGCTGCATTTGGTAGGAATAACGTCCCTGATGGTCACTATGATTGCAAATGTGGGCGGGATCGTAGCCATCCATAAAACCGAATGGTCCATAGTCCAAAGTGAGGCCTAGTATCGACATATTGTCGGTATTGAGCACGCCGTGCATGAAGCCAACAGATTGCCATTGCGCCACCAGATCCGCGGTTTTATTGACCACTGCACGCAATAAGGCTTGATACGGATTGTCAGTCTGAGCTAAGTCTGGGTAGTAATGTTGAATGACGAAGTCGGCAAGTTGTTGCAATGGTTCAGCTTGATTGTTGTAATACCAGTGCTCAAAAGAGCCAAAACGTATAAAACTAGGTGCAGTACGGGTGACGATAGCGGTCTTTTCAGGCATTTCCCGCATCGTGTATTGATCCGAGCCAGTAAGGCAGAGTGCGCGGGTGGTGGGGATGCCTAAGCCAGCCATCGCTTCCGAACAGAGAAATTCCCTAATGGATGAACGTAAGACGGCTCGACCATCTCCCATGCGAGAGTAGGGCGTCATACCAGCCCCTTTTAATTGAATTTCATGCAGCACATCCTTGCGCTTTGAAGCTAGTTCACCGAGTAAAATCGCGCGACCATCACCAAGTTGTCCTGCCCAAACACCAAATTGATGACCTGAATAGACTGCGGCTAGCGGCTTACTATCTGGCGCGGTGCGATTGCCACTAAAAATTTCTATCATTTCTTGCGTTTGCATTTGTTCGGCGGATAGATTGAACTCCGCTAACATAGGTGGACTAGTCGCGATCAAGTACGGCGACTTTATCGGAGACGGCTGTAATTCGGTGTAAAAGGTCGATCCCAAACTAGCAAAGCGTTTGTGAAAACGTAGAGGGGACATCGTGCGGGTATCTGAATTGCTCATTATGGATAGTGAATCGCCGCAATAGCGCGAGATAAGATCGAATCGCTATTTTGACAGAGAACCGCTATTTATGTTGAGCTAGCATCCAGTACCATTGCGCTAGGTAATTGCGCAATGTCGCTGGATGCTATTGAGTGTTGAATGTTGAACTTTTAAAGTTACGAGGGGTTAGGCGCTATGACGTTCGACGACCTTGCAGCCATCTAACAAGAATGACAAGCTGATCACCAATACTAACTCTCCTTCAGCTGAGCGGGCGGTGCCCGTGATGCCCGGCGTTGAGATGCAAGTTAATGGTTTGATGACTAAGTCGGAGGTGCCATCTACCGAATCAACAGAAATGATATAAGGGTTGGGGGCTGCAATTACGATACCCACTCGTTCTGTACTTTTCTCATAGCCAAGAACTTGACCCAGAGAGCGAATTGGGAGCGGCCGTCCTAAATCTCGCAATACGGGTTGTCCACCAACACTCTCGAAAGTCTCTGGTAGCTCCACCACGCGTTGCACAGTCGACATCGGCAATGCCAATGAAGCGCCTGCGGTTCTGACTAGCATTGTCGGTACAATCGACAACTCGATGGGCAGACGAATGATAAATGTCGTACCTTTACCTAGATGAGAACTAATGCGTATTGCACCACGATGGCGTTCTACGGCAGTTTTCACTACGTCCATACCAACACCACGTCCAGAGACGCTAGATGCCACTTCTTTAGTCGAGAAGCCTGGTAAGAACACTAATTGGAAAGCTTCGTCATCAGTTTTGGCTTCGTGGGTGCTGATCAAGCCTTTGGAAATAGCTTTTTCACGTAAGCGAGACGCATCCATGCCTTTGCCGTCATCAGTAACTTCTATCATGACGCTACTGGCTTCTTGCCACGCTTTAAGTAGAATCTTGGCGCGTGCAGGCTTCGTGGTTTGAGCACGTTCTTCGGCTGACTCAATACCGTGATCTAAGGAGTTGCGCAGCATATGCACTAGTGGATCATACAAGCTGTCCACCACGACACGATCCACTTCCGTTTCTGCACCAGAAATTTCCAAATCGACATCTTTGCCCAAATCTTTTGCCAACTCGCGAATTAAACGAGGGAATTTTTGGAAAAGGCGACCAACTGGTTGCATGCGCGTTGCCAAGGTGGCGCGTTGTAACTCAGTCGAATAACGGGATGCGCGATTCAAAGTTTCGGTGAGCGCCGTCATGAGCGGCGCTGCATCACCATCAAATGAAAACTGCCCTAATTTCTCCAGTAGAACGGCTGCCTGATTCGCGGCTTGAACAGATTCGCCAGCAACTTC
Organism: Affinundibacterium danionis; assembly: GCF_042432465.1. Classification (NCBI taxonomy): domain Bacteria; kingdom Pseudomonadati; phylum Pseudomonadota; class Betaproteobacteria; order Burkholderiales; family Oxalobacteraceae; genus Affinundibacterium; species Affinundibacterium danionis. The sequence goes on along the minus strand of NZ_JBHLXJ010000036.1, from coordinate 111,863 downwards.
CAGCAGGACATCAAGCTTGACCGCATCAATACGAATACTTTCTTCTTTAGCAGGAGCAGATTGTTTGATGTCGTTGCTCGCCAATGAAGTTTTGACGGCTTCTTGTTCTTGTTTGATGACAGGATTGACTGCGGTAACTTCAGGCAGTGTTCCTGGTGGCGTAACTGCCCGATAATAGGCTTCCCAAGGTACATCTCCATTGGTGCTCGCTGCCAGAATTTCAGTATTAGCGGCGGTTGTGGCAGGTGCACTCGCGGCGGCCTCAACTTTACTTTCTTTTTTAATCGGTGCGGCGCCGACTTTGCCTTCGATCGCATCGTTCAAAAGCTGCTCTAAGGCTGCTGGCATTGTCGATAGTTGATCAGGGTCTGTGCCATTGGAGAGCGCTGTCAATTGATCTGATACAAAACCGCTAGCCTCTAAGGCTGCTTCAATCGCAATTGGCGTCACTGGGGATTTGCCAGTGCGCAGGGCATCAAATAAGTTTTCAGTCAGATGGCAGGCAGATACCATGGCTGACAGGTTCATGAATCCCGCACCACCTTTAATCGTATGAAAGGAACGAAACACCGCATTTAAGGTATTCATATCCTCTGGATTACGTTGTAAGGAGAGCAGATGTTCTTCGACGTTGATCGCCAAATCTAAGGCTTCAACGACAAACTCTTTGAGCATATCATCCATTTAGAAACCCAAGCTATCAAGTAGGTTGTCTACGTCGTCCTGCTCAAGTGCAGCATTAGGGACAGACGGCCCTTCCATCAGTTCTATGGCTTTTTCTTTCAATTCAGAAGGTGCATTGTCGAGCAATATTTGAGCAAGCTCATGTTCCACTGCTTGCGTAATAATTAATACTTTTTTGATTAATTGGCCAGTTAAATCTTGAAAATCTTGAGCCATCATAATGTCGAGCAAACGCGCTTTCTCAGCATCAGTCGATGCCAGCACTTTGTTGGCGAATGATTTAGAGTCTGATGCTAGCACTTTGAAGTCATCAATACTTAGCTTACCCTCAAATAGGGTACCCCAACGTTCATCGATATCTTTAGCATTTTTTGCTAGCGCATCTTGCTCAGGAATACCGGCGTCGGTGGCATTAAGCACTTTATTGGCGGCTTGCTCAGTAAGCGTAGCGACATACTCTAAGCGACCTTGTGCGTCAGCGATTTGAGAAGCAACATCAGAAAGAGAGCGGTCATAACCTAGCTCGCGCATGGAATCATGCATCATGCGAACTAAGTTGCCCAAACGGTCAAACATTGGCTTACCTGGGTCAGTACCAACCTGTAAATTCAGTTTCGTGGGAGACGGCTCGTCTACAGGGGTCACTTCGGAAGCCGGAGCCACTACAGGATTACTGTCTCTTTGTGTCGCCATTTCCTCAAACAGTGCGTCTAGATCATCAGCTGAGTCTGTCATAATTCTTTATTCTCCATAGTCGCCAATATTGATTGCTGGATGTACATTGAAACTTATTCTTTGTAAGCGCTAATGTGCGTAAAAACAAGTGTGATTTCAAGATAAATCTCGGCATAAAGCCATGCTGTCGTGAAGGAAGTTGGATTTGAAAAAATTTACCGACAGCAAGCAGACTTGCATGTTGTAAGGATAACCCCGTGCAACAAAATTTGTCATCACTTAATTACTGAATTAGTGAATTTATTTACAAAGCTTGCGGATTTGCAACTAAGCGAGCGCAAAATTTTTCAGGAGTTTCAATAATAAATAGATTTAATTGTTGAGTTTTTCTGGCCAGCTTCAGCAGGGCTTTGTCTTTCGTGACTAAAATTTTGGCATCGGCATCTCGGGCAATTTCCAGAAATTTTTGGTCATCTTTGTCACTACAAACGGGAAGCTTAATATTTTTCTGTGGCCATTCTTCAATAACTATGTGTTCGTCGAAAGTTGTTACAATCGCGGCTCTCGTGTCTTCGGTGACAGGTAGATGAGGGTAGTGCAATACGGCCAACCATTCGTCTCGGCAATCTGCACGAGTTATTGCTTGTAAAGTGCGGTCATTGAGACCTTCGTTAATTGATTGCCAACGAGGATCTCGGAATACAAATAAGTCTAAACAAACGTTGGTATCTAAAACAATTTTAAGTGTCATACGTATTTTTACATTTAATCCACACCATAGCGGTGCTTGGAAGAAAGCCCTTATTTTGTGTTAATAAGTAATTGAGTAATTTTAATTTTGAACTGAATTTTTATGTTGATTTTGTTATCGCCTGCAAAAAGTCTTGATTTTGAAACGCCCGCACTGGTGAAGGCGACGAGTGAACCGATTTTTGTCGAGGAAACTGCTTACTTATCTCAGTTGGCGGCAGATTTGAGTCTACTAGACCTGCAAAATCTGATGGATATCTCCCCTAATTTAGCCCAGCTTAATGTTGACCGTTTTGCCTCTATGCGCGATTCCAAGGATACTATGCCGAGTCGACAAGCGGTCTTTTTATTTGATGGCGACGTCTACGATGGATTGCAGGCGCGTCAGTTACCTAAAAAAGAGATTGATTACCTGCAATCGCATCTTCGTATTTTATCGGGCTTATATGGAATCTTGCGTCCTCTCGATAAAATTAATGCTTACCGTCTAGAGATGGGAACTAAATTAAAGAATGGTGCGGGAAATAATTTGTATGCCTATTGGCGCGAAAAGTTGAGCGCTCATTTGAAGCAAGAATTATTGCTGACTAAAAGCAAATTTGTCGTGAACCTAGCTTCAGATGAATATGCTAAGGCAATTATGCTCAAGGACTTGGGCTTGCCAGTTATTCAGCCGATTTTTCAGGATTACTCTGCTGGCAAATTTAAAGTGATCTCGTTTTTCGCTAAGCGTGCGCGTGGTTCTATGGTACGTTACTGTGCAGTGAATCGAGTGCGTCATCCAGAAAAATTAAAGGAATTTGATTGGGATGGATATCAGTTTGTTGAAGAGGAATCGAATTCAAGTAATTGGGTGTATCGTCGCAAGCAGTAAAGCCAAGGTGCGCCTAGTTCGTTGATTGATGTTAAGTCATCGCTAAGCAAAGAAAAATGGCTTCATTTTCATGAAGCCATTGAGTTTCCTGTGATCTCTCATTGCTTTACTAGGAATTAGCCCCAGAATTTCCACCAAGATTTTTTAACACCGCCAGTTTCTAGCAGATTGCTGTTTGGGAAATTTTTGAGATAAACTCGTTTTGCATCATCTCTTAATTCTGTCATGCCCATCGCTTCGTAGGATTTGATCAGCACAACTAAGGCTTCTTCACTTGCCGGCGCATCTGGATATTCTTTAATCGCTGATTGAGCGCGATTTGCTGCCGCTAGGTAAGCATTGCGACGTAAGTAATATTTTGCAACGTGCAAATCGTATTGTGCCAGCGCATTGACCAAATACTTCATGCGAGCAATAGCATCAGGCGTATACTTACTTTCTGGGAAACGAATGGCTAATTCTTTAAAGGCATCGAACGAATCTCTGGTGGCTTTTGGATCACGCTCAGTAATATCTTGATTGGCGATGAAACTTAAGAAGCCCATGTCATCATTGAAATTCACCAAGCCACGCAGATAGTACATGTAGTCAACATTGGCGTGATTTGGATGCAATTTAATGAAACGATCAATCGCGGCTAAGGCTTGTGCTTGATCACCTTGTTTGTAATAAGCATAAGCAATTTCTAATTGTGCTTGCTGCGCATAGGCACCGAAAGGGTAGCGAGATTCAAGCTTTTCAAATAATTGAACTGAACGCTCATATGAACCAGATGCCAATTCATCCTTCGCTTCAGCGTATAATTTCTCAGCTGACCAATTTTTACTTTCTTCCACTTTATCGCCAAAAATACCGCAACCGCCTAATGATAAAGTGAGGGCAAGACCGACCAATTTTATATATTTGATTTGCATAAATTTTGCGTGCATGAGAATAATTTACGGATTATAGCCGATGGCAATTAATGTTATACCAAAAGACGTGGGGATTTTACCTGATACCGAGCTTGATCTCGAAGAAATTGATCAAGACCAGAGCGAGCAACTTGCTCAACCTGCAGAAATCATTGCGATAACCCTACCTGATAGCGTGTGCGGTGATCGTTTAGATAAGGTTTTATCTAAATTAGTACCGCAATACTCTCGTAGTCGTATTCAGCAATGGATAGAAGACGGGCACGTACAAGTCGATGGCAAGCCTTCTAAGATTAAAACAACAATGCTTGGGGGCGAGCTGATTCAAATCATCCCTCAATCTTCGCCTGATGAGAATTCATTTACTCCTGAAGATATTCCGCTAAACATCATTTTTGAAGATGACGCAATTATCATCTTGAATAAGCCTGCTGGTTTAGTGGTACATCCGGGCGCAGGTAACTGGTCAGGGACTTTACTAAATGCGCTGTTGTTCCATCGCCCAGCTTTAGCGCAAGTGCCACGTGCTGGGATTGTGCACCGCTTAGATAAAGATACTTCAGGTTTAATGGTGGTGGCGAAGACATTAACCGCGCAAACCGAGCTAGTGCGTCAATTGCAAGCCCGCACGGTGAGGCGCGAGTATGCAGCAATGGTATGGGGTACGCCGATTTCAACGGGTACGGTGGATGCTGCGATGGCGCGCCATAGCCGAGATCGTCTGAAGATGGCAGTGTCATTTAGTATTTTGGCAAAGCCTGCCATTACCCATTATCAGCGCTTAGCCACCGGAATGTTAGAGCGCTTTCCAGTTAGCTTGGTGGCCTGTCGTCTTGAAACCGGACGTACGCATCAAATTCGAGTGCATATGCAATCTTTGGGTTTCCCTCTGGTGGGAGATACTCTATATGGTAAGCAGCATTTAGCACGTTTTTTCCCGCGTCAAGCGCTGCAGGCGCGTCGATTGGGACTCATACATCCTGTGAGCGGAGAAGATATGGAGTGGAGTATTCCTTTGGAGGCTGATTTTGTAGCTCTGTTAGAGCAAGCGGGTATGCCTTCGCAATGAATCTTTTGAGTCATGAGAGTGGGCTAAACCTAATTAAGCCTAGTTGGCCAGATTTGCCCACCAATGTTTATGCGTTTTCCACCACTCGATTTGGGGGCGTGAGTGATGCTCCCTACGATGATGGTGTGGGGGGCGGCGGTTTAAACCTTGGTGATCACGTCGGTGACGATATCGCACGAGTGTCGAAAAACAGGTCATTACTGAATGCCTTATTGCCATCTGATGTCACATTCTTATCACAAATTCATGGCAATATTGCAGTTGATGCGTCCAATTTAAACTCGCAGTCATTTGTGTCAAACGCAGCAAATGTAGCAATTGCAGCAGTTGAGGCCGACGCTTGCTATACACAAACGAAGGACGTTGTGTGTGCTGTGTTGACTGCTGACTGCTTGCCAATTTTATTGGCTTCATTAGATGGGCGATTCGTGGCAGCAGTTCACGCTGGCTGGCGCGGTTTGGCTGGCGAAATTATTGAAAATACGGTGCAGATTTTGCGTGAACAAGGTGCGGTTGAGCTGACTGCCTGGCTAGGGCCGGCGATTGGCCCAAGTGCATTTGAAGTGGGTGAGGATGTTTATCTGGCATTTTCAAAAAAAGTTTTGCAACTAGATCGATTTATGAAAACGCGTCCAATGCTGATCGGCAAAACGCAAAAATACGATATGGATATTTATGGGGTTGCCCGAGATATTTTAAATCAGTATGGAGTCCAGCGTGTACATGGCGGTGAGTATTGTACTGTGAGCCAACCTGAGCTTTTTTATTCCTATCGTCGTGATGGCTGCACTGGTCGTATGGCTAATCTGATTTGGAAGAGTTAGCTTGCCGTCGAGCATCTTCCTCTTGCTTACGTTGGCGTTTGCGCGCCGGTGAACTCAATATGTAGAGAATTAAACTGAGTGGGATGATGCAATAGAAAATGAAAGTCATTACCCCTGCAATGAGGGAGGATTCAGACAGTGACATCATTAGCACCACATAAATCCATGCGATTGCGATAAGATACAAAAAAGCCATAAAGATATAGAAGTTGCTTGGATAGATAATTAAATTTTTTTAAGGTAGTGCTGCACGAATGATCAGCACATTGCGACGATACGCTAAAACTAGGAATTATGCACAATGAGTGACAATCTTCAATCGATGTATGCCAGTTGGATGCAGCAAATAATGGCGCAGGCAATGAAACAAAATCCTTTGCAGGATTGGATGAAACATAGTCCTTTTGGAAATGAATCGTCGATTCCTCAAATGCTGAAAGAATTTGGTGCAGAACTTGATCCACAAGTGTTAACTCGCCTACAAGCGGAATATTTCGAAGAATTAGGCAATTTGTGGAAAGATTTTTTATCGGCAAAACTGCCTGAATTCAATGATAGAAGATTCTCCGCGCCGGATTGGCATAAGCAAACCAACCATGCGTACAATGCTGCAATGTACTTACTCAATGCGCGTTTTCTAAGCTTATTGGCGGACTCGGTTAAAGCGCCAGAAAAGAAACGTCAAAAAATCCGCTTCGCCGTCCAACAGATGATAGATGCGATGTCACCGGCTAATTTTCTAGCGACTAATCCTGAGGCACAGGCAAAGTTGGTCGAAACAGGCGGTGAGAGTCTCATGCACGGCATCTCGCAGATGCTCGATGATATGCAGAAAGGGCGCATTTCGTTAACTGACGAATCCGCTTTTGAAGTTGGAAAAAATGTGGCGACGTCCGAAGGTAAGGTGATCTTTGAGAATCGCTTATTCCAATTGATACAGTTTTCTCCGCTGACCAAAACGGTTCATCAACGTCCTTTGTTGATGGTGCCGCCTTGCATCAATAAATACTATATTTTGGATCTACAGCCAGAGAATTCCTTGGTGCGCTATGCGGTTGAGCAAGGACATACTGTTTTCCTAATCTCATGGGCCAATCCCGACGAATCGATGGGGGATGTAACTTGGGATGATTACATAGAACAAGGCGCGATGAAAGCGATTGAGGTTGTTCAGGAAATCAGCAAGCAAGACAAAATGAATGCGTTCGGATTCTGCGTTGGCGGCACCATACTTTCGACTGCATTAGCGGTATTAGCCGATCGTGGTATTCATCCCGCCAGCAGTTTGACTCTGCTAACCACCTTACTAGATTTCAGTAATACAGGGGTGCTTGATGTATTTGTGGATGAACTCCAAGTCAGTATGCGCGAGCAAACGCTGGGACATGGTGGCTTAATGCCGGGCCGTGATTTAGCCAGCACTTTCTCAAGTTTAAGACCCAATGATTTAGTGTGGAACTATGTACAGTCCAATTATCTGAAAGGTCAAAAACCTCCAGCATTTGATTTGTTGTACTGGAATTCTGATAGTACTAATTTACCTGGGCCGATGTTTTGCTGGTATCTACGCAATACTTACCTTGAAAACAGCTTGATGCTTCCCAACAAATTGCGGGTCGCTGGAAGTCCTGTTGATTTAGGCCGAATTGACGCTCCAGTATTCATTTATGGTTCTCGGGAAGATCACATCGTGCCTTGGCAAGCCGCTTATGCATCGACTGCTATTTTGAATCCTAAAAAGAAAACTAAAAACCGTTTTGTGCTAGGAGCATCCGGTCATATTGCAGGCGTGATTAACCCTGCATCAAAAAATAAACGAAATTACTGGCTTAACGATAAGATTGGTCAAGATCCTCAACAATGGTTTGACAGCGCTCAAGAGGTGCCGGGTAGTTGGTGGCCGGAATGGGCTCAGTTTTTGTCAGAGCATGGAGGAAAGATGGTAAAAGCCCCCCTGAAAGCAGGTAATGTAGTTTATAGTGAGATAGAGTCTGCACCGGGACGCTACGTTAAAGTGCGCGCCAATTGAATCTGTTATTGGCTGCGAGCGGCGTGTTGTGCGTACTTAGTGTTTTGAAACGGAAATATTTTTTGTCGAACTTAGCGAGAACGAAGATTCGAAACCTATTGTTGTAGATGTTAACTTAGCAGTAAATTTACTAAAAACTCTGGAGATTAAGTATGTCAAAGCGAATTGCTTATGTAACTGGTGGTATGGGTGGTATTGGAACTCCAATTTGCAAACGTTTGTGTAAAGATGGTTACACAGTGGTCGCTGGTTGCGGTCCGAATTCACCGCGTAAAGATAAATGGCTGGCCGATATGCGTGCAGAAGGCTTTGATGTGCATGCCTCCGAGGGTAATGTCTCTGATTGGGAATCGACCCGTGCCGCATTTGAAAAAGTTCGTACCGAAATCGGTGAAGTCGATGTCTTGGTCAACAATGCCGGTATTACTCGCGATGGCCAATTCCGTAAAATGAGCAAGGCCGATTGGGATGCCGTTATTGATACGAATTTGAATTCCTTGTTCAATGTCACGAAACAAGTGATTGAAAGTATGGTTGATCGTGGTTGGGGGCGTATTATTAATATTTCTTCCGTCAATGGTCAAAAAGGTCAATTTGGTCAAACAAATTACTCGACTGCAAAAGCCGGTATTCACGGATTTACCATGGCGTTGGCGCAAGAAGTAGCGACCAAGGGCGTGACTGTTAATACTGTATCGCCTGGTTACGTTGGGACAGATATGGTGAAAGCGATTCGCCCTGATGTGCTGGAAAAAATTGTGTCTGGTATTCCAGTAAAACGATTGGCTGAACCCGAAGAAATCGCATCTATTGTTGCTTGGATCGCCTCCGAAGAGGGGGGGTATGCTACCGGATCGGATTTCTCGATCAACGGTGGTTTGCATATGGGGTAATTGATTGCCAACAGCGGTTGAACTATTCTCAAGAATTTAGTACTAAGTATAATGCTGTATCGCAGCATAGAATTAGGTACAAAATTCGTTTTAAGGTGTTTACGTGTTTTAAGTGCATTGTAAGCACCTTAGTTTTATTCTTTAATGCAGTTTTTCCACGAGAATGCAATGAATAGCACAAAAAAAATAAGCAAGCATTTGATTAAGAAGTACCCGAATCGTCGCTTATACGACACTCAAACCAGTAGCTATATTACTTTGGTCGACGTCAAGCAATTCGTTATGGAAAATGATGATTTTGCAGTGGTGGATGCCAAAACAGGTGAGGATTTGACGCGTAGTATTTTGTTGCAAATCATTCTAGAAGCCGAAGCAGGTGGTGCCCCGATGTTTTCCAGTGTCGCGTTGGCACAAATTATTCGTTACTACGGTCATGCGATGCAGGGCATGATGGGTTCCTATTTGGAAAAGAATATTCAGGTATTTATTGATATTCAAAATAAATTAACTGAAGGTACGAGTGGTGGCATTGAAGGCAAGCCGTTTAGCCCTGAAATGTGGACACAGTTCATGAATGTGCAGGGACCAATGATGCAAGGTATGATGGGTAATTATATCGATCAGAGCAAAAATTTGTTTGTGCAAATGCAAGAGCAGATGCAGAATCAATCGAAAAATATGTTCGGCTTTCCATTTGTGCAAGACGATAAGAAAAAGTAATGAATTCAAATGCTTGCGACATTCTCTCGTCGTTGAGGCTGTAGTAAGCAGCTAAGAAAGGGTACAATAGCGAATTGCTTTGTATCCTTTTTTATTATGTCTAACGAAACTCTTACTCCTACTTCTGCGGCGACCGCACCCAAAGTTGGCTTCGTATCTCTCGGGTGCCCGAAAGCCTTGGTCGATTCAGAACAAATCCTCACGCAATTACGTGCAGAAGGCTATGAAACAGCCAAATCCTATAACGGTGCCGATTTAGTCGTGGTCAATACCTGTGGATTTATTGATGCTGCTGTACAAGAGTCTTTAGATGCAATCGCCGAAGCCCTCAATGAGAATGGCAAAGTAATAGTCACTGGTTGCCTAGGTGCGAAAAAGGACGCAGAGGGCAACGATTTGATCAAAAGCATACATCCGAAGGTTCTAGCGGTTACTGGACCGCACGCATTGACGGAAGTCATGAGCGCAGTGCATGAACATTTGCCCAAACCACATGAGCCTTTCATTGATTTGGTGCCAGCGCAGGGCGTTAAGCTTACACCTACGCATTTCGCTTATTTAAAAATTTCTGAAGGTTGCAATCATCGTTGCAGCTTCTGCATCATTCCTTCTATGCGTGGTGATTTGGTATCTCGTCCTATCGGTGAGGTCATGGTCGAAGCTGAGAATTTATTCAAGGCAGGCGTTAAAGAATTGCTGGTCATTTCCCAAGACACGAGTGCTTACGGTGTCGATGTGAAATTCCGCACTGGTTTTTGGGATGGTAAGCCAGTTAAGACGCACATGACCCAATTGGTCGAGGCACTTGGTGAACTTGCTAAGCGCTATGACGCTTGGGTGCGTCTCCATTATGTTTATCCTTATCCGCATGTCGATCAAATCATCCCGTTTATGAATAATGGACATGTGCTACCTTACCTCGATGTCCCTCTGCAGCATGCACATCCTGACGTGCTTAAGCGCATGAAGCGTCCAGCCAGCGGTGAAAAGAATATTGAGCGTATCAAAGCTTGGCGTGAAATGTGTCCAGAAATCACAATTCGTTCCACCTTCATTGCAGGTTTTCCTGGTGAAACTGAAGAAGAGTTTGAATACTTGTTAGATTTCTTGAAAGAAGCGGAAATTGATCGTTTAGGCTGTTTTGCTTACTCTCCGGTAGAAGGTGCAACTGCTAACGAACTCGCTAATCAATTGCCTGACGAAGTACGTGAAGACCGTCGTCGTCGTGTGATGGAATTACAAGAGACAATTTCTAAGAAACGTCTGCAAGCGAAAGTTGGTAAAACCATGCGGGTTTTGATTGATAGTCTGGATCGCAGTGGTGGTGTTGGCCGTAGCTCAGCGGATGCACCAGAGATCGATGGTGTCGTGTATGTTAAGCCGCCATTCGAACCACATCGTAAGTTGAAAGTCGGTGAGTTCGTTGAAGTAAAAATCACCGCTGCTGACGCCCATGATCTGTGGGGCGAAGCGATTTAAATTAGATATAGTAGTAAAGTGAGGGGCGAATTTTCGCCCCTATTTTTATCTGTTTTGACTTTTTTTCCTCGATATTATATGGCTATCAAATCATCAGGCGCAGGTACTGCGATTGTTCATCCTACTTTCCAAGCGCCAGATGGATTCTTGGCTTTTCCGAGTGCGATTCATCATGCGTCGACTGTGCTGTTTAAAGATGTCGAAGCGATGCGTGCACGTAGTTGGCTCAATAAATCAACTTACACTTACGGCCTCCACGGCACCCCGACCAGTTTTCAATTGGAAGGCGAGATTGCTCAAATTGAAGGTGGTAATCATTGCGTGTTAACGCCAAGTGGTTTGGCGGCGATCACTTTGGTGAATATGGCGTTTCTTGAATCCGGTGATGATGTTTTGGTACCTGATAACGCTTATGGCCCCAACAAAGAGCAAGGTGAGTGGCTTAAACGAAGTTTTGGTATCAGTGTTCGTTTTTATGATCCCATGATAGGCGCTGGCATCATAGATTTAGTTTTACCAAATACCAAATTGATCTGGACTGAAGCACCGGGGTCGGTGTCGATGGAAGTTGCCGACGTGCCCGCAATCTGTAAGGCAGCGCACAGTAAGGGTGTGCTTGTTGCACTCGACAATACTTGGTCAGCAGGTCTGGTTTTTAAACCTTTCGAGCACGGTGTTGATATTTCTATGCAGGCGTTGACTAAGTATCAAAGCGGTGGCTCGGATGTACTGATGGGAGCGGTTATCACCAAAGATGTCGAGCTAAATAATCGCTTATTAATGGCACATATGCGCTTAGGTTTAGGCGTAGGCATGGACGATGTTTACTTGGTATTGCGGGGCTTGCAAAGCATGAAGCTGCGTTTTGAAGCGCATGACGTAGCTGCGCGCAAAGTGGCTGCGTGGTTAAAGAGTCGTCCAGAAATCGCGAAAGTACTGCATCCAGCTTGGGATGATTGTCCAGGACATGAGGTGTGGAAGCGTGATTTTACGGGCGCGGGTGGTTTGTTCTCCGTGCTGTTCGATGAGAAATTTACAGAGGCACAAACCGATCAATTCGTGAATCGACTAAAACTCTTCAAAATTGGTTTTAGCTGGGGTGGCTCGCATAGTTTATGCGTTCCATATCGCATAGAAAATATGCGCCAAACTTGGAATGATAAGGGCATATTGGTGCGGTTCAATATTGGTCTAGAAGATGTGGAAGATTTGATTGCAGATATTGAGCAATCATTAAATGCACTTTAATTGTTTAAACATCGTAGAGGTTTATTTTGTCTATTAGTATTCGTAAAGCAGTCCCAGCCGATGCAGCTACTATTCATGGATTTATTGTAGAACTCGCGATCTACGAAAAAGCAGAGCATGAAGTTAAAGCCAGTATCGCGGAAATTGAAACTAGCATTTTTTCGGTAGAGTCACCCGCCAAGGCCTTGATTTGTGAATTAAATGGCGAAGCAATCGGTTTCGCCGTTTATTTCTATAATTATTCGACCTGGCAGGGTAGGAATGGCTTGTATCTTGAAGACTTATACGTGTCACCAAAGCATCGAGGCTTGGGTGCCGGTAAATTTTTATTGCGACACCTGGCGCAAATCGCGGTAGAAGAGGGCTGTGGTCGCTTTGAATGGAGCGTTTTGGATTGGAACCAACCTGCGATAGATTTTTATGACTCCGTTGGTGCGAAGGCTCAGGCCGAATGGGTGAAATATCGTTTGGCTGGAGATGATTTGCTGAATTTTGCCAATACTTAACGCAACTAATTAGCTTAAAAAGCGATATTAGGAATTTTTTAAAATATCCCAAAAAATATCGCAAAGTTAGATAAACAATAGCCAGACTTTATGATCGAAGTCTGGCTATTGTTTTATTGAGTCGAGCTACTAATGAGTTGAGCTACCATTGAGTTGAGCTACATACATTGCTTATTTACTTGCGGACGCAGAAGCTACTGCCGAATTTGCTTCGACAACTGGCGCGACAGGCGCGGATGCTGTCGATGCTGCCGCATCAACTACAGGTGCAGGTGTGCTGGCTGCTGCAGATGCCGAAGGTGCTGACACATGTTCAGAAGCCGCGCCAGCATGTGCGCCTGCTTCGCCCTGCAAATCCATCTTATCGCCCGCTTTGAAAATAAAGAATAAAGCGATTGCTGCAAAAACTAAAAAACCGACTAGTGCTTTCCACATACAGACTCCTCTTTTGCTAAGTTAAAAAAACGAAAAATAATTTAAGTGTTACAGCTTTAGTGCAATCTTGTTGACGATGCAGAAAATCAGTTTTTAAGTATTCAGCTTTTAAATAATCAGACCCCAAGTGTTTGGTGAGGGCGTGGATCGACAGCGTTTATCGTACCTTCGCCAGGGGTAATAAATAAAATCCTACAACTCGTTTTCACGAAGGCCGTGTGCCACGCACCCTTCGGGATAATGACAAAACTTCCCGGCGTATTTAGTTCAATTTGGCGCTCTTCACCGTCAGCGTATAACAACAAGCTCGCTTCGCCGGAAATAAGATAAAGCGTTTCATCTCCGTGGGGATGCATTTCCCATGATGGCCAATCGGATGAAAACGTGTATTCCGACACCAGTATGCATCCTTTAAATTGCTCAAAATTTGCGTCGAGTTCTTCGTAAATATTTGGTGTTACTGGAATCTCGGTTGCAGCTTGTTTGGCGTCAATGACGATAAAATTTGAAGCTAGCTGAGGCATGTTGGGCACCGTATCTTTGTTACGCAAGACCAGTTAAACAAAATAGTGAAGCAAGTAATTTTAAAAAAATAGAATACAAGAGCAAAAATCCATTCGATAAAAAGCACTTATAACCTTTTTAGCTTATTGCTCTATTAGCCAACTAACTCTGAGATACTAGCATCCAAATTCTGTCGGCCTTTGTCGCTAGTCAAAAAACGATCAAGCTAGAAATTTGCCACACACTGATACCTAATTTAAACAGAGCGTTCATGGTCGAATCACAAAAAAAGGGACGAAACCCAAAAGCTTCGTCCCTTTTTTATTCATCTAGCTGCCTAGCACTCTAGTTTACGCAGCCAACAACTGACGTAACACGAATGGCAAGATACCGCCGTGTTTGTAGTAGTCAACTTCGATTGGTGTATCGATACGCAACAAGACTTTCACTTCTTGTTTGCTGCCATCTTCGCGATTGATTACCAAGGTGACTTCTTGTTGCGGCTTGATATCGTTTTCGATACCTTTCAGATCGTACGATTCTTTACCAGTAATACCTAAAGAATCAACGCTATCGCTACCCAAGAATTGCAATGGCAAGACACCCATGCCGACCAAGTTAGAGCGGTGGATACGTTCGAAAGATTTCGCGATTACAGCTTTTACGCCCAATAATTGTGTGCCTTTTGCAGCCCAGTCACGGGAAGAACCTGTACCGTATTCTTCGCCGCCGAAGATCATGGTTGGCGTACCTTCAGCAACGTATTTCATCGCTGCATCGTAGATTGCCATTTGTTCGCCAGTTGGTTGGAACAATGTTTCGCCGCCTTCAACACGTGAACCATCTTCTTTCGCTGGAATCATCAAGTTCTTGATACGCACGTTGGCAAACGTACCGCGCATCATGATCTCGTGGTTACCACGGCGTGAACCATAGGAGTTAAAGTCAGCCTTCAATACGCCGTTTTCTTTCAACCATTTACCAGCTGGGCTGGATTCTTTGATTGAGCCAGCAGGGGAGATGTGGTCGGTGGTGATGGAGTCACCGAATACGCCCAATGCGCGCGCGCCAGTAATGCCAGTCGCAGCGGCTTTTGGTTCCATCGTGAAGTCAGCGAAGAATGGCGGCTCAGCGATGTAAGTCGAACCTGGCCAGTTGTAAACTTCACCTTCAGCCACGCCTTTGATGTCTTCCCACAATTTACCTGGTGCGCCTTTAACGTCAGCGTAGTTCTCTTTGAATGTTTTGGAATTCATCGCGAACTTCATCAACTTGTTGATTTCTGCGCTAGTTGGCCAGATATCGCCCAAGAAAATGTCTTTGCCTTTGACGCGGCCAACAGGTTCTGTCATCAAATCTTTTGTGACATTACCAGCGATCGCATATGCGACAACCAATGGTGGCGATGCTAAGAAGTTAGAGCGAATGTTTGGATGAATACGTGCTTCGAAGTTACGGTTGCCTGACAATACAGCGGCAGCCACAACATCATTTGCCACAATCGCTTCGTTCATCGCTGGTGTCAAATCACCTGCGTTACCGATACAGGTTGTGCAGCCGTAAGCGGTGACGCCGAAGCCGAGTTTTTCCAAGTACGGAAGCAAGCCAGCCGCTTCCAAATACTTCGTTACAACACGAGATCCTGGCGCTAAAGAAGTCTTGATGTGCGGAGATACTTTCAAATCAGCTTCGACGGCTTTCTTAGCTAATAGACCAGCAGCCAATAAAACGCTAGGGTTGGAAGTGTTGGTGCATGATGTGATTGCAGCGATCAAGATATCGCCGTTCTTCACTTTAACGCCATCAGCATTGGTGTACACAGCAGCTAAGTCTTCTGCCTTCTTGTTGAAACCACTTTCGGAAGTTGGCTTGCTGAACAAATCTGCGAATGTTGATTTGACATTGCCAATTTCGATACGATCTTGTGGACGTTTTGGGCCAGCCAAAGATGGTGCAACCGTGGACAGATCTAATGACAATTCTGTCGTGTAATCGATCTCGCCTTTTTTCGGAATACCGAACATTTTTTGTGCTTTGAAATAGCCTTCAAATGCGTCGATTTCAGCTTTAGTGCGACCTGTACCTTTGAAGTAATCGATTGTTGCTTCATCCACAGGGAAGAAGCCCATCGTTGCGCCGTACTCTGGTGCCATATTGGCGATCGTTGCGCGATCCGTCAAAGACAAAGAACGTGTGCCTTCACCGAAGAATTCAACAAACTTACCAACCACTTTTGCTTTGCGCAGCATTTCTGTGATCGTCAATACCAAGTCGGTCGCTGTACAGCCTTCGCGCAATGCGCCAGTCAAATTCACACCGACTACATCAGGTGTCAAGAAATACACTGGTTGACCAAGCATGCCCGCTTCAGCTTCGATACCGCCAACGCCCCAACCAACTACACCGATACCGTTGATCATGGTGGTATGGGAATCTGTACCTACCAATGTATCTGGGTAGTACACATCATTTTTCTTTTTGTCGGTTGCTTTATGCACACCGCGTGCTAAGTATTCCAAGTTAACTTGATGCACGATACCAAAGCCTGGAGGAACGACGCCGAAAGTATCAAATGCTTGCATACCCCATTTCATGAATTGGTAACGCTCGTTGTTGCGAGAGAATTCCAACTTCATGTTCAAATCCAATGCTTTCTTTTCACGGAAATGATCGATTTGTACCGAGTGATCAACTACCAAATCCACTGGAACCAATGGTTCGATATTTTTTGGATTCTTACCTTGTTTTGCAGCGACATTACGCATCGCCGCTAAGTCAGCCAACAAAGGAACGCCAGTGAAATCTTGCAAAACTACGCGTGACACAAC
This sequence comes from Affinundibacterium danionis, assembly GCF_042432465.1. NCBI lineage: Bacteria > Pseudomonadati > Pseudomonadota > Betaproteobacteria > Burkholderiales > Oxalobacteraceae > Affinundibacterium > Affinundibacterium danionis. Next base: position 95,431 of record NZ_JBHLXJ010000036.1, on the reverse strand, counting down.
GAAAGGAATTTCGTCAGTGCGAGCCGCTGTTGCACCCCAGTTCGCCAATTGTTTGACGTGTTCTTCTGTCACTTTTTTGCCATCGCAGTTACGCAAGACGGATTCCAACACGATCCGAATGGACACTGGTAAACGTGAAATTTTCACGCCCAGATTTTTTTCGAGTGCTGGCAAAGAAAAGAATTTACCTTTCTTGGTGTCAGTGATTTTAAAATCTTTCAGCGTTTTAAACGCGTCTTGATAGTTGGCTTGGCTCATGGCTGTTCCTTATATTCGATGATGAACAATGAAGTGAGGTGATACGAATTTAAAACTAATAGTGCAATTTTTTTAAATAGTGAACTACGTAAATCTGAAAATGATCTTTTCGATAAATTTGTGCCTACTTAACCAGTGTTTCGTTGACCCCTGATGTGGCAATTTTGGTGCTTTTACATTCGTTGGCTAATTGATTGCCTCGACGTGAATCAAGAAGCATACCTTTGGAGGGAATATTGATCCAGACTAGGCCGACTTTTTGATTTTCAAAGCGGTGCGCGCCGGTGGAAGTTTCTACACGAGTTAATTTGTAGAGACGATTTTTCCAACGCATCGCTAAACTTTGATTGTCTTCTGGGTGTGCGTACATCACTAAAGAATTGCCGAGTTCACATTTATATTCCGTGTCTGCGCTTTGGTCGATATTCGGCTCAGGCTCACTCGTATCAAAATCATTTTTTTTGTTATCAGTTTTAGTAACCTTGCTGGATTTTGTTTTGCTTGATTTTTTAGCGACATTTGACGCAGGACTGTCAGCGGCAAAAGCTGATACTGATAAGCCTGTTGCACACACGGCGATCAGTAATTTGGCTAGCATCTGCTGAGATAAGTGTAATGATTTCATGGTGTCTCTTCGGTAATTCAAATTCAGTAATTTAATTGGGGCGATACATATTTTGATTAAGATAAACAATAGCTCGCTTAACGTATTTGTTCAGATTAAGTATTGTGCACCTTCGGGCAAGTTGATGCCACTCATACTTGCTTTTTTTAAGACGGTCCAATAATAGCGATAGCTGGCTCTATCGTGTAGGCGACCAAGTATTTCTATCGGCCCCCATTGGTTTTCTTGAGCAGAGCTTAAAATTAGTACTGCTTCATTAATTTCAGCGCTGCGTGGCGCCATCGCTTTAATAATTGGTTTAATCTGACTTGGGTGTATGCTCCACATTCTGGTATAAGCAAATTCTTGGCTGGCTCTGGTTGCATCACTAAGTGTAATCGACGGATCTTTAAAATCGGTGGTGACGTTATGTGAGGGGACTTTGCCATGCAAATGGCATGCCGCAGCGATTTCCAGTTTGGCGCGCATTAACAGTGGATGTGAAAACTGGGATGGCGAACGCATCGCGCTCGCTGGAATGGCGCCCCAATGCGAGGATACGAAATCCATAATTCCGAACGACAGGCACTCAACTTGAGGTATGGCCGCTAAATCCGCTACATCAGCTAGCGCGCTTTGCGTCTCAATTAGTAGATGTACAGGAATTGATTGACGATCGTGTAGGCGGGATAATTCATTAATAGTATCGATAGCAGCATTAACTTCAGGCACCGTATTTACTTTTGGTAGCACAATATAAGCCAGTTTTTTACAGGCATCATGACTGCTTAAAAGCTGACGGATATCTTGCTCAAAGGCTGGGTGATCTAGATGGTGAACGCGAACCCCTATACGGCTAAATTGGTTGCTTTCAGACGCAATGATCTGAGTCAACATTTGTATGTGGGTCAATTCATTTCCAACGGCCGCACCATCTTCACAGTCGAATGTGATGTCAAAGATAGGTCCAAGCTCGTTTTGTAGACTCAACGATTTCAGCATCAATTTTTCCGAGCCAGCATAGTGATCACACACTGGTAAAAAAATTGGTGCGGCCTGATCTTGAAATAATGCCTGAGATGGGTGCATCGTCGCTGATGTCATTAATAGATCTTGTAATAAATCGTCGTACAAAAAATCGGCGGGTAAAACTGGCTACTAGCGTTTGAATTCGTTTGCAAGCAAATTCAAATTAAATATTTCTATATAAACTAAAGGGCTTGCCTTGATTGGCAAGCCCAGTTTTAGCTCAATTAGCCAACTAAGTGTTTCACGCCATCACGCTCTTCTTGCAATTCTTTGAGTGTGACATTGATACGCTCACGGGAGAATTCATCGATTTCCAAACCTTGAACGATTGTGTATTCGCCATTTTCTGTTGTGACAGGGAAGCCAAACATCGTGCCTTCTGGGATGCCATAGGAACCGTCAGATGGAATACCCATCGTGGTCCACTTGCCGTTTGTGCCCAAGACCCAGTCACGTACGTGATCAATTGCCGCGTTTGCAGCAGAAGCTGCTGAGGACAAGCCACGCGCTTCAATAATGGCAGCACCGCGTTTGCCGACTGTTGGCAAGAACACGTCTTTGTTCCATTCTTGATCGTTGATCATGTCTTTGACTGATTGACCAGCAACAGTAGCGAAACGGTAATCAGCATACATGGTTGGAGAGTGATTGCCCCATACGCATAATTTTTCGATATCTGCGACTGCTTTACCTGTTTTAGCCGCAACTTGAGACAGTGCGCGGTTGTGATCCAAGCGCAACATCGCTGTGAAGTTTTTAGATGGCAGGTTAGGCGCGGATTTCATCGCGATGTAAGCATTTGTATTGGCTGGATTACCAACGACCAAGACTTTAACATTGCGGGATGCAACTGCATCTAAAGCTTTACCTTGAACCGTGAAAATTTGCGCATTTGCTTCGAGCAAATCTTTACGTTCCATGCCTGGGCCACGTGGACGCGCGCCAACCAACAAAGCAACGTCGATATCTTTGAATGCTGTCATTGGATCGCTGTGCGCTGTCATACCAGCCAACAATGGGAATGCGCAATCGTCGATTTCCATCATCACGCCTTTCAGCGCTTTTTGTGCTTTCTCATCAGGAATCTCTAGCAATTGCAAAATGACTGGCTGATCTTTGCCCAGCATGTCGCCATTGGCGATTCTGAACAAGAGGGAATAGCCGATTTGGCCAGCTGCGCCAGTAACGGCAACGCGCATAGGGGATTTAGACATGGTATTTCTCCGCAGTGGTGTAAAAATAATATTGTAATGCTTTATTCCAAGAATTAAATTAGATCCTCGATCTCATCAATTGCGTGCCGATTAGGGTACAAATTAAGGCGCAAATTTCGAATCAAAATCCTTCAAATGAAGTAAGCGGCTGAAATCATACCGCTGAATAACATTTGCAGGCGATCCAAATTGCTTTGGATTCGTGTATTTCTACAGGAATTTTTTAATAAAGCGAGTTAGTTTGCGCTAAATCATTTTTATTTGTCGAAGTGTATTGCGGCACTTTGTTTGTGTCAATCGATATCTTATGTCTTATATAAGACATGATAAGTTTTTTACTTTTCGCTAGACTTATACTCTGTTTTTGTGGTGAAATTGCGGACTATGAATCCAACTGTGCCTTCCACTATGCAGCCAAATGAGTCGAAAAGTTTGCTAACTTCCGATGCGGATTTGTATGCATCTTCTGCGCCAACATTCAGCCCCTTATATCAACAGATTAAAGGCTTGATTACGCAAAGCTTGCAATCAGGTGAGTGGAAACCTGGCGAGCTCATTCCAAGCGAAATAGAGTTGGCGGCGCGTTTTAAAGTCAGTCAGGGAACAGTACGAAAAGCCATTGATGAGCTGTCTGCCGAAAATCTTGTTGTGCGGCGCCAAGGGAAGGGTACTTTTGTCGCGACACATCATGAAGCGCGTTCGCAATTTCGTTTTTTGCGCTTAGTCCCAGATAGCGGTGAGCGCGCTTATCCAGAAAATAAAATTATAGAGGTGAAGCGCTTGCGTGCGCCGGCGGAGGTTGCGCGCCGTTTGGAAATGAAAGCGGGCGAGTCCGTCGTTTTTCTAAAGCGAGTACAATTCTTCGCTGGCGTGCCGACTATTTTAGAGGAGTTATGGTTACCGGGCGCCATCTTCAAGGGACTAACCATGGAGCGCCTAAATGAATATAAGGGGCCGATGTACGCCTTATTTGAGTCTGAATTTGGCACTCACATGATACGTGCGCAAGAGGAAATTCGCGCGGTATGTGCGCAACAAGATAGTGCTGCATTATTAAAGGTGGAGATCGGTACGCCGCTATTAAGTGTGGAGCGAATTTCATTTACATATGGTGATAAGGCAGTGGAGTTGCGTCGCGGCTTGTACTTAACGAATGCGCATCATTATCGGAATGAATTGAGTTGACCCGTACAGTTATTATTGATTGACCCAAGTTATTTGCTTAATCCTTGATCAAATTTAAGAATAATTTTCAGAAAACCATCAAATCTGTTGGTGCAATGCATCAAAATAGGCGAAAATTATAAAGTTGTAGTGCCGAGTCATTTTGGGGGAATTTATTTATGTCTGAAGTTGTTAAAAACAAGAAGCGTTTTGGTGTGATGCGCCTTTCTGATGCGGTCTTTGGTGGTTATCGACTGCCGCTAGCGGGGTTCGTCTCGATTCTGCATCGTATTAGTGGCATGTTGATGTGTCTGCTGCTGCCGTTTGCTTTGTATTTGCTTGATCAAAGTCTACGATCAGAAGTGTCCTTCGCTATGTTGCATATGTTCTTTGCATCGATACCAGTCAAGCTCGTTGTGCTGGCTTTGGTGTGGGCTTATTTACACCATTTTTCTGCTGGCGTACGTCACTTGTTGATGGATTTTCATCTTGGTTTGGATAAAGATAGTGGCCGTCAATCAGCGGTCGCAGTGTTGTTCGTGAGCTTGAGTTTGACGGCTTTGGTCGCACTGAAATTGTTTGGAGTATTTTAAAAATGGCGAATAATAATATTGGATCAAAGCGCCTAGTTGTCGGCGCGGGATATGGCGTGCGCGATTGGTTGGCGCAGCGCGTTACAGCAATTTTAATGGCGGTGTACACCGTCGTATTATTAGTTTTGTTTTTAACTTCTAGCGAATCAAGCTACAACGCTTGGAGTGGTATTTTTGCGATGCAGTGGTTCAAATTGCTGACCTTCGCAGTCGTTATCGCTTTGCTCTATCACGTTTGGGTAGGGATGCGTGATGTTTGGATGGATTATGTGACGCATTCAGTTGTATTGCGTTTGGTATTTCAGGTCGCCACTATCGTGTGGTTGGTCGCTTGTGCTGGCTACGCCGCACAGATTTTGTGGAGAATGTAATCGTGGCTGCAATTAAGTCTGCAATCCCTTCCCGTCGCTTTGATGCGGTAATCGTCGGTGCTGGTGGCTCCGGTATGCGTGCATCCTTACAGTTGGCAGAAGCTGGCCTGAATGTGGCTGTCCTGTCGAAAGTTTTTCCAACCCGTTCTCATACCGTAGCGGCACAAGGTGGTATCGGTGCCTCGCTGGGTAATATGTCGGAAGATAATTGGTTTTGGCATATGTTCGACACTGTCAAAGGTGGTGATTATCTTGGTGATCAAGATGCAATCGAATTTATGTGTCGTGAAGCACCAAAAGTGGTTTACGAACTAGAACACTTTGGTATGCCATTTGACCGTAATGCGGATGGCACTATTTATCAACGTCCATTCGGCGGTCATACTGCGAATTTTGGTGAAAAGCCAGTGCAACGTGCTTGCGCGGCAGCTGATCGTACAGGTCATGCGCTGTTGCATACGCTGTATCAACGCAATGTGCGTGCTCGTACCCATTTCTTCGTCGAATGGATGGCGATTGATTTGATTCGTGATGCTGAAGGTGATGTTTTGGGCGTCGTTGCGCTCGAAATGGAAACCGGTGAAGTCATGATGCTGGAAGCCAAAACGACTATTTTTGCAACAGGTGGTGCGGGTCGTATTTTCGCAGCATCCACCAATGCATTTATTAATACCGGTGACGGCATGGGTATGGCAGCGCGTGCTGGTTTGCCTTTGCAAGATATGGAGTTCTGGCAATTCCACCCAACAGGCGTTTCAGGGGCAGGCGTTTTGATTACAGAAGGCGTACGCGGTGAGGGTGGTATTTTGGTGAATAGCCAAGGTGAGCGCTTCATGGAGCGTTATGCGCCAACGCTTAAAGATTTGGCGCCACGTGATTTCGTTTCCCGCTCTATGGATCAGGAAATCAAAGAAGGTCGCGGTTGCGGTCCGAATAAAGATCATGTGTTACTCGATTTGCGTCATATCGGTGCAGATACGATTCAAAAACGTTTGCCGTCGATTTTGGAAATTGGTCACAAGTTTGCGAACGTCGATGCGACTAAAGAGCCAATTCCAGTCGTTCCAACGATTCATTACCAAATGGGTGGTATTCCAACCAATATTCATGGTCAAGTCGTCACGACGAAGAATGGCGTGAATGAAGTGGTGAATGGCTTGTATGCAATCGGTGAATGCGCTTGCGTTTCCGTGCATGGTGCGAATCGTTTGGGTACAAATTCCTTGCTCGATTTGATCGTCTTCGGTCGCGCAGCAGGTAACCACGTTGTTGCAAGCAATTTGAAAGCGCGCAGCAATAAAGATCTGCCAAAAGACGCAGCTGATTTGGCAATGTCTCGCTTGGCTAAGTTGGAAAACAGCACTGGTACTGAGCGCGTACAAGACGTGGCAAATGCGATTCGTAGCACGATGCAACAATACTGCGGTGTGTTCCGTACCGACGAATTGTTGCAAACAGGTTTGGGCAAGATTATGGAATTGGATGAACGTCGTAAGCACGTTTCCTTCAAAGATAAGTCCAAAGTATTTAATACAGCACGCGTAGAAGCGCTGGAATTGGATAACTTGATCGAGACTGCAAAAGCAACGATCACATCAGCAAATGCACGTAAGGAATCGCGTGGTGCTCATGCACATCGCGATTACGAAAAACGTGATGATGAAAACTGGATGAAGCACACTTTGTGGTATTCAGAGGGTAATCGCTTAGATTACAAACCAGTTGTAACTAAGCCGCTCACGGTGGAAACTTTCCAACCAAAAGCACGTACATTCTAAAGAGATCACTATGGCACGTACATTAAAATTTAAAATCTATCGCTACGATCCGGACAAGGATGCGAAGCCTTACATGCAAGACTTGACCGTCGAATTGCAAGACACCGATAAAATGTTGCTGGATGCTTTGCAACGTATTAAAGCAGACGTTGATGATTCTTTGGCCTTGCGCCGTTCATGCCGTGAAGGTGTGTGTGGTTCCGATGCGATGAATATCAACGGTAAGAATGGTTTGGCTTGCACTACCAATCTGAACGAATTGTCTGAGCCTATCGTTTTGCGCCCATTGCCTGGTTTGCCAGTGATTCGCGATTTGATCGTGGATATGACGCAATTCTTCAAGCAATACAATTCAATCAAGCCATACTTGATCAACGATAGCATTCCGCCTGAAAAAGAGCGTTTGCAATCCCCAACAGAACGCGAAGAGCTGGACGGTTTGTACGAATGTATTTTGTGCGCATGCTGCTCAACTTCATGTCCATCTTTCTGGTGGAATCCAGATAAGTTTGTTGGTCCTGCTGGTTTGTTACAAGCATATCGCTTTATCGCAGATTCACGCGACGAAGCAACGAATGCGCGTTTGGATAATCTGGAAGATCCATATCGCTTGTTCCGCTGCCACACTATTATGAATTGCGTTGACGTTTGCCCTAAAGGTTTGAACCCAACAAAAGCCATCGGTAAGATCAAAGAATTGATGGTTCGTCGCGCAGTGTAAATAGCACTAAATGTTCATTTTGATGGTGCAGTGAAGTGTTTTGCCTAGCATTAATGAACGTTTTAGCGCTTCCTGAGTCAGAATCTTTTGTTTAAAGCGGTAAATAAAACAGAAGATTCTGACCAGTCTAATAGATAGTAATAGATAGGAAAAATCATGTCGGGTGTGATGTCTGGTTTGCATCAAAGCGATCCAGTAAATCGAGCAAGATTACGTTGGCGTGCGCGCCGCGGATTGCTAGAAAATGATTTGATACTCACGCGCTTTTTAGATGCGCATGAAGAAACTATGTCAGATGAAGAGGTGGATGCTTTTAGTCGCCTGATGGACATCTCTGACAATGCATTAATGGATTTGTTGATGGGGAAAAAAGAGCCAGAAGATCAGCTCGATTTGCCTCATGTGAAAGCGCTGTTGACGCGTTTGCGCGCAGCTTAAGATTGTATGTAGAGCGCGAATTGACGGATTTTATTTCGCTCGTTTTTTCTCATGTTTTTGCATTTTTTATTAACGACTCACCTGCAACGAAGGAAGAGCCATGACCAACTCTGAAACAAAAGCAACGCTATCATTTTCTGATGGCTCCCCATCGATCGAAATGCCAATTTACAAAGGCTCTATCGGACCTGACGTGATCGACATTCGTAAGTTGTACGGTGCCACTGGCAAATTTACTTATGACCCAGGCTTCATGTCGACTGCGGCATGCAACTCCTCCATCACCTACATCGATGGTGATAAAGGCGAATTGTTGTATCGTGGTTACCCAATTGAACAATTGGCGCAAAACGGTGGTGACTTCCTAGAATCTTGCTACTTGTTGTTGAATGGCGAGTTGCCAAATGCTGAGCAAAAGCAAAAATTCGTCGACACCGTGACTAAGCACACTATGGTGCACGAACAGATGCAATTCTTCTTCCGCGGTTTCCGTCGTGACGCGCATCCTATGTCCGTATTGGTTGGTACCGTTGGTGCATTAGCTTCGTTCTACCACGATTCTTTAGATATCAATGATGCGCACCACCGCGAAGTATCGGCAATTCGTTTGATCGCGAAAATGCCAACTTTGGTCGCGATGGCCTACAAATACTCTATCGGCCAACCATTCGTGTATCCACGCAATGATTTGTCGTATAGCGCGAACTTCATGTACATGATGTTCTCGAATCCTTGCGAGCCATACAAAGTCAATGAAGTGTTGGTCCGCGCCTTAGATCGTATTTTGATTTTGCATGCAGATCATGAACAGAATGCATCGACATCAACAGTGCGTTTGGCTGGTTCTTCTGGTGCGAATCCATTTGCATGTATCGCAGCTGGTATCGCTTGCTTGTGGGGTCCTGCACACGGTGGTGCAAATGAAGCGGCATTGAGCATGTTGGAAGAAATCGGTTCTGTCGACAACATTCCTCGTTTCATCGAGCAAGTCAAAGATAAAAACTCTGGCGTGAAGTTGATGGGCTTTGGTCATCGTGTGTATAAAAACTACGATCCACGTGCAAAATTAATGCGCGAAACATGCTACGAAGTCTTGAACGAATTAGGCTTGCAAGACGACCCATTGTTTAAGTTAGCAATGGCTTTGGAAAAAATCGCTTTGGAAGATGAATACTTCGTATCACGTAAGTTGTATCCAAACGTCGATTTCTACTCTGGCATCGTACAACGTGCATTAGGTATTCCTACTGCATTGTTCACTGGTATTTTTGCCTTGGCGCGTACAGTAGGTTGGGTCGCACAATGGAAAGAAATGATTTCTGATCCAGAGCAAAAAATTGGTCGTCCACGTCAATTGTTTGTTGGCTCTCCAAAACGTGATGTTCCAGCGATCGATAAGCGTTAAGTAAAATTAATTAGATTTAATGGCAATTATTATTTAAGCGATTAAATATATTTTATAAAAGCGAGCATCAAATGCTCGCTTTTTTTATGGCGAAATATGTTATTCTCGCGTTTGATGTTGAAAATCAAGATTCTTCCTTTTGTTTGAAGTGGTATTTCCTGAAGTGCCGTGTCAAATCTCCGGTTGAAAAAAGAATTTCGAATGAGTCCTTCCCCACAACTTGATGTGCAATCCGCTAACCGGTCAGGCCGTGTCGCGGAAGGTTAGATTAACCCGCTAATCTCGCGAAGCGCGAAGAAAGGTGAGCAATATGATGCAACAACAAAACGCTAACTCGTATCTGTTCGGCGGCAATGCGCCGTATGTTGAAGAACTGTATGAGTCGTATCTCAACAATCCTGGCTCCGTGCCGGACAATTGGCGCGCGTATTTCGACGCCATGCAACACGTTCCCGCTGTTGATGGTTCCGCTAAACCCGACGTGGCTCATGCGCCAGTCATCGCCTCATTTGCCGAACGTGCAAAACAAGGTCCTATCCGTACCGTAAGTGCAGCAGGTGACGCTGAAATGGGACGCAAACGTGTCGCCGCTCAGCAATTAATCGCCGCTTACCGTTTCTTGGGTAGCCGTTGGGCCAATCTCGATCCATTACAACGCCAAGAACGTCCACCACTCCCAGAGTTGGAAGCGAGTTTTTATGGTTTTACTGACGCGGATATGGACACTCAGTTCAATATCAGCAACACCTATTTTGGGACAGAGACCGCCTCTTTACGCGACCTGCTCAATTCCTTGCGTGATACTTACTGTCGTTCTATCGGCGCCGAATTTATGTACATCGGTGATCCAGCCGAAAAGCGCTGGATGCAAGAAAAATTAGAATCAATCCGCTCTACACCTAACTTCACAGCCGAAAAGAAAAAACACATTCTGGAACGCTTGACAGCAGCAGAAGGCTTGGAACGTTATTTACATACACGTTATGTCGGTCAAAAACGCTTTTCGTTAGAAGGTGGGGAAAGTTTTATCGCTTCCATTGACGAAACGATTCAACGCGCAGGTGAGCGCGGTGTGGAAGAAATCGTAATTGGTATGGCGCACCGCGGTCGTTTGAACGTGCTAGTCAATACTTTGGGCAAAATGCCGCAAGATTTGTTTGCTGAATTTGAAGGCAAACATGCCGATGATTTGCCAGCTGGTGACGTGAAATATCACCAAGGTTTCTCCTCTGATGTCTCAACTCCAGGCGGTCCAGTTCATTTGTCATTAGCGTTCAATCCGTCTCACTTGGAAATCGTCAATCCTGTGGTTGAAGGTTCTGTGAAAGCACGTATGGAACGCCGTGGCGATAAAGACGGCGCGCAAGTGTTGCCTATTTTGGTACACGGTGATGCTGCTTTCGCGGGTCAAGGCGTTGTCATGGAAACCTTGAATCTGGCGCAAACACGCGGCTATGGTACTGGTGGTACCGTGCATATCGTCATCAATAATCAAATTGGTTTCACGACTTCTGATCCACGTGATGCACGTTCTACTTTGTATTGCTCAGACGTTGTTAAGATGATCGAAGCGCCAGTCTTGCACGTGAATGCAGATGATCCTGAAGCAGTGGTCTTGGCAACGCAAATCGCGCTTGATTATCGTATGATTTTCAAGAAAGACGTTGTGGTCGATATTATCTGCTACCGTAAATTGGGTCATAACGAACAAGATACGCCAGCATTGACACAGCCTTTGATGTACAAAAAGATTGCTCAACATCCTGGCACACGTAAGATGTATGCCGATAAATTGGCAGCGCAAGGCACCATCGCAGCGACGGCTGGCGACGATATGGTGAAAGCCTTCCGTGATGCGATGGATGCAGGTAAACATACAGTTGATCCAGTTATTTCTAATTTCAAGAATAAATTTGCAGTTGATTGGATTCCATTCCTGAATAAGAAATGGACCGATGCTGCAGACACTGCGGTTCCAACCACTGAATTGAAACGTTTGGCAGAACGCATCACGACTATTCCAGCCGACTTTAAACCACACAGTTTGGTAGAAAAAGTGTTGGCAGATCGCGCAGCAATGGGTCGTGGCGAAATGAACCTCGATTGGGGTATGGGCGAACACTTGGCCTTTGCTTCCTTGGTATCTTCAGGTTACGCGATTCGTTTAACTGGTCAAGATGCAGGTCGCGGTACTTTCGTTCATCGTCATGCTGTGTTGCATGACCAAAAACGTGAGCGTTGGGACGCAGGGACGTATATTCCACTGCAAAACATTTCCGATAAACAAGCACCATTCACGGTGATTGACTCTGTTTTGTCAGAAGAAGCGGTATTGGCGTTTGAATATGGTTATTCGAGCGCAGAGCCAAATACGTTGACTATCTGGGAAGCCCAATTCGGTGACTTCGCGAATGGCGCGCAAGTCGTTATCGATCAATTTATTAGCTCCGGCGAAGTGAAGTGGGGTCGTGCTTGCGGCCTCGTGATGATGCTGCCACATGGCTATGAAGGTCAGGGTCCAGAACATTCCTCTGCTCGTCCAGAACGTTTCTTGCAATTGTGTGCAGACAACAACATGCAAGTCGTTCAACCAACGACAGCATCGCAAATTTTCCATCTGTTGCGTCGTCAAATGATCCGTCAATTCCGTAAGCCTTTGGTCATCATGACGCCGAAGTCTTTGTTGCGTAATAAGGATGCGGGTTCTCCATTGTCAGAATTGGCAAAAGGTAGCTTCCATACGGTGATTGGTGAAGTGGATGAGTCTATCGATACGAAGAAGGTCAAACGCGTGATCGCTTGCTCCGGCAAGGTTTACTATGATTTGGTGAATGCACGTAAAGAACGCGCACAAACTGATACAGCGATTATTCGTGTGGAACAACTCTACCCATTCCCACATAAGAGTTTTGTCGCGGAATTGAAGAAATTCCCGAACATGGTGGAATTGGTTTGGGCACAAGATGAACCACAAAATCAAGGTCCATGGTTCCAAATTCAGCACAATATCTTTGAAAGTTTGGATGAAGGTCAGAAGCTTGCTTACGCAGGTCGCCCTGCAAGCGCATCTCCAGCTGTCGGTTACTACGATAAGCACTATGCGCAACAAAAAGCATTGCTTGATGCAGCCTTTTCGAAACTCAAGGGCTATATCTTGACCAAATAATCCTAGGCGGCATTGCCAATAATAAAGAAAGCGCAGTGCCGAATTAGACATAGACATCCTACACGGAGAATAAACATGGCAATTATCGAAGTAAAAGTTCCTCAGTTATCTGAATCTGTCGCCGAAGCGACTTTGCTCTCTTGGCATAAAAAAGTCGGCGAAGCAGTTAGCCGCGACGAAAATTTAGTTGACGTTGAAACGGACAAAGTGGTGTTGGAATTGCCAGCACCAGGTGCAGGCGTGATCACGCAAATTATCAAAGGCGATGGCAGCACAGTCGTTGCTGGTGAAGTAATTGCGATGATGGATACGGAAGCAAGTGCTGGTGCATCCGCACCTGCTGCCGCTGCTCCAGTTGCAGCAGCAGCCGCCCCAGTCGCCACTGCTAGCGCAAGTTCCGCTGCGGGTATCGCAATGCCCGCTGCTGCAAAAATTTTGGCTGAAAACAATTTATCTGCAGGTGCAGTTGATGGCACGGGTAAAGACGGTCGCGTAACAAAAGGTGATGCATTGGCTGCAGTTGCAGGCAAGGCTGCTCCAGTAGTGGCACCTTTGGCGGCACCAGTAGCAGCGAAACCAGCTTTGCAGCAAGTTGCGGCGCCAGCGGTTGCTAATCTTGGTGATCGCCCAGAAGAGCGCGTGCCTATGAGTCGTTTGCGTGCACGTATTGCAGAACGTTTAGTGCAATCACAATCCACTAACGCGATTTTGACAACATTTAATGAAGTCAATATGGCGCCAGTCATGGATTTGCGTAACAAGTACAAAGACAAGTTCGAAAAAGAACACGGCGTGAAATTGGGCTTTATGTCCTTCTTCGTTAAAGCAGCAGTTGCAGCATTGAAGAAATATCCAATTTTGAATGCTTCTGTTGATGGCAATGACATTGTGTACCACGGTTACTTTGATATTGGTATCGCAGTGGGTTCCCCACGCGGTTTGGTGGTACCAATTTTGCGCAATGCAGATCAAATGACAATCGCTGAAATTGAAAAGAAAATCGGCGAGTTCGGTGCTAAAGCAAAAGACGGTAAATTGACTTTGGACGATTTGACTGGCGGTACTTTCTCTATCTCCAACGGTGGTACTTTCGGCTCTATGTTATCGACACCGATCATCAATCCACCACAATCCGCTATTTTGGGCGTACATGCAACGAAAGATCGCGCTGTGGTTGAAAATGGTCAAATCCTTGTTCGTCCTATGAACTACTTAGCAATGTCTTACGATCACCGTATCATTGACGGTCGTGAAGCTGTGCTTGGTTTGGTCGCGATGAAAGAGGCCTTGGAAGATCCAGCGCGCTTGTTGTTAGACCTCTAATCTCTCGATAAAGAGCCCGCACCCTATGAATATTGCTGACGAAATTGATCGTCTGCACAAACTGCATCAGTCGGGCGCACTGACTGATGCTGAGTTTGCTCAGGCCAAAGAAAAATTACTAGCTGGATTGAATGCAAGTAATTCAGGTAATTCGGCAAACAATTCGAATGCGGAAAATCCATTCGCGCAATTGAATTATTTGCGTCGCTCAAAAACAGACCAATGGATTGGTGGTGTTTGCGGCGGCCTCGGTAAATTCACTAGCATGCAGTCATGGATTTGGCGTTTGGTGTTTGTGATCTTCGTTGCCTGCTTTGGTTTCGGCATTATTTTCTATTTGCTGGCGTGGATCTTTATTCCAGAAGAAGACTAAGTTCGTTTTAATGAGCGCAAAAGTTTTGTTAGATAAAAATAGACTGCGCTCATTCCCCATTATTTATTGAAAAGTAAACCTGACAAGGTAAGACTATGAGCAAACAATTTGATGTCGTCGTTATCGGCGGTGGTCCTGGTGGTTATATCGCTGCGATTCGCGCGGCACAATTAGGTTTTTCAACAGCTTGTATCGATGCATGGACTAACGACAAAGGTGGTCCAGCACCAGGCGGTACTTGCACTAACGTTGGCTGTATTCCGTCAAAAGCATTGTTGCAATCATCGGAGCACTATGAACACGCAGGTCACGCCTTTGCAGATCACGGTATCAGTGTAAGTGGCTTGGAACTAGACGTCGCGAAAATGCTGAAACGTAAAGACACCATCGTGAAGCAAAACAATGACGGGATCGTCTACTTATTCAAAAAGAATAAAGTCACATTCTTCCACGGTCATGGCTCGTTTGTGAAAGCTGCTGATGGCGCTTATGAAATCAAAGTGGCGGGCAAGGCGGAAGAGACGATTACGGGCAAACATATTATCGTCGCAACAGGTTCGAATGCACGTTCTTTACCAGGTGCAGCGTTTGATGAAGAATTGATTTTGTCGAATGACGGTGCATTGAAAATCGCAGCAGTACCGAAAAGATTAGGCGTGATTGGCGCTGGTGTTATCGGTCTGGAAATGGGTAGCGTTTGGCGTCGTTGCGGTGCTGAAGTGACTGTACTCGAAGCATTACCAACATTCTTGGGCGCGGTCGACGAGCAAATCGCGAAAGAAGCGCACAAGTTGTTCGTTAAGCAAGGATTGTCTATCAATCTTGGTGTCAAGATCGGTGAAATCGTTAAAGGTGCAAATGATGTCACAGTCAATTACACCGATGATAAAGGCACCGAGCACAAAGCCGTATTCGATAAATTGATCATTTCGATTGGCCGTACGCCAAATACAAATGGTTTGAATGCGGAAGCAGTTGGATTGGCTTTGGATGAACGTGGTTTCATCGCTGTTGATGGTGATTGCAAAACGAATTTGGCAAATGTATGGGCAGTTGGTGACGTAGTTCGCGGACCTATGCTCGCACACAAAGCGGAAGAAGAGGGCGTTGCTGTCGCGGAACGTATCGCTGGTCAACATGGTCACGTCAATTTCAATACGATTCCTTGGGTCATCTACACGTCACCAGAAATCGCATGGGTTGGCCGCACAGAACAGCAATTGAAGGCAGACGGCGTTGCTTACAAAGCAGGTACATTCCCGTTCATGGCGAATGGTCGTGCACGTGCATTAGGTGATACCTCTGGTATGGTGAAATTCTTGGCTGATGCAACGACGGATGAAATCTTAGGTGTTCATATTGTCGGCCCGATGGCTTCCGAATTGATTTCTGAAGCGGTTGTGGCAATGGAATTCCGTGCTTCTTCCGAAGATATCGCACGTATTTGCCATGCACACCCATCTTTGTCTGAAGCGACGAAAGAAGCCGCGTTAGCTGTTGATAAGCGCTCTTTGAACTTCTGATAATTTGCTTCTAATTTTTTTCTAACTTATTAGAAAAAAGAGTTTAGCCACAGAGGCGCAGCGTACGCAGAGAAAACTGATTGATTTCTCGGCGTGGGCTGCGCCTCTGCGGTTTATGTATTTTCTTTTTTGCGTAATGTCATGAACGTTCACGAGTTTTACCAAGAGGCAATTGATAAACGCGGCTTTCAAGTCGATGCCGCGCAAAAACGTGCGGTGGATCGCTTGCAACAAGCTTATGACGATTGGGTGGAATACAAATCCAAACGTGCAAATCGCCTAGTGCGTTTGATTAGTCGCCCTGAAGTGCCACGTGGAGTTTACATGTGGGGCGGCGTAGGGCGCGGCAAATCTTTTTTGATGGATAGCTTCTACTCAGTGGTGCCTGTAGTACGTAAAACACGCTTGCATTTTCATGAATTTATGCGCGCTGTGCATCGTGAGTTAGACGAGCTTAAAGGTGTCGCCGACCCATTAAATGAAGTTGCTGCCCGTATTGCAAAAAAATATCGTTTGATTTGTTTTGATGAGTTTCATGTCTCAGATGTCGCCGATGCGATGTTGCTGTATAACTTAATGAAGGCATTATTTGATAATGGGGTGTCGTTTGTAATGACCTCTAATTATCAACCAGATACTTTATATCCTGACGGTTTGCACAGAGATCGGATGTTGCCCACTATCGCTTTGCTTAAAGAACGCTTGGATATTTTAAATGTTGATTCCGGCAATGATTATCGCAAGCGAGCCTTGGAGCAAGTTGAAGTTTATTTAACGCCTTTGAATGCACAAACTGATCAAGGCTTACGCGCTGCATTTGCAAAAGTAGCAGAGACCAAGGATGAAGATCCCTATGTCGATATTGAAGGCCGACGTTTGAAATCCTTACGCCGCGCCGGCACCACGATTTGGTTTGATTTTACGACTTTGTGCGGTGGCCCTCGTTCACAAAATGACTACTTGGAAATCGCAAGCCGTTTTCATACGGTCATACTCTCGTCTATCCCACAGATGTCGGCAGGTATGTCTTCAGAGGCGAGACGCTTTACTTGGCTAATCGATGTGTTTTATGACAATAAAGTAAAACTCATTATGTCGGCAGAAGTAGCGCCTGAATTATTGTACACACAAGGTACTTTATCAAATGAATTTCATCGCACGGTCTCGCGCATTATAGAAATGCAATCTAAAGAGTATATGAGTGCTGACCAACGAGAAATTCATGCCATGCTGGATACACCTGCCCATGCTTAATAAAAAATTTATTAAATTGCCTGCTTTGGCTTTGCTATTTTGCCTGCTAATCGCCCAGGTTTATTTGCCTACTCCGGTGCTGGCACAACAGAGTCTTGCGCGAGTTGAATATGGTTTGTTAGAAAAAATGACAGAGGAATTGAATCGCGAATTTATTGCAGGTTCTATCAGCGCAAACGATGTTGCCGAGTTGGCCTTGAGTAAAGTAGATCAAGTACAGACCGTTTTGCAGAATTTCATACGTGACAAAGAGTTGCAATGCCAAGATAATTTTTTTGTTACTACATGTTTTGACGATCTACGTTTGAAGCGTCGCCAAGTTCAAGAAGTATTGAAAAGAATTAACGTAGAAGCGAAGTCATTTCTGCGTAAAGCAAGGGCAGCCAAGCTGGACGCTAAGATAGAAAGCAAAAATGCAAAGGAAGAGAATTCTGAAGAAAAATAGACTTCACAATTCTCATTTTCTTGCAAGACATGTAGTCGAAATTTGATTTTGAATTAGGGTAAACGGCAATTCATTTGTAAATTAACAATGATGTTGTCAGCGCTTTATAACTTAGTTAGCCGCTCTAAAGCTGCATCCAAAGTTTCCTTTTTCTTCGCGAAGCAAAAACGGACTAATTTATTTTGTGTTTGTTGTTGATAAAAAGCGGAGACTGGGATCGCAGCAACACCGACTTCTTCAGTAAGCCAGCTAGCAAATTCCAACTCAGATTTATCTGAAATCCCAGAATAATCGACACATTGAAAATACGTGCCATTCACTGCCAATAAACGGAAATTCGACTCTGCTAAAGCGGCTCGGAAATAATCTCGTTTTTCTTGATAGAAAGAAGCTAGCTGTAAATGGGCATCCGAGTTTTGCATATAGCTTGCCAGCCCCAGTTGCATCGCCGAGTTAACCGTGAACACATTAAATTGATGTACTTTGCGAAATTCAGCGCTCAATGTTTGTGGCGCTAATACATAAGCAACTTTCCAACCAGTCACATGATAGGTTTTGCCAAAGCTGGAGATAATAAAACTTCTGGCAGCCAATTCTGGATGACTTGCTAATGATAAATGGGCTTGTTTATCAAATACCATATGTTCATAGACTTCGTCTGACAAAATTAAAATTTGATTATCTCTGGTCAATTGCGCCAGTGCCTCTAAGTCACTTGTTAGTAAAGTGCTTCCTGTTGGATTGTGCGGCGAGTTGATAATAATTAGGCGAGTTTTGTCGCTAATTTTGCTTTCAATTTCATCCCAATCAATCTTAAATTCACCATTTTCGAAGCGCATGGCAACCAAGACAGGTGTACCACCTGCTAGTTGTATAGTCGGCACATAACTATCATAGGCCGGCTCAATCACGATCACTTCGTCACCTGCATGTACACAAGCCAAAATCGTCGTCATGATGGCTTGTGTTGCGCCAGCCGTCACCGTGATCTCGCTATCAACATTGTAGTCATGCTTGTACAAAGACTTCACTTTAGTCGCGATAGCTTGTCGTAAGGGGGCCGCACCCGACATCAGAGGATATTGATTGTGACCAGCCAACATCGCTTGATGTACATGTTCTATCAGGCGCGGATCACATTCGAAGTCAGGAAAACCCTGACCCAGATTAATGGCCTGATGCTTGTGCGCTAAGGCTGACATAGTAGCGAAGATGGTGGTTGTTACCTTGGGTAGTTTGGAGTTTATCAATGGTGGCGAGTTGGTATTCATCGTTCGTCAAAATTTAATAAAAAAATAAGTGATTGCACCGATTGTACTAATAATCGCTGACCCTGCGTTAGATCGGTTTAGACATTCTCACCATAAGCTCATATTGCACCGCGAACTATTTTTCAAACTAGAGAAACAAGTCGGTGGTCGCTGACGTAAATGCAGAAGCAGGCGCTGCGAAACAAAAAAATACTGAAAGTCAGGAAATGCGGTGTTTTTCCCGTTCTTCTCTAGGCTTCGTTTATTTTCCATCAGTCGATAATTCAAGCTATACAAATCCCCTACAAGCTTGCATAGAGCGGATATTCGCAAACAAGCAGCAGGGTAGACTCAATGACGAGGTGTGCAATGAATGACAATCAAATGATACTCAATCGCTTATCCATGGGTGCCTTGGCGCTGGATGATCAATTGAATCCACAGGCTGATTTGCCATCGGAAGATCATATGACGCCACACGCACGTATCGATATCAAAGCTATACGTGCCGCGATTGCAAGAGTAGAGGCGAATGCCAACGCTGATTTAGCCGCAGAAGCCCGTTCTCAAGCTGATTTGAAATCAGAATTGAATGCCGACACTAATGCAGAATCTAAGGTGGACTTGCAAACAGCCGAAACCGCCGAAATTGTTGCTAATGACGTCAACCAAGAAAATCGCCAGTTACAACAAGTAGAAGCCGATGGCCATCGTGCCCGTTTAGCGGCAGAGCTAGATTTAAAACTCTCTAGCGAAGAACGGATCGCTAGTGATGCGCAAGAAATTCGTGCCTTGCAAGAGCGCACACTGGTAGAACAGCAAGCCAAATTTCAAGCTGATCTCAGAATAAAAAATGAACAAGGCGCGAAAAAAATGGCGCTAGAACAAATCAAAATTGATACACAACTCAATTTCAAAGCCAAACTAGATGCCGAAAACTTAGCCGCAGAATCAGAAAATGCCAAACAATGGGCGGCGGAACGCGCAGCGGCATCGTATGCAGCGAAACAAGAGGCGATTGAGCGCGCACGGGTTGATGCTCGTATCGCCGAACAAGCTCGTGAACGTGAGCGACAAGATCGTGAAGCACGTTTGAATGCCGAACGTTTAGCAAAAATTCGCAATGAGTCTCTGCAAATTAATCGCGAACGCGATCAGGCTGAAGCGATTGCTTTAGAAGTATCTTTAAATCGTACACCGTTAGAAATCCGTGCTCGTGAAGAGGCGCGTGGTCGTGCTATGTTGGAACGTGAGTACGAAGCCATTGCACAAGCTAGAGTTGAATCGGAAAAGCGTGCAGCGGATGCGATTCAATTGCGTTTGCAAGCCGAGCAAGAATTATTGGCAGCGGCAAATCGCCGCGAACAAGCAGAAAAAATAGCCGCAGAAGCTGCTTTGGCACGTAGTGAAGCCGAAGAGAAAATTCGCCTGGCAACCGAATCACGAATTCAGGCAGAAAAAGAATTACAAACCAAGGCATTGGTTCGTGTTGAGAGTGAACAATATGCGGACGCCAATGCAAGAGCGCGTTTAGATGCAGAGGAAAAGGCCAATCAAGAAGCCAAACGTCGTCGTCAAGCTGAGTTAGAAGCTGCTGAAATGGCAAAACAGCGCCGTGAAGAAGAACAACGTGCAGAAAAATATGCGAGTGAAAAGGCCGCTCTAGAACGAGAAGCGGTACAGTTAGCTAAAGAAAAAGCGGACGCCGAGCAAAAAGCACTAGCAGCGATTTCAGTACAGACTGAATATTTAAAGCGTGCCAACTTGGCGGCCAATTCGAAAGCACAAAGCATTATTGAATTAGCGAAAGCGGAAAAAATGCGCGCCGAGGCTGAACAACGCGCCGCGAGAGCGATTCAAGCTAAGGTCGAAGCAGAGAAGAAAGTCATCGCTGAAGCAGAAACCATCGCCAAGACGGAAGAAACGCAGGCCGAAGTTTTGAGCATGCAACATCAGGCACAGCAAGCCATTCGCATTGCGCAAGAAACTAAAGTCGTAGCAGAGAAAATTGCGCTGGAAAATACGGTTGAGAATGTAAAGCTAGGTCAACAGCTAGCCATGCTTGCAATTCAAAAAAATCAGGATTCGCAAGCATTATTAGAAACTCAGCAAAGTCGGGTTGAAGCCGAAAGTAAAGCCTTAGAGTTGATTCAAGAAAAATTAATATCCGAAAAACGTAGAGCGGAATCTGCTGAGAAACTACTGCAAGCCGCAGAGGAAAAATTAGCAAGTGAAAGAGATGCTGAGCTTGCAGCGGCAGCTCGTTTGCAAGCGGAAGAAGAGGCTATCGCTTTGGCCGCCCAAAAAGAGATGTTGGAGCGTCAGCAGCAAGAGGCAATTGCGGCGCTATCAGAAGCGGAAAAACAAGCATTGGAACAAGCTCAAGTGCAAGCAGAGTTGCAGCGTAAGGCAGCTGCTTTAGCCTTACTGAAAGCGCGTCAAGCAGTGGAAATGAGTAAGGCTGAGCATCTGCGTTTGGAAGCAGAGCGCAATGCGGCAATGGCTAATCAAGAAAAATTAGAAGCAGAACGCGAAGCTGCAGAACAAGTGTTGGCGCGTGCCAAAGCGGATCGCGAACATGCACAGATGTTGTTTGCTCGTCAGGAAAAAGAAAAAGAAGCAAAATTAGTTCGCCAAGAATTAATGGCGGCGGAACAAGTGCGTCTGCAAAAAATGACTGAGCACGCTGAGTCGCAAAGACAAACGGCCAATGTTGCTAAATCCAAAGCCAACGAAGCTATCGAATTGACAAAATTAATGCGCGAACGCGAACAAGAAGAGCGTCGCAAATTAGCCTTGATTGAGGAAAAAAAATCAATCGAAAAACAATTACTGGCAGAGCTAGAAGCCAAGACCGCAGAAGAACAAAATCATATTCGTTTGCATCAGGAGCGTTTAGCGTCTGAGCAAAAAATTAGACTGGCCATTGAAGAAAAAAATAAAGCGGAAGCCGATCTTATTGCGCAGAACCAAGAGAAAATTCAACTCGAACTGCAAATTAAAGAAGCGACCGAGTTGCGCGCTAAACGTGCCTGCGAATTAGCCAATATTGAAAAGATTAAATTACAGGCTCAGCAAACAGCATTGCAAAGCTTGGAAGAAATCACGGCATTAGAATTGCAGAAAAAAGAAGCTGCATTGGAAGATGAAGCATTACAAAAACAAAGAGCCGAGTTAGAGCGCATTGCAGTCGCAGAGGCGCAATCGCGTTTGGCTTTAGAAAAACAAAATCGCATTTTGGCCGAGGAACGAGCTAAAGCGGAAGCTCTAGCTAAACAATTAGAGCATGACAAACTGCAAGAGGAGCAGGCATTGCATGCCAAAGTACATGCTTATGCTAGTTTGCAGGATCAAGCGCGTCAGGTGCTAATACAAAAGAAAAAACGTATTGCTGAGCTGGAACACACTGCCCAGCAAAGATGTGCTGCGGATCAGGCATTACTTGACACATGTAATGAGAAATTAGCGATAGAACAATCGACTTTGATCAACTTACAAGCACAAACTGTCGCAGAAAAAGCGGCCTTGAAAAATGCAGAGATCAATGGCGAATTAGCGCGCCTTGCACAACAAGATGCGGAGTTTGCTTTAGCAAAAGAAAATGCTTTGCATGAAGCTTTAGCTGCCAATGCCGAGGCACAAAATCTATTTGCAAACTTAATGCAACAGCGAGTTGACGAAGAGTTGAAGTTACATCAGTTGCACCAAGAACGTATCGAGAAAGAACAAGCGAGTTTAGTTACCCTGGCGTTTTCTCAAACGGCTGAGAAAAATGCTTTAGATGAAGCAGCTCGATTACAGGCTGTTGAAGAAGAAAAAATACGTTTGGCGGTGCAGCGTCAACAACAAGACGAACAAGCACGTCTGGAATTGCAGCAGTTGAACGCAGAAGAAGCTCGCTATCTTGCTTTGGCTGAGAAAGAAGCTGCAGCGCGCGTACAAGCGAGTAAAGCGCTAGAAACGAAAAACGATGCTTTGCAACAATCTATTAATCTATCGGAACAGCAAGCCCAAATTGAATTGCAACTCAACGCCGAGATTCAACAAAAAATTGAAGATGAACAACGTGCGATTAGTGCTTTGAATGAGCGCCTACGTTTCGAAAGTATGCTGGCCGAAGCTGAAAGTCAACGTGCTGAGCAAGAAATATTGGCAGCTCAACTTATCCAAGAAAAATTTGCCCAAGAAAATGCTTTATTGATTAGCTCACGCGATCATACCGAAGCGCAAAAAACAGCATTAAGTTTGATTGAACAACGTTTAGCTCAAGCTGAGGAGTTGAAAGAATTTGAAGCTCAACGAGTCGCCTTAGAACGCCAAGAGCTACAGTTGTTGGCACAGAAGAGTGCGGCTGAGCAATGTTTGGCAGAGGAAACTGCAAAACGTATAGAGACCGAGCAAGCCTATCTACAAGAGTGCGAATACCGCGTGTTGGCGGAGCAAGATGCCAGAATCGCTTTACAGAATCGACTCGCTGCCGAAAATGAAGCACGTGTTTTAGCAACACAGCAAGCACAATTAGAGTCCGAATTGATTGCAACTGCCGAAGCGCAAAGTAGTGATTTGTTGCGCTTGCAACAGGCGCAAGCAGCGCGTTTAGAATTAGAGACTGCGATCGCTATCAAAACCCAAGAGCAACTGGCCTTCGAAGAAGAAATGGTGGCTTTACATCACAGGACTTTGCGTGACATCGAATTAAAACTGGAAGCAGAAAGCTTGGTGATTGAGGAAGCCAAGAAACGTGCTGACCTGGAACATCAAGCCTTAGTTCAGGCGCAAATTCGTTTAGAGGCTGAGCGTGTTGCTGCTAGCGAAGAGAAAGTCAGATTCGAAACGGAATTGACCTTGACAATCGCCGCCAATGCTAAATCAGAACAAGAATATTTACATGTGGCTGAGATCGAAAAAAATCGTGAGCAACAAGAAACTTTAGCTCAGCTTGAAAAAGAAAATGCCGAGGCAGAAAAACAAATCGCGCGTCTATTAGCGGATCAGATTTTCGAAGCACAAACTTTGCGTCATAAAAATTTAGAGCGTTTGCAAAAAGAACAGGAAGCGCAAGAATTATTGGCAGAGAGAGTGCAACAAGAGGCAGCGACCTTAGCATTGGTCAATGCAAAAAAACTGGAGGAACAAACACTGTTAGCACAGACATTGTCGTTGCAAGCAGAATTGAAAAACGAGGTTGATTTGCAAAAAGAAAATACACTCGCTTTGCAAAATAAAATTGATGCGGAAAAGCGTGCGGCAGAAGCTCTGACTAAACAATTATTAGATCGTTTTACCTTGGAGCAGGGACAGCATCAACAATGGTGTGAACGTGCGAAAGAAGTATTGCAAGCATCGCCGATTCCTGTGGAAATATCTGACGCTACACCGTTCACCGTAGTGAAAAAAAATACCGGTCTGCGTTCCCCTGTTTTGTTTAGCGTATTGATGGGAATAGGGATGGCTGGCGCGGTGAGCTGGAGCATGTTGCAAGCTCAGGCGAGTAGCGTTGTATTAAACCATGCTGGTGTGACGAATGTGGCGCCCACGGCGAAAGTTTCACCGGCGAATATTTCACCGATCGTAGCCAGCGCCAAGACTGAGACTTTGCGTATGAGTTATCAACTCAATCCAGAGGCAAAATAAAAAATGTAGTAGCTAGTTGGATTTGATCAAGAAATGTCGCCGCAGAGAAATCTCCGGCGACATATTTTATGGTCTAGGCTTAGGTTATTTAGAAGTGCGGTGAGCGGATATAAGAATTTGTATATCCAATCCACCGGCAGGATGATTTTGTAAGCGTATTTTGCCGCCATGGCGTTTAACGATACGATCAACGATTGCCAAGCCAAGACCAGAACCATTAGCTTGACTCCTAGCGATATCGCCGCGCGTGAATGGGCGTAACAAGCGAGTTATTTCCTCTTTAGGTACGCCCGGCCCAAAATCTCTCAATCGTATGCAGGCAAGTGGCTTATTAGGCTGTTCAGAAAAACGACATTCCAATTCTAATTTAACTTGATTCGTTGTCGCATCACGAGCGTAACGCAATGCGTTTTGGATGAGATTATTAAATAAGCGTTGAATCTCAATCTCTATCCCTGTGATGGAAATGCCAGGATCAATTTTGGCCAGTATGATAACGTTGCTGTCGCGCTGCACATCTTGAACTATTTTTTCAACTAGGCTGCTCAAGTGGACGCTGTTAAATGTGGATTCATGCAAAGGCTTAGCATAGTCTAAGAACTGTTGAATGATGCCATCCATTTGGCTTAAGTCGGATTGCATCGCCTCACGAGTCGTGGCGTCGACAGGTGCCATTTCTAATTCTAATTGCAAGCGGGTCAGAGGCGTTCTCAAGTCATGTGAAATGCCTGCAAGAATGACGGTGCGATCTGATTCGCTACGGGCTAAATCGTCCACCATTTGATTGAAGCTGACATTTGTCTCTCTAATTTCCCTCGGGCCATTCTCAGGGAGTGGAGGCGGACGTAGCCCATGCGCTAGTTGACGTGCAGCTTGGCTTAAATTTGATAGTGGCGCGTTAATGTGTCGAGAAATGAAGACGGCTCCGACTAAAGTTAAAATTAGCGTGATGCTAGCCCAACCTAATATTTGCAAGCTGGTTTCATTTTGCAATCGATCTTGTTCTAATCTTAGCCAATACTGATCCTCATCAATGACAAAGCTGAGCCAAAATCCTTCCTCACCATTGACCGCTCTTGCGAATTGGGTTTTTGCGCCTAGTTTTTCTTGAATTAATTTTTTAAGTTCATCAAAAAAAACGGTATCTTCTTGCGCTACTATCTTGTCGTTTTCCTCAACTAGATAAATGCGTATTCCCTCATTTCGCGCTAGGTCTAGAAGTAATTCGCGGCGTTTGTCTTCAGCAGAATGCGTAAGAGCAGCGCGAGTGATGGTTACCATGGACACAATTTGCCCTGAGATTTGTTGTGCGCGTGGCTTGCGTTCTACCAGTTTGAAGCTGATAAACCATGCAGCCATACTGGCCGTTACTAAGATAGTCAGTAAAAAGAAAGTGCGCCAGAAAAGGGCGCTACGTACCCCGCTCAAAGCAAGAAAATAATTGCGCATATTGTGCGTTGTTCGCTTTAGTTCGCCTAGAGTCGTCTCAGTTTTTTAGTCGCCAACATCTATTTGGACTGGCCATCAGGAATGAAAACATAGCCTAAGCCCCAGACCGTTTGTATGTATTGTGGTGTTCCCGGGTCTTTTTCTATTAATTTTCGTAAGCGAGAAATTTGTACGTCTAGACTGCGGTCGAATACCTCGTATTCGCGGCCACGTGCTAATTCCATCAATTTTTCGCGTGATAGCGGTTGTCGGGCGTGACGAGCAAATACTTTTAGCACTGAGAATTCACCGGTGGTTAAATTGATTTGCTCATCTTTTCGTTTTAGACTGCGATTGGATAAATCTAGGCAAAATTCTCCAAATTTAAAGACTTGCCCGTGCTCTAGAGGTGCTCCGGGTACTTCGTCAGGTCCACGGCGACGCAGAACCGCGTTAATACGTGCGACTAGTTCTCGCGGATTGAAAGGTTTGGGGAGGTAGTCATCTGCACCCATTTCTAAGCCAATAATCCGATCGACATCCTCACCTTTGGCAGTTAGCATGATGATTGGCGTTTTATCGCCACCACCTCGCAAGCGTCTGCAAATCGATAATCCATCTTCACCTGGTAGCATGAGATCCAATACCAGTAGGTCGTAGCGTTCGCGTAGCCAGAGTTTGTTCATTGCGGTCGCGTTTTCTGCAACGACGACTTGAAAACCTTGTTCAGTCAAATATCGGCGCAATAAGTCGCGCAAGCGAATATCGTCATCGACGACTAAAATTTTGGCTTTGGTATCAGTCATGTCATTCATTTTGTGATGATAATGTGTTTATCTTACTGTGAATTGGCATCGCGCTGTATTGATTTTTCATAGGCATTACAAACTGTTACAGACCTTACAGAATACCCCTGTTCAAGCCTCTGCTTTCTCTCTACACTGCTTGCAGGCTAAGTAAAATTTGGTGGAAAATAGGCAGAGAGTAAAAATAATCGTTATTTTTCAGCTAATGTGAATAAGGCACTCTTTTCCAACGTGGGTATTCTGTCTGAGGTTTCGTCCAATGGCTAAACTCAAATTTCATTGGATAAAGATAGGAGCGCTAATAGTCTAATCAAAAATATTTTGAAGGTAGAAAGAATTTTTTTGTGAAAAAAATAAGTATCAATATGGTTTGCTTGAGAGTGCTGCTAGTTGTCGGATTAAGCGATATCAGTGTGGCATTTGCGCAGCAACGTAGCTTTGAGGCAAACAGAAAACAAGAAATGCGACAGCGGCGTGTTGAAGAGTTTCGTGCGATACGTCAAATAGAGCATCAAGAGCGTCTGCATCACTTGAGTGAAAAAGCCGCGCAGCGGCAGCCTATTTCGAATGAAAGCGGCTTGCCAACAGCCGCTCGCTCTGGCTCTGAAATGGAGGCTCGTCCATTGCCGAAATTTAATCGACTCACGCCTGAAGAGCGTATCGCGCTCAGACGGCAGATCCGCGAGGCGCGAGAAGATATTTATCTAAAACGACAAGAGAAAAATTAACGACGGTGCTGCTTCATAATTTTTTGCTGTTCACGCTGCCAATCGCGTTCTTTTTCTGACTCTCGTTTGTCGTGTTGCTTTTTACCTTTGGCTAATCCAATCTGACATTTCACTCTGCCGTTTAAATAGTGCATATTAAGTGGCACCATGGTGTAGCCAGAGCGTTCCACTTTACCTATTAATTTTTTAATTTCTTCTGCATGCAAGAGCAATTTACGTGTTCTTACGGAATCTGGGTGTATGTGCGTTGATGCCGTTGGTAGCGCGCCAATATGAGCGCCGAATAGAAAAATCTCGCCATTTTTTATAATGACATAAGCTTCTTTCAATTGAACTCGTCCAGCGCGAATCGCTTTTACTTCCCAGCCTTGCAGCACGATACCTGCTTCGAACTGTTCTTCGATAAAGAAGTCGTGGAATGCCTTTTTATTATCTGCAATGCTCATACTGATTTTTGTGTTCTTGTAATTTACAAGGTGATGAACGCGTTAAATTGCGCTTATTCACCGAGAAGTGGGGTGTTTCGGTTAAAATTCGGTCTGTGATCATACCAAATGACTTGAGATAATGGCAGTCGTCCAAAAAAACGTTTTAATTTCCTACAGTGCAGAACAGATGTTCGCTCTTGTTGAAAAAGTTGAAGATTATCCTTTGTTTTTGCCTTGGTGTGGAGGCGTCAACGTACTTGAGCGTTCGGACGAGCAGCTTAAAGCAACATTATCTATCAATTATCACGGAATCAAGCAAAGTTTCACGACTCAAAATGTGAATTCTCCACCGAATAAGATGGAAATGCGTTTGGTGGATGGACCTTTTAAGCAATTACATGGGCAGTGGACTTTTACGGCTTTACGCAGCGATGCGTGCAAAATTGAATTTGATCTGCGCTATGAGTTTTCTAGTAAGTTACTGGAGCATTTAATTGGTCCAGTGTTCGGAAAAATCACTAATAGTTTTGTCGATGCGTTTTGCGCGCGCGCTGAGGTGGTTTATGGAAAGTAAGCCAGTCGATCAATTGCCACAGAATTTAGCTAGTTTGTTAGCTATTCAATTATGTTATTCAAGAAACGGGACAGCCCCTGTCTTGCTGGATCTGAAGGTGGCGCAGGGTAGTACTATTGATCAAGTGTTCTTGAGTTTGAATCCGACTTTACGACACGAGCTCGAACAAATGCTCAGTGAGAAAGCCACATTTGCCGTGTTTGGGAAAAAGAAGACCCGTGACTATGTTTTATCTTCTGGCGACAGACTTGAGATTTGTCGTGCTTTGATTGCGCAGCCTATGGACGCGCGCCGCCGTCGTGCCTTACGAGAGCATAAAACGGGGAAAATGTGATGGTAGCCTGAATAGTGCTGAGTAACTCAGGCTACGTCACCTTGGTCTTATGGGCAATCGCTTAAGATCTTTTTGGCTTCGGCCGCTTCTTTCGCTCTTTGTGTTTCATCGAGTACGGTTCTCTCACCATTTTTATTGCGCGTCATGATGAGGACACCTTCGTCGAGAGATTGTTTGTAAGACTTTGCGCGCTCACAATTTTTTGCCTTAGCCTCGGTGTTCTGTTGCTCTATTTCCGCTTTCTTTTCTGCTTCTTCTTTCGCTATCCTGCGCTTATTGGACTCTTCATTCTTTTTGGCGAGGGTGACTGGTTTTTCAATTTTGTCCATCTCGCTCTTGCCCATGTCGTCTTTCTTTTCGGAGGGGTTAGCCTGATCGGTGGCTCGCGCAACCCCAAATGGAGATTTTACAATTTTATCTTTTGGAACAGATTTTGGTGGCGGATGATCGGAATACTGTTTGACACCTTTGTCGTTGAGCCAGATGTACTGTGCGAACGCGGTATTCGCACAAACCAGCGCTAAGCTCACTATAATTGTTGAGAAAAAAGCTTTTTTTTGCATGATTGACTCGATTTCTTATACGGGAATGACAAAGTTTTTAAAGAATTTATCGCGAGTTTTACACGGAACGAGACGGATCGGCAAGTTTTCTGTATAATTTGCTTTTGCGCCTATAGGAAACACTATGCGTCTTCTTCAAAAAGCACTCACTTTCGATGATGTGTTGCTCGTCCCAGCTTACTCAAATATTCTCCCAAAAGATACCTCTCTTGCGACGAATCTGACACGCAATATTAAACTCAATATACCTTTGGTATCCGCTGCCATGGATACGGTGACTGAAGGTCGCCTAGCGATTGCGATGGCGCAAGAGGGTGGTATTGGTATTATTCATAAAAACTTGACTCCCAAAGAGCAGGCTCGTGAAGTCGCTAAGGTTAAACGTTTTGAATCTGGCGTTTTGCGTGATCCAATTACGATTGCGCCTTCGACGACGATCCGTGATGTGATCTCACTCAGTTCTCAACATGGTATTAGCGGCTTCCCGGTGGTTGAAGGTAAGACTGTCGTTGGTATTATCACCAATCGTGACTTGCGCTTTGAGCAAGAATTAGATGCTGAAGTGCGCGCAAAGATGACGCCACGTGAAAAATTGGTCTTCGTGAAAGAAGGCGCTGATTTGAGTGAAGCGAAGCGTCTGAT
Source organism: Affinundibacterium danionis (assembly GCF_042432465.1). Taxonomy (NCBI): domain Bacteria; kingdom Pseudomonadati; phylum Pseudomonadota; class Betaproteobacteria; order Burkholderiales; family Oxalobacteraceae; genus Affinundibacterium; species Affinundibacterium danionis. Next base: position 65,385 of record NZ_JBHLXJ010000036.1, on the reverse strand, counting down.
GAATAAGCACCGCCTCGAACGCGTATTAGTCGTTGATGATGCATTTGAGTTGCGTGGCCTGATTACCGTAAAAGATATTCAAAAATCCACAGAACATCCACTAGCCTCTAAAGATGAACAAGGCAAATTACGTGTGGGTGCTGCGGTGGGTGTCGGTGCGGATAATGATGAGCGTATTGATCTGTTGGCTAAAGCAGGTGTCGATGTGATTGTCGTTGATACTGCTCATGGACATTCCAAAGGTGTCTTGGACCGTGTACGTTGGGTGAAAACCAATTACCCACATATCGAGGTCATTGGTGGCAATATCGCGACAGCCGCAGCGGCTTTAGCCTTGGTTGAGCACGGTGCGGATGCCGTTAAAGTGGGTATTGGCCCAGGTTCAATCTGTACCACTCGTATTGTTGCTGGTGTTGGCGTTCCACAAATTACAGCGATTGCCAATGTTGCAGCTGCTTTGCGCGGCACTGGTGTGCCTTGTATCGCTGATGGCGGTATCCGCTTCTCTGGTGACGTGTCCAAGGCTTTGGCTGCTGGCGCATCAACGGTGATGATGGGTAGTATGTTTGCGGGTACCGAAGAAGCGCCAGGCGAAGTTATTCTGTTCCAAGGACGTAGTTACAAATCTTATCGTGGCATGGGTAGTTTAGGCGCGATGGCCGATGGTTCCGCTGATCGTTATTTCCAAGACGCTGCGAATAATGCCGATAAACTGGTTCCGGAAGGTATCGAAGGACGTGTGCCGTATAAAGGTAGCGTCTTGGCGATTCTGTATCAGATGGTGGGTGGCGTTCGTTCTTCTATGGGGTACTGCGGCTGCGCATCAATCCAAGATTTACATGATAAAGCAGAGTTTGTCGAAATTACTTCTGCTGGTATGCGTGAATCTCATGTGCATGACGTTCAGATCACCAAAGAAGCTCCTAACTATCGTGCCGATTAAGCCGCGATTGTTTAAAATTCGATAGCGCCTCAACTACGGAGCAGCTAAATGGTGACACCTTTGGAACGTGCTAGTCGCATGGAGTTGTTTTTAGAAGGCTCGGGTAATACCCGTGTCGACCTCGATAAGTATGAGGCAAAAGTTGCCAGGTTTGAGCGCTTAGGAATACGTCTATTTGGGGTTGCGAATTGCATAGTTAGTTTCGGTAAGTTATTAGAACGCTTTGATCGTAGCGAGCATTCTATGGTGAGTATCGAAGCTAACTTCTGTGAGATGCTAGGATTTTCTGAAGAAATCAGAATTTACAATAATCTGAATTTTGAAGAAGACTTTTCAAAACATCCTTCGGTAGAAGGTGAACCGCACATTGTCTTTTGCGCGCAGCATCCTATTTTTGATACCAATGATCAAGTTGTTGGCTGTATTTATCTGATTGACTATGCTGAGCATGAGTTTGATGACGAATCTCGTTTATTGTTCGCTGATTTAGCGTCGATGGTTGAGCGGGAATTAGTGATTGGTGCGCTCAAATTGCAGCAACTTGATCTGGTAAAACAAATCCGTAACTTGAAGCGTGATGCTTTGCTTGATCCTGTGTTGGGAATGTGGAATCGATCTGCTATTTCACGTTCATTAGGAATAGAGTTAGAGCGCTGTTTAAAGGCAGAAAAGCCAGTATCTTTACTTTATCTCGGTGTCAATCAGTATCAGAATGTACGAGAGCGTTTGGGTAGTGGTGCGGGAGACTCTTTCCTGTTAAAGCTCGCTAGCCGAATTCGTTCTTGCATACGCCCATTTGATGCATTAGGTCGATTTGAAAGTGACGCGTTTTTGATAGTATTGCCCGGCGCGTCAAGTCTAGTCTCAGCCGCAGTCGCAGAACGCATACGACTTGCCGTTATCACACATCCAGAAGTACTCGAGGGTGAGACATTAGAAATAAATATTAGTATAGGGATTGCATCAACTACTGTTTTCCCCAATGTGTCACCTGAAACTTTTATTCATTCCGCAGAAAAAGCCCTACTTGCTGCTCGGCGATTAGAAAACAATTCTATTGTTCAGGCCAGTCCAGAGCAAATCGATATTACTCTTTGATTATTTTATAGAATCATGCATTCAAAAATCCTTATCCTCGACTTTGGTTCCCAAGTTACTCAATTGATCGCTCGCCGTGTTCGCGATGCTGGCGTATTTTCTGAAGTTTATCCTTACGATGTCAGCGATGAATTCATTCGCAACTATGGCGCAGCTGGGATTATTTTATCTGGCGGCCCAAGTAGTGTGACTGAAGGCGATACTCCACGTGCACCACTGGCGGTGTATGACGCTGGTGTGCCAGTTTTAGGGATTTGCTATGGTATGCAAACTATGGCAGAACAACTCGGTGGTAAAGTTGAAAACGGCAAAGTACGTGAATTTGGTTACGCTGAAGTTCGCGCGCGTAGCCATACTAAGTTATTAGAAGGCATCAACGATTTCGTGACACCAGAAGGTCACGGCATGCTCAAGGTATGGATGAGCCACGGTGATAAAGTCAATGAAATGCCAGCAGGGTTCAAGTTGATGGCATCAACCGACAATTGCCCAATCGCCGCAATGGCGGATGAAGATCGTCGTTTTTATGCAGTGCAATTCCATCCAGAAGTCACGCACACGATTCAAGGTGAGGCGATTATTGGTCGCTTTGTGCATGATATCTGTGGCTGCAAATCTGACTGGAATATGCCAGATTATATTTCTGAAGCAGTCGCGTCGATACGCGCTCAAGTCGGTGATGATGAGGTAATTCTTGGCTTGTCTGGTGGTGTCGATAGTAGTGTTGCAGCGGCCTTAATCCATCGCGCTATTGGCGATAAATTGACTTGCGTCTTTGTCGATCACGGTTTGTTGCGCCTCGATGAAGGCAAGATGGTCATGGAAATGTTCGCGAACAATCTAGGTGTGAAGGTGATTCATGTAGATGCCACAGAACAGTTCATGGGGCATCTGGCGGGTGTTACTGATCCAGAAGCCAAGCGCAAAATCATCGGTCGTGAATTTGTCGAAGTATTCCAAGCAGAATCTGGCAAACTTAAGAACGCAAAATGGCTGGCGCAAGGTACGATTTATCCAGACGTAATCGAAAGTGCAGGCAAAGGTAAAAAAGGCTCACACACAATTAAGAGTCATCACAATGTCGGTGGTTTGCCAGATACTTTGAATCTGAAGTTATTAGAACCACTGCGTGAATTGTTCAAAGATGAAGTGCGCAAATTGGGCGTGGCTTTAGGTTTACCACATAGCATGGTGTATCGTCATCCTTTCCCTGGCCCTGGTTTGGGCGTGCGTATCTTGGGTGAAGTTAAAAAAGATTTCGCCGATTTATTGCGCCGTGCTGACGCGATTTTTATCGAAGAATTACGTAATACTTACGTTGATCCGAACGCAGAAAAACCACAAACTTGGTATGACGCGACTAGCCAAGCATTTGCTGTGTTCTTACCAGTCAAATCGGTTGGCGTGATGGGTGATGGTCGTACTTATGAATATGTGGTGGCTTTGCGTGCGGTGCAAACACAAGACTTTATGACAGCGCATTGGGCACATTTGCCACATGAATTGTTGGGTAAAGTTTCCAATCGCATTATCAATGAAGTGCGTGGAATTAATCGCGTTGTCTACGATATTTCCGGAAAACCACCGGCGACAATCGAGTGGGAGTGATTTCTTTTGAGCTACAGCATTAAAGAAATTTTTTACACTTTACAGGGCGAGGGCACACATGCTGGACGTCCTGCGGTGTTTTGTCGTTTTGCTGGCTGCAATTTGTGGACCGGGCGTGAAGAAGATCGTGCCACAGCGGTTTGCCAATTTTGCGATACCGATTTCGTTGGAACCGATGGCGAAGGTGGTGGTAAGTTTAAGACGCCACAAGCTGTTGCTGCTCGGATCAATTCTTTATGGCCTGAAACGCATACCGCCAGTAAATTCGTCGTATTCACTGGCGGAGAACCATTGCTGCAACTGGATGAGGCTTTAATCGATGCGATGCACGATGTGGGTTTTGAAATTGCGATAGAAACGAACGGCACGATAGAAGTGCCGACTGGCGTGGATTGGATTTGTGTTAGCCCAAAAATGGGTTCGCAACTTGTGGTGCTCAAAGGCGATGAGTTGAAAGTCGTGATTCCGCAGTTGGGGCAGGACTTAAATGCGTACGAAGCGCTCGATTTTACACATCATTATTTGCAAGCAATGGATGGGCCTTTATTGCAGGACAATCTGCATAAAGCCATCGATTATTGCAAAGCGCATCCAAAATGGAAATTGAGTTTGCAGACGCATAAATTGCTGCAGATTCCTTAAATAATTTTTTATTAGCTGTCGACATGACGTGACTATGACGTTTTGTCTGACCTTATGTACACAGGCAATACATGTTAACCATTACCAGAAAAGTTGAATTCGATACCGGACATCGGATTCCCGATCACAACAGCCAATGCCGCAATTTGCATGGGCATCGCTATACCTTGTTGATTACCTTGACTGGTGATGTCGTCGAAAAAGACGGTGAGTCTGATAACGGCATGATCATGGATTTTGGTGATATCAAAGCACTTGCCAATAAACATCTGGTCGATCTTTGGGACCATGCATTTATTGTGTATGAAAAAGACACGGCGGTGCGTCAATTCTTAGAAAGCATGCCTGGACATAAAACGGTGGTAATCGATCGCGTTCCTACGGTTGAAAACTTGGCCAAAATCGCCTTCGATATGCTCAAAGATGTCTATCACGATCGTTATGGTCGCCATTTATCTCTGACGAAAATCACGCTATACGAAACGCCTAATTGCTGGGCGGAGATTGACGGCTAGGCAATCGATTGAATCTACGAAAATAAGAACTAGAAGAATGAGCCCAAAGGATCAAGTTGTAATTCTCTTTACAGTTGCGGGCTTTATGTTCGGGGTTTTAATTTTACATTTCCTAGAAATTGCAGATTGGCCACACATTTCTCGAACGATTACATTTAGTACAGGATTTGCCTACTTGTTAGGACATTTCTTTTCAAAAAGAAATAAATAAGCCCCAACGCTATAAATAGACAGTTCACTACATGATTAAATGGCACGACATAGCGGCTAACATTTCGGTCTAAATAAAATCCATGATCAGTGATGAAATTTTTATGCTTGAAGCCATCGCTCAAGCAAAGTTGGCTTGGCAAGCAGGGGAAGTCCCAGTCGGCGCAGTAGTCGTGAAGGACGGCGAAATCATCGCTCGTGGCTTTAATCAACCGATAGCGACCCACGATCCAACTGCGCACGCCGAAGTCGTCGCTATGCGTGCTGCAGCCGAAGTTCTTGGCAATTATCGTCTTCCTGGTTGTGAACTCTATGTCACCTTAGAGCCTTGTGTCATGTGTTCTGGTGCATTAATGCATGCACGTTTTTCTCGTATCGTGTTTGGTGCGCATGATTTCAAAACTGGCGCATGTGGTTCGATTGTCGATTTATTTAAAGAAGAAAAGCTCAATCATCATGCCGAAGTGATCTCTGGCGTGTTGGCAGAGGAATGTGTGCAACTACTCAAGGATTTTTTTGCTGAGCGCCGCCGTGCCGCGGTAGAATCGCGTATTCCATCAGACAAGCTAGGCGAGTGATAGCCATTATCGATCGCTGATTACTGAACAGACGAGTATTAGCGATGCCCATTTCTTTCCCCAAAATTCTCCCTGAACATCCTTGCATCGCTATCGTTGCACCGAGCGGTGCGGCTTTAGATGATACGAATATTGACGCCGGTTTACAGGCGCTGAAGAGCGCCGGATTTAAGGTAATCAATTACTACCAGCATACAGAGCGTTTTGAACGCTTTGGAGCGACAGATCAAGAACGTTTGAATCAATTAAATGCCGCGATCGACAATCCTGAGGTCGATATCGTGATGGGCTTGCGCGGTAGTTATGGCTTGTCGAGAATTTTGCCAAATATCGATCTACAAAAGATAGCCAGCAGCGGTCAATGGTTGGTTGGCTACAGTGACTTCAACGCCTTGCAATTGGCGATGTTGGCAAAGACGGATACGGCTAGTTTATGCGGCCCTATGCTGTGCAATGATTTTACTCGCGAAGAACTACATCCATTTACACAAGACCAATTTTTTAAAGCTTTGCGTGAGCGCAAAACCCATCTTGAATTTGAATCGGATCAAGAAGCAAATTTGTGTGTCGAAGGTAGATTATGGGGCGGCAATTTGGCTATGATTTGTCATCTGCTTGGAACCGAATATTTTCCAAACATTGAAGGTGGCATCCTGTTTGTGGAAGATATTGCAGAGCATCCTTATCGTGTTGAGCGCATGCTGCTTCAACTTCATATGGCAGGCGTGTTGGCGAAACAAAAGGCGATCGTATTGGGAAATTTTTCTGCTTACCGCTTAGCACCACAAGATAATGGCTACGACTTCGCGGCGATGTTGAAGTTTTTGCGCGCGACTATCACGACACCTATTGTGACTGGGCTACCGTTTGGTCATTGCGACGATAAAGCGAGCTTGATGCAAGGCTCAACCGCACATCTCAGTGTCAACGATAAGCAAGTAAAACTCACCGCAGAATTTTAAATAACTCAAAAAGTATACGGAGACAAAAATGACAGACGCAGTGATCGTCTCGACAGCGCGCACCGGATTAGCAAAGTCATGGAAGGGCGCGTTTAACATGACACACGGCGCGAGTATGGCGGGGCCGACGCTCACTGCTGTTATTCAAAGAGCCAATCTTGAGCACGCTGAAATCGAAGATGTAATGGTCGGTTGCGCATTTCCTGAAGGTGCGAATGGTCGCAATATCGCACGACAAATCGCATTACGTGCTGGCTGCCCGGTCACAGTTCCAGGTATCACAATTAATCGCTATTGCTCGTCCGGATTGCAATCTATCGCTTTGGCTGCGCAGCGTGTGATGTCCGGTGAGATCGATATCATCGCAGCGGGTGGTGTTGAATCTATCTCTTGTGTGCAAAATGAAATGAATAAGCACATGCTCAGTGATCCATGGCTACAACAGCATATTCCGCAAGTCTATATGCCTATGCTAGAAACTGCAGAGATAGTCGCCAAGCGTTATCAGATTTCACGCGAACGTCAGGATGAATATGGTGTGCGCAGCCAGCAACGTGCTAGTGCTGCCTTCGCAGCCGGTTTATTTGATGCGGAAATTATTCCAGTAACGACGACCATGCGCGTTACAGATAATGAAACAGGCGAACATCATTTGCGTGAAGTGACGATTGCTGCCGATGAAGGGATACGCGCAGGGACAACTTTAGAAGCAGTTTCTCAAATCAGAACGGCATTGCCAGATGGCGTCATCACGGCAGGCAATGCCAGTCAATTTTCAGACGGCGCGGCGATGACTATCGTCATGAATGCTCAAGTCGCTGAACGTAAAGGTTTGCAGCCATTGGGTGTGTTTCGTGGTTTTGCAGTGGCTGGTTGTGAGCCAGATGAGATGGGAATTGGCCCCGTGTTTGCGATTCCTAAATTGCTCAAACGTGCAGGCTTAGGCATTGATGATATCGGTTTGTGGGAACTGAATGAAGCGTTCGCTGTGCAAGTATTGTACTGCGCCGACAAGCTAGGCATTCCTATGGATAGATTGAATGTGAATGGTGGAGCGATCGCCGTTGGTCACCCTTATGGTGTTTCTGGCGCACGCCTGACTGGGCATGCTTTGTTGGAAGGCAAACGTCGCGGTGTCAAATATGTAGTCATCACCATGTGCATTGGCGGTGGACAAGGCGCTGCTGGATTGTTTGAAGTTTTATAAATATGTCGGCATAGACCCATTTTTAGTGATGAATAAGATGTCTGATTTTCTCAACGATACTAATCAAAATGCTAGTGTGATTTCGCAAATTGAAAATCCTTTCCTCGACTATCTCGGCATCGTTTCGGGCGAGATGAAAGAAGGTAAAGCCAATTTATTTTTAGATCTACATCATCACCACATGAATAGCTGGCAAATCACGCATGGTGGCGTATTGATGACCTTGCTTGATGTGGTGATGGCAATGGCTGGACGTTCTTTACATGATGATCAAAAAGGTGTTGTCACAGTCGAGATGAAAACCACATTCTTGCAACCAGGCGGTGTAGTAGGCGGACGCCTTGAAGCGCGCAGCGTCGCGTTTCATCAATCGACGACCATGTGTTTTTGTGATGGTGAAATTTGGAGCGGTGATAAATTGGTGGCGAAAGCGATGGGAACGTATAAGTATTTGCGTAGTTTGAAATCTAAAGCTGGATTAGTGAAGATGGGTGGCAGTGATTGAGCTTGAGAGTTTCATAGTTGCACCCGCCCTACAAAAACAGAACTAATTAACAGGGAAAATTAAATATGAATACCCATTATCAACGTATCGTTTTGGCCACGCGTCCCAGTGGTGAGGTCACACCAGAAAATTTTCGTCTGGAGACTGTGCCAGTGCCAACTATCGCAGACGGTCAAGTCTTAATCCGCAATCATTTTCTCTCACTCGATCCTTATATGCGGGTACGCATGGATGATGTCAAAAACTATGCCGCACCGCAAGCCTTAAATGAAACCATGATAGGTGGCACGGTAGGCGAAATTGTCGCCAGCAACAATCCACAATTTCAAATTGGTGACAAGGTCATTGGTATGATGGGTTGGGCGGAAATGGGAGTCTCTGATGGAACATTGTTACGCAAACTCGATACGACCCACATCCCCTTATCTGCCTATCTAGGCGCTGTAGGGATGCCAGGTATGACAGCTTGGTATGGTCTGACCCAAATTATGCAAGCAAAAGAAGGCGAAACAGTAGTCGTCTCCGCTGCCAGCGGCGCGGTGGGTAGCGTGGTCGGACAATTGGCGAAATTGCGCGGTTGTCGCGCGGTTGGTATCGCTGGTGGAACCGAAAAATGCGCCTACGTGGTCAACGACTTAGGCTTTGATGCATGTATCGATTACAAAGCGGTAAACCTAGAAGAGCAGCTCGCAGCAGCAACGTCAAATGGCATTGATGCGATTTTTGAAAACGTCGGCGGTGCGAGTTTTGACGCTTGTTTGGCGCGCGTGAATCCGTTTGCAAGGATTGCCCTTTGTGGCATGATCGCAGGCTATGATGGTGGCGATATGTCTATCCATAATGCGCGGATGTTACTCAGTATGCGGGTCACTTTACGTGGCTTTATTATTTCTGAACATCTAGATTTATGGCCGCAAGGTTTAAAGGAATTAGGCATACTGGTCGCACAGGGCAAATTGAAGTTCAGAGAGAGTATTGCACCGAATTTAGCGGCTGCGCCTAAGGCGTTTATCGGCTTATTAAAAGGTAAAAATCTCGGAAAGCAATTAGTACGCTTGATTCCATAAGTGCGATATCGATGAAATAAAAAACGATCAGATTAAGAATATAAATGAATCCCGACATACAAATAAAATTAGGCGAATGGTCTGAGTTGCAAGCTGATGCACAAGCAGTACGTACCGCCGTTTTCGTTGAAGAACAAAAAATTCCTGCCGCACTCGAATGGGATGTGATGGATGCGCAATGTTTACACGCCGTTGCCTACGATGCGCAAGGCAAAGCGATAGGCACCGGACGTTTGCTACCAGATGGTCATATCGGCCGTATGGCGGTGTTGAACACGGCACGCAATTGTGGAGTTGGTGCTGAAATCTTGCGTCAACTGATGGTGCAAGCGAAACATCGCGGTATGCAAACAGTACAACTCAATGCACAAATCTCTGCAGAACCGTTTTATCAACGTGAAGGATTTCTTCGTGAAGGTGATCTGTTTATCGAAGCAGGTATTGAGCATGTTCACATGAACAAAAACCTCTGATCGATTCTCAAGAGAGACTGTATTTGTTGTTGAATATTCTCGATGTAAAAAATAAGCCAATTCCAAAGCTAATTACTTTAGAATTGGCTTTTTTGTTAATGGCCGTCCTCGCGAGCCTATACTGATATGAGCCAACACAGCCAGTTCACCTTATTGAAAGAGCGTCGTTTTGCGCCGTTTTTTTGGACGCAATTTTTTGGCGCATTTAATGACAATGTGTTTAAGACGGCTTTACTGACGATCTTGACTTACGATGCATTAACTTGGACCACGATGGATGTAGGCTTGTTGAATAATTTGATTCCAGGCTTGTTCATTTTACCCTTTGTTTTGTTTTCTGCGACATCAGGGCAATTAGCCGATAAGTTTGAAAAAGGGCGTATGGCACGCTATGTCAAGCTACTAGAGATAGTCATTATGCTGATCGCTGGTTTTGGTTGGATGACACACAATATCTGGGTATTGGTAGCGGCGGTGGCTGGAATGGGTATTCATTCCACTTTGTTTGGTCCCGTTAAGTACGCCTATTTGCCGCAGCATTTGCATGCCGATGAGTTGGTCGGTGGTAATGGTGTCATTGAAATGGGAACCTTCGTCGGCATACTGTTAGGCGAAATTTTAGGCGCTATGCTTGTGGTACACAAACCTTGGGGAATAGAGCTAGTTGCTGGCGGCACAATTGTCATTGCTGTTATTGGCTGGTTGTTTAGTCTGCGCATTCCTGTCTCTCCTGCACCAGTGCCCGAATTAAAAATTAATTGGAATCCCGCTACTGAAACAGTACGTAACTTAAGTTTCAGCAAGAAAAATCGTCCCGTCTTTTTATCCTTATTAGCCAATTCTTGGTTTTGGTTTTATGGCGCAATCTTGCTCGCCCAATTTCCAGTCTACGCCAAAGACTATCTGCACGGCGACCATAGCGTTTTTGTTTTGTTACTCACAATCTTCTCTTTTGGCATAGGTGCTGGTTCTTTGCTATGCGAGCGTCTTTCTGGACACAAAGTGGAAATTGGCCTGGTGCCTTTCGGCGCAATCGGTTTGTCCATCTTTGGCTTCGATTTGTATCTGTCGAGTTTGATGTACACCAACACTGTGGCAGTGACGGCGATGAGTTTTATCGATCAAGTCGGTAGCTACAAAATCTTGTTCGATATTTTTATGATAGGTATTTTTGGTGGCTTGTATATCGTGCCCTTGTTCGCTTTGATTCAAACTCGCTGCGATCCTAAACATCTGTCACGCACGATTGCTGGCATGAATATTATGAATGCCTTATTCATGGTGGTTGCTGCTTTGGTAGCGATGCTGATGTTGAAGCAAGGCTTCACCATTCCGCAGATTTTTATGGCAACCGCGATTTTGAACGCAATTGTAGCGATCTATATTTTCAGTGTGGTGCCAGAATTTTTAATGCGCTTCGTTGCTTGGATTTTGATACATACTGTGCACAGAGTGAGGGGCATCAATGTCGATAAAATTCCAAACGAGGGCGCTGCTGTATTAGTCTGTAATCACGTTAGCTACATGGATGCGATCGTTATCATGGCCTACAGTCCGCGTCCTATTCGTTTTGTGATGGATCACAGTATTTTCAAAATTCCGTTTTTATCTTGGGTATTCCGTACGGCAAAAGCAATACCGATTGCGCCTGCTAAAGAAAATCCTTGGCTAATGGAAAAGTCTTTTATCGACATTGCGCAAGCCTTACATGAAGGCGATTTAGTGTGTATTTTCCCAGAAGGGAAATTGACTCGTGATGGCGAGATCAATGAATTCAAAGGCGGTGTCATGAAAATCGTGGAACGCACGCCAGTACCTGTAATCCCAATGGCATTGCGTGGACTGTGGGGGAGTTTGTTATCTCGTGACAAAGGAAATCCATTCCATCGCTCGTTCCGTCGCGGGCCATTTTCTCGCTTGGAATTGGTCGTAGGCGAGCCACAAGAACCTACCCAAATTTCACCACAGAGCTTGCAACAACAAGTGCAGGAGCTTAGGGGAGAGTGGAAATAGTCGTCGTACTTGAATGAGGATTCGACGCTATTTAATAGCTGGTCTGAAGCAATAAAAAACCTTCAAAGATAGAAATACTTTGAAGGTTTTTTTAGTTGGAAATCTAGATTCTAGTGCTCAATGCTGCCACAAAGCCAAGCCACCTGCGATGTGCCAAGCATTCTCGTATCCGAGTCGGCGCAAACACTGAACCGCTTGAGAGCTGCGTCCACCGGTACGGCAGAAAAATAAGATAGGCGTCGTTTTAGATTCGTTTTGTTTTAACCAGCGTTCTACGCCGTTCGCTAAACGCGTTAACGGCACATGCAAAACTTCACTGCCTTCAGGTACATCAAAATGACTGAGTTGTTGTTCGTAAGGCTCACGCACATCAACCAAAATGGTACCCGGATGTGTCGCAATAAATTCATGTAGCTTGGCAGACGGCACGGTCGCCGACTCGAGGCAACATTCCGTATCGTGGTCAAACATAGTCACTAGACGCTTATCGAAATCGTGCGCGGCGCAAAGTAGGGTGTCTTCTCCGATATAAGATTTCAGCTCAGCTTGAATGACATTCATTGCTTGCTGATTTTGCGGCATCTTATTTTCTGCCTGATTTTTTGTGTCGAACAAGTCACCACAAAATGCGAAATTCGTTTTGACGGATTTATCTTGTGAAGGCTTTATATCGTCAGCAAGGCAATCGCCAAATAAAAATACCGGCTTATTTTTCGCATTAACTAAATTGAGCTGGGCAAAGAATTTCTCACCCAAAGTGATGCCATTGAGTGTCAGGGTAGGCGACAACTGTAACGCGCATGCCGACTTGTGGGATGCAATTGTGCTCGAGAAGTCGCTTGATAAGTCGCCCGTGTAAGCATCGGCCAATAAGTTTGCCAGTGCCTGATTGGTTTGATCTTGTTGCGCATGACTGCCGGTGCCAACGATGGCTGCAACGGTGTACGTCTGGCAGCGTACGTATTTAGCGATACGTTCAATCAACTCAGGCAGTGCATCAATGACGATGCACTGTTTACTTGCGGAGTCAGCGACGATCCAAGTGCAGGCGGCACCAAAGCTTAGTTGGATCACGCCTTCTGCGGGTAAAGGTTCGATGTCACCGGTGACCATACAAGTTTTACGCAGTGCGTCACCACAAACACGAATCCGGCGACAAGCTTCTTCGATATAGTCCTCGGTTACCGCTGGACCAAATGACATCCGTACTGCGCTCGCAGCCTGCCATTCGGGCAAATCCATGGCTTGTAATACGAAGCTAGGCTGGGCTTTGGCTGCGCTGCAGGCTGAGCCTGCGCTGACGCGAACATCGGCGGCATCAAATAAGTCTAATAGTTCTTTACTGGTTAAACCTGGCACTGAAAAATTCAAAGTAGTCGGTAAGCTTTGTGCTAATGGCGCATTCAAGATCAAACCCGGGAAGGCTTCTTTAACAGCGTCTAGTAATCGAAGACGAAATTTTTCTAATGTCGCGTGGTCGCGGAAGGTATGCCCGTCACTCAAAGCTTCGAGCACAGCGCCAAGGGCGGCAATACCAGAGACATTTTCTGTACCTGAACGTAAGCTTCCTTCTTGGCCGCCGCCTGCCAATAAAGGTGTGAAGGGAGCATCTTTGTGTACATAGAGTAAGCCTATCCCTTTGGGTGCATAAAGCTTATGCCCGGAAAATAAGGAGTAGTCGATGCGATGCTGGCTCAATTTGAGCGGTAATTTCCCTAAAGCCTGTACACCATCAACTAACCAATAAGCGGGATGATCTACTAGTAGAGCTTCTATGCCCGCCAAGTCAGTCACAATGCCGGTTTCGTTATTGGCCGCCATAGTGCAGACTAAGCCTGCAGTGGCGAGGTGTGCTTTAAGGAAGGCCAAATCATGGCGACCAGCGTGATCAACCGGGATCGCAATGATGTTGAAGTTTAACCCTAATACTTGATTCCAGTGGTGCAGCGATTCTGGCACGGCTTTGTGTTCGGTCGCGCCATAAAGAAGGTCGGTACCAACTTTTTCACCTTTAGCTAGCTTGTCGCGCAGTGCTAATAGCGTCGAGAATACAGCGGTTTGTATGCCTTCGGTCGCGCCGCTAACAAACAAAAGTTTACCGTTTTCGCTGCCTAATAAGTCACAGGCGGTTTTACGTGCATGCTCCATCACGGCTTTGGCCTGAATCCCGCTACTATGCACGCTACTCGGATTGCCATAGTCGTCTTCCATCACTGCGCGCGCCGCTTCAAGCGCTAAAGGCATTACGGGCGTGGTGGCATTGGAATCAAGATAAATAACGCGGGATGAAATAGACATGGCGAGCAATCACTAAAATGGAAACAATTTTGACCCAAAATGCTAGCGCTTCATGGCATTGTGTGGACAATTGGTGAGGACAATAAGGGAACGATTTTAGCAGAATGCGGCCAGTACAAAATAAGGAAATCGCTATACTCGAAGCGATTTCCTTTGGCGTAAGTGCCTTAGCCATTGCGGGGAAGTGCTATTTGAAACTTTTTAGTTAGATTGTTTTACTAAAAATTGGCGTCGTAAGAAGCGAATAAAGCCTCCTATAAGTGGCAATTTTTGCCATAACTCTTCAGCAGGATCCCAATAATCTCTATGGTCGACAATCTTACCTTCAGCGTCATAACGCAGGTGAGAGCTGCCCGCCACTTGATAGCTTTTTCCGCTCAATTGGAAATGAAAAGTCCATGTTAGGAAAGACTGTGAACCTTGTTCAATTACATCAATAAAAACAAAACGCGGTGCGCCAGTAGTCGCAAACATATGTTCGAAAATCGCTTTAATCGCCCTCGTACCATGTACTTCATTAAAGGGATCTTTGAAGCGCGCGTCGTCAGCGTAGAACTGTTCGATGTCACTCAGTGAGTCTGGTGTCAATGTCGAATACCAATTCATAATCCTCGTGCTGGGAGAAATACTCATGACAAAATTAGTTCCATAAAATGGGGGATATTTCGCTAGTTGCTTATTCAGTGGCAAGCCGGCGTAATAAGCGAAAACGTAAGCGATACGGTAAGCATTGCAGAAGTTTTAGGCAATAGGTAAAGCGCTTGGGGAAGTGAATTTCAAATTTACCGTCTTGCATGCCTGCTAGTATGGCTTTTGCTGCTTGCTCGGGTGTTTGAAGTGCGGGCATAAAGAAGGTGTTTTTCGCAGTCAAAGGCGTGCTGACAAATCCCGGGTTGATCAAATACACATTGATATCCTTGGGATGCAAATCGGCATACATGATTTCGGCGAGGTTAATTAATGCCGCCTTACTCGGACCGTATACACTCGCGTTCGGTAAGCCTAAGTAGCCCGCAACACTAGCAATCACGGCGATACCACCATGACGTGTTTTGAGCATGTCCGGTAGTATGCATTGTAGGCCGTGATAGACGCTAAGCAGATTGATGTTGAGCGTTTCTTGCGCGTCGATGGAATCGACTTCCCACGTCCGTTCAGGCTGATATTTCGCCGCGCAAAAAACGATTAAATCAATTCTGCCCAAGTCCTGAAGTACTTGTTGATGCGTCTCCGCCCACAAGCTTTTATTGCTGGCGTCAAAGGCCTTGATGTAGGCGTTAGGATGAGCATTGGCGATGTGAGTCAATTGTTCGCTACGACGCGCTGATAATACAACTTTGGCACCTTGATTTAATAACTGTTGGGCTAATGCCGCACCAATTCCACTAGATGCGCCGATGAGCCAAACCGATTTGCCGCGCCAGTCTTCTATTGGATGGTTGAGTGTGCCAAACAATTTTCCCGATAATCTGCTGAGCCAGTTGAAATTAGGCATTATGTTCTCCGGCGAAAAAATAGGGTCACTTCACCGACATCAATGCCAAATTTACTCATACGAGCACGATTTACTAAGGTTTGTTCGTCAATTAAATACATCCAGTCATCCATGCTCATGGCGTAAGTAGTGCCATCAACCGGTAACAATAAAGTGTATTGCCACTTGAATGCATTCCCTGCCGCTTCACCTATTGCATCGCCTTGTACATCACTGGCATTACCTATCCAGCGACCATCTGGATTCTTTTTGAGCTTCCATATACGTTGTTGTTTGCTGCCGTCATCGTAAACAAATTGTTCATCGAGAATTAATTCATCTGCCACACGCTTGCCTTCTATGACGACATGAAAGCGCTTCACAACTGCGCCGTTACGTTGCTGAAACATACCCCAAGCATCCGTGGTGCCGGTAAAGTATTTTTCTAAATCAAACTCTGGTTTGACGCTTTTATAGTGATTGACATCAGTAATCGCGCAGGCACTTACTAAATATGCGACTAGTATCAACAGACATTTCTTGATCATGATCTTGACTTTCTAAGGAGTTGAAATGCGATGAGTTTGCAAAGACAAGGTATCAATGCATAGCTAATAATGAGGGCTAGTTGCGGCTTGTCTGGTATTAGGTTGGTTGTTGAGTTCGGTACCAAGTTCGATACTGTGTTTAATCCTATATTAGAGGCCGATTGAAACCCTAATAAATGTAATAAGGGCAAACTCAAACCTGCTAAGGCCAAGCTTAATTTACTGATTAAAGACCAAACGCCGTAGTAGCTGGCTAAGCTATTTTTTTCTTTGACGTTTTCTGCCAATAAGACCGGTGGAAGGGCCAAATCGGCACCCACGACTAGACCCGAGACGATGCAAACGAGAAGGAATGCGGTGCTATCTCCCGCTCCTAAAAACGCAGCCCCAATAAAACTACCGACTGCTAACAACATACTAACTTGCCAGGCAAATTGAGTACCGTATCGGGCGGCAAATTGAATCCACAAAGGTAAGCCACTAGCACCAGCGATGAAATATCCAGCGAGATAGAGCCCCGTTTTTTCTGGGGTACGGATTTGGTCGTTGATGAAAAACAGTAATAAAGTTGCAGGTATCGCAACCGACAAAGAATTAAAAAAATACACACTTGCTAAGCGTCGAAAAGTTGGCGCAGCAAACATTTGTCGTAAGTAAATTGGTGCTTGTAATTGATGCAGCTCAGGTCTTGGGGATGCCTTGATTAAGAGCATAATCGAGAGCATTAAGATCAAGCCAAAACCTAGGCTGTACTGCCATAGATAGTCTTGTCTGAGAACTGTGGGTGTTTGCAAAATCCACGCCGGCACAATGCTTGCCAAAATAACGCCACCAAGGCCAAAAGTTTCGCGCCATGCGGCAGGACCTAATAAGGACGAATTTTTTTTGGCCGAATTTGTTGCGGTAGTGGATGCCTTAAATCCTGCACCCCAAGTTAGGTAAGCAATATTTAACATACTGTGTGCGGTGTAAGCCAGAATTAGCATTAAACCCAGCCATAGCAATAAGCGATATTCCTCTTGGCGTATGTAGTTTGGCGGTAACCACAATCCATAAAACGCTGCGCCTAGTAGGAGAGTAGAACTTAGCAGCCAATAGGGATTGTCCGATTTGATTTTATCGATCATTTTTCCTAAAAAGGGATCTTGTATGGTATCGATTAAACGTGCAAAAAAAAGTATTAGTCCGGTACCGGCCAAAGGTAGGCCTAATTGAGTTGTATAGTAATTAGGGATTTGTACATAGACAGGTAAGGCCGCCATAGCTAATGGCAAGCCTAATAAACCGTAGCATATGAGAGCGGCGGTTTTCACTTATTGGATTCCCTTATTTTGTTTCATTTTGCTGTCCCATCAACTTAGCCCGGAGTTGCTTGTCTTTACTGCGTGGATCGAGCCAAATTGAAAAAAAAGCCTTTGAAAATTTCTCGTCAGGTATTTCGGCTAACAGCTTTGATTGACTATAAAAGCGACAGCCAAATTGCGGCACGTGAACTCCAATTAATTGATCGCCGCTCTTGACGTCGGTAAATGCCTTGGCCATGTAACTACGCCATTGTTGCAGTTGTTCTTGGTTAAAATTATCGCCATGTAGTCGCTTAATTTCGTCTATGCTGGTATCGACAAAACGTTCACGACTGATCGACTTGTGGTAAGTAATTTCTAATGCAAAGCCTTGTTGGGGATTGAATGTCGTGTTTTTTACTTCAGTCTCTTGCCACAGGCGGGCTGAATAGATGGACAAACCCCACCAACTAAATTCACCACTGCCTATGAGTTTGGCCTGAGGGATATCCTTACGCCAGACATCGGCCTGAGCCGACATAGCGCTAGCACCAATTACAAGCAGCGCCGTCAACTGCATCCATTTGATAAAAATTTTCATAGACAAGCCTAGTGATTAACTTATGATTTTTTTTGCAGAAGGAACTGATAAACATCAGTACGTCCCTCATCAAATCCCGCTTCACAATAAGAAAAATAGAGTTGCCAGATGCGCTGGAAGGCAGAACCAAATCCCAATTGTTGAATGCTATCTTTCCGATTCTCAAAATCCTTGTTCCAACGACGCAGCGTCTCAGCATAGTCTTTGCCAAAGGCAAATTGATCTAAGGTTTGCAGCCCATTTTTGTCTGCTAATTGAGTGAAGCGTATTGGGCTTGGTAGCATTCCTCCAGGGAAAATGTATTGCTGAATAAAGTCAGTGCCCGCGCGATAGCGCTCAAAGCGCGCCTCGTCAATGGTGATGGTCTGCACCACGGCTTTACCTTGCGGCTTTAGTCGTGCTTGCAAGCAGGAGAAATAGGCTGGCCAGTATTCTTCGCCAACCGCTTCAAACATTTCAATAGAAACGACGGCATCATAGGTGCCAGTCAGATCGCGATAATCGCATAACTCTAATTGGACTAAATTTTGTAGATTTTTTTCTTTAATTCTTTGCTCTGCGATTTCTAATTGCGCATTGGATATCGTGATTCCGTGGACTGATATTCCTTGCGTTGCCGCGTGTTCGGCAAACCCGCCCCAGCCACATCCGACTTCAAGAACTCGGTCGCCAGCTTTGAGTCGTAGCACATCGATGATGCGTTGGTATTTGCGATACTGAGCTTCCTGCAAGCTGATTTGATAATCACCAAAAAATACAGCACTGGAGTAAGTCCAAGTAGGGTCTAGCCATAATTGATAAAACGGGTTGCCAATGTCGTAGTGAGCGTGAATGTTTTTGCGGCTACCTTTACGCGTATTAGGACGCATCAAGTGTTTTAATTTGTACCAAAGTCCCATTAACTTTCCGCCAAAAATCGCTTTATCTAGCGCCGCCTCATTCTTAATCGCTAGACGAAGCAGGGCGGTTAAATCGCTAGTTGTAATCCAACCCGCTTCAAGACTTTCGGCAAAGCCAATGTCACCACCTTGTAGAATTTTTTTGCAAGCTCGCCAGTCATGTATTTGTAAGCTCACGGCTTGTGCTAAGTGCTGATCACCAAATTTATGCACTTCGTCGTATGGCGTAATAACATGTAAATTGCCATGTTTAATCTTCCCTAGCATGCGCAAAAATAGTTGGGCACTAGTGGGAATAGAAGCGGATGTTCCTTGCTCATTTGAACGTATTGAAGTTGTCATGTCGGGGCTAGAATTCACTTTATTTGCTCCTGTTCGCTAGGAATGCATATGGTTAATTGAGAAGGTGCTGCCGGTGCTTGTCTGAAGAATGGAACTTTTTTTCGCCACAAAATCAAGGCTTGCCAATGAATACGAAAGAAAACACCAAAAGTCAGGAGAGGTTGTTTAATTAGCGCGGACAATAAATTGGTAGTGGTTAAAGCCAGTTTATGTCCAGCAATTGCCGTATGAATCAGGGGTGAATTAGGTTCTGTGCTGTGAACCTCATCGTGATAGTCAATTTTTACAACTAATTTATTGCTCGATTCTTTGAAGGTGAATTCGTAGTGCCCTTTTACCTCGCAGAATGGAGACACATGCATCATTTTTTTGCTAACGAGCACGCTGTCAGCCTTGATTACTTGATGATTTTTTGTGTGCAAAAGATAGAAATGATGCTCGCCAAACGTATTATTCACTTCCGCTAAGATCGCCTTTAGACCACGGTGTTTGTCATAGCAATACCACAGACAAATTGGATTAAAGGCATAACCAAATACACGTGGGAAACTCTGTAGTTCGACTTCGTCAATATCTTGGATAGACGCTGATTGTAGGATTTGCTGTATCCATGACATCAGATTGCTGCCATCACGTGGGCCGTAGTCTTTGAAATGTATGGCAAGAGGGCGCCACTTATTGAGACCCAATAAGAAGCTTGTGAATGGCACCTTGGCGCTATAGGCTTCATTCAAATTGATTCTGAGCATAAACACTGGATAGACAAAGCGATGCCGGACTGGTCTCAGCCTGAGGTGCATGACAGTCGCATTGATCAAAAGTGATTGCATATCAGAGCGCCTTAGCCCAAGAGGGGGCAGCATCAAAATCACGCAGTACTCGCAGTGCTGATTTCAATCCATCTTCATGAAAACCATAACCAGTCCATGCGCCTGCAAACCAAGTTGATTGCTGGCCTTGTATCAGGTGTAACTCTTGCTGCGTATCGATTGCATGTTGGTCAAATATCGGATGATCGTATTCGAATTTAGCTAATTGTTTTTCTGCTGCTGGCGCGTTAGGTGGATTGAGCGTCACCATGACTGGCGTTTGAATCTGCAAATTTTGCAATTGATTGAGCAAGTAACTGACACATACCGCTTGTTGATTTGACTGATACTGTGACTTGCTGCTCAAGTAGTTCCAAGCTGACCATACTTTGCGATTGTATGGCATCAAACTTAAATCGGTATGCAAGTAGGCAGTGTTAGCTTGATAGCGCACTTGTGAGAGCAAACGACGTTCCTGTGCACTAGCATCTGCGAGTATGCGTAAGGTGTCCGGCGCATGCGTGGCAAAAATAATGGCATCAAATGTTTCATCTCCCTGAGCACTATTAATAATCACTGATTGGTCTTTGCGCGTCACACCATGCACTGGACAATTCAAACGTACATCACTCAGTGTCGCTGCGATTTTTTTCACATAAGTTCGTGCGCCGCCGGAGACAGTGCGCCACTGCGGACGATCATTGACCTGGAGTAAGGCGTGATTGATGCAAAAGCGTAAGAATGTACTGGCAGGGAAGTGCAGAATATCCTCAGGCGAGCTCGACCAAATCGCAGCCGCCATAGGAATGAGATATTGTTCCCGGAAGGCTTGGTTGTAATTTTGCGCATCCAGTAAAGCGCCTAAACTCATTTTGCTGACTTCGCTCTCGACTAGATTTTTGTCGGCATCACGGTTAAAACGCAAAATATCTTTAAGCATTAATAAAAAATTTATTGATACGATGTTTTTTCTTTGCGCAAACACAGTATCTATATTGGTGCCCGCCCATTCCAATCGTCCATCGTCTAACGAAACACCAAAAGACATATCCGTGGCATAACTCGCCACCTCAAGTTCTTTAAAAAGTGCAATTAGATTAGGGTAGGTTTTATCGTTAAAAACCAAAAAACCGGTATCGACAGCTTGCTGTTTGCCTTCGACCTCGATATCAACGGTATTGGTGTGACCACCTAGATAGTGATTCGCTTCAAATAGGGTTACTTGATACTTTTTTTGCAGAAAATAAGCACTAGCCAGTCCCGAAATGCCTGATCCAATCACTGCAATTTTTTTGACACTTTGCGTCATGCTATTCACTTTCTGATTTTTGCTGAAATGTTGAACAATTGATTTGGCATGGACAAAAACGTCTGATTTAGTTGTCGCTGCTTTACTTCGGTGCTAATATTAATACCGATCCGATAAAAACGCTACTGATTAGTAGATATTAATACCGATGAGTATATTTAGCAAACTAAATTTTAAAGATCAGGCGTTTCGCCTGAGAGAAGACGCAATCCTTGACGCTACAACAACGATTTTGGCGAATAAGGGTTTTGATCTGATGACGATGGATGATGTGGCCAATTTAATTGGCATATCTAAACCCAGTTTATATAAACACTTCAAGTCCAAAGAGGACTTGGTCGGTGCTGCCATGATCCGTTTACTAGATGGGGCAACTGCGCAACTCGAATCGTTTCCTGCCAATTATTCGGCCAAAGAAAGATTGTCTGCCTTATTGGAATGGGCATTAAGAGTGCGCCTAGATGGTGGTTTGCCATTTTTACCCTCTACCAGCAATGCGGTACGTGAAATGTTGATGCGTAATTTAAAGTACGTGGGCAGGGTAATTAAATTAAATTCGCAACTAGAAAATCTCGTAATCACAGCTCAAAAAGATGGGCACCTGAGTAAGAATTTGAGTTCAGATGTGATTTTGTTTAGCTACTATGCCCGAAGTTGCGATCCCGCTGTTGAATATTTGCGGCGCTTTAGCAAGATGGACAGAGATCTAATTGTTGAGAACATGCTGCGTGTCTGTTTTCAAGGCTTGGAATAGAATCTTATTTCACCTTGTGCTTTTGCTCATATTGGTTGGTTTAAAGGCTCGAATAAACTTGTGTACTCTGTGAATTTCCCTAAATGATTTGTGGTATTTGTGCTTAGCTATTGGTCAGCCAAATAATTAGGTCATTTTTGGTTTGCGGTTTTGAATAGTGAAAGCCTTGTGCGTAATCGCATCCAAAAGATATTAAGAGTTCTGCTTGGGCTTGTGTTTCTACACCCTCAGCAATAATGTCGATTTTCAAACTTTGACTTAATTCGATGATCATTCTAGCGATGCTGGCGTCATTATTAACGCGTATCATTTGATTGACAAAAGAGCGGTCGATTTTTAGTTTATCGACTCTCAATTTTTGTAAATGACTGAGGGAGGAAAAGCCCGTGCCAAAATCATCGATTGAAACCCGAACGCCTATGGCTTTTAATTTCGCTATACTTTCAATCAATGCGTCGGGGTCATTCATCGCCATAGATTCGGTAATTTCCAATTCCAAGCAGTCAGCTGGAATGCCTGAGTCAGCCAACGCTCTTTCTACGCTGCGTAGAAAGAGCGGGTGAGAGAACTGCGCTTGTGATACATTGACTGCGATCTTAAAGTTAGTATCCGTGTGCTTGCTCAATGTAGCCCATTCAAAACAGGCAGTGCGTAGCACCCATTCACCAATATTAACGATCAGGCCCGAATATTCAGCAATAGGAATAAATTGATCCGGTGGTACGAAGTCGCCTTCTTCAGTTTTCCATCGTAATAAAGCTTCGGCTCCAACCGTGTTGCCGGTTCGCATATTCACTTGCGGCTGATAGACAATAAATAATCGATCTTTTTCAAATGCCGCGCGCAGTGCATGCATCATGCGAACGCGTTCACGAATCTCCACCCCTAAATCTCTGGTGAAATAGGTGTAGCGAGAACGATTGTGAATTTTTGCCCGTTTTAAAGCGATATTCGCATCTTTCAATGCATCGGTCGCTTGCAGTTCATAGTCTGACAGCTTGATCAAACCTAAGCTGACCGAAATTTGCATTTTCTGTCGATCAACCAAAAATGGTTTGGTGAATAAATTTAAAATCATTTCAGGGGCAATTATCTCTTCATGCCCGAGTATGCCGAAAATGTCATTACCAATACGTGCTATTTGGCAGGCATCACCAAAATGTTCCACTAAGCGACGAGCGACTGCACTGAGCAACAGGTCGCCAAATTGGTGACCTAGTGCATCGTTTGTCTCGGAAAAATGATCGATATCGACTAGTACCAATACGCTGTCATATTTTTTATGAGAGCGTAAACCCGCATTAAGAGCCTGCAACAACTGTAGGCGATTTGATAGGCCAGTCAAGGGGTCAAAGAAGGCCAAGTTGTGCATGCGTGCGCTGAGTGCCACATTCTCTAGGCAAACCGAAGCATTACTACAGAACGTTTTCAATAATCTTACCTGATTGGTGTTGGCTGAAAAACCAACATTAAGATACATGGCCATACTTACACCGTCATGATTACTAAAGTATAGAACGCAACTATCGGCGTCGAATACGTGGTTGCGTTCGTATAAAGCTTTCTGTACCTTTATCTGCTGCTCACGTTCCGCAACTTGTACAAAGGCTTGATTATTCCAATTCAAGTACTGACCTTTGCTAGCGATAACGTGTGCACCGCTACTTAAGTCGTCTCCAATCCGAGAAAAATCTGTCAAATTGATAGCGCAAATAAAGGCATCGGCATCTTGAGAAATGAGATCTATAACTTGATCTAAAATGGTTTCAGCAAACTCTTGGATATCACTCAATGCCATCAATCTCGCACTGGCTTTAATAATGGTTTCCAAACCTAATTGATTAGTGGAAATAGTTCGGATCTGCTCATAAGAACGGACGGCAGAAGTTACCGTGGTAAATAATTTTGCTTGAGTTAATTCTGTTTTGTTTTTGTAATCATTGATATCGTAGTCACGAATCGCTTCCATTTCAGGGGCGTAGCCAGCTTGCCCTGTTCTTAAAATAATCCGTACATCCTTCATAGATAAGGTATGACGTATGTAGCTAATTAACTGAAGACCGGCATCGTCGTTCGCCATCACAACATCCAGCAAGATTACTGCAATGGATTCACTATGTAGTAGCAAATGCCTCGCTTCAGAGGCTGAATAGGCGTGCAAGTAATGCAAAAACCGATTTTGGATTTTTAGCCCATGTAGCGCAAACATGGTGGCAGTGTGCACATCAGGATCATCATCAATAATTAAGATATTCCAAGCTGGCAGTTGAGCGGCAACGCTGGCGTCATTTTGTGCCTTATCGTCCTCTACGAAAAAAACAGCATCTTCGTGGTTGATGTCGTCATTCATTGTTGCTGACTGTCCTAGTTAATGTGATTGTAGTGTTGCTCATAGGCAGTGATTTGTAAAGTTAATTTCCCCAGATAAACTCGTTTGGCAAAAATAAAGGCGCCCGTTCAAGGATGAATCGGGCGCCTTTATGATCTTGATAATGAAATTATATTGGATAATTAATGAAACTTTTACAAGCCAATCGGTTGATAAAAATGAGCGTATTAAAGAATTTCACTGGCATGATCTGCCAATCTTGAACGTTCACCTCTTGCCAAAGTAACGTGCCCACTATGTGACCAACCTTTGAATCTATCTACGACATAAGTTAGGCCACTAGAACCTTCGGTTAAGTAAGGTGTGTCAATCTGTGCGATATTTCCCAAGCAAATAATTTTGGTGCCTGGTCCCGCACGGGTGACCAAGGTTTTGACTTGTTTGGGTGTGAGATTTTGCGCCTCATCGATGATTAAAAATTTATTCACGAAGGTACGACCCCGCATGAAGTTGAGCGATTTAATTTTGATTTTTGAACGTATTAAATCTTGAGTTGCCGCACGTCCCCAATCACCCGCGTCACTATCCGACTTGTTTAAAACTTCGAGATTATCGTCAAACGCTCCCATCCATGGCGACATTTTTTCTTCTTCAGTACCAGGCAAGAAACCAATATCCTCACCTACAGGTACCGTCACCCGAGTCACGATAATTTCGTTATAGGTTTTGGTTTCTAATACTTGCGCTAAACCAGCCGCCAAGGCTAATAGAGTTTTACCAGTGCCAGCCTGACCCAGTAAAGTGACAAAGTCGCATTCAGGATCCATCAACAGATTTAGAGCAAAATTCTGTTCACGATTACGCGAAGTGACGCCCCAGACACTGTGTTTGGAGTGGCCATAATCACGCAGGGTTTGTAGTACGGCAGTTTTGCCATTGATTTGCCGCACTTGTCCATAAAAAGAAGCCTCGCCATTGTTCGGCTCCAAATAGACAAACTGATTCACCAATAAACTAGGAATGAGCGGGCCGGTGATGCGATAAAAAGTAGTGCTAAGACCGTTTCGATTTTCTTGCCAAGTTTCGATACCTTTACCATGTTTACTCCAAAAATCATTTGGTAACTGCACGATACCGGTGTAAAGCAAATCCGAGTCTTCCAACACATGATCGTTGAAATAGTCTTCAGCAGGTAAGCTCATGGCGCGCGCTTTGATGCGCATATTGATATCTTTCGATACCAAGACGATAGGACGTCCCGGGAATTCTGCTTCCAAGGCTCGTACTACACCGAGGATCTGATTATCCGCTTTACCTTGGGGCAAACCTTGGGGAAGGGAGCCCCCCTGCAATTTGGTTTGGAAAAATAAGCGTCCTTTGGCATCTTTATTACCAAGCTTGGACAACTCTATACCTTGCTCTATGTCGTCGCTTTCAATTCCACCGACTAATGCATCGAGAGAACGCGAGATCTGACGTGCATTGCGAGCGACTTCCGACATGCCTTTTTTATGATCGTCTAGCTCTTCCAAAGTGATCATAGGAAGATAGACATCATGTTCTTCGAAGCGGAACAAGGATGTTGGATCATGCATTAAAACGTTGGTATCTAATACAAAAAGTTTAGTGATTCCTTTCTTGTCAGCCGCTTTACTCACCGGCGACTTGGCAGGATTGTGTTTTGACTTGCTAACAACGAGGGACTTTTGCGTATTTTTCTCTAGCGTTTCGGCTGAGATTCTCGCGACTTCTTTCGCAGGTGATGGCGCTTTATTTGGCGCGGGCAAGGCTTTCGTCGTGATATTAGGCTTGGATTTAGTGCTAGTTGCCGTTTTTAATTCAGTTCCGCTGGTTTTTTTATGTGCTCCCTGACTCGCCTTGGGATAATCCTTAGGAGAGAGTAGGGCCGCTGGTTTGGTCGGCAATTTTGGTAAAGGCATTCGAACCTCTTAATAAAGTGGAGTTACGAAGTAAAAAGGACGGAAATAAAATAACAAAAATAAAAGCCGCTCAAGAAGACTGATAAATCTTCTGAAACGGCTTTTATTTGGTATCGGTTCGATTTCAATTATGGATGCTTACTTACTAATTCTCTCAAATATTCACAAAATCTAAAACGGCTTTAGCATGGTCTGCGACCTTCACTCCACGCCATTCTTTCACTAACTTGCCAGACTCGTCAATAACAAATGTACTGCGCTCGATACCACGCACTTGTTTACCGTACATGTTTTTCATTTTAATCACATTAAACAACTGACATAGCTGTTCGTCGGTGTCTGAAATTAATTCAAATGGCAATTCCAGTTTTGATTTAAAACCTTCATGTGAACGCAGGCTGTCGCGACTGATACCAAAAATAACGGAATTGTTTGCCAATAACTGTGGATGAATATCGCGGAATGCAATACTTTCAGTCGTACAACCGGGCGTATTATCTTTGGGGTAAAAATATAAAATAACTTTTTTACCGAGATAGTGATTCAATTCGAATTGACCATTGTTTGTCATAGCAGCTGAAAATTGTGGTACCTGACAGCCAAGCGCACTTGGTACTTCTTGATTTGATATGCTGAGGCTTTCTGACACAAAAAATCTCCTAAAGGAAAAAGTTGATGGAGAAAACGAAGATTCCTACTTTAGATCCAGTGCGACCAGTTCTCCAGAGCGTCCAGGGAGCTCAGCCCATGTCAACGGGTGGCTAGGCAATTCTTGTTCACGTAGGTTGGCATAATACTGTCCCATAGAAATGCACTGATAACCTTGTTCGCTCCAGCCGTTAAGCAATTCTACTAATATGGGGGCAAGTTTCTGGCCTTCAAGCTCCGCATGCATGGTAAATACATGATTTCTTGGTTCAGCCGTGAGCTTTAAAATAGCCGCGGCGATATTAGATTCAGAAATTTGTTCACCATCAATTTCCAAACCCAACATTTCATCCAAAGTAGGCAGTGTCGTCGGCATTTGTATGCATTGAAATTCGCGTTGATCCACGCTCAAGCGATAAGGGCCAGCGGCTTGATGGCTCAAGCTACCATC
Organism: Affinundibacterium danionis; assembly: GCF_042432465.1. Classification (NCBI taxonomy): domain Bacteria; kingdom Pseudomonadati; phylum Pseudomonadota; class Betaproteobacteria; order Burkholderiales; family Oxalobacteraceae; genus Affinundibacterium; species Affinundibacterium danionis. The sequence continues at coordinate 37,879 of NZ_JBHLXJ010000036.1, read as the reverse complement.
CGGATTTAACATGGCGCGACTATCAGACGCATATTGAATGCCATACGCATCCAATTGTGCAAAAGCATGTGGGTTCATCTGCCAACCTGCAGCACCGAAAGTTTTAGGCGGGGCGCCAAAAATATCGATGTAGCGCTGGTAGGCTGCATCCATTTGTTTTTGCGTCCAAGCCTCACCACGGCGTCTCACGTTGTCTTGCCAAACGACGTGATCCCAGCAGTGAATACCGCACTCAAAACCTGCACGCTTAGTCGCCCGCATTTCTTCTACGCATTCTTTTCCAATATCTGGTGACGGCAAGAAAACGCCATACATCAAGGTTTTAGGACCGTAATGCTCCAGCACCGATGTACGCGAGACTTTTTTGAAAAATCCTGGTCGAAATGCGCGACGCAAAGCCCATCCTGTGTGATCCTTACCTAAGGAAAACAAGAAGGTCGCGTTCGCTTGATGTTGCTTGAGTATGCGCACCAAATTGGGCACTCCTTCGCGGGTGCCTCGGTAGGTGTCCACATCAATCTTTAATACGATCGTGGGCATCACTAATGTTCGTGTAAAACAGGGGTAAAAAACAAATCGTCAGAATTCACTTCAAGAAGCAAATTCTGACGTCAATTTCCTATTATCTCGATCTAATCACTTGATCATATAGATTTTAGAAAAGAATCAACTCAATAAAATTAATCCATCAATGCACGTGCTTGCGCGACTTGACTGCGATACGCATCAAAAATATGGCGCATAGAATCGGCCATAGTGGTAGTTGGTGTCCAGCCCAATTCTTCGCAAGTATTGGTGATTTTAGGTACGCGATTTTGTACATCTTGATAACCGCCACCGTAGTACGCGGAGGAGGTGGTTTCAGTCAACTGTACTTTTTTCGCAGATTCTGCGTACTCTGGATACTCAGCTGCCAATTCCAACATCATGTGTGCTAATTCACGAATAGAGTGGTTGTTGCTTGGGTTGCCAATGTTATAAATTTTACCGGACGCCACGCCATCTTTATTAGCAATGATACGTACCAAAGCGTCAATGCCGTCATCAATGTAGGTGAATGCGCGTTTTTGTGCGCCGCCATCGACTAAGGAAATATTCTCGCCGCGAACGATATGACCAAAGAATTGTGTCACGACACGTGAAGAGCCTTCTTTAGGCGTGTGAATAGAATCCAAGCCAGCACCAATCCAGTTAAATGGACGGAACAGCGTGAAGTTCAAACCTTCCATGCCATAGCCCCAAATGACGCGATCCATCAATTGCTTAGCACAAGAGTAGATCCAACGTGGTTTGTTGATTGGTCCGCAGATTAATTCAGAGTTTTCTGGATCAAATTCTTCATCATGGCACATGCCATACACTTCAGATGTCGATGGGAACACCAAATGTTTGCCATATTTGGCTGCTGAGCGGACGATAGGTAAGTTCGCTTCAAAGTCGAGTTCGAAAACACGTAATGGCTGTTTGACGTAGGTTGAAGGTGTTGCGATTGCTACTAAAGGCAAAATAACATCGCACTTCTTAACATGGTATTCAACCCATTCTTTGTTGATGGTGATGTCGCCTTCAAAGAAATGCATACGTGGGTGGTTTAGTAAGTCACCCAAACGCTCGGTTTGCATATCCATCCCATATACTTCCCAATCCGTCGTTTCGAGAATGCGTTTAGAAAGGTGGTGACCGATAAAACCATTCACGCCAAGGATGAGGACTTTTTTCATAGTAGTTTCTCTGAGAAGTTAAAGATTGTAGATTCGGCTAGCGCCAGTCTAGACCAATATTGCAGCACTGCGGGCTCTTAAGCGCTAGGTAAGCAGTCGTGACAATGCCGCACTGTCTAGCGTTTTACCTTCGTGTTGCAAGGCGAGAATTTCAATCGCATTGCCATCACCACAGACGCCAAAGACGACATTATCCACTACAGATAGTCCTTGCGGCAAATTTGCAGGGACTTTTGTGGCGGAATGATTGATTAGGCGTGCTTTTTCTATAACGAAGCGCTTGCCTTTGATGTCCGTAAAAGCGCCTGGATAAGGTGGAGCTACTGCCCGGTGCAAGTTGTAGACTTGTTGTGCCGATTGGCTCCAGTCTATGCGGCCATCTTCAGGTTTTCGTCCACCAAAGTAACTGCCTTTGCTCAAATCATTCGGTAGGTGAGGTGCATTGCCCGCAATGAGTGCAGGCAATACTTTCCACAAGGTTTGTTCGGCGGCCACAGTCAACTTACCAAACACTTCAAACGCAGTATCGTCAGGCAGGATGGGAACCGCAGTTTGACCGATGATGGCACCTGCATCTGGCTTGACCGTCATTTCATGCAATGTTGCACCGGTTTCGGCTTCCCCATGCAATACTGCCCAATTCACAGGCACCCGACCGCGGTACTTTGGTAATAGCGAACCGTGCAAATTATATGCACCGCGTTTAGCCAGCGCCAACACCTCGTTAGACAACATATTGCGGTAGTAAAAACTGAAGATGAAGTCAGGATCGATTGCCGCGATCTGCTCAATCACGTCCGGTGTATTTGGATTTTCCGGGGTAATTCTAGGTATGCCACGCTCTTCACATAAAGCCGCAACGGATTCAAACCAGATGGTTTCTGTCGCACTGTCTTCATGACTGATGACCAGTTTGATATCGATACCGCGTGCCAATAAGGTTTTGATGCTGCGTACACCCACGCTGTGATAAGCAAATACCACCGCGGATGGCATTGCAGCAAGGCCGGAATTACTCATATTACGCTTGATCCTCAGATTTTTCTTCTAGGATGGTTTGCACCACAAAGCGCGGACGGCCTTGTACTTGTTGGTAAATACGCCCCACATATTCGCCTAATAATCCAATGCCAAACAAAATCACGCCCATCATGAAGAAAGCAATCGCGAATAAGGTGAATAAGCCTTCCGCTTCTGCACCGAGGAAAAAGCGACGGATCAACAGCAGAACTACAAGACCGCCAGACAACCCAGACAACACCATGCCCATCATGGAAAACAACTGCAAAGGCATGATGGAGAAGCCCGTCATCAAATCAAAATTTAAACGAATCAAGCTGTAGAACGAATACTTGGATTCGCCTGCAGTGCGCTCTTCATGCTCAACCACAATTTCGGTCGGTTTGCGCGCAAAAGTGTAGGCGAGGGCGGGCACGAAGGTGTTCACTTCACTACATTGATTAATTAGATTAATGACATTGCGGCCATAAGCACGCAACATATTGCCTTGATCCGTAATCTTAATACGGGTAATTTTTTCACGAATACGATTCATCGCCTTCGATAAATAAGTGCGCCAAGCTGCATCCTGACGTTTGCGGCGAATTGAGCCGACGTAGTCATAACCTTCGCGCATTTTATCGACTAAGGCACCGATTTCTTCGGGTGGATTTTGTAAATCTGCATCAAGCGTGACTACGATATCGCCACGAGTTGCCTGAAATCCCGCCAAAATCGCCATGTGCTGTCCATAATTACCATTAAATAAGACAACGCGCGTCACATCGGGGCGCAATCGGTATTGATCCGCGAGAATTTCAGCGGAGCGGTCACGGCTACCATCGTTGACAAATACGATTTCATAGCTGACGCCGCGTTCAGCCAACTTATCTAAGGCGGGGTATAGACGTGCGTAGAGCTTAGCAAGACCAGCTTCTTCGTTATATACGGGAATGACAACGGAAAGTTCAGGATGCATTGTATTTTTCTGCCGAGAAATTATTGTAGGCAAGATTTTACCGCAGACACTACCCGTTCGACATCACTTTCAGTCATGGAGGGGAAAAGTGGTAAGGTCACAATTTGTTTACCAACACGTTCCGCAATCGGGAACATGCCATCGGTAAATCCGCGCTCACGATAGAAGGTAAATAAGTGAATGGCGCGATAGTGGTAACCAAGCCCTATACCCAGATCGAGCATTTTCTGCATAAACTCTGCGCGATTTACTCGTTCTGGTAGAACGATGTGAAACATATGCCAATTCGAATTTGTAAAGTCAGCGACGGGCAATTCCGCACCTGTGGACGTTTCAAAGTCAGTGCCAAATGTATTGAAGTAATGCTGTGCGAGTGACTTACGCTTTGCATTGAATTCCTCCAAACGTTTCATCTGACCTAGGCCAATCACGGCAGAAATATCCGTCATATTATACTTGCCGCCCAGCACATCGACGTCAATGCCGTCGAGTCCAGTACGTGACACACCTTGCAGGCGATATTTCTCAGCTAGTTTTGCTTCGTCTTCATTGTTCAACACCAGACAACCGCCTTCAGCTGTCATGACGTTCTTATTCACCTGAAAGCTGAAAGAGACGAAATCACCAAAAGCGCCTATGCGTTGACCTTTCCAAGTCGAGCCGATGGCTTGTGCCGCATCTTCTATCACACGTAAATTGTGTTTTTTTGCGATGGCGTACAACATATCCATATCGCACGGCAGACCGCACATATGAACGGGAATAATGCCTTTGGTGCGAGGCGTAATGGCCGCTTCGACTTTGTTCAGATCAATATTGTGAGTCTTAGGATCGATATCGACAAAGACGGGCGTCGCGCCAACTTCGATAATCACATTGGCGGTAGCGACCCAAGAATTGGGCGTGGTAATCACTTCGTCACCAGCACCGATGCCTGCGATACGCAAAGCGATCTCCATAGTACAAGTACCGGAATTGAAAGTACGAACCGGACGACCACCAAAGTAAGCCGATAATTGTGCTTCCAAGGCTTTTACATTTGGACCACTCGTGAGCCAGCCTGAGCGCAATACATCGGCGACTGCGCTGATTGTTTCCTCGTCTATCGTCGGTTTCGTAAAAGGAAGAAAAGCTTGATTGCTACTCATAGTATTCTTTCGTAAAAATGGTTTGATCCGTGATTAAAAAGCCTAGGCAAATGCGATTAAGGAATCGCCACAATAATCCGTTTTGGATCTTCGCCTAGTAACTTCATCGGTACCGCTTCATCTTGCATTGCTTTGTAAACGGTAGGGTTTAAAAACGCTACCGCTTTCTCACCTTTGGCATGCATTGCTCGCCATTTGAGGATAAAGTCGGCACGCTTAGGTATCCATAGTTCAGGCTGAATGCCGACACCAAATTCCATCTCATCGGGATGTTCAACTAAGATGGTGGTACGACGTAAGTAGAACGGCAGCGACTGTTCATATCGACCAACGGCAAAGATAGGAGTGTCGGCTTTTAATTCCGCCTGAATTGCCGGCAAATGATAGACGCCTGCACTGTATTTACCCCATTGATCGTGACCGATGAATACGACCTGGCCACCGAGGTAGCCACCGATCGCCATCGCCAGAATTGCAATATCTTTATTTCGCTTCGCCCATACAAAACCTATTACTCCGCCCAGCAAAGCGATGGCTGCCGCAGCATATGCCCACGGTATCATGGCTTCATAAAATGGTGTTTCGTAAGCGGCTTTAGCGATTCCCGCAATTTTGGGCGTAAAGATCAAGGCGGCAATACCAATTACAGTCAACATGCCTGCATTAATGCGCAAACTTGTGATTGATATTTTCTCTAATTCACAAGCAATCAAAATCGCCAACGCTGGGAAGATAGGCAAAATATAAGAGGGCAGTTTCGAACCAGAAATACTGAAGAAAAAGAAGATGAATACCGACCAAATCAGCAGCATTTTTTTCGCTTGAAATCGGTTTTGCTCAGCACGCACAGCAGCGAATAAACTTTGCAACAACAAGCCTAACCACGGCACGATACCAATGATTAGCAATGGGAAGAAGTAATACCAAGCGCCACCGCGTTTATGCACGGTACTAGTGAAACGTTGAAAATGTTCGTGAATGAAGAAAAAGTGTGGATGTTCCGGATTTGCTTGCCATACCAAAATAAACCAAGGCACCGTAATCACAAAAAACAGTAATAAACCTTTGCCCATATGCAGGCGCAACCACAAACCAAGATCACGCGTCCAAATTGTGTATAGCACCAACACAGCGCCAGGCAATACAAAGCCTATTAAGCCCTTGGACATAGTAGCTAAAGCCATGCCGGCCCAGCACAAGAGCATGCCATTTCTTTGCTCCTGGTCGCTGGCACCATCACGTTGCCCCAGCAACAAACCGCACAAGGCTAAAGTCATCATGCCAGACAGGCCCATATCCAAAGTATTGATATGACCCATCGCCGCCCAATAAAAACTGGAGCCTAAAATTAAGGCTGTGCTAATCGCAACACGACGGCCATAAAATTCGAACGCGGTGTAACTGGCCGCGAGGATGCCGATTAATCCACAGAGGCCGGTCCACAGGCGGGCTTGCCAATCGCCCAGACCAAACAGGCTGAAGGTCAAAGCGTTCATCCAATTTTGCAGCGGTGGCTTTTCGAAGTATTTAATACCGTTTAAGCGTAGCGTAATCCAATCGCCGGTTGCTACCATTTCACGAGCCATCTCGGCGTAGCGACCTTCATCAGTAGGCACTAAAGTACGAGCACCTAGCATGTAAAACCACACGACTAAAAAAGCGATCAGCACCGTCCATAAAGTCTTGGGCGAATCATAAGGTGTCTTCAAATACGATTGATTCATGCTTTCTCCAAAATCAAAGCTAGCGCAACTTTGCGCCCCTCAGCCATCAAGATATTATAAGTACGGCAGGCCGCTTGATTATCCATGCACTCCACGCCCTTATGCTTGGCGCTTAGTGCGGTGATTAATTTTGGATGGATGAATTTTTGCTTTTTTCCGGTACCCAAAATGACGACATCCGGTTCGGTACTGGCAATTTGTTCAAAATGTGCTGCGGTCAATGCATCGAAGTGAGCCACATCCCAAGCAACAGGTATCACTTCGGGCAAAACGATCAGACTGTGATCGTAGCGAATTGCATTAAATTCGACGCCAGCCTCGTCGTAAGCGGTAACAGTTTGATATTGTTGGGTGTTGGTCGCGTGTAGCTTCATGGAGTGGTAGATTGAAGTTTGAAAAATGTGCGCTGAGCGGCACCTCCAAAGTGACACCCGTGTACAAATTAAGTGTTACTTAAGAAAGCTGCCGCATTGTAGCTTTTTTCCCGTGTTTGCTCAAAGGTCAGTGTGTTGAGATGAGCTGATTTGAGCTAAGTTGAGTTTATTCTGAGCGCTTCTTTGGCGGCAATAAGAACTCCCTAGGACTCTGAATAAAACGTCTAGCGATGGCTTTTCCTAAGTTTAAGCGCTGGGTAAAGTCAACGCCACGGGCGCGCAAAGCGACCGACAATGCCAGATAAAAACTGACGCCTAAATTTACGATGCCAATCCCCAAGAAACCCAATGCCGTCGTAAGTATCATTTGCCAAGGCACTTGAAAATCTAGAGCAAATAAGGAATAACCCCACATCGCGGATGACAGCGTAGTGTGTCGGACATCCAATGGCAGCCCTAATAAAGCCCCTAAGCCCGCCGCACCACCGAGTAAAAAACCCAAGAAAAAGTTACCTGCTAATACGCCGAGATTATTGCGGATATAGTCACTAACTCTTTCCCATCGCGCTTTGCCAAAAAGTTTTTGCGGCCATTGCAGTCGATTTAAGCGCTCAGGAATCCGACTATAGCTGCACAAATTATCGTAATAGCCTGCAATCAAACCCGCCAAAAACAAGCATACGCCTGCAACCCCAGCAAAAATTAAAGTACCCGCACTGAACAGATCAATGTCATGCAATAAATGTTTGGCTTTTGCAGGTGTAACGAAATGCACACCGCTCAAGTGTTGTACGAGATAAGCGATCAGCAGGGCGACGGGTATTGCCAATCCGATATTGCCTACGATCGCTGCTAACTGCGTACGCATGGTGCGGGCGATCAAACTCACTAGGGGTTCAAGATCGCGTTGCCGGTCGCGCGAGTTGCCTTGTATTTCACCGATCGCTGCGGCAATCGCATTAGCTGTCATTGCAGGTTGTTTGGTCGCGACAGAAAAATGCAGTAAGTGTATCAACACAAAACCCAAACCATAATTGAGGCAATTGGCAAGCACTTCCGCCAGTGGTGCTAGACCACGGGCGCCAATATTGATTTTAATTGCCGCTACCAGTGCGACAGCAATACCACCGCCAGCGGCCGCTTTTAACATAGAAAAATAATCGCTACGAGTTTCGGTAATGTAATGCTCGCCGCTACGTCCAGCGTTTTCGGTAACGCGCAAAGCAACTAGTTCCGCGTTTTGACGCCAAAATTGTCGTATATTATTTTGACTGCATTCAGCCATCGCAAGCTCTAGCCACAAGTCAGCGATGTGGGTGCTAATGACGGTCTGATCTTGACTGATGTAGCTTGCTAGCAGGACGGTCAGTTTATCGAGTCGGTCTAAATGCTGCTGCAAGCGGCGCAAATGAAACGTCAAATAAAAACTCGCCCCATGCTGTTGCGCGCGGCGGCGCACACGGTCAATAGCGGCACTAGCTTGATCAATCAACACATCGAGGTGGCGCGCATCAACCTGGCGCAAATCTGAAAGATCACCTGCACTCAGATGGTTTTCGATGTCACGACTCAGTTGCAATGCTTCTTCGCAGACGCCTAAAAACGGTGAGGCATGATTTTCCAGATTGGGATCAAGCCGCAACATTTCTGGCTCCAAACCAGCTGCGGCAATCCTATGGGCTACCACGCGCAGGGCTTCGAGCACATCTGATAGCAAGGGCTTGGTCGTCTTGCTGGCCTTGCTCTGACTGATAACCGGTTCGGACGTTGTCTGAGAAAAATTGAGCAGTGAAATTAAGGTTTCCCAATCTTTCAAATCACTGTTGGCTAGCCATTTTGCATCGCTGACCGTGAGTATTTCGCGTAAGGCATCTTTGAGCTGGCTGCTGTCATCAACTTCGGGCAACAGCTTATGTGAAAGGCGACGTAGCGTTTCAGCAAATACGCCCGTGGCAGGATAAATGCCAGATGTCGCGAGCAGTAAAACAGCATGCCGTTGATTTAATAATTGCAAAATGTGGGTACGCAAGCCCTGCGCCAAAGCAGGTTCCGTTTGCAATATTCGGTTTAAAGCGGGTAATTGAGAGCTGGTTGAAGTGTTTAGCGGTCGGATTGCATTGAATAGCTGGATTAAATTAGGAAGGGGATCAAAATTTGCATCCTGGGGCGCTCGCAGTTGCAGTAATAATTCTCTCAGCATGTAAGTGTCCTAGTTTGTGATTTGGATTGTGATTTGGATTGTGTTTTGGTTGGGTTCGCGCATCGGTACGGAACTATTATGTTGGCAGATTTACATATTGGCATCCAATGCATCCAATGCATCCAATGATAGGACTATTGATGCGATTTCAGTTTTTATTTTCTGTGGAAAATCATCAAAATAGAAGCACTAAATTGTGCGTAAATCTGAAAAAACAAGACTTAATTAAATATTTTGCCAAAACACGTTGATAAAAGAGGGCGCTTTGGGCAGAATGGTTCATTCGGCAGTGCAGCATTTTTTAATTCACTTTTTGAAAGCAGTCTCGTGCGCCCCATCCAAAAATCCCAAAAACTTGCAGACGTTTGTTACGACATCCGCGGCCCTGTATTAGAAAAGGCCAAGCAGATGGAAGAAGAAGGTCAGAAAATCATCAAGTTAAATATCGGCAATCTAGCCGTGTTTAACTTTGGTCCACCGGACGAAATCGTCCAGGATATGATTTTGAATATGCAAAGTGCCGCGGGCTATACGGATTCGAAAGGGATGTTTGCGCCACGTAAAGCTATCATGCACTACACGCAAGAGAAGAAAATTCGTGGTGTGACGATTGATGATATTTACATCGGCAATGGCGCATCTGAATTGATCGTGATGGGCATGAATGCGCTACTTAATCCCGGTGACGAAGTCTTGGTCCCTGCACCAGATTATCCATTGTGGACCGCAGCCGTCAGTCTTTCTAGTGGCAAACCTGTGCATTACATCTGCGATGAAAGTGCTGATTGGATGCCTGATATTGAAGACATCAAGCGCAAAATTACGCCGAATACCAAAGCCATCGTCGTCATTAATCCGAATAATCCGACCGGCGCTTTATATCCGGTAGAAATTTTACAGAAAATTGTCGATCTCGCCCGCGAGAAGCAATTGATTGTGTTTGCTGACGAAATCTACGATAAAACTTTGTATGATGAAGCTGAGCACGTTTCTATCGCATCTTTAGCTGATGATGTGTTGTTCTTGACGCTCAATGGCCTCTCTAAAAACTATCGTTCTTGCGGCTATCGTGCCGGTTGGATGGTGATTTCTGGAGAAAAACGTCACGCCAAGGATTACATCGAAGGCCTGAACATGCTGGCCTCAATGCGCTTGTGCTCAAATGCGCCGGGGCAATTCGCCATTCAAACTGCTTTGGGCGGATATCAAAGCATTAAAGATTTAGTTGGCCCTGGCGGTCGACTTCTAAAACAGCGCGATCTCGCGCACAAACTATTAACCGCCATCCCCGGGGTCACATGCGTCAAGCCAAAAGCTGCACTGTATATGTTCCCCAAACTTGATCCTACTATTTACCCAATAGAAGACGATCAGGCTTTCATCCAAGAGCTCTTGGTTGAGCAACGTGTTTTATTAGTGCAGGGCACGGGTTTTAATTGGATCGCACCAGATCATTTCCGCGTCGTATTCTTGCCCAACACAGATGATTTGACAGATGCCATCAGCCGAATCGCGCGCTTCCTTGAGGGCTATCGTCGCCGTCATGGAACGGGTGAGTTTGCACTTAAGCAGGCAAGTGAATAATTTATAATCAATCTTTTTTAATTAAATATATATGAAACCCATCAAAGTAGGCCTATTAGGATTAGGCACAGTCGGCTCCGGCACCTTCAATGTTCTTAAGCGCAATCAAGAAGAGATTATGCGCCGTGCTGGTCGTGCGATTGAAATTACGATGGTGGCAGTGCGCAATGTGGATCGCGCAAAAGATATCGTCAAAGGTGAAGTTGAAATCGTTACCGATGGCAATTTGGTGGTGAATCATCCCGACATTGACATCGTCATTGAGCTAATCGGCGGCAACGATATTGCCAAAGATTTGGTCTTGAAAGCGATTGCGAATGGTAAGCACGTTGTCACAGCAAATAAAGCTTTGATCGCTAAACATGGCAATGAAGTGTTTAAGGCCGCGCAAGACAAAGGCGTGATGGTTGCGTTTGAAGCGGCTGTGGCTGGCGGCATTCCTATCATTAAAGCCTTGCGTGAAGGCTTGACTGCCAATCGCATCCAATGGATTGCCGGCATCATCAACGGCACCACGAATTTTATCTTGTCCGAAATGCGTGACAAGGGATTGGATTTCGCCACCGTTTTGAAACAAGCTCAGGCGCTTGGTTATGCAGAAGCCGATCCAACTTTTGATATCGAAGGTATTGACGCGGCACACAAGCTCACTATCATGGCTTCTATTGCATTTGGTATTCCTACACAATTCGACAAAGCCTACATCGAAGGCATCACCAAATTAGAAGCAACTGATATTGAATACGCAGAACAACTCGGTTATCGCATCAAATTATTGGGGATCACCAAGCGCAGCGATGCAGGTATAGAGTTACGCGTACATCCGACTTTAATTCCAGAAAAACGTTTGATCGCAAACGTGGAAGGCGCGATGAATGCAGTGTTAGTGCAAGGTGATGCAGTGGGTGCCACTTTGTATTATGGAAAAGGGGCAGGTTCCGAACCAACCGCTTCTTCTGTGATTGCGGATGTCGTTGATATCACACGTTTGGCAACGGCCGATCCTGAGCATCGCGTTCCATATTTGGCCTTCCAACCGAATGCACTAAGCGACTTAACCGTATTGCCAATTTCTGAAGTGTACACGAGTTACTATTTACGCATGCGTGTGGAAGATAAGCCAGGTGTATTGGCTGATGTGACGAAGATATTGGCTGAATTTTCTATTTCTATCGATGCCATGCTGCAAAAGGAACCTGCAGAAGGTGAGTTCCGTACTGACATCATCATGCTAACGCATCAGACGCAAGAAAAAAATGTGGATGCAGCAATTGCTAGAATCGAAGCCTTAGCTTCAGTAACGGGCAAAGTAACTAAGTTGCGTTTAGAAGAACTCAGTTAATTTAATTTACCAGCTGTAATACGGCTTCAGAGTCGTTTTAGTAAATTAGGGGCGAGTAAATAATAATTTACTCGCCCCATCTTTTTACTGCAGAATGAATTTAAATGCCGATAGCATCAAAACGGTTCATCATCTCGTAAATAGCGCCATTGCCCCTCGGGTAAATTCCCCAAACGGACTTTGCCAATACGCACACGTTTCAAACCAACCACGCGCAATCCTACCATTTCACACATACGGCGAATTTGACGCTTTTTGCCTTCTTTGAGAATGAACTGTAATTGGTCTTCATTCATCCAGCGAACCTTTGCGGGAATCAGTTTTTTTCCATCTAAACTTAAACCATGATTCAATAAACGTAAATCACCAGCAGGCAATTTGCCTGGTTTAGTGTACTCAACGCGCACCAAGTATTCTTTTTCAACGTCGGTATTTTCACCGATCAATTTCTTCGCTACGCGCCCATCCTGGGTCAACACCAACAATCCCACGGAATCAATATCCAGACGTCCCGCAGGCACTAGACTGCGCAGTTGCGTGGGATGAAATTCGTTTTCGACTTTGCATTCGCTCCAGCGATTCTCTGCTTTAACTAAAGCAATTGCAGGTTCATAACCATCTTCCGCCTGTCCGCTGACATAGCCAACTGGTTTATTGATAAGGATAGTGACGCGCTTGGATTGTTCGGCGGCCGCTTGGCGTTCTACCGTGACTTTTTGATCTGGGAAAACTTTGCTACCCAACTCGGAGATAACTTTGCCGTCTACGCGTACCCAGCCTTTGGCGATCCATTCATCGGCTTCGCGGCGTGAGCATAAGCCTAATTCGGACATGCGTTTGGAAAGTCTTAATTGTTCTGTCATATAACTGTTCTAATTTATTAAATGCACCTACTCTTGAGGCTGTAGTACAAAGTTTAGAAAGAGTGAATTGTTTTCAGTCCTCTTGTATTTCTTCTCCGTGCCTCTGTGTTGATAGGTTTGTAGTGAGTTAAATTCTTAAAGCATCTAGCAATTCAGATTCAAATTGAATTTGATTTTTAGGATTGTGCAAAGCGGCGCCATCGACCAAGAACACGTCTTCTACGCGTTCGCCCAAGGTCATCACTTTGGCGGTATGCAGGTTGATTTTATATTTAGCAAGGACGCCTGCCACTGAATACAGCAAGCCATTTCTATCGTTGGCGGAAATTGATAATAGAAAGTATTGGCCTTTATCATCAGGACGCAATTCAACGGTTGGAACCAAAGGGAAATTACGCGATAAGCGCGATAGTCGTCCTTGATTGGGCGTGCTCAATGGCGTTTGTTTTGCCAAAACTTCTGCTAATTCATGCTCTATCAAATTAATGATGTCACGATAATTGCGAGCAAAAGCAGGTTCGGTGACTAGAAAGGTATCAAGCGCATAGCCACTTTTTGTTGTGTGGATTTTTGCATCCAGAATGGCAAAATTCTTACTATCGAAATAATTGCAAATGCGGGCAAATAGATCGGCTTGATCTGGCAAATAGACAGTGACTTGCAGGCCTTCTCCAATCGGCGCTACGCGGCATTTGACGATGGGAGTAGGGCTACTGATCTTGTCGTGCAAGACACGAGTTTGCCACGCGATGTCGGAGGCGTCATGGCGCAGGAAGTAGACGATGTCGAGCTCATCCCACAATTTGGCATGTGCATTATTTTCTATGCCAACGAGGCGTAGCGCTTTGAGTGCTTCTTCCTGTCGATTTTTTAGCTCTCTGTCTGTCGACGGTGTTTCTCCACCCAGTACGCGCAAGGTGATTTTGTATAAGTCTTCTAGCAACTTACCCTTCCAAGCATTCCATACTTTCGGGCTGGTGCCGCGAATATCACATACAGTGAGCAAATACAGCGCCGTTAAATGTCGTTCATCTTTAACCAAGTTGGCAAAAGCTTGAATCACATCTGGATCGGATAAGTCTTGTTTTTGCGCGACCTGCGACATCGTTAAATGCTGCTGCACTAAAAAAATAACTAACTCGGTATTGTCTTTAGAAATGCCATGATCAAAGCAAAATTTACGTGCATCAGCCATACCTAAAACCGAGTGATCGCCATTGCGACCTTTGGCAATATCATGAAACAGAGCCGCGATATAGAGCACCCAAGGCTGATTAAAATTAGCCATCAGTTGACTGCAAAATGGGTATTCGTGCGCGTGTTCAGTCATGGTGAAACGGCGTAAATTACGTACCACCATCAAGATATGCTGATCAACTGTATAGGCGTGAAATAAATCATGCTGCATTTGTCCTACGATACGGCGGAAGTTGGGCAGGTAGCGTCCCAAAATACTGGTTTGATTCATACTGCGCAGCACGTGGGTGATGCCGCGTGGCGACTGCAATATTTGTAAAAACGTACCGCGATTAAAAATATCGTGACGGAATTCAGCGTCGATTAAATTGCGGGCATGCCATAGCGCACGCAAAGTTTTAGCGGTCATGCCTTTTAGGTTGGCGTTCTGCGATAGTAATAAAAATACTTCCAGCATCGCGGAAGGTGTGTGTTCAAACACGTTTTCGTCTGCAATATCGATCAGTCCGTTCACTTCATTAAAGCGTGGATTAATTGCTTGTGCTTGGTGAGGCAGCGGGAATAATACGGCTTCAATATTTTGTAAAAGTATCGTATTTAATTGCGTGACGGCTTTGGCTGCCCAATAGTAGCGCTGCATCAAATATTCGCTGGCACGGCGTGATTCGGTGGTTTCGAAACCGAAGGTGGCAGCGATGGCGTTTTGCAGATCAAATACCAAGCGATCTTCACGTCGACCGGCTTGTATGTGCAGACGAACACGGATGTCTTTAAATGCGCGTTCATTGCGTTTCAGTTGATGTGCTTCGGCTGCTGTGATCAGGCCTCGTGCCGCCAATTCTGCCCACGAGTCACCGAGTTTGGCGGCTTTTGCGACCCACAATATGACTTGCAAATCGCGTAGTCCGCCCGGGCTTTCTTTGCAATTGGGTTCCAAACTGTAGGGCGTGTCTTCGTATTTGACGTGACGTTGATGTAATTCTAGTAGCTTGGCCTGAAAGAAGTGCTGAGGATGCATCGCTTCATCATAGCGATTTTTTAGTTCGCGAAAACTATTCCGACTACCTGCCAATAATCGTGCTTCCAGCAAGGCTGTTTTGACCGTGATGTCAACGGCAGCCTCGGTCATGCATTCGTCGATGGTACGTATGCTATGCCCGATATCTAAACCGATATCCCAGAATATTTGCACCAAACTTTCGAGTTTTTCTCGTAGTGCTTTGTCGGGATGATCGGTTAGAAGAATTAAGACATCGACATCCGAATACGGAAATAATTCGCCGCGACCATAGCCACCCACCGCCACAAGCGCGAGTTCTTTGGGAAAGTTAAAGCTTTTCCAGATCTCGCTTAAATTGATATCGACACAGCGACACAAATCTTTGAGTAGTGTTTCAGCCTTCGGTTTATCTTTGAAGGATTGAATAATGACTTGCTGTTCAGCCTTGAGCTTTGCTTTGAAAGCCATGGCATTCGCGATGGCTGTTTTCATTAGGCTTGGGCTTTTGTGGTATTTTGTTGTGTAATGAAGGCGGGTGGTGGTGGAGAGCCAGCGGACAGAGTTAATACTTCATAGCCAGTTTCTGTGACCAGTATCATATGCTCCCATTGCGCCGACAAACTGCGATCTTTCGTTTTGATCGTCCAGCCATCGTTCATTTCACGGATTTCACGGCGTCCTGCGTTGATCATAGGTTCTATAGTAAAGATCATGCCGGGTTTTAATTCATCCAAAGTACCTGGCCGACCGTGATGTAGAATTTGGGGCTCTTCATGAAAAACTTTACCGATCCCATGACCGCAAAATTCGCGAACCACACTGTAGCCAGCTTTTTCAGCATGTTGTTGAATCGCATGACCAATATCGCCTAGGTGATTGCCCGGCTTGACTTGTTGTATGCCCAACCACATACATTCATATGTGATTTCACTTAAGCGCTTTGCCAAGATAGAGGGTTCGCCGATGAAAAACATGCGGCTGTTGTCGCCGTGGTAACCATCTTTAATAACAGTAATATCCAAATTAACGACATCGCCATTTTTTAGAACTTTATCGCCGGGAATACCATGACAAATTACATCGTTAACCGAAGTGCAAATTGCTTTTGGATAAGGTGTATAACCAGGCGGGCAGTAATTTAGCGGGGCTGGGATTGTGCCTTGCACGTTCGTCATGTATTCATGACACAAGCGATCAAGCTCACCTGTGGTGACTCCAGCTTTGACGAAAGGTGTGATGTAATCAAGCACTTCAGATCCTAAACGACCGGCAATGCGCATGCCAGCGATATCTTCAGCGGTTTTAATAGAAATAGATGACATGCGTTCTCTGCAATCAGATGGTAAGTAACAATTCGGGAATATAAGCGTGAATTATAGACGAGGAGTAACAAGCGCGCAGTCTTCACCAAAGAATAAATGTTTTTTTGTGAAATTTATTTATGGCTCACAAGCAGAATAGATTGAGTTCATTGTTAGTTGGGTTGTGGTTGATGTGCGCACTTGATCAACGTGTGCGTTTCGGGTTAGAATAGATGGTTAGCTTGAAAATTTGCACGCTAATCAATTGTAGTAAATAAGTTTATTTCTTAAAGATCGAATCTGGTCGAAAAGGGTGTTTCTCTTTTTTGCATAAAAAGCTGAGGAATCACTGACTCGATTCAAGACCTAACCCTGGAGTTATTATGTCTGTAACAATGCGTGAAATGTTAGAAGCTGGTGTTCACTTTGGTCACCAGACCCGTTTTTGGAATCCAAAAATGGCACCGTACATCTTCGGTCATCGCAATAAAATTCATATCATGAATTTGGAAAAAACATTGGCGATGTATCAAGAAGCAATGAAATTCATTCGCCAATTGTCCGCTAACCGTGGCACGGTTTTGATGGTTGGTACAAAGCGCCAAGCGCGCGAGTTGATCGCTGCTGAAGCAAACCGTGCAGGTATGCCTTTTGTTGATCAACGTTGGTTGGGTGGTATGTTGACTAACTTTAAAACAGTTAAAACATCTATCAAGCGTTTGAAAGATATGGAAGCATCTGTGCAAGATGGTTCTGTAGAGAAGTTGTCTAAAAAAGAAGCGTTGATGTTTCAACGTGAAATGGTTAAGTTGCAAAAATCCATCGGCGGCATTAAAGATATGCCAGGCGTTCCTGATGCAATTTTCGTGGTAGACGTTGGTTACCACAAAGGCGCGATCACAGAAGCAGCTAAATTGGGTATCCCAGTTATCGGTGTAGTTGATACGAACCACTCACCAGAAGGCGTAACTTACATCATTCCAGGTAATGACGATTCTTCTAAAGCGATTGCTCTGTACGCTCGTGGCGTTGCAGATGCGATTTTGGAAGGCCGTGCAAATGCAGTGAATGAAGTGCTTGAAGCTGTTAAGCCAAGCGACGAGTTTGTTGAAGTAGAACAGGCTTAATTTTTACGCCGAAGCTTGTTAAAGCGCGGCGTTTAAAAAGCTAAAAAAGGGGGGCAACGCGTGTTTGCCCCTTTTTTTAAATCGAATTGATATTGAACTTGTGCATCGTTACGATGCAATGAATTAGGAGAGAAACATGGCAGCAATTACAGCAGCGATGGTCGGCGAATTACGTGCAAAGACTGATGCGCCAATGATGGAATGCAAAAAAGCATTGACAGAAGCAGAAGGTAACATGGAACGTGCGGAAGAAATCTTGCGCGTTAAATTGGGTAGCAAGGCTTCTAAAGCAGCGTCTCGCGTAACTGCAGAAGGTGTTGTTGCGTCTTATGTTGAAGGCGGCGTAGCATCATTGGTTGAAGTTAACTGTGAAACAGACTTCGTAACAAAAAATGATGACTTCATTGCATTTGCTAATAAATTGGCAAAATTGGTTGCTGAAAAAAATCCAGCTGACGTTGCAGCATTGTCTGCATTGGCATTGGATGACGGTACTGTAGAAACAGTACGCGCTGGTTTGATTGGTAAGATCGGTGAAAATATGTCTATCCGTCGTTTCGAACGTTTCGAAACAACAGCAAAAGTGGCAACATATTTGCACGGCACACGTATTGGTGTAGTAGTTGACTTCGACGCAGCTGATCACCAAGTTGGTAAAGACGTTGCGATGCACATCGCTGCGATGAAGCCAGTGTCTTTGTCTACTGAACAAGTTCCAGCTGAATTGATCGAAAAAGAGCGTTCTGTTGCATCACAAAAAGCGGCAGAATCTGGCAAACCTGCTGATATCGTGACTAAAATGGTTGATGGCGCAGTTCAAAAGTTCTTGAAAGAAGTGTCTTTGTTGAACCAACCTTTCGTGAAAAACGACAAGCAAACAGTTGAGCAAATGTTGCAATCTGTTGGTGCTTCTGTAAAAGCATTCACAATGTTTGTAGTTGGTGAAGGTATTGAGAAGAAGCAAGACGACTTCGCTGCAGAAGTGGCGGCGCAAGTTGCTGCTGCTAAACAAGCGTAAGCAAGCATTAAAAGAGAACGGGCCGAAAGGCCCGTTTTTTTAAGGCGACTTTTTTAATCTTGTTTGTGTTGTGGAAGTGCTTGATGTTTAAGTGATTATCGCAAGTGTTTTACCTAGCGGCTTTGTGTAAACTACTACAAAGTTGGCCGCCCCAGAATTTTTGCAATAATGTCTTTTAATCTTCAAAGGAGCCCAGATCGTGACTAAACCAGCTTATAAGCGCGTGCTTTTAAAACTCTCTGGTGAGGCTTTAATGGGCGATGATGCCTATGGCATTAATCGCGCGACCATTGAGCGTATGGTGACGGATGTTGCCGAAGTTTCCCGTATGGGTGTTGAATTGGCTATTGTGATCGGGGGAGGTAATATTTTTCGTGGTGTTGCCCCTGGTGCGCAAGGTATGGATAGGGCGACTGCTGATTACATGGGTATGCTCGCAACAGTAATGAATTCACTAGCATTAGGTGATGCGATGCGCCAAGTTGGTATTACGGCTCGTGTAATGTCTGCGATCGCGATTGAGCAAGTTGTTGAGCCTTATGTGCGCCCAAAGGCTTTGCAGTATCTTGAGGAGGGCAAGGTAGTCATTTTTGCGGCCGGTACAGGTAATCCATTTTTTACTACGGATACAGCTGCTGCTTTACGGGGATCTGAAATCGGCGCAGAATTAGTCTTGAAAGCCACTAAAGTCGATGGCGTTTATACCGCAGACCCGAAAAAAGATCCGTCTGCAACACGCTATTCCACTATTTCTTTTGATGAGGCGATTTCACGCCATCTTCAGGTCATGGATGCAACGGCTTTTGCGTTGTGTCGTGATCAGAAGTTGCCAATTAAAGTATTTTCCATCGTTAAACCGGGCGCCTTAAAAAATCTGATTATGGGTGGAGACGAAGGTACCTTAGTCCACGTATAATGCGCCGTTTTGGATCGCTTTGCGATCCTTGCTTGTTACAGCAAACTTAATTTGTTTTGAGGCCAATGAGAGCGCAAGCTCTCATTCTCGTTTAGTTTAGGAGTAAATCATGACAGTAGCCAGTGTTAAAAGTAGCGCCGACCAGCGCATGCAAAAATCGATAGAAACCTTGAAGTCTAATTTATCTAAGGTGCGTACTGGGCGTGCCCATACTGGTATTTTGGATCATGTTATGGTTGACTATTACGGTTCTCCTACCAATATTTCTCAAGTGGCGAACGTTACGTTGATCGATGCGCGCACCATTGGTGTTCAGCCCTGGGAAAAGAAAATGTTGACTGTGATTGAAAAAGCGATTCGCGAGTCTGACTTAGGTTTGAACCCAGCGTCGCAAGGCGACATGATTCGCGTGCCTACACCACCGTTGACAGAAGAGCGCCGTAAAGAAATGGTGAAGTTGGTAAAAACGGAAGGTGAAGACGCTAAAATTGCAGTGCGCAATATACGCCGTGATGCCAATGAGTCATTGAAGAAATTGTTGAAGGATAAAGATATTTCTGAAGATGATGAACGTCGTGCTCAAGACGATATTCAAAAATTGACCGACAAATTTGTTGCTGAAGTAGATAAGCTCTTGGCTGAAAAAGAAAAAGAAGTGTTGACCGTTTAAGTTGTGGTGTCATTCTTCTTTTTATTTACATCCGGAGTTTCATGAATCATTTAAGCTCAACGAAAACAGTCCCAGACGCGGGACTGATGCCGAAGCACATTGCCATTATCATGGATGGCAATGGGCGTTGGGCGACCAAACGTTTTTTGCCACGAGTTGCTGGGCACGTTAAAGGTGTTGATGCGGTACGTGGCATCGTCGAAGCATGTATTAAACGCGACATCTCATTTTTGACTTTGTTCGCTTTTAGTTCTGAAAATTGGCGACGTCCCGCGGACGAGGTGTCATTGCTAATGCGCCTGTTTGTGACCGCCTTGGAAAAAGAAGTGAAGAAGATGCACGACAATAACATTCGCCTCAAGATTGTCGGTGATTTGTCGCGCTTTGATCTACCGTTGCAAGAAGCTATACAGCAGGCGCAGGAATTGACGGCTGCCAATACACGCTTAACAGTAACAATTTGTGCGAATTATGGTGGTCGCTGGGATATTGTGCAGGCGGTTAATAAATTGACTTCGGCGAATCCGAGTCAGAATGACATCACCGAAGAAATGTTGGAATCACATTTGTCGATGGCGTATGCGCCCGAGCCAGATTTGTTTATACGCACTGGTGGTGAAACGCGTATTTCTAATTTTTTGCTATGGCAGTTGGCCTACACAGAGCTGTATTTTACCGACACTTTCTGGCCTGATTTTAATGCCAAAGCATTAGATGAAGCGATCCACTCTTATCAAGCCAGAGAGCGTCGTTTTGGGCGTACTAGTGCTCAAGTTTCTGGTGCATCAAAAACTGAGTGAGTCGAATAATCAACAACTGACTAGTTCGCTTAAGTTTCACTTAGTCGCCCATTAGTTGTCCATCTAACGAGTAATATTCGCCATCATGCTAAAAACACGCGTTATCACAGCTCTTGTCCTGTTATGTATTTTAATTCCGATTCTAATGTCGGGATCTCCCATCGCCTTTACGGCTGCAGCAGGTTTATTTTTAGCCGCAGCCATGTGGGAAAGTCAGCGTTTATTTAATAAGCCAGGAGCGATTCCCATTTCTATCGTTTGGGCTTTGGCCTTCGTGTATTTGTCCTTACAAACTACAACCTTTTCTTTGCCAACTTTATTTACCGTCTGTGTGCTTTTTTGGGTATTTGGTTTGATACCTAGTTTAAAGTTTGGTTTGCCTGCTGTGACCAGTTTTGCTAGCGGTTTGATTAGTGGTGTGTACGCGGTCGCCATCTTTGGCTGTTTTATAGCGATGAATTATTTGTTCGGTAAATCTACGACATTACTTTTATCGACATTAGTCTTAGTATGGATTGCAGATAGTGGTGCTTATTTTGTCGGCAAAGCGATGGGGAAACGTAAATTAGCACCGAGTATTTCGCCTGGCAAATCATGGGAAGGTGCCATTGGTGGTGCGATTGTCGTTATTTTGTTTGCCGGGCTATGTGTTTTTGTTCCCGCTTTACATGAGACTTTGCCGTATAAAATCTATGCCAGCCAAGGTGGCTTGGTCATGGTTCTTAGTATGTGCCTGATATCTGTTGCGAGTGTTGTTGGCGATTTATTTGAGTCCTTACTCAAACGTCGCGTAGGATTCAAGGATAGTAGCCACTTATTGCCAGGTCATGGTGGTGTGTTGGATCGTATTGATGCGCTAATCCCTGTTTTGCCATTAGCAGCTTTATTAGTCTCAGTTTGGAGTCTATAAGTAATAAGTGGTTAAGGTGATCGTGCTATTTTATGCAACAAACAAATCACTTCGCCACAATGACAGCTTGATATAGCGAGATTTATGCTTAAACAACAAATTTGCATCTTAGGTGCTACGGGTTCTATTGGGGTTTCTACCTTAGACGTGATTGCACGCCATCCTGAGCGCTACCAAGTTTTTGCTTTAACAGCGCACACGCAAATTGAGAAGCTGGCACAACAATGCGCTGCGTTTCATCCTGCTTATGCGGTAGTTGCAACAGCCGAATTAGCACAAGAATTGGAAAAACACCTACTCCAAGCCTCCCCCAAAACCACAGTCTTATACGGTCCTCAAGCACTGTGTGAAGTCGCTAGTGCCGATGAGTGTGACGTAGTCATGGCTGCGATAGTTGGCGCAGCAGGACTGCCAGCATCCTTAGCGGCAGCGCGTGCGGGTAAGCGTATTTTGTTAGCAAACAAAGAAGCGTTGGTTATGTCGGGCCAATTGTTTATCGATGCGGTACAGCGCAGTGGTGCGAATTTGTTGCCGATCGATAGCGAACACAATGCCATTTTTCAATGTCTGCCGGCAGGATTTCAACGAAACCTTGCTGATAGCGGTATCTCAAAAATTATACTAACAGCGTCTGGTGGGCCATTTTTAAATCGAGACGTCGCGTCTTTGCATGACGTTACACCAGAACAGGCTATTGCTCATCCCAATTGGGTTATGGGACGTAAAATTTCAGTCGATTCTGCGAGTATGATGAATAAAGGGCTAGAGGTTATTGAGGCGCACTGGCTGTTTGGCGCTGCGCCGGATAAAATCGAAGTACTAATTCATCCGCAAAGCTTGGTGCATTCTATGGTGTCCTACGAGGATGGTTCCTTGTTAGCTCAACTAGGTAATCCGGACATGCGTACCCCGATTGCTTATGGTTTAGCTTATCCAGAACGAATCGCGTCTGGCGTAGAAGCTCTGGATTTAAGTAAATTCTTGCAATTGAATTTTCATCAGCCGGACTTTCAACGTTTCCCTTGTTTGCGTCTGGCCTATGAAGCCTTGCGCGCAGGTGCTTCTGCGCCCGTGGTATTGAACGCAGTCAACGAAGTAGCGGTCGATGCGTTTTTGAATTCGGCGCTAGGTTTTATGCAAATCGAGGCAGTTATTGCGTACGCCTTAGAAAAAATTCCAATGCAAGCGACGAATACGCTAGAGTCGATTTTGGAAATCGATGCCGAAGCAAGGCAAGTCGCACAGCGTTATATTTCTCAATTAAGGCATTAAATTCTATGCAGATGATCCAAACAATTCTGGCATTTGTTTTTGCCTTGGGTAGTCTAATTATCTTTCACGAGCTCGGCCATTTTTTAGTCGCACGGTGGTGCGGCGTGCGCGTATTACGTTTTTCCATAGGCATGGGAAAACCCATTTTCACTAAAAAGTTTAGCAATAGTCCTACTGAATGGACTATTTCGGCAATTCCACTGGGTGGTTACGTGAAAATGTTAGATTCGCGAGAGGTGCCTAAATCGGAGATGACCGAAGACGATTTACGTGAAGATTTTTCCGGTAAGTCAGTTTGGCAGCGCATTGCTATCGTAGCTGCGGGGCCGATTACTAATTTCTTACTTGCCATAGTCTTATTTTCTGCGCTGTTTATGGTAGGTATTGCCGATCCCATCGCAAAGCTTCGTATTGCTTCACAAAGTTCTATAGCCTACCAATCCGGCTTGCGTCATGGTGATCATATTTTGAGCGTTGATGGCGAAGCCGTACAGTCATGGTCTGATCTGCGTTGGAAATTGATGCAAAAAGGTTTGAATCAACAAGATGCTGTACTCGCGTTCGAACGTCCTAATCGAGATCGCACAACCAGCATGGACCACTTGGAAATCAAGTTGCCGACCAGTCAATTGAGTGCAAGCGATCTGGAAGCTGACTTTCTGAGCAAAATGGGCATTGGCCTGTATCGAGGAGCTGCCAGCATTTTGGAAGTAACACCTAATGGTCCGGCGGCAAAGGCGGGCTTGCAGGCGGGTGATCAGATCCTAGAAATTGATGACCACAAAATACTTGACGGCCTTGAATTGGTGGAAATTATTAGTGCCTCGCCAGGCAAGACCTTAACTATGCTAGTCAGTGGCCCGAAGCAAAACTACGAAGAATTCGAAGTCCAGATAACGCCCGAATCCAAGCAAGAAAACGGAAAAACAGTAGGCCGTATTCAGGTACGTCCAGCGAATGACGTGCAAATGACGACGGTCAGCTATGGTGGTTTGGAAGCAATTGCAAAAGGCGCATCCAAAACTTGGCAAACTAGTGTACTGACACTAAAAATGATAGGCAATATGCTGTTGGGTGACGTCTCTTGGAAGAATATTACTGGCCCACTGACAATTGCCGACTATGCTGGGCAAACTGCGAGAATTGGACTGATCAGCTATATTAGTTTCATTGCATTAATCAGTATTAGCCTTGGTGTAATGAATTTGCTGCCTATACCTGTGCTAGACGGGGGGCATTTGTTGTATTATTCGCTGGAAGTTTTAACTGGAAGGCCAATTCCAGATAAATATGCAGAAATGGCGCAGCGAGGAGGGCTAGCTGTATTGTTGTGTTTGATGGTTGTCGCTTTTTTTAATGATATTGTCCGACTAATGTCATAATACTCAGTTTGACGTGAGCAATATTCTAAATTCGAGTTCACAGGCTTGAATTTAAGACAAACGAGTAGCAACCAAGTAGAAATATTGAGACTGAAAAAACCCCAATGAAATTACAATTTGAGAAATTTACTTTGCCAGCTTTCCCTCGTCATCTTCTCGCACTTGCTGCATTAGCTCTGTGTTCCGGTCAGGCGGCCGCGATTGAACCATTTACTGTCAAAGACATTCGCGTTGAAGGTCTGCAAAGAACCGAAGCTGGTACTGTCTTTAGTTACCTTCCAGTGCGCGTTGGCGAAGTCTTTAATGATGCAAAAAGTACTGCAACGATCAAGGCCTTGTTTGCCACTGGTTTTTTCAAAGATGTTCAGATTGAAGTAGAGGATGGTGTTCTGATCGTCTTATTGGATGAACGTCCTACTATTTCTACTGTGGATTTCACAGGGACTAAAGAATTTGAAAAAGACCAATTGGTCAAAGCCTTAAAAGATATTGGCGTCGGTGAAACCCGTATCTTTGATAAAGCGACTGTAGACCGTGCTGAACAAGAGCTTAAGAAACAGTATTTGTCTCGTGGTTTATATGGTGCTCGTATTACGACCACGATTACCCCCATTGAACGTAATCGTGTCAATGTCACATTTGCCGTGGATGAGGGTGATGTTGCGAAGATCGCTCAAATCAATATTATTGGAAACAAAGCGTTTTCAGATGGCGAGTTGAAAGAGTTATTGGCCTTAAGTACCCCAACTTGGTTTAGCTGGTATTCAAAAGCAGATCAATATTCCAAGCAAAAACTTTCTGGTGATATTGAGACCATACGTTCGTTCTACCAAAATCGTGGCTATTTGGAGATGCAGGTTTCCTCCACACAGATTTCTATCACACCCGACAAAAAGCAAATTTACATCACAATTAATATTGACGAGGGTGATAAATACACCGTCTCTGATGTCAAGATTGAAGGTGAAACCTTTGGTCGCGAAGAAGAATTGTCCTCATTATTATTGTTAAAAAAAGGTGATACCTATAATGCGGCACGTTTGACAGATAGTACAAAACGGATTACCGATCGTATGGGCAACTTTGGTTATGCCTTCGCCAACGTTAATCCCAATCCTCTGATTGATAAAGAGAAAAAAGAAGTCGCCTTTACTGTTTTTGTCGACCCTGGCAAGCGTGTCTATGTACGCCGCATCAATTTGGCGGGCAATACGCGTACCAGAGATGAAGTCATTCGTCGCGAATTCCGTCAATTTGAGAGTTCGTGGTATGACGGTGAAAAAATTAAAATTTCACGTGACCGCGTTGAATATCTAGGCTTCTTCAAAGAAGTCACGATTGATACGCCAGAAGTCCCAACTAGCACTGATCAAGTAGATGTGAATTTGACAGTAACCGAAAAACCAACGGGCAACATCATGTTAGGTGCTGGTTATTCCAGTGCAGAGAAAATTACTATCACTGGTTCGGTTCAACAGGTGAATGCTTTTGGTAGCGGTGATACCATCGGTCTCGATATTAATACCAGCAAATATAATCGTACGATTGCTTTGACGCACGTTGATCCGTATGCGACTGACGATGGTATTAGTCGCAGTATCGATGCCTATGTACGTACCTCATTGCCGCCGATTGGCTCTTATGGTTACTACCGTATTCAATCTTCTGGCGGCAACATTCGTTATGGTGTGCCGTTTTCAGAACTTGATACCGTATTTTTCGGTATCGGCTTGGAACGCTCTAAGATTGATACTTATACCGATAGCCCATATCGCTATTTGAAGTATGTTGCAGACTTTGGCGGGAAAGATGTCATTAAAGAGCCAGCCAATCCATTGTATGGTGTCGGTACCGCGACAAATAATTCAATACCTTTATCCGCGGCATGGCAGCGCGATAGCCGAGATAATGTCTTGACACCATCGATTGGTCGCTACCAAAGGATTAATCTTGAAGTATCTGCATTTGGTGAGTTTAAATACTACCGAGCGATTTACAAACATGAGTATTTCAAACCGATTTATCGCTCAGTGATTTTGGCAATGAATGGTGAAATTAACTACGGACATGGTTTGGCCGGTAAGCCTTATCCTGTATTTAAAAACTTTTATGCGGGCGGTATTGGTTCAGTGCGCGGCTATGAACCAGGCTCTTTAGGAACTAAAGATCCACGTGGCGATACCTTGGGTGGTGCAACCCGTCTGGTAGGTAATGTTGAGCTACAAATTCCATTCCCTGGCGCAGATAAGTCCTTACGCTGGTTTACCTTCTTTGACGTAGGTAATGTATTTGATGAAGGACAAAAAATCCGTGCTCAGGATTTAAGAACCTCAGTTGGTATGGGAATTAGCTGGATTTCTCCGATGGGACCATTAAAATTGAGCTTCGGTAAGGCTTTAAATGCGAAACCTGAAGATAAACGTCAGGGCTTCCAGTTTACGATGGGCACAGGTTTCTAATTGATGATAATTTGCGTAACTCTAGATCGTTTTATTTATTGTTTGCAATTTTGAAGTTTGTAATGTGGAGAATATTTTGAATCAAATATCTTATCCGTCCAAATTCATACG
Source organism: Affinundibacterium danionis (assembly GCF_042432465.1). NCBI lineage: Bacteria > Pseudomonadati > Pseudomonadota > Betaproteobacteria > Burkholderiales > Oxalobacteraceae > Affinundibacterium > Affinundibacterium danionis. Next base: position 10,782 of record NZ_JBHLXJ010000036.1, on the reverse strand, counting down.
CCGTGCTTTGCTTACGGCTGTTTCATTGGTGGTGATGGCTCAGGTGCAGGCACAGGATTTTCGCGTTGCGTTCTTCGATGGTCAGCGTGTTTTAAATGAGTCTTTACCGGCCAAAGTAGCGACTTCAAAAATTGAACAGGAATTTTCCCGTCGCAAAAAAGAACTGGATGACATTAATGAGCGTTGGCGTGGACTGGTGCGCCGTTTCGAAAAAGACGCACCAGGTTTATCTGACTCAGATCGTATTAAACGCCAACGTGAATTGACGGATCTTGATCAAGAATTTAACCGCAAGCAACGTATCTTCAATGAAGACTTAGGTCAGCGCAAGCAAGAAGAGTTAAACGCCTTAGCCGAGCGTGCTCTGAAAGTCGTTAAACAAATTGCTGAGGCTGAAAAGATTGATCTGGTCGTACAAGATGCCGCCTACATCAATCCGCGCATCGACATTACAGATAAAGTACTGAAAGCACTTTCCAAATAAAAATGACAAATAAAAGCATTCGACTAGGGGAGTTAGTCGATCGCTTCGGTGGTCAGTTAATTGGTAATCCTGATATTCAGGTCGTCGGCATTGCCCCATTAAGTGATGCGAGCGATCGTCATATCACCTTCCTCTCTAATTCCAAATTCAGATCGCAAGCGGAAAAAACGCAGGCGATCGCTTTGATTTTGTCTGAACAAGATCATCTACAATTAGCCGATACCTACCAAGGCGCGCGCATTATTACAGCGAATCCTTACGTGTATTTTGCGAAAGCTGCGCAGCACTTTTTCGATATCAATTCTATCGCGGCAACTCACGGTGTACATCCGTCAGCGTGGGTAAGCCCGCAAGCGGAAGTGGCAGCCAGTGCGAGCATTGCAGCGCATGTGTCAATAGAAGCGGGTGCAGTGATTGGCGAGCATGTGGTGATCGCCGCCGGTGTGTCAATAGGTCGTGGCGTATCGATAGGTGATCATAGCCAAATCAATGCGAATGTTAGTATCTATAACGATTGCATTATCGGTCAGCGTTGCATCATTCATTCTGGCGCGGTGATTGGTGCCGATGGTTTTGGCTTTGCTAATGAAAAAGGCAAGTGGCTCAAGATCCCACAAACTGGCCGTGTCGTGATTGGCGATGATGTGGAGATTGGTGCCAATACCAGCATAGATCGCGGTGCCTTGGCCGATACAATTATCGAAAATGGCGTCAAGCTCGATAATCAAATCCAAATTGGACACAACTGCCATATCGGCGAAAATACCGCGATGGCCGGATGTGTTGGCGTTGCTGGCAGCGCCAAGATCGGCAAGAACTGTACTTTTGGCGGTGCGGCCATGGTTCTGGGGCATTTGACCATCATCGATAACGTGCATATTTCATCGGGCAGTATGGTGTCGCGCTCAATTTTAGAACCTGGTCAATACACGGGTTTTTATCCTTTGGCAAAAAATGCCGACTGGGAGAAAACCGCAGTGATCGTGCGCAATCTCGATAGCATGCGCGACAAACTCAAACAATTAGAGAAGACTGTCAAAGCACAGACTTCCGCAACCATGATTCAACATTCAAATACCTCTAACTCAGAAGAATAGTATGGAAAACATCGATAAAAGCTTAGACATCAACCAGATTAAACAATACCTGCCACATCGTTATCCGATGTTGTTGGTTGATCGCGTGTTGACTTGGGAAAGCGGCAAATCAATCACAGCGATTAAGAATGTCACAGCAAACGAAGAATTTTTTAATGGTCACTTTCCAAATAAGCCTGTGATGCCTGGCGTGTTGATGGTAGAAGCCATGGCGCAAACGGCGGCGATTTTGTCCTTCCTGACGATGGGCCAAAAACCAGATGAAAATACGATCGTGTATTTCGTGGGTATCGATAATGTTCGTTTTAAACGCCCTGTAGGTCCCGGCGATCAATTGAAGATGGACGTGGAAATCTTACGCGTTGCGCGCGGCATTTGGAAATACAAAGCAGTGGCAACGGTGGATGGCCAATTGGCGGTCGAGGCAGAATTAATGTGCACATTACGCACCACCAACGACGAACTGAAAACCGCAGCCGCAACAGGTACTAGCGCTTCTACAGGAGCATAAAGATGGCGATTCATTCCACCGCAATTGTTGATCCCAAAGCACAACTCGACTCTAGTGTTGAAGTTGGTGCCTATTCAATTATTGGTCCCAATGTGCGGATCGATGCCGGTACGACGATTGGACCGCATGTGGTGATTGAAGGTCATACGACGATAGGTAAAGACAATCAGTTCTTCCAATTCTCTTCGATTGGCGCTGCGCCGCAAGATAAGAAATATGCGGGTGAGCCAACTTTGTTAGAGATCGGTGATCGCAATGTGGTGCGTGAATTTTGCACCTTTAATCTAGGTACGGTGCAAGATGGTGGTGTCACACGCGTGGGTAGTGATAATTGGATTATGGCTTACGTGCATATTGCGCATGACTGCCATGTCGGCAATCGTACAATTTTCGCGAATAATGCAGCCTTAGCGGGCCATGTGCATATTGGTGATTGGGTGATTTTGGGTGGATTCTCCAACGTCCATCAATTCTGCAAAATCGGTGCGCATGCGATGGTAGGTATGAGCACGAGTTTGACCCAAGATGTACCACCATTTGTGATTTTGAATGGTAATCCAGCCGCTGCGCATGGCATTAATATAGAAGGTTTGAAACGTCGCGGTTTTAGTCGTGAACAAATTTCTGCGATACGTCAAGCGTATAAAACCTTGTACAAATCGGGTTTGACTTTAGACGAAGCAAAAGCGGAATTGGACAAGGAAATTGCCGCGCAAACGGCAGAGATCGCTGAACACATTTCGACATTCCGTCAATTCCTCGACACCTCAACGCGCGGTATCGTGCGTTAAGTCGATTCATTAGCACAGCCCAATCATTGTGACTCGTCCTATTATTTCTATGGTCGCCGGAGAAACCTCTGGCGATATGCTGGCAGCCCGCTTATTGTCGGGCCTGCGTCCGCAATTACCCGATTCTTTGATGCATGGAATCGGAGGTAAGCACATGGCGGAGTACGGATTTCAAAGCGATTATCCTATGGAGAAGCTGTCGGTCCGCGGCTTGTTCGAAGTGTTAATACACTATCGCGAAATTTCCGGGATACGCAAACAATTAATGGCGCAGTTGTTGGACGAAAAGCCTGAGGTGTTTATCGGTGTGGATGCGCCAGATTTTAATTTGGATTTGGAAGTTCAACTCAAGCGTGCTGGGATTCCGACCATGCATTACATCAGTCCATCGATTTGGGCTTGGCGTGGCGGCAGAATCAAAAAGATCGCCGAAGCGGTTTCGCATATGTTGGTGATCTTTCCGTTTGAAGAAGAGATTTATCGCAAGGCAGGCATTCCCGCGACCTATGTTGGGCATCCTTTGGCGCAAGTGATACCAATGGAGCCGGATGTGGAAGCGGCGCGTGAGGAACTTGGTCTCGAAGCCGACGCGCGCGTTGTGACCATTTTGCCTGGTAGTCGTATGTCGGAGATTAAATACAATACGACGGCGTTTATTGCGACGGCAAAATTACTTTTACAACGCGATCCGCATTTGCAATTTTTGGTGCCCATGGTTGGTGCGAAACAGCGAGCATATTATTCCGAGTTGGTCTTGGCCGCACAATTGGATGAAGTGCCGATTTTGCTAATGGAAGGCAAGTCGCACACGGCGATTGCCGCTGCCGATGTCGTGTTGGTCGCGTCGGGAACGGCTTCATTGGAAGTCGCCTTATTTAAGAAGCCAATGGTCATTGCCTATAAAATGATGGCAGCATCTTGGCATGTACTAAAGCACATGGGCTACCAGCCTTGGATAGGTCTGCCGAACATTATTGCCGAAGATTTTTTGGTTCCCGAATTTTTGCAATCCGCAGCAACACCGCAAAATATGGCGGATGCTTTGTGGCAGCAACTCAACGATGTCGCTTTGCAAAAACGATTGAAGCAACGCTTTACCGATATGCATCAGGATTTGTTGCGTGATACAGCGAGTATTTCTGCACAAGCGGTGCTCAATCTTATTCATAATCGCTAGTTGGGTCGCGCATCCATTCGCTAAGCTAGCGTAAGAAAGTCGCGAACCTCACAGCGAACAGCGAACTGCGAGCGTTACTCGAAAAACGCCTTAACAATCTGTAGCTCAAAGTTGCATTCAAATTCAGCAGGAAATTTTCACCATGTATATCGATTCTCATTGTCACATTAACTTCCCAGAATTGGCAGCGCGTATGCCTGAGCTCTTGCAACGTATGGAAGACAATGGCGTCACCCATGCGTTGTGTGTTTCGGTTGATTTGCCCGATTTTCCGCAAGTTTTGGCGCTTGCTGAACAGTATCCACATATCTACGCGTCGGTTGGCGTGCATCCTGATTACGAAGATACTGAAGATCCAAGTGCTGAGCGTTTAGTTGAGTTGTCGCAGCATCCTAAGATCATTGCGATTGGTGAGACAGGTTTAGATTATTTTCGATTGAAGGGTGATTTGGAATGGCAGCGTGAGCGTTTTCGCCAGCATATTCGGGCTTCACGCTTAAGTCGCAAACCCTTGATTATTCACACGCGTGCAGCGGCGGACGATACCATACGTATTATGCGAGAAGAGGGTGCAGGCACCGATCAGGGCGGTGTGGCGGGTGTGATGCACTGCTTCACCGAATCTTTAGAAGTGGCGCAAGCTGCAGTGGAGATGGGATTCTATATTTCTTTCTCAGGAATCTTAACTTTTAAGAGCGCTAAAGATTTACAGGCCGTAGCGAAAGCGCTGCCGATAGAGCGAATTTTGATAGAAACGGATTCTCCTTATCTGGCACCCGCACCGCATCGTGGCAAAATGAATGAACCTGGTTTTGTAAAACATGTGGGCGAGTTTTTGGCGGATTTAAAAGAGCTACCGCTGAAACAAGTGCAAGAACAAACCACGAAAAACTTTTTTGATTTATTTCAATTTGCGCGAGCCAATTGAGGAGCGTGAAATTTCATGCACCAACTTCAACTAACTAGCCAGCTTCGTCAATGTAGTCGCCTGACTATTTGGTTTGTTTTGTTTGTATTCTCTCCGCTCATCTGGGCGCAATCATCATCTCCAACATCATCTTCTGAGTCAGACAAAATCATTCGCGCAGCAAGATTTGATGACCTGCGTACGATTAAACAATTTGCCGAGCACGATGGTGATGTGAATTTGGCAGAACGTGATCGCGGCGAAACTTTGTTGATGATCAGTGTGCGAGAACAATCGCAAAAAGTGTTTGATTATTTGTTGATGCATCCGAAAATTCAACTCGATCACCGTGCTAAGAATGGCGACACGGCCATCATGTTAGCCGCCTATCTAGAGCAAAAAGAAACTGTGCAACGCTTAATCGAAGCGGGTGCGCAGGTGAATCAAGCAGGTTGGACTGCATTGCATTATGCCGCCGTCGTTGGACGTCTCGACATCGTTGAAATGCTGATTGCTCGTTTCGCCTACATCGATGCAGAAACGCCCAATAAGACCACGCCATTGATGCTTGCAGCGCGTCGTGGTGAAATAAATGTCGTAAAGTTTTTGATTGCCGAAGGTGCAGACATTTCGCTTAAAAATATGTTGGGTTGGACTGCTTATGATTTTGCTGTCGAATCTGAACGTCGCGATATCGCGGCCTTATTGCAAGACTTGATGCAGGAAAAAGCAAAAGAGCATAAGTAAGCTTGCTAATCGCAAAGCATACTAGTCACGCAGATATTTTTGTATGAGCGCCGTGAAAATATCGAAGGCGAATCAAGTGAAAATCTGAGTCAATCTCTACACCGCGATTTCCATCAAATCACTGCCGACGACAATTTCTCCGTCGAAATAAGGCCGTACCGCGTTCAGCCAAATGCTATCTTCAAGATAAGGATAGCCACCAGGTACAAAATGCGATAGTACGAGTTTCTTGACCTTGGCCTCGCTTGCCACTCGTCCAACTTGTTCTGCCGTGCTATGACTCGCGAGTAGATGTTCTTTTAATCTTGTCGCATTGGGTTCAGTCGCGAGCAATTGATCTAAGGCGGGTGTGTGCATGATTTCATGAACTAGCACGTCAGCATCTTTCGCTAGCTGGACAAGATTTTCTGAGTAAGTTGTATCACCAGAAATCACGATAGATTTTCCTGCATGCTCAAAGCGATAAGCTAGTGCCGACCTAATTGGTGGATGTTCGACTTGTCTCACTGTGACTTTGATTTGCTCATTTTGTAGAACAAGACTACCATTCTTTAGAGAGTGTGGAATTTCATGAGGAACTATCAAGGCCTTGAGTGGATGACGACCTTCATCTTGTATGCGAGTTTGAATATCAAAATCATTCAAAGCTAGAAATTGCTGAGTCATGCGTTTGATGGGCGCTGGTCCGTAAGTATCAATACGATGATTCAGATCCGCCGCCCACGCTAACAGCATCAGATTGCCATAATCGGCATTGTGGTCGGAATGATGGTGAGTCAGAAAAACATGGCGCACGGCTGATAATTTCACGCCAGCTTTGACGATTTGCTGTGCAACGCCATTGCCGCAATCAATCACATAAGCTTCGCCGTTGATCAGTATCATTTGCGCAGGCGCTGCACGATTCTTTTTCGGCGTCGGACCACCAGCGGTGCCTAGCAAAATCAGGCGCATTCCTGTATTACTTTCTGCTTGTACCAGACTACTAGCAAAACCAGCTGAAGTTGCAATGGTCGAGAAACTGGCAAGAGCAGTTTGCTGTAAAAAAAGGCGGCGACTTGAATTCATGTTAATGATAGTTAGCTAAGTCTTAATCAGGGATTGTGCAGCGTTTGATCAGTGTTTGATCAACGCTTGGTAGCGCAGTGTAACTTGGCGCTTCTTAAAGTCCAAGTGATCGAAGATTTTTACACCTTCATTCTTCGGTTTTATCTCTATTTTTTGTCTTTCATCGGATAATACCCATCAGTTCCATATTCGTCTTTTATTCTTCACTCATGGCAGGTGTCGTATCAATTGACTTTATTGAACTAATAGAATTTTTCAGGAGAATAAAATGTGGAGTAGCTTAATGTTGGTTCTGCGGACGAGCATTGCGTGGGGAATGTGCGGTTTACTGATTGTGCTATTCATATTTGAAGGTTTGTTTCGCAATAGCCCCCCTAATTTTGTTCCGATTTTGTTAGTGATCGGTGCATTTATTGCAGCAATTTCTGCTGCTTCGCATATTCGTCGAGTACGTTTGATTGATCAAACCGTGACGTCCGTTACGCTGGCGAATCGACACAGACGTCAAATTGAATTACCTTTGGATGCAAATACTGCTTTCGCTTTAATTGAGGCCTCGATTCGCGAATTACCAGGAGCGGAACGTGTCGATAGTGCGGCCGACAGTTTGCAAGTGCGCGCCAAGATTAAACGAGTAGCACCATTTCATGATGACTATTGGAGTGAATTACCTGTCACGAAATGGTTGAACAGTGGTGACAACCAAATTTATGCAACGGTATCCCCTGGTATTGATGCTTGTAGCGTGATTATGATCTGCGAACCAACGCGTGCTGGTTGGACTGATTGGTTCATCTTGGATAGCGGCGTCAATTTAGAAAATACGATGGCGCTGGGACGAGCGATTTCGCGCCGTGTTGCCGAGCTGCGTAAAACGGAAAAAGAAGCGACGCAACAAACCGTCACAGAGAAAGAATTAACCGTCGCTAAGCTCAATCTTTTGCACGCACAAGTCGAACCTCATTTTCTATACAACACCTTGGCGAGCGCACAAATCTTGACGCGCTCAGATCCTGCTAGTGCCGATCAAATGTTGGGCAATTTGATTACCTATTTGCGCCATTCTTTGCCAAAAACGGAAGACACGCCGTCGACCATTGGTGTGGAATTAGAACGTACTCGCGCCTACCTCGATATCATGAAAATTCGCATGGGATCACGTTTGCAAGTGCAAATTGAAGTACCAGATTATTTGAAGCCGGTTTTGTTCCCTAGCATGATGTTGCAAACGCTAGTGGAAAACGCGATCAAGCATGGTTTAGAACCACAAACAGGCGGTGGCACGATTTGGATCTTGGCGCGCGCGCATGAAAATAATGTGGCATTGACGGTTGCAGATGATGGTCGAGGTTTTAGTGCGGAAGGCGCGGGGACGGGTATCGGTTTGCGGAATGTGCGTGAGCGTCTGCGCTTAGCTTATGGCAACACCGCTAGTTTTGGCATTGTGGCCAATTTCCCCAAAGGGGTTGCCGCAACGATTAATGTACCCACCACCTTTATCCAAGGAGAACAACATGCCTAAATGTGTCGTCGCCGAAGATGAAAGCTTGTTACGAGAAGCCTTATTGGAACAGTTGGGCAAGGCTTGGCCTAGCTTGGAAATCATCGCTGCTTGTGATGATGGAGCCAGTGCGCTTGAAGCGATTATTGAAGGTCAGCCTGATGTAGCGTTCTTAGATATCCGTATGCCGGGTTTGACCGGAATAGAAATCGCAGAAGCCATGAAAGAGCATAGTCCGCATACGCAAATTGTCTTTGTGACCGCCTATGACCAATATGCGATTGATGCATTTAACAAAGGCGCCGTGGACTACCTGTTAAAGCCTGTCAGTTACGATAGACTTTCAGAGACCGTGCAACGCCTGCAAAGTCGCGCTGTAAAAGATCTAAATGCCGTCACCAGTTTGCTACAACAACTCAATGTTGGGAGCAGCCTAGGTGTAGCGACTGCCTTTCAAGCAACGCAAAAAAATGAGCCTTTAGTTTGGTTAACTGCTAGTTCAGGGACGGAAACCAAATTGATCATGGTTGACGATGTCGCTTACTTTAAAGCCGATAATAAATACACGGTCGTGATGACGGCCGAAGGTGAATCTTTATTGCGCAAACCTATACGCGAATTACTCGAATTACTCGACGCAAATATTTTTAAGCAAATTCATCGTTCCACCATCGTCAATTTAAAAGCTATTTCTTCAATTGCTCGCGATGATACGGGCAAAGGAATCGTGAAGTTAAAAACACGACCTGAGACGCTCACCGTTAGTCAGCCCTTCATGGTTTTATTCCGCAATATGTGAGGTCGCTATGCATGCTTCAGTGAATTCTGCTCCTGTATTTGATCATGGGCAGTGGCGGCGTGCCGCCCTTAGTTTTCTCGCCTTATCAGCGGCAGTTCCGGTTGAGGTGTTAGAGGAGCGTGATCAGCAGGGCACTTATCGTTTTATGCGAGGTCGTCATAAATATTATGGCATCGGCTCTTTAGTCATCTTCTTTGCGCTCTTTTCTGGTTATGGCATGGGTCACATGCTTGCGACCATGAGTACCATTTCTGCATGGGGCGCGGTTACGACGGGAATTATTTGGGCCGTATTCCAATGGTGTCTAGAAAGGCAAATGCTGATTAGTATTCGCGCGGATGCAGCGTGGTGGAAGAAGCTATTTGGCTTGAGCTGGCGCGGCTTGTTAGCCTTGTTATCGGCATCGACCATGGTGTATCCATTTTTTGTCGAAAGTAATCGTGCCGAGATAGATGTCAAAGTCGGAGAGATGGCGCGCACTCGTTTGATTGATAATGTACAGTCAGCCCAACTGGCGGTCGGTTTGCCAGCTTTGCGTCAAGATGCAACAAGGGTAGAAGGCGCGATTAAACAAGTTGATCTAGCACTTGCTAGCGAACCACCTGATTTGGCGGCATATCGCCAACGTGCCAAAGTGTGTTGGCAAACATTTGCGAAAACCGAGCTTGCTATACAACGTCAATTGCGACCTTTATTGTTGCAAAAAAACGCGGCTGCAAATGTGGCTGCGTCCGATGCTTTACTCGATGCAAAAATTGATGCCTTAAATCAAAAACTCAATGCCGCAAAAGCGCCATGCCAAAACGCTGATAGCCTAGTAATAACCAAACTAATGGAATGGAAACAGCAAAAAAGCGCAGAAAAGAAAGTACTGCTTAGCGAGCAAAAGCAGGTACAAAGCCACATCGCAGAAGCTAAGCAAAAGGAAGTCTCACTCAGCGAATCACAAGAGAAAAAAATTACACTCGCAGCACAATCTGGCTTCGCTGCCGACTTTGCTGCAGTGGCAGATTTAGTGAGGAATGATGCCAATCGGCGCTTTCAATTGATTTGGTGGTTGACTTGGTTTTTTGCGATAGAAATGGTGGCGATTTTGGTGAAGTTCACGTCAACCACCGATGTGGATCTGCGATTCAATAGTATTGAAGTCGCAGGGCAAGAGCAAATCAGCGCGCAGTTACAAACCCAACAGGAGCAAATTGCGACGCAGCGATTGCAAGCCAGCATGCAAGCGAAAGGTGAGCAAGTAGTTTGGTTAGAAGATGATGGTCAATTGGCGCAAGCACGTTTGCGCTTGGAGCAAGCGTTGGAAACGCAATTGCATCGTCAATTATCCGAACTCGATGTCGCATTGCGTTTGAATGTTGAGGCTTTGAAATTGCATCTATCGCAATTGGAAGCCATTCAGCAGTTGGAAAATAATTCAATGGTGTTGAATGCGGGCAGTGTTGACCCTAGGGTAGAGAATATGGTGCAAGAAACGATTACTAAGATATTGGATAGTCTGGCGGGTGTGCAAGGATCAGCAATCAAAGCTTCGTGATGACTGACATGTTGTTTGTCATTCCCGCGAAGGCGCACTGGTGTCCGGAATAATTTGCTTGACTAAGCTGTGGGATGTTGCAGGCATTGGTTTACGAGTGTTAACCTCGGTTTGCCGACTAAAAAAACAAACCTGCAACATGTTAAGAATAACCAAT